>DATJRM010000001.1:0-14624 GCA_035504755.1 Candidatus Acidiferrales bacterium
TACACGACGATCGTCGCCGTGGGTCCGTCGGAAGCGGCGGCGCTGCGCTGGATCGCGCCGTTCGCCGGCTGCGCAATGGGCGAGGAGCTCATGTACGCCGGAAAAGACGTGCTGATCATTTATGACGACCTGACCAAACACGCGCAGTCGTATCGCGAGATGTCACTCTTGCTGCGCCGCCCGCCGGGCCGCGAAGCCTACCCGGGCGACGTCTTCTTCCTGCATTCGCGTCTGCTCGAACGCGCTGCGAAGCTTTCGGACGAACTCGGGGGCGGGTCGCTCACGGCGCTGCCGATCATCGAGACGCAAGCCGGTGATTTCTCGGCCTACATACCGACCAACGTGATCTCGATCACCGACGGACAGATCTACCTCACACCGGAACTCTTCTTCCAAGGCATCCGTCCGGCCGTCGACGTCGGACTTTCGGTTTCGCGCGTCGGCGGTTCGGCGCAGACGAAAGCGATGAAATCCGTCGCCGGCCAGCTCAAGCTCGAGCTTGCGCAATATCGCGACCTCGCCGCATTCTCGAAGTTGGCGAGCGATCTCGACAAGGCGACGCAGATGCAGCTCATGCGCGGCGAGAAGCTCACGGAACTCCTCAAGCAGCCGCAGTATCAACCGATGCCGATGGAAGATCAAGTCGCGATCATCTACGGTGCGACCAACGGCTACGTCAACGAGATTCCGACCCCGCGCCTGCAACGATGGGCGTCCGGCTTCATCGACTTTCTGCATCAGAAATACGCCGCGGTGCCGCAGGCAATCTCTTCGAGCGGTCAGCTCTCCGACGAAACCAAGCAAAAACTCAACCAAGCGCTGACGGAGTTCAATAAGGCCTTCTAATGAAACGCCGGAGCGCCGCATGACCGTCAAGGACCTTCGCGCGCGGATACGCTCGTTGAAGAACACGCAGCAGATCACCAAGGCCATGAAGCAAGTTGCCGCGGCCAAGATTCGCCGCGCCGAACTGGCACAGAAAGAGGCGCGTCCGTACGCGGATACGCTGGCGGAGATGCTGAACGATTTGATGAGCGCGGTGTCGTCGGTCGATCATCCGTTCATGAAACCGGGAAATCCGGGGGCGCCGTCGGGCGTGATCCTGATGAGCGCCGACAAGGGTCTGGCCGGCGCCTTCAACTCCAACGTGCTTCGTGCGGGTGACGTCTTCGCTCGCGGAAAGAACGTCGAGTGGTACACGGTCGGCGTCAAGGCGCGCAACCACGTGCGCCGCATGGGGAAGACCGATCGTCCGACGTGGCCGGTCAATGCACCGTCGAAGCTCGACGTCGCTCGCGACGTCGCCAAGCGCGTCTCCGACGACTTCACGAACGGCAAGATCTCCGAGATCGTGCTGATCAGTTCGAAATTGATCTCGATGATGTCGCAGAAGCCGGAAACGCACCGGCTCGTCCCGATCGAGCCGGTCTCGCTGAACTCGTCGCCTGTCACCCTGAGCCCGTCGAAGGGGGAGAGCGAAGCGTCGAAAACGCCGAAGGGAGCGGTGGAGTTTGCGCCGTCGCCCGAGTTCGTGCTCTCGCGTCTGCTGCCCAAATACCTGGAATTCACGATTTTCTCGGCGATCCTCGAAACGGACGCCGCATTCTACGCGGCGCAGCTGCTGGCCATGAACAATGCAACCGACAACGCCGGCAAACTGATCGACGAGCTCACCATTCAAATGAATAACGCCCGCCAAGCGGCGATCACGAAAGAGTTGCTTGAAATCGTCGGCGGCGCAGAAGCGTTGGTCAATGGTTAATATTGGGGGCCCATGCCGCGAAGTCGGCATGGGGGCGCGCAGCAGCGTTTCCGGCGCGAAGTGCCGGAAGTGCTGCGAAGTGCCAAAGCACCGCGCGAAGTGCGGTGCGCATTTTGAACTGGAGATAAAAGATGGCTGCCACCGGTAAAGTTGCACAAGTGCTCGGAAACGTCGTCGACGTCGAGTTCAGCGCGGAGACGCTGCCGAAGATCAACGACGCGCTTCACGTTCGCGTCGATCCTTCGACCGGGCAGGCCTCCACGGGCTCGCGGCAGGCCAACGGTGCCTCCAGCGGTGTCGCCGCGGGAATCGAGCTCGGCGGCACGGCAATGCAGGCGCGCGATCTCGTCCTCGAAGTGCAAGACGAGTTGGGCAACAATCAGGTCCGTTGCCTTGCGCTCGGATCGACCGACGGTCTACGCCGCGGCGAGGCCGTCACGAGCACCGGCGGCCCGATTACGGTACCCGTTGGTGAAGGCACGCTCGGGCGGATCTTCAACGTTCTGGGCAAACCGATCGACTCCGATGCGCCGGTCAAGGCCGCTGCACAGTGGCCGATTCATCGTCCCGCGCCGGATTTCATGGCGCAGGATCCGACGCCAAAACTCTTCGAGACCGGTATCAAGGTCATCGACTTGATGGCGCCGTACACGCGCGGCGGCAAGGTCGGACTGTTCGGCGGCGCGGGCGTCGGCAAGACGGTCTTGATTCAAGAGCTGATTCGCAACATCGCCAACGTCCACAAGGGGTTCTCGGTTTTCACCGGCGTCGGAGAACGTACGCGCGAAGGCAACGATCTGTGGATCGAGATGAAAGAGTCGGGCGTGCTCGCGCAGACCACGCTCGTGTTCGGACAGATGGACGAACCGCCGGGCGTGCGCTTCCGTGTTGCGCAAACGGGCGTGACGATGGCGGAATACTTCCGCGACGAAGCAGGCGCCGACGTGCTGCTCTTCATGGACAACATCTTCCGCTATCTGCAGGCGGGTTCCGAAGTCTCGGCGCTGATGGGCCGCATGCCCTCGGCCGTCGGCTACCAGCCGACGCTCTCGACCGACATGGGTGCGCTCGAAGAGCGCATCACCTCGACCAACAAAGGTTCGATCACGTCGGTACAAGCGGTGTACGTGCCGGCCGACGACTACACCGATCCGGCGGTGGCCGTGACCTTCGCGCATTTGGATGCTACGACGGCGCTCTCGCGCCCCATCTCGGAGCTCGGCATCTATCCTGCCGTCGATCCGCTTGCGTCGACGTCGCGCATTCTCGATCCGCAGATCGTCGGCGACGAGCACTACGCGGTGGCGCGCGGCGTGCAAGAGACGCTGCAGCGCTACAAGGACCTGCAAGATATCATCGCGATCCTCGGCATCGAAGAGCTCTCCGAGGACGACAAGGTCGCTGTCGGCCGTGCGCGGCGCATGCAACGTATGTTCTCGCAGCCGTTCTTCGTGGCCGAGCAGTTCACGGGCACGCCCGGCAAGTACGTCAAGATCGCCGAAACGATCGCGGCCTTCCGCGAGATCCTCGACGGCAAAGTGGATAATCTGCCGGAGCAGGCGTTCTTCTACAAGGGCGGCATCGACGAAGTCAAAGAGGCCGCCGAGAAGCTCGGCGCGTCGGCCTGACCCTTCGATGGCGAACACGGTTCCGTTCAAGCTCATCACGCCGACGAAGGTCGTCTTCGAGGGCGACGCCGAGTTGATCATTGCGGTGACGACCGAGGGAGAGGAGGGCATCCTGCCCCGGCACGCGCCGTTCCTCGGCGCGCTCAAACCGGGCGTCGTGCGTGCGAACGTCGCCGTCGACGGCAAGACCCAGCGCCTCGAACTTGCGACCCGTGAAGGCTTCATGCAAGCGCTACCCGACCGGGTGACGATCCTCGTCGACGAGGCCGTCACCTTCGGCGACGTCAACGTAGCCAAGACCCACGACGAGCTGGCGCATGCGACCACGCAATCGGAGATCGACTTCGCCAACGCCAAGTTAAGGCTGACCGGACACTAGCTGCCTTTCTCGGCCCTCTCGCCTTCCCGGCTCCGGGCCTCGTTCAGAGCCTCCTCCCACTGTCGGACCATCGGCTCCGCGTCGGTCAGCCTTCACTGCAAACATGTTCCGGGACTTCGTCTAGCGAACCTGACACACAATGCTCGATAGGCTAGAGACCACACTTCGCGTGCGCGGCGGCGCCCGCTTGGAGGGTTCGGTTGCAACGCACGGCGCGAAAAACGCGGCGCTGCCGATCATGGCTGCGGCCATTCTCTGCAAGGGCAAAGTAACGCTGCACCGCGTGCCGCGCATCACCGACGTCTCGGTGATGTGGTCGCTTCTCGAAGCGCTCGGCGCGCGTATCCGCTACGAAGGCGACAATACCGTTACCGTCGATGCGAGCAACGTCGCCTCGTATCGCGCGCCGTATGCGCTGGTGCGCAAGCTTGCGGCGTCATTCGACATCGTCGGTCCGCTCCTGGGACGCTTCGGCAAAGCGGAGGTGCCGCTGCCGGGCGGATGCATCCTCGGCACCCGTGCTACCGACATGCACGAACAAGCCTTCGTCGCGCTCGGATGCGACGTGCGTAACGCGCACGGCTATCTGATTGCCGAAGCCAAGCGCAAGCAGATGCACGGCGCGTATATCGAGTTTCGCATGCCGAGCGTCGGCGCGACGAAGAACGCGATGCTCGCTGCCGTGCTCGCCAGTGGAACGACGACACTTGCGAACGTTGCGATGGAGCCGGAGGTCGTCGACGTCGGCAACTTCTTGAATGCAATGGGTGCGAAGGTTACGGGACTGGGCACCGACACGATCGTGATCGAAGGCGTCAAAGAGCTGCGCGGCGGAGAATATGAAATCATTCCCGACCGCATCGTCACCGGTACGCTATTGCTCGCGGGCGCGGTGACGCGTGGCGACGTGACGGTTACCGGCTGCCGGCCCGATCAACTCGAAGCATTCATGATGAAACTACAAGAGTGCGGCGTCGATCTCACCTACGGCGAAGATTGGATTCGGGTCGACGGCGGTACGATCACCGGCGGCACGGAGATTCTCACCGCGCCGTATCCGGGGTTTCCGACCGACTTGCAACCACCGATGGTTTCCTTTCTCTCCACGGTGCCGGGCACGAGCGTCGTCGAAGAATCGATCTTCAACGCGCGCTTCTCGTACGTCAACGAGCTTGCGCGCATGGGCGCCGACGTGCGCGTTTCGATGGAGAGTAACACCGCAGTCGTCAAGGGCGCGAGCCAACTTTCGGGTGCGCCTGTCGAAGCACCGGACATTCGCGCGGGTGCGGCGTTGGTCGTTGCAGGGCTAGCGGCCGTAGGCGAAACCGAGATCATCGGTCTGGAATACATCGATCGCGGCTACGAACGCTTGGAAGAGCTGCTCTCGAGCCTCGGCGGTCAAGTGCAGCGAAGTAGCGGCATCACGCCGCTCGTCGAGCCGGCGGGTATCTTTGAGACGCGCGAATATCCGCGCGTCGGCTCAGTCGCCGGATGACCACCACCTTATTACCACCACGTTCCTGGAGTTCGAGTTTGGATATCGGTATCGATCTTGGCACGGCCAACGTGCTCGTGCACGTCAAAGGCAAGGGCATCGTTTTGCGCGAGCCGTCGGTCGTCGCAAAGGATATGAACACCGGCAAGGTGTTGGCCGTCGGCGAGGAAGCGCGCCAGATGCTCGGCAAAACGCCGGCGCACATTCAAGCGATCCGGCCGTTACGCGACGGCGTGATCGCCGACTTCGAAGTGACCGAGGCGATGCTGTCGTACTTCATCAAGAAAGTGATGAAGGATCGCTCGTGGTGGTCGACGATCGTGAAGCCCAAGCCGCACGTGACCATTTGCGTGCCGGCGGAGATCACGAGCGTCGAAGAGCGCGCCGTCAAAGATGCGGCCAAGCTCGCCGGGGCGCGTAACGTCGATATCATCGAGGAGCCGATGGCGGCCGCGATCGGCGCGGGCCTGCCGATCGACGGACCGTCGGGCTCGATGGTAGTCGACATCGGCGGCGGTACGACCGACGTTGCGGTGATCTCGCTAGGCGGCGTGGTCGTTTCACAATCGCTGCGCGTCGCCGGCAACAAGCTCGACGACGCGATCGTGCGCTACATTCGCCGCGTCTACAACCTCATGATCGGCGAGCGCACGGCCGAGGAGATCAAGATCAAGATCGGGTCGGCCTACAAGCTCGAGCAAGAGCTCGCAATGGAGATTCGCGGTCGCGATCTCATCAACGGTTTACCGAAGACCGTCAAGATCACGAGCGAAGAGATTCGCGAGGCGCTCTCCGAGCCGGTGGGTTCGATCGTCGAAGCGGTGAAGGCGGTGCTCGAGAAGACGCCACCGGAACTCGCCGCCGACATCATCGACCGCGGCGTCATTCTCACCGGCGGCGGCGCGTTGCTGCGCGGGCTCGACAAACTCTTATCCGAGGTTACCGGCGTGCCGGCAATCGTCGCCGACGATCCGTTGTCGTGCGTGGCGATCGGCACGGGAATGAGCATCCACCTGTAAGATGCCGGCGATCGACGCGCGCGTCGAGCCGCGTGAGCGCGTCGTCGAAGCGAGCGCGGCGACCATCTTCGCCGGCGGCACGCTCGTCCTTCCCGGCGATACGAACTATTGGCTGGCGTGCGATCCGTATCGAACGAACGCGGTCGAGCGGATCCGCCAAACGAAGGGCCGCGCAAACGGTGAACCGCTGCTGCTCCTGGTCCCGTCGGCGACCGAATTCTTGGAGTACACCGCCGGCAACTCGCTTGCCGTCTCGGCCGCAAAGCGGTTCTTACCCGGTCCCGTCACGCTCATCGTGCGCAAGCCGGCGTTCGTGGGCGATCACGTTACGGCCGGACTCTCCACGCTGGCGATACGCGTGCCGCAAAGCGACCTCACGCGTGCAATCTTGGAACGAACTGGGCCGCTCGCTGCTATGAGGGCCGGTTCGCGAGAGCCGGCGTGCGCCGATCTCGTGATCGAGAATGGTGCACCGCCATGCGAAGGCGAATCGAGCATCGTGGATTTAACCGAACCGACCCTTCGAGTGCGCTCCCTATGACGAGACCCCTCGTGCTCGTCACGGTGATGACGTTCGCATTGCTCGCCGCGTCCCCGAGCCCCAAGCCCTCACCGTCGCCGTCGGCGCTTCCGTCGACGGGACCGCCTACGTTCCAGGTCGGTGTCTGGACCGTTCATGCCTCGCTGCTCGACGTCAACTTCAAGTCGGGCGATTTCAGTACGCCCAAGCAGCTCACGATGACGCGCGGGGGCGGTGACATTACGGCCGATCGCGCGAGCGGAAACTACAAATCGCAACAAGCGACGCTTTACGGAAACGTCGTCATGCACGACACCGAAGGCAACTTCGCCGGGCTCTCGAGCACGAAGCCGGCGAAGTCCAAGGGCCCCTCGACGCTCACCGCCGACCAAGTGCACATCGACGGCAAAGGAAAAATCTATACTGCGACCGGCAACGTGCATTACGTTCAAGCCGACACGACGGTCGACGCAAACAAGGGCGTGCTCGACGACCTCACGCACGATCTCGACCTCACCGGCAACGTCAAGATCGTTCAAGGGACACGCAACATGGTCGCAGACCACGTGCTCTACAACACGGTCTCGGGTCAGGCTCACGCTGAAGGCGACGTCGTGATGCAGTTCCCGAGCGATGTCAGCCGGACGATTGCGACCCCGCGACCGATCAAGATCCACAACCCGCTCGAACACCACAAAGGCGCATCGCCCGCACCGGCGCCGGCTTCGTCGCCTCACTGATCATGAACTCGCTCTTCGAGGAGCCAGACGCGCCGCTTGCGGCGCGCATGCGTCCGCGCTCGCTCGACGAGTACGTCGGCCAGGACGAGATCGTCGGTCCGGGGCGCGCGTTGCGCCGCGCGATCGAAAACGACCGCGTACCATCCATGATCCTTTGGGGTCCGCCGGGCACCGGCAAGACGACGCTGGGAGAGATCGTGGCGCGCTCGACCGGCGCGCACTTCGAGAAGCTCTCGGCGGTGAGCGCCGGGGTCGCCGATCTGCGCCGCGTCGTCGCCGAAGCGCAGGCCCGGCGGCGCGTGGGACAGCGCTCCGTGCTCTTCATCGACGAGATCCATCGTTTCAACAAGGCCCAGCAAGACGCGATCCTTCCCTACGTCGAGGACGGCACGATCACGATGATCGGCGCGACGACGGAGAATCCGTCGTTTGAAGTCATTTCAGCGCTGCTCTCGCGCTCGCGCGTCTTCGTGCTGCATCCGCTCTCCGAGAGCGAGATCGCGACGATCGTAGACCGCGCGCTCTCCGATCCGCAACGCGGACTGGGCAGCGAGACGATCGAGCTCGACACCGACGCTCGAGAGACGCTCATCAGCTATGCGAACGGCGATGCGCGCACCGCCCTCTCGGCGCTCGAGTTCGCCGCGGCGAGCGCGCCGCAACGCAATGGCGCAAAGGAGATCGACCGCGCCCTCGTGCTCGAGGCGCTGCA
Organism: Candidatus Acidiferrales bacterium; assembly: GCA_035504755.1. GTDB lineage: Bacteria > Vulcanimicrobiota > Vulcanimicrobiia > Vulcanimicrobiales > Vulcanimicrobiaceae > Aquilonibacter. Next base: position 8,256 of record DATJRM010000001.1, read on the forward strand.
GAAACGGGGCTCGACCTACGACAAGAGCGGCGAGCAACACTATGACGTCATCAGTGCGTTCATCAAGAGCGTGCGCGCGAGCGATCCCGACGCGGCAATCTATTGGCTCGCGCGTATGATCGACGGCGGCGAAGATCCGCTCTTTATCGCGCGGCGTCTGGTAATCTTGGCGTCGGAGGACGTGGGATTAGCCGACGCTGGAGGCATCGCGGTGGCGACCGCCGCGCAACAAGCCGTGCATTTCGTAGGTATGCCGGAGGGCTTCTATCCACTTGCGCATGCAACGCTCTATCTCGCCCGCGCGAAGAAGAGCAACAGCGTGGGACGCGCGTACGGCGCGGCGATGCGCGACGTCCAGGAGACGCGCAACGATCCGGTGCCGTTGCATCTACGCAACGCACCGACGGGTTTGATGAAGGGACTCGGGTACGGGCGCGACTACCACTACGCGCACGACGACTACTCCGTCAAGCAAGAGAATCTGCCCGAGAATTTGCGAGGCCGGCGATATTATGAAGCGGGCGAAAACGACGAAAAAAATTAACGGTCCGGGGGAAGACCCCCGGACCGCGTTCCCGTTGCTACTTCTCGGAGTGTGCAATGGAGCTTCGCACACGTGTAATCGTAGAGCATCGCTCTGAGATGGCTCTGAGAAATCGATGAAAAAAGCGCGCATCTACCTCGATCATGCCGCGACGACCCCCGTCCACGACAGCGTGCTCGCGGAGATGCTGCCGTATTTTCGCGAGGCGGGGGCAAACCCGAGTTCGCTGCACGGCGAGGGACGGCGCGCCCGCGCCGGCCTCGACCAAGCGCGCGACCGGGTGGCCGCATCGCTCGGGGTTTCGCGCAAGGAGATCACGTTTACGGGCAGCGGCTCGGAGAGCGACAATCAAGCGATCATCGGCGTCGCTCGGACGCATCGCGATCGGGGGCGGCACATCGTCTCGACGCAAATCGAGCACCACGCCGTCTTGCACGCACTCGATGCGTTGCGCGACGAAGGCTTCGAGATCACGCTCCTTCCGGTCGACGAGCGCGGCATGATCGATGCGCAGACGTTCGCGCGCGCCCTGCGCGACGACACGATTCTGGCAACCGTGATGTATGCCAACAATGAGATCGGGGTCATCGAACCGATTGCGCAGCTCGCCGCCGCGGCGCGCGAGAACGGCGTGATCTTCCACACGGACGCAATTCAAGCACCGGGCTGGATCGACGTGCGGCCGCGCGACCTGGGAGTGGACCTGCTCTCGCTCTCCGCGCATAAGTTCTACGGTCCCAAGGGCGTCGGCGTTCTCTACGTGCGCGAAGGCCTTGCGCTTGCGCCGCTCGTCCACGGCGGCGGTCAAGAGTTCGGACGCCGGTCGGGGACGGAAAACGTGGCGGGGATCGTGGGCCTTGCGGCAGCGCTCGAACGGGCGGTGCGCATGCAGCCCGACCGCGCTGCGCGAGCCGGGCGTCTGCGCGATCGGCTCGAAGCGGGGCTGCGTGCCGGCGGCATTCGCGTCAACGGCGAGGGGGCGCCGCGGTTGCCGAACTACAGCAACGTCTCGTTCGTGGGTTTGGACTCGGAAGCGTTGCTCGTACGTTTCGATCTGGAAGGAATCGCGGTCTCGACGGGTAGCGCCTGTACCTCGGGTGCGATCGAGCCGAGCCACGTGATTGCGGCGCTCGGCGGCGAACCGCATCGGGGGCAGGGCGTGATTCGTTTCACTCTCGGGGAATCAACGACCGAGGAAGAGATCGACCGGGTTTTGGCGCTGGTGCCGCGTATCACTGCGGAACTACAGGGGAGTGCATCGTGATTGTGGATTGGAGCATCGTGCTCGACATCGGCGTCGGCGTGGGCGTTTTTCTCGTTGGGATCGCGGCGCTCGTCGCCGGGATTGCTTTTGCGAGCACGCTCGGACGCGTCAACCGTTCGCTCGACGTGGTCGACCGGCAGCTCGAGAGCCTCGGGCGGCCGATCGGCGAGACCCTCGATCATCTGGGCGGCATCGCCGACACCGCCGACCAGACGCTAGCTCGCTTGCGTGGCGTCGTGGCATCGCTCGAGGACGTGGCGGGGTCGCTCTCGGAAACCGCCGCGATCGCCAGGGGAGCACTCGCCCCGGCCATCGAGAACGTCGGCGCGACGATCTCGGGGATAAGCGCTGGTTTACGGCGCATTGTGACGGGAAGAACATCGAGCGACGGGTCGTAAGAGGGGAAAGGCATGAGCAGCGACGAGGGCGGCGGCAATGGCAGCGGGTTCTTTGCCGGCTTTCTCCTCGGTGCGATCGCCGGCGGTGCGGTCGCCATGCTTCTGGCACAAGAGGAAACACGGGATCTCTTGGTTGGGAAGGCCCGCGAAGCGGGTAACTTAGCGATGGATGCCTCGGGCGATTTGCGAGGCCGCTATGCTGATTTATACGAGCGCGGCCGAACAATCGTCGAGAATAGCCGTGCCACCATGGGTGATGCAAGCGAGCAATAGAGTGGAGAAGACGTTGGATATCAAGGTAAACGTTCGCGAAGCGCAAGGTGATTGTTACATCGTCGAATTGAGCGGTGAAATCGACGTCTACACCTCGCCAAAGGTCAAGGACGCTATCGGCGATCTCATCGATCGCGGCGTCTACAATCTCGTCATCGATTTGGAGAAAGTCCGCTATATCGATTCGACGGGACTCGGGGTGCTGATCGGCGGCCTCAAGCGCGTGCGCGAGCACGGCGGTTCGGTGAACCTTGTTTGCACCAATCCGCAGATACGCAAAATCTTCGATATTACGGGCCTGGTCAAAATCTTCGGCATCTTCGATAGCGAAGAGGCCGCAATGCAGGCCCTGGTGTGAATCAGCCGCTGCCGAACGCCGACGACGTCGATATCGTCGATCTGCGCATTCCGTGCAAGGCGGAGTGGGTTGCGCTGGCGCGACTTTCGGTTGCCGCGGTCGCGAGCCGCTTGAATTTTTCGATCGACGAGATCGAGGACATCAAGCTTGCGGTCGCGGAGGCATGCACCAACGCGATCCAGCACGCGCGCGGCAGCCCGTATATCGAGATCAAGTGCGAAGCCGTGCCGAGCGGCCTGCGCCTGAGCATCCGTGATTTTGGGCGCGGTACGCGGCCCGAGCACATTCGCTCGCGCGAGATGGCCGACGAGCGCGTGGGGGGCCTTGGTGTATTTCTGATCCGCTCCTTGATGGATGACGTGGATTTCGAGGTCCACCCGGATCAGGGTACACTCCTGGTCATGGTGAAGCGGCTCGCCGTTTAACGTGCGCGACCAAAGCGGCGATGCGCGCTCGATGCGAGAACGCACGCGCGACCTCTTTTCGCGTTTCATTCGGGCCCGCGTTCGTCACGAGCAGCAGCCCAGCGTTTGCGAGCGCGATTATGAGTCGATGCGTAACGATCTGGTCGTGGCGCATCTCAATTTGGTGCGCTTCCTCGCGCTGAAATTCGCCAATCGCGGCGAACCGCTGGACGATCTCATTCAGGTCGGCACCGTTGGGTTGCTCAAAGCCATCGACCGGTTCGAGCTCGACCGCGGCGTCGAGTTCACGACCTACGCAACGCCGACCATCGTCGGCGAGATCAAGCGGTATTTTCGCGACAAAGGCTGGGCGGTCAAAGTGCCGCGCCGTCTGCAAGAGCTCAATCTCGCCGTCAATCGCGCCAACGAAAAGATGTCGGTGGAACTCGGGCGCAGCCCGACCGTCGCCGAACTCGCGACCAGCCTCGGGGCAAGCGAGGAAGAGATCCTCGAAGCGCAGGAGCTCGGCGGAGCGTACAATCTGCTCTCGCTCGATTCCGAGATCACGAGCGAGGGCGACAAGCGCGCGCAAAGGCTGGCCGATACCGTCGGCATCACCGATCCGGGCTTGGAGCTGCTCGAAGACCGCGCCAATCTCGAGCGCGCGTTCCACGTGCTCACCGGGCGCGAAAAGGTCATCATCTACCTACGCTTTTACGAGTCGGTCTCGCAAACGGAGATCGCCAAACGCCTCAACGTCTCGCAGATGCACGTCTCGCGGCTGCAGGCAAAAGCGCTCGAAAAGCTTCGCGCGGCTCTCGGAGAATAGCGCCGTCGCTCGGCCCCGGCGCCGGTTAACGGCATGCCGGGCTCCCTGCCCCGAGACCGGTCGTAGGAGGCAGGGCCCTCTCTCTGCTATCATCCCTCATTGAACCCATGAAGAGCCAAGAACTCCGCCAGGCTTGGGTCGATTTCTTCGTTACCAAGCAGCACAAGCCAATGCCCTCCGCGAGCCTCATACCCGACGAGATGAGCACGACGCTCTTCACCATCGCCGGGATGGAGCAGTTCGTGCCCGTCTTCCTCGGCGACGCACCGGCACCGGCGCCGCGCGTCGTTACGGTGCAGCGCTGCCTCCGCGTTGCGGGCGCGAAGAGCGACATTGAGAACGTCGGGCGCACCGGACGCCACGGTACGTTCCTCGAGATGCTCGGCAACTTCAGCTTCGGCGACTACTACAAGCGCGAGGCCATCGAGTGGGCCTGGGAGTTCGTTACGAAGGTGCTCAAGCTCGATCCGGCGCGCCTCTACGTCACCGTGCACACCGGCGACGACGAAGCCGCCGAGATCTGGCACAAGGACGTCGGTCTGGAGAAGTCGCGCATCACGCGTTTCGACGAAGAGAACTTCTGGACGATGGGTCCGACCGGGCCCTGCGGTCCATCGACGGAGATCTTCTACGATACCGGCGAGGCGTACGCGAGCGCAAGCGAAGACACCGGACCGAATCTCGGCGATCGGTTCGTCGAGATCTGGAACGTCGTCTTCCAACAGTACAATCGCGGTGCCGATGGCAAGCTGACGGAGCTGCCGAAGAAATCGATCGATACCGGCGCCGGGCTCGAGCGTATGCTCGCCGTCAGCAACGGCCAGGCTTCGATGTACGAGACCGATCTCTTCACCGACCTGATCGAAGCGCAGCCGCCCCTCGCGGCAGCGAACGTGCACCCGCAAGAGCAGCGCGAGCGACAGAACATCATCGCCGATCACGCGCGCGCGGTAACCTTCCTGATCAACGACGGCATCTATCCGTCGAACACCGATCGCGGCTACGTACTGCGCTTCTTGATACGGCGCGCCATTCGCAACGGCAAACTGCTCGGCTACCCGAACGGCTTTCTGACGCACCTCGTCCCGGCCGTCGTGAAATCGCTCGCACCGGGTTATCCCGAGCTGCGCGATAACGTCACGCGCATTGAGCAAACCCTGCGCGCCGAGGAAGAGACCTTCGATCGCACGCTCGAGCGCGGCATGGCGATGCTCGACGGCCTGATCCAAGACGCCAACGACAATTGCACGCGGCTGATCTCGGGTCACGACGCGTTCCTGCTGCACGACACCTACGGGTTTCCGATCGAGTTGACGCGGGAGATCGCCGCCGACGGCGGCGTTGCGGTCGACACCGTCGAGTTCGAAGCGGCGATGAACGAGCAGCGCGAGCGCGCGCGTGCGGATGCGAAGGCCAAGCGTGCCGTGGTCTCGCTGGCAGAGTTGCCGGCGGTGAGCTCGCAGTTCGCGGGCTACGGCGGCCTCGAAAGCGACGGCGAGATCGTCGCCATGCTCGCGGCGGATAAACCGGTCGAGACGCTGAGCGCGGGCCAGAAAGGCGTCATCGTGCTCGATCGTACGTCGTTCTACGCCGAGCGCGGTGGACAGATCGGCGATCGCGGCCGGCTGACACTCGAAGACGGCTCCGTCTTCGACGTCGACGACACGCAGTACATGGGCGAAGCGATCGCGCATCACGGCGTGGTGAAAAGCGGCGAGTTCACGGCCGGTGCGCGGGCGCAGACCGTCGTCTTCGATTGGTGGCGGCGCGAGATCCGGCGCCATCATACCTCCGCACACTTGTTGCAGCGCGCGCTCAAAGACGTGCTCGGCGAAGAGGTCACGCAGGCCGGATCGTGGGTCGGCATCGATCGGATGCGCTTCGATTTTCGCAATCCGGCGGGCGCGCTGACACCCGAGCAGAAGCGCGCGGTCGCGGCACGGGTCAACGAAATGATTCGCGACGACTCGCCGGTCGTCACCCGCGAGCTGCCGATCGAAGAGGCCAAGCGCAGCGGCGCGATCTGGATGTTCGGCGAGAAGTACGGCGAGAAGGTGCGCGTCCTCCAAGCCGGACCGTCGATCGAGTTTTGCGGCGGCACGCACGCGCACTCGACCGGGGAGCTCGGGCTGTTCGTGATTCTGAGCGAATTTTCGATCGGCAGCGGCATTCGCCGGATCGAGAGCTGCGTCTCGGCGTCGGCCGAGCGCTTCGTGGTCAATCAGCAAGAGCTCGTAACCGACCTTGCGACGACGCTCTCGACGACACCGGAAGAACTGACCGAGCGTGTGAACAAACT
>DATJRM010000002.1:0-21387 GCA_035504755.1 Candidatus Acidiferrales bacterium
ACGCCATGTCAGCACAATCGCTACCGCTCTCGGCGGGCTTCACGGGGTTCGGGCAGACGCTCGGACGCGTGCCGCGCTGGGCGCTCGCCGCGCTGGCCGCCCTGGTGATCGTGGGCCTGATCGCAGGCACGCTCACCGCGCGCGCTCGCGCGGCCGTCCAGGTGGTCACCGCGCCGGTCGTGCAGCAAACGCTCACGCAATCCGTCACGGCTTCGGGCACCGTGAATCCGCAGAACAGCATCTCGGTCGGCACGCAAGTTTCGGGCACGATCTCGCAACTCAACGTCGACTACAATTCGAAAGTGACCAAGGGCGAAGTGCTCGCGCGCATCGACCCGAGCACGATTCAAGCGCAGCTCGATCAGGCCGATGCGAACCTCGCGCAAGCGCAAGCCAGCGCCGTTGAAGCCAGCGCCAACACGACCGCGCAAGCGGCCGGCGCGACCGCGGCGCAAACCGCCATTCCCAAAGCGCAAGCGGCACTGACCGTTGCGCAAGAACAGCTCACGCGCGATCAGACGCTGTTGAACGAAGGCTACATCGCGCAAGAGACCGTGCAGCAAGATCAATCGACCGTCGCGCAAGACGAAACGGCCGTCGCGCAAGCGCAAGCCGCCTACGCGCAGTCGCAGGCACAGACGCAAGCGCAGGGCGCCGGCGCGCAAGCCGCGCAGGCCGCAGTGCAAGCCGCCGCCGCAACGGTGCAGCAAGATCAGGTCAACCTGAACAACACCGTCATCACCTCGCCGGTCGACGGTACGGTCGTCGCGCGCGACGTCTCGGTCGGCCAAACGGTCGCGGCCTCGCTCTCCACGCCCACGCTCTTCACCATCGCGCAGAATCTCGATCAAATGGAAGTCGACATCAACGTCGGCGAACCCGATATCGGCGGCGTGAAGCAGGGCGACAACGTCAGCTTCACGGTGCTCGCCTATCCGAACCAAGTCTTCACGGGCAAAGTCACGCAGGTGCGCATCAATCCGCAAACCGTCAACAACGTGGTCACCTACGACGTCGTCGTCGACGTCGCCAACCCGACGGGTCAGTTGCTGCCCGGCATGACGGCCAACGCCACGATCGACGTCGCCAGCACGCCGAATGCGCTCGTGGTGCCGGTTGCGGCGGTGCATGGTGCCCTTCGACAAGCTCAGGGCGACAGTGCAGCTCAGGGTGACAGTGCAGCTCAGGGTGACAGTGCGGCGGCGAATCCATGGGGCGGCAGCGCAAGCAGCAGCGCCGCGGTCACGCCCGGTGAGAGCGCGACGGTGCTCGTACAGCAAGGAAGCAAACTGCAGCGCGTGCCGGTGTACGTCGGCCTCGTGACGGCGACGCAAGCCGCGGTCACGCCGACCGGCAGCGCAACGCTCGCCGCGGGCGACAAGGTGGTCACCGCGATGAGCGGCGGCTCGCACAAAGGGGCTCAGGGTGGCAAAGGCGCGAGCAACGCCAACCCGCTCGCCGGCGGCAGCCCGCATATGGGCAGAATGCCCTAGCGCTTGACCCTCTCATCCGGCGCTAACCCCGTTCGCCGCGTGCCGTCAGGCACGCGGCGTACGCTATTCACGGAGGAACAGATCGTGGAAACCACTACACAACCGGTCGTCAAGGTCGAAGGCTTGCGCAAAGTCTACGCGCTTGGCGAGAGCGAGGTGATCGCGCTCGCCGGCATCGATCTCGAGATCCGCGCCGGCGAGTTCGTCGCCGTCATGGGCCCCTCGGGTTCGGGCAAATCGACGTTCATGCAGATCACCGGTCTGCTCGACAACCCCACCGCCGGTCGCTACTTTTTCGAAGGCACCGACGTCTCGCATCTCGATGCCGACGCGCGCGCCGACATTCGCAGCCGGCGGCTCGGCTTCGTCTTTCAAGCCTACAACTTGCTTCCGCGCACGAGCGCGCTCGAAAACGTCGAGCTGCCGATGGTCTACGCGGGCGTGCCCGCCTCCGATCGCGCGCGCATCGCGCACGAAATGATGGAGATCGTCGGCGTCGATCATCTGGCGCAGCATCACCCCAACCAAATGTCGGGCGGGCAGCAGCAGCGCGTCGCAATCGCGCGCTCGCTCGTGAACAATCCCGGCCTCATCCTCGCCGACGAGCCAACCGGCGCACTCGATACCAAAACCAGCGAAGACGTCATGCGCATCTTCAAAGAGCTCAACGAGAAGGCCGGCATCACCATCATGCTCGTCACGCACGAACCCGATATCGCCGCGCACGCCAAGCGCATCGTGATGTTTCGCGATGGACACGTGGTACGTGATGGTCCCTCGTCCTTCGAGGCTCGCGCTTACGCGCTCGCACCTCAGAATGACAAGGTGGCATAATGAGTGACTTCAAAGGCATCTTCCGGCTCGCGCTGCAGGCACTGGTGCGCAACAAAGTCCGCTCGATGCTCACGATGCTCGGCATCGTCATCGGCGTGGCGGCGGTGATCGTCACCGTGGCGATCGGCAGCGGCGCGCGCGTCTCGGTGCAAAACAGCATCAACTCGCTGGGGTCGAATCTGATCGTCGTGCAGCCGGGGAGCGTGACGAGCTCCGGCGCGCGCGGCGGATTTGGCACCGCGTCGACGCTCACGCCTGCCGACGGTATGGCGATCGCGCAACTGCCGGGCGTCGCGGCCGTCTCTCCCGTCGTCACGATTCGCACGCAAGTGGTCGCCGCCGGCGACAACTGGCAGACCACCGTTACCGGCGTCGCGCCGACCTACACACAGATCCGTTCGTGGCCGATCGCAACCGGCACGTTCTTCACGCAAAACGACGTCAACGACGCCGCGAAAGTCGCCGTGCTCGGACAGACCGACGTCAGCGAGCTCTTCCCGAGCGGTCAAAATCCGATCGGGCAGACGATTCTCATCGACAACGTGCCGTTCACGGTCGTCGGCACGCTGACGCCGCTCGGCCAGAGCAGCCTCGGCACCGACCAAGACGACACCGTGCTGATTCCCTACACCTCGGCGACGCAACGCATCACCGGACAGACGACGGTCAATCAGCTCATGGTCTCGGCCGCGACCACCGACGAGATCACGCCGGTGCAGAACGAAGTGACGTCGCTGCTCACGCAGCGCCACCAGATCGCCGCCGGTCAGCCGGCCGACTTCCAGGTGCGCAATCTGCAATCGATTGCGGCGGCGGCCTCGTCGACCGGCGCGGTGATGGAGTTCTTGCTTGCCGGCGTCGCGGCGGTCTCGCTGATCGTCGGCGGCATCGGGATCATGAACATCATGATGGTCTCGGTCACCGAGCGCACGCGAGAGATCGGCTTGCGCATGTCGGTCGGTGCGCGCGGCGCGACGATTCTGCGCCAGTTCCTCACCGAGTCGACGGTGCTCGCCGCGGCGGGCGGCGTGATCGGCATCGTCTGCGGATTCATCGGCACGTTCGTCGTGGCCGTGCTCGCAAAGTGGCCCACGCAGATTCCGCTCGTGTGGGTCCTGTTCTCGGTCGCCTTCTCGGCGCTCGTCGGGATCTTCTTCGGTTACTATCCGGCGAAGAAAGCGGCGAGTCTCAATCCGATCGAAGCGCTACGCTTCGAGTAGGACGGCGCACGGACGCGCCGACGCGGGCTCCGGCTCTCTGTTCCTCCGCCGGAGCCCGCTCAATGCAGTCTAGAGACACATATTTGTGTCCATATGGACACAAATATGGTACTATTCGGGCATGGATTCCGCCCTTTTTGGCTCCGCAATCCGGACCGACACCCTCGTCGCGATCGGGCGCTTAGGGGAAAGCTACCCGCGGGAACTCGGGGCGCTGCTCGGGCGCGCGCCCACAGAGATTCGACGCGTCGTCGCCTCACTCGAAGACGCCGGCGTCATCGTAACGCGTCTGCGCGGCCGTACCCGCCTGGTTACGCTCAATCCACGCTTTCCTGCGAAAGATGCTCTGCTTCATTTGTTGCTGCAAATGAGCGAATGGCCGAAGTACGAACGCATTTGGAAGATCAGGCGTCGACCGCGCGCGTCCGGTAAACCGCTGTGATCACACGCGATCTCTCGATGCGCGACGTCGCGACGATTGTCGCGACGCGACTACGCGAGCACGACGTGCTCGTATGCGTCGTTGGCGAGGTCGCGCTGAAGCCGTAACCCTCACCGACGTCACAGCGCGGCGCCGGCAAGCGCTCCGGCGGCATGGGAAAAACCGACGTAGGTGCCGCGCTAGCCGCGGGCCTCACCGGGGCGGTTACGATCTTTCTCTACCTCACGATCAGCCTGCCGCTCTTCTTCCACGTTTCGCCGTACGCGCTCTACACGTGGGATGCGTCGAACGTGCTGGGTTATCAAATCGCGTCTCGCGCACCGCTCGCGACGGTCATCGCCGTCGGGCAGGGCATGCATCTCGTGGTGAGCCTGATTTGGGGCTTCGTCTTCGTGCTCGTTGCGCGGACGCTGCTGCCGCAGATGCTCGCGCGTCCGCCAGCGTGGGGCTTCGCCTTCGGATTTTTCGTGATGATGGTGATGCGTTTCGGCGTCGTGCCGCTCGGCCACGCGCCGCAAAATCCCTACACGCCGCTCGGCTTCACCAATACCTTCGTTGCGCATACGCTCTTCTTCGGCGTGCCCGTTGCGTGGGTCGCATCGCGGCTCATGCGTCCGCGACCATCCACACGGCGCCTGCGATCAGGAAGTTGAGCACGATCTCGGACCAGTTGAAATGCTTGCCGGGATGCGCGGAAACGATCGGCACCCACACCAGCAACCCGAAGAGGACGAGCATCAGCGTCATCAAGCGCATCGCGAGGCGCGCTCGCACGTTGATCAAAATCGCGATTGCGGCAAGCGCAAACGCTACCGTAGTGAGGACCGCCCAAAATATTTGACCCGGCGGAATCCACGCCGGCACCAGGCTTGCCGTGTACTTGAAATACGTGATCTGCGCCAGCGCGAACGAGATCGTGCAGATGCCCAGGCCGATGCGCGTGAGGCGCCGATCTGCATACACCGCCGCTGCGCCCGTCACGAGCGCAAGGAACTCGAAGGAGCCGATGTAGCTGCCAAATGCCAGCGGCGCCGCAACGATCGCGGGAATGCCCGCGAGCGTCACCGCGCCGAAGACGATGGTCAGCACCATCGCGGCTTGCGCGCGCGTCGGCGCGAAGAAGATGCCCAAACCGCCGGCGATCATCGCCAGCGCGAGGAGATCGGCGATGAGGCTGCCCATCGGTAGCGTCGGAATCGGCAGTTGTTCCCATGCGCCCGCGTCGTGCCAAACGAGCAAGATCACGCCCCAGAGGACCGACGAAGCGCCGAAGAGCAACCGGGCAGAGCTTGCGGTCTTCACGGCGTCGATGAACCAAGCGCGCTCGCGACCGGACCTGTGACGCTCTTCACCCGGATTACCCCGTCTACTGACGCAACTGAGCGAGCTTCTCCTTGATTCGTTCGAGTGCGTGGACGACTCCCGGATCGAAGTGCGTGCCGCTCTCGCGTTTGACCTGATCGAGCGCGTGACCGAAGGTCATCGCCGGCCGGTCGGCGCGCGGGTTGATCATCGCGACGAGCGCATCGGCGACGGCGATGATCCGGCCCGAGAGCGCAATGGCGTCGCCTTTGAGTTTGCGCGGGTAGCCCAGGCCGTCCCAGCGTTCGTGGTGCGTGCGCGCCATCGTCGCGGCGGCGGTAAACAAACGCGATTCGGTGATGCCCAGGATCTCGGCGCCGGCGTCGCAGTGACGCTCGATCGCCGCCCGCGATTGCGCCGAGAGCGTGGCCGACGTGCCCAGTGTCTTCTCGAGCACCGTCAGCTTGCCGATGTCGTAGACCAGCGCGCCTTCACGCATGAGTTGCACGTCGGCAACCGAACAGCGTACTTCGATCGCCAGCATCACCGCGATCTCGGCGGCATGCCGCATGCGCGCCGCGCCGTCGGGATCGCGCGTGGCGTACGCGCGAAAGAGCGCCTCGATCGCGTCGCGGTCGCGCGCGTGCACGCGGCGGTCGGCGCTTTCGGCACGGTCTTTTAGCTCGCGCAGCTCCGCGTCGCGATCGTTCTCCGAATTCTTCTGCGTGGCGAGCCGGCGTACGTGGCCGGCAAACTCGTCGGCGCTGACCGGCTTGTTCAGAAAAACGCTCACGCCGGCTTGCATCGCGCGCGCGCGCAGTTCGCGATCGTCCTTGCCCGTCAACATGATGACCGGCGTGCGCTCGCGGCCGGGCACGCCGCGCAGCTCTTGCACGAAGGCGACGCCGTCCATGTCGGGCATGCTGTAATCCACGACGCAGAGCGTCGGCTCCATGCCGTTGAGGTAATGCAGCGCTTCGCGCGGGTCGGTAAAGGAAACCACCTCGCCGCCCAACATCTTTTCGATCGCTGCCGTATACATACGCAGCGTGGGCTCATAATCATCGATGACCACGACACGGGACATACCCTCATTTTCGGCGCCTCTCCAGGAAGTCTCAAGCCCCCGTACTAGTTTTGAGCCGTATGTCTGGCACGTCTGGAACGAAGCCGCGCGTCGCCGTGATCGACGACGAGCCGCGCATCCGGGAGCTCCTCGAGCTTACCCTCGGCCACCACGGCTACGCCGTCCGGACCGCGCCCGACGGTCCCTCGGGCTTGGATTTGGTCAAGGAATGGTCGCCCGACGTCATCGTCCTCGACGTCATGATGCCGATGGTCAGCGGGATCGAGCTGCTGCCGATGTTGCGCCGCGTCACCGACGCGCCGGTCGTGATGCTCTCCGCGCGCGGGGAGGTCGAGACCAAGGTCGAGGGCCTTTCGCACGGCGCCGACGACTACCTCAGCAAGCCCTTCGAGATGCAAGAGCTGATCGCGCACATCGATGCCAAGCTTCGCCGGCCGCACCTCGAAAACCGCAACGTGATCGCCTACGACGACATCAGCGTCAATCTCGACGAACACACCGTCATGCGCGCCGGCAAACGCATCGATCTCTCTCCGCTCGAATACGATCTGCTGGTGACGCTCTTGCGGCGCCCGCGCCGCGTCTTCACGCGCGACGAACTGCTCGATCTCGTGTGGGGCAACGAGAAAGAGGTCGGGCAGAACGCCGTCGAGCGCTACGTTTCGTATCTGCGCAGCAAGGTCGACGAAGGCTTTGCGCGGCCGCTGATTCAAACGGTGCGCGGCGCCGGGTACACGCTGCGTGCCGACTGAGCCGACCTTTCGCAACTTTTCGCGGCGCATTACGCGCGGCTACGTTATCTTGGCCGTCGCGCTGATTGCGCTCGTGGTCGGGGCCACCTCCGCCTTCGCGATGATCGGGTTTGCGACCACGTTCAATCAGTCGATCGATTCGGCGCAGGCGCGCGTGCAAGAGCGCGTGCAAAGCTACGTCGCGCAGCACGAGAGCCTTACCAAGTTCGCACCGAAGATTCTGGCGGGCGAGCCGAGCGCGCGCGCGCGTATTCTCGTGCTCGATCCCGAGCACAACATCATTGCCGGCGCGTCGGCGCAGCTCAACGACACACAGCGATTTTTTGCCGCTGCGCTCGCGCTGCGGCCGCGTTTCGTGGGGGTCCCCGGGGGCGGCACGATCGTGCTCGAACCCGACATCGCCGGCTTCGAACATCAGCTCGTGCGCTTTTGGGGGCGCATCCTGCCGATCGGCATCGTCGCCGTGGTCATCGCCTGGCTGGCCGGGCGCGCGATTACCGGGCGCGCGCTGCGCCCGCTGCGCGAAGTGAACGAGGCCTTGGGCTCGATCGCGCAGGGCGACTTCACGCCGAAATTGATTCTCGAAAGCGACTCGAGCTTGCACGAGCTTACGCAAACGTATAACGACGTTGCGCAGCGATTGAGCGCAGCGACCTACGAGCGGCGTCGTCAAGAAGCGCAGATGCGTCAATTCATCGCGGATGCCGGTCACGAACTGCGCACGCCGCTCACGATCTTCATGGGCTACCTCGACGCGCTGCGCTCCGGCGTCGTGCAAGACGGCGAGAGCGTGCGTCGGGTGCACGAGACGATGCTCGACGAGAGCCGCAAGATGCGCGCGATCATCGAGAAACTGATCTTACTTGCGCGTCTCGAGCGCGACGCGGAGCCGATCGCCGACGTCATCGATCTGCATTCGGTTGCGGCTCGCGCGGTCGACGCGTTGCGTCCGCTCGCCGGCGAACGCCTGCGTCTGGAAACCGACGGCGATGCGGTCGTGCTCGGTGACGATACCGAGCTCTACGAAGCGGTGAAGAACGGCGTCGAAAACGCGGTGCGCTACGCGCCGCTCTCGCTCGTCAAAGTGCTCGTCGGTCACGAGGGGAACAATGCCGTGCTGCAGGTTGCCGACCGGGGGCCGGGCATGGCGCCGATCGACGTCGAGCACGCCTTCGACCGGTTCTATCGCGGCACGAGCCACGGCGAGGTCGACGGCTCGGGCCTGGGCCTGGCGATCGCCAAGCGGGCGGTCGAGCGGATGGGCGGCTCGATCGCTCTGGATAGCAAGGCCGACGTAGGGACCACGGTCACCATGCGCTTCCCCATGGAGGCAAAGGGCGCGAGCTAGCCTAATTCTGGGCGGATTATTGGGCCATAGCGCCACGAAACCGTCACAGTACGGAGGATCGAATGCTCGCACCCGTTACCCTCTCCCGACGGAACGACCTCGGCTTGTTCTTACGCGCTCGGCGCGGCGCGCTGCGCCCGGTCGATGTGGGGCTGCAGGACGAGTCGGCCCGCCGGCACGTGGCGGGGCTGCGGCGCGAAGAGGTTGCGAAGCTGGCGGGCATCTCGACGACGTGGTACACCTGGATCGAGCAGGCGCGTGAGATCAACTTCTCGCTCGACGTGCTCGACGAGATCGGCCGCGCGCTCTTGCTCACCCCGGCCGAGGTGCAGTACCTCAAGGTGCTGGCCTCCGACGAGCCGCCGCAAAGCTGCACGCTCGATCCTTTCGTCCCCGACGCGCTGCGAAGTCTGGTCGAGATGCATCGCGAAGCGCCGGCGTACATCTCGACGCCGCGACTCGATCTCTTGGTGTGGAACTCGTTCGTCGGCGAGATCTTCGATTACGGCCACACCGGCGAGCTGCTCTCGCGCAATATCTTGTGGCGGCTCTTTTTCGATCCGTCGCGAAAACAACTGTACGTCGATTGGGAGAGCGCCGCGCGCGGCTGCGTCGCGATGTTCCGCAACACCTACGCAACCTATCATGGCGATCGTCACTTCGACGATCTGCTCGCGACGATGCTGCAAAGCCGTGATTTCGAGCGGATGTGGCGCGATTGGGAAGTGATGGCGCCGGATCTGCCGCCGTTCATCATTCGCCATCGCACGCTCGGATTGTGCGAACTCACGCCGATTCAAGCCACGCTCGGCATCTCGCCCGGCTGCTATCTCGCGCTCTTTAGTTCAAAACGTTTGAGCTAGTCTTGTCATCCTGAGGTGCATTGCCGCGAAAGCGGCGATGCCTCGAAGGACGAGGTCAGGGTGACACGCGCCCTTCGACAAGCTCAGGGTGACACGCGAAGTTCAGGGTGACACTGCATGCTGTCATCCTGAGGTGCATCGCCGCGAAAGCGGCGATGCCTCGAAGGACGCGCTCAGGGTGACACTGCATGCTGTCATCCTGAGGTGCATTGCCGCGAAAGCGGCGATGCCTCGAAGGACGAGGTCAGGGTGACAGAGGCGCCCTTCGACAAGCTCAGGGTGACAGCGCGAAGTTCAGGGTGACAATGCATGCTGTCATCCTGAGGTGCATTGCCGCGAAAGCGGCGATGCCTCGAAGGACGCGCTCAGGGTGGCAGAGGCGCCCTTCGACAAGCTCAGGGTGACAATGGGAAGCTCAGGGTGACAGAGGCGCCCTTCGACAGGCTCAGGGTGACAGAGGCGCCCTTCGACAAGCTCAGGGTGACAGGTGACAGGCAAGAAAAAACCCCAGCGGTGCTGGGGTATTTGTCCCACGACGTCGGCGCTGCGCGCCGGAGCTTGTCCTGAGCGAGCGAAGCGGGTCGAAGGGCAGGGGTTAGTTTTTCGGGAGCAGGCCGGCGAGCTTGAGCATGTACTCTTTGCGCGCTTCCAGGACTTGATTCGTGAACGCAAAGGTGCGCTCGACGACGTCGGCCGGGGTCGGCAGCTTGGCCGAACCATTGGTGCCCTCTTTGAAGAGGTCGGTGAGCGAGGCGATCGCCTTGATGTTCAGCTCTTGGGCTTGCTTGAGTCCGCTCAAGAAGTCGCTCTGGGCCTTCTCGAGGTATTCGGCGTAGGTGTTCATGTGACAGGCTCCTCAATTAACGGTGTGCGCTTAGTATACCAAGCGTATGGGAGGTCTGTCAATGACGCGTGGCGCGGCGGCTAGCGTTCCCCGGTAAAGCCCCGGTAGACCCGGATCAGGGTGTCCTTCTGCTCGGCCGTGAGCCGTGGGTCCAGCTTGACCGCCGACTCCACCGCGTCGGCGGCTTCGTTCTTGATGCCGTCGTCGAGCAGGCCCGCCTGGGCGTAGAAGGTCTCCGCAGAGAGGTGGAGTGCGTGCGCGATCTGCTTGAGCACCTCGGCCGAGGGCTTGTAGAGGCCGCGTTCCACCTGGCTGAGATACGGGTTGGAGACCTTTGCGAGATCCGCGAGTTGCCGCAGGGAGAGATTCGCAAGCTCGCGCTGCGTGCGGATGAATTCGCCCAGGCCTTTCAAATGATCGCGATTGTTTATCATGCGATGGTCGCCTCCGTTTGATTGAGAACGTACCGGCCCGGCGCCGGCTCTCCGCTACTCGGTAATGGATAAGGAGCACGGCGTGCACCGCCGTGTGCATCGGCCCACGCTGCCCAATCTTCCCACCAGCTGCCCTGGCGTTTGACGGCGCGCGCGAGCCAGATGTCGGGCGTCTCGTCGGGTTCGACCGCATCGGTCGTCCAGTAACACGATTTCGCGTTGCCGGGCGGATTGCAGATGCCGGCGATGTGGCCCGCGTTGGTGCGCGTGTACTTCACCGGACCGCCGACGTAGCGCGCGGTGGCAAAGCTCGTGCGCCACGGTGCGATGTGATCGTTCTCCGCACCGAGGATGTAGAGCGGCGTCGTGATCTCGCCCAAATCGAGCGCGATATTGTCGAGCACGAACGCGTTGGGCACCACGAGCAAATTGTAGAGATAGCACGCGCGCAAATACTGGGAGTGCATCGTCGCGGGCATGCGCGTCGCGTCGGCGTTCCAGGTGAGGATGTCGAACGCGGGCGGCTTCTTTCCCATGTACCAGTTCGAGACGACGTAGCTCCAGATCAGGTCGTTCGCGCGCAGCCAGTCGAAGGTATGCGCCATGTCGCCCGCCTCGAGATACCCGTGCTCTTTCATCTTTTCTTCGAGGCGCGCGATCGTGGTCTCGTCGGTGAAGACGCCCAAATCGCCGGGCTCGGCGAAATCCACGATGGTATTGGTGAGCGTTACCGCGCCTATGCGATGCTCTTCGCCTTTGGCGGCGAGATAGGCGAGCAACATCGTGACCATCGTGCCGCCGACGCAGAGCGCGGCGAAATTGACCTGCGGCGCGCCGGTGATCCGCTCGACTGCTTCGAGCGCGGCGAGCACGCCGTTCTTGAAGTAGTCGTCCATCGTGTAGTCGCGCAGCGATTCGTCGGGATTGCGATAGCTGATCATGAAGACCTGATGGCCGCGCTGCACCGCCCACTCGACGAACGAACGCCCCGGTGCCAGATCCATGATGTAGTACTTGTTGATCCACGGCGGCGACATCAGCAACGGTCGCTCGTAGACGTCTTGCGTCTGCGGATAATACGCGATCAGTTCGATGAGGTCGTTGCGAAAGACGACTTCGCCCGGCGTCGCCGCGAGATTCTTCCCGAGCTCGAAGCCCGAGGAGTCGACTTGCTTGGGGTAGCCGCCGTTGTTCTTGATGTCGTCGAGCATCTCGGTAAGCCCGTTGACCAGACTCTCGCCGCCGCTGTTGATCGCTTGCTTGACGACCGCGGGGTTGAGCCACGGAACGTTGCTCGGCGCGATCGCGTCCATCAGCATGGTGAGCGCGAAGCGGGCTTTGCGCTTCGTCGCTTCCGGCAAACGCGACACTTCGATCATCTGCAGCGCGTACTGACGGCGCACCAGATACTCTTCCACCATCGTGATGAGGAAGGGATTCGTCGTCCAGGCCGGATCGGTGAAGCGTTTGTCGTCGCCGACGTCGACGGCCGCCGGCGGGTTCTCGCCCTGCATCCGCCGCAGCGCGTTCATCGCGACGGCTTGCTCGGCGATCATCAAGCCGCTGGTGACGGTGGCCATGCGCAGCGGATCGCTCATGACGTCGAGCGTTACGTCGCGCAGGGCGTCGTTGAGCGATGCCGGATCGGCACCGGAAAGATCGAGACCATAGCTGAACTCTTCGATCGGTACCGAGTCGATCATCACATGTACATGCCTCCGTTGACGTCGTAGGTCGAGCCGGTGATGAATCCGGAGTTGTCGTCGACGAGGAAGCGCACGACGCGCGCGATTTCGAAGGGTTGTCCCAAACGATCGACGGGCGTGCGGGTGCGCGCCAGGTCGATCGCGGCTTGCGGCATCGCCGCGACCATCTCGGTCAAGGTGAAGCCGGGTGCGACGGCATTGACGGTAATGCCCTGACGCGCGGTTTCGATCGCGAGCGTCTTGGTGAGGCCCAAGAGCCCGGCTTTTGCCGCCGCGTAATTGGCTTGTCCGAAGTTGCCGGTGCGACCGACGACGGAACTGATGTTGACGATGCGGCCGTACTGTTGATCGATCATGTGATCGAGCACGGCTTTGATCATAAAGAACGGCCCTGAGAGGTTCACATTCAGGACCGCTTGCCACTCATCAACCGTCATCTTGCGCGCCGTGTGATCTTTGGTGATCCCGGCGTTGTTGATGAGGATATCAACCTTGCCGCAGGCAGCTATCACCGCTTGCGCGGCCTCCTGACATGCTCGCGGGTCGGCGACGTCGGCTTCGTAGAAATGCAGGTGGGATGCTGTTCCGTTGAGTGACGCGCGTAACGTCTCCGTACGTTCGCGATCGGCGCTCACGCCAAGAACCGCGACGGTAGCGCCGTCTGCGGCGAGCGCCGTCGAGATCGCGCCGCCAATGCCGCGCGAACCGCCGGTAACGATCGCCACTCGACCATCGAGGCGCGAAAGCGTCCCCGAGGGGGCTGTCGAGGTGGTTACCATGGGCAGTACTTTTTACCCAGGTGCTGCGCTTACCTAGCGAAAGGTGAAGAAAACCTTAGGGATGCCCTTTGTGCAGGCCCGGCCGCCGGATGCGCGGCCCCGCCGGGGAGCCTATGCCATGTCCATGCCGCCGTTGACGTGAAACGCGGCGCCCGTGATGTACGCCGAATCGTCCTCGCAAAGGAATTTCACCACCCGCGCGACTTCTTCGGGCTTGCCCAGGCGCCGGGTCGGGATTTTTTCGATCACTTTCTGCAACGCCGCTTCGGGAATCGCGGCAACCATCTCGGTAGCGATGAAGCCGGGCGCGACGACGTTGGCGGTGATGCCTTTGTTGGCGGTTTCGAGCGCGAGCGACTTCGTAAAGCCGAAGAGCCCCGCTTTTGAAGCGGCGTAGTTGGCCTGCCCCACGTTGCCGGTCTCGCCGATGATCGAGCTGATGTTCACGACGCGTCCCGAGCCGCGTTCGATCATGTGCTCGAGCACGGCTTTGGTCATGTTGAACGCGCCGGAAAGATTGACGTTGAGAACGTTGTGCCAATCCTCGGCGGTCATCTTGCGCAGCGTCTTGTCGAGGGTGATACCGGCGTTGTTGATCAGAAAATCGACGCGTCCGTATTTCTCGAGCACTTCGCCGACGACGCGCCGGCAATCCGCGAAATCGTCGACGCGGCCCTGGTGCGTCGAAACGGATTGTCCGGCGGCACGATGTTTTTCGGCGCATTTTTCCGCGGCTTCGGCGCCTTTGCTGTAGCCTGCCGCAACGTGCGCGCCTTCTTTTGCAAGCGCCTGCGTGATCGCTAAGCCGATCCCGCGCGTTCCGCCGGTGACGATGGCAACTCGTCCTTTGAACATGCATCCCTCCCGCATCGTGGACGCTCTTACTGCGAACGCAATGCGGCAATCTCCCGCGTGGTAAACGAAGCGTTGCCGGTAGCGATGCTAATAGATCGTTAACGGTGTGACCGTCGGTGTCACGACCGGCGTCGGTGAAGGCGTGTAGTTGACGACGACGGTGAATGCGGTGGGCGCGTCGTCGCTGGCCAAGACGACGTTACGGTCGACGCCGCTCGCGGCGATCGCTAGCGCAACCACGCGATTTCCGCCGATCGCGCCGGGCATCGCGGTGAAGGTGAACGGCACGTCGGTTGCGTTCGCGCTCGCGAAGAGCGGGTCGTACGCGGCGCTTGCCGGCGAACCGAGGTCGCCGACGGTCGCGGCGCTCGCGCTGAACGCGTCGATGCCCCCGATCGTATCGCCGGCGACGGGCGGATTGCCCGGAGCGAGCGCGTAGCGCGTGAGCGTCTTCGTCGCGGCATCGAAGGTGTAGGCCCAGCTGTAGGTGCGATGCGCGCCGTCTTGCGTGAAGAAGTCGATCTCGTGACCGTCGCCGTTGCTTGCGCCGAGCGCGTCCGTCGTGGGTACGTAGACCGCCCACGACGACGCCGCCTCGCTCGAGAGCCGCTCGATCAGCCGGTCCGCGTTCGCAACCGCCTCGACCCGCGCATCGGCCGAGGCGGCCGCGGCGATCGTCCGGCCGGCAAAGACCAGCAGACCCCACACGATGACGACGGCGATGGCGGCGCCGGCCAGCGTCTCGACCAACGTGAAGCCCGCCTCGCGCTCCATCCACTCGAGAGCAGTGCCCGCGTTGCCGCCGGCGCGGACTTTGTGTTACAAAGTAGAGACGATGAAAGAATTAGAGCGCGCGCTCCTCGACATCGCCGAAGTCCGCGAGCGTCTCGCGATGACCCAGCGGTTTCGGGGGTATTCCGGCGTTGCCGCGATGGCATCGGGGTGTTTTGCCCTCGCCGCGGGCGTGCTGCAGGCGCTGCTCGTGCCGTTTCCGCAGGGCGGCTACGACAGCCGCGTCTACGCGTCGATCTGGCTCGTCTGCGGAGCGGCGGCGTTCATCGTCAATTACGGTTCCATCGCGCACTGGCTCGCGAGCGATGCAAGCGTGCGCGATCGCTGGCAGACGCGTACCGTGGGTCTGGCCATTCTCCCCGCGATCGCGCTCGGCGCGGCGATCACGCTCGCGCTGCTCAATCGCGGCGAGTACGTCTACCTGCCGGGCGTGTGGTACGGCTGCTACGGCGTCGGGCTCTTTGCGTCGCGCACGATGTTGCCGCGCGGCGTGCTGCCGATCTCGGCGTTCTTTTTGCTCGCCGGCATGGCGCTGCTCTTCGCGCCCTCGACGATCGCGCTCGGGTGGTGGGTCTTGCCGATCGGCTTCGGCCTCGGACAGATCGCGATCGGTGCGCTGGTTGCGCGCGACCGGGTGGAACATCCGTGAGCGCAACCGACCTCGATCGCGTCTTTCACGAACGCGGGCGTCTTGCGATCTGTTCGACGCTCGTGGCGCATCCTGACGGCGTCTCGTTCACGCAGCTGCAAGAGGCGTGCGCGCTGACCGACGGCAATCTCAACCGCCATCTGCACGCACTAGCCGAAGAAGCGATCGTGCAGACGCAGCGCAAAACGGGTTCGGGCCGGCCGCAGACGATCGTGCGCATTACGCCGGCCGGGCGAGAACGCTTTGTCGCCTACATCGACGCGCTCGAACGGATCGTGCGCGACGTTCAACACTCGATGAGCTCGAGTGAATCACCGGTGCGCACCGTACCGGCACGCAGCACGTCGCAGTAGACGCCCATCTCGTTCGCGCGCTGCTGCACGAGAAAGCGCAGCACGCGCGGATCCGATTCCCCCGTCGTCAAATCGTACGACGGCACGGCGCAGCGTTCGATCGGCTCACGCACGCGCAGGGTCACGTCGCCCAGCTGCAGCTCGTGCCCGACGAGCGCGGCCTCGTCGATCGAGACGCCGGCCGCCGCCTCGACGAAAAAGTTGGGACGAAAGCGCTGGAACTCGGCGCGATAGCCGAGGTGCTCGCACAGATCGTCGAGCCAGCGGTCCAGGAGCAGCGAGACCGGTGCCGCGTCGAAGAATTCACCCTCGTCGTCATAGGCGAGCTCGAGGCCCGGATCCAGCGCAAGCGCCTCGTCCGCCGAGGCGATCACGTGCAGCCGGTTGTCCTCTTTGCCGCGGTAGGGCTTGCCGGCGCTCCAGTTGCCGTCGCCTCCGATGAGCGCGGCGGTGCGGTCGCCCGCGAGCCCGCGCTCGAGGACGTCGCATCGCTCGAGCGATTCACCGCGCAGGCTCTTGACCGGGTACCGGTAGATTGCGCGCACGACGCCGATCCGCATGGGCCTTTTATACTGTAGGAAGCGCCGCTAATCCTCAAGAACGGGGCCGCGCTATGGACGAGGTGCGCGAGCGGCCCGACCTGCGCGCCCTGGGGGTCGGCGAGATCTTCGATCGCGCGGTGACGTTCTACGTTCGCAATTTCGCGATCTTCACGTTGATCGTGCTGACGCTGCTCGTTCCGCTGGGCATCATCGAGTACTTTACCATCGATACGTCGAGCCACGGTTTCACCGAGATCTTGCGGCAGATACGCTACCCCGGCGCGGCGCGCAGCATGCTCGCTCCCTCGCAATGGCTCTCGATCGTCGGCGTCGGTCTCTTGGCCTTCCTCTTCGCGCCGTTCACCAACAACGCCGTTGCCGTGGGCGTGGCCGCGCTCTACGCCGGCCGCAAACCCGATTATCGCGATTGCTTCGCGCGCGTGCTGCGGCGCTGGGCGCCGCTCTTGGGTACCGCGCTGCTGTGCCTCCTGGTGGGCATCGGCGCCTACCTGGCGCTTCTGCTGGGCGCGCTCATTATCGCTGGGATTGAGGCGTTGCTGTTTTCGCTCGTTCCGGTTCGCGCGTTCTTCGTGATCGTGGCGATCGTGGCCGTCCTCGCGTTCCTCGTAGCGTTGATGGTGCTGATCATTTGCTTTGCCTTTGCGCTTTATGCGACGACGCTCGAGGAACGCAGTCCGCCCGACGCGATCGGCGAAGCCTTCCGGCGCATCGTCAACCGGCGCGAACTGCGCAAGGCCGCGTTGATCGCGCTTGCCTATCTCGCGATCGAAATCGGCGTGCTCATCGTCTCGGGGACCGTTCAGCTGCTCATAACGCAGACGGTTCACAGCGACGTCCTCGTGCAAGTCGTCACGACGCTGACCAACGCGATGATGACCGCGTTCGTCACCGTACTGCTTGCGGTCTACTATTACGACGTGCGCACGCGCAACGAAGGGCTCGATCTCGAAGTCGCTCTCGAACGCCTGACTGCCCCGGCATGAACGGCGCGCCGCCGATCGATATCACGCGCGCGGTTCGCGACGAGCTTGCTGTGCCCGGCCGGTATCACCTGAGCGTTGTGCCGGCGCGGCCCTCGCTGCTCGATCACGTGCTGCAGTGGTTGTGGGACCGCTGGAGCGATTTCTGGCATATGCTGACCGCGCACGTGAAGATCGGGCCGGCCGGCGCCGCGCTCGTGGGTGACGCCGTGGTCGTCGCGGCGGTGGTTGGCGTCGCGATGATCCTCGCGCATCTGCTCGTGGAGCTGCAGCTCCGCCGGATGCAACGCGATCAGGCGATGCCGCTCGGATCGGCGCGCAGCGCGCACGCTTTGGCCAATGCCGCGGGATGGGCTGCCGACGAGGGGGATTACGGTCGCGCGATTCGACTGCTCTTCATGGCCGCGGTCACGATGCTCGACCTGCGCGGCATCGTTCGCGACGAGCGCTCGGCCACGATCAACGACCTGCGGCGCGAACTGCGCGGTCGCGACGATCGCCTCGATGAATCCTTTGCCGCGATCGCGCGTCTCTATGCTGCGGCGGCGTACGCGCAGACGCCGGCGGATGCGCAAGCATGGCAGCGCGCGCGCCACGCCTACGACGAATTGATTGCGAGCGCGGTGTGAAGGCGCGCGTCGTCGAGATCGTGGTGCTCGCCGTGCTGCTGGCGCTCTTGGCGTCGATCGCGCTCAGCTCCGTTGCACCGCCTCCGTCGGTGCATTCGAGCTTCGATACCGGTCGCAACGGCTATCGCGCGCTCTACGACGTGCTGCAACGAGAAGGCATTCCGGTGACGCGTTTGGAGCTGCCGCTCGGGATGATGAGTTCGCGCATCGGGGTGCTCGTCGTCACGACCCGCTTTCGTGGGAACGATTTGCGGCGTCTCGCGGCGTTCAAGAAGCGCGGCGGGTTCGTCCTGGAGCTTTACGGCGACAGATACACGAACCTTGCGCTCAGCAAGGATCCCACACGCGCGCGCGACGTGTACGACGATGTGGCGGGCAAGGGGCTCGTCGCCTTCGACGAGCGCCCGTACGGTTACGATCGTACGCAATCGCTTTGGTCGGTGTTGCCGGTGCCCGTCCACGTCGCGGCCGGCGTCGTGGTGCTGGCGGTGCTGCTCGCGCTCATCGATGCCAACGTGCGCTTCGCTCCGCCGATCGTCCGCGAGCCGCCGGCCGGCCGCGACTCGTCCGACTACCTGCGCTCGATGGCCGCCTTGTTGCGGCGCGCGCACGCCGGGCGCCCTGCACTCGAACGCTTTGCGCATGCGTTTCCCGAATCGCGCGAGCTTGGCGAGCTCGCTGCGAAAACGCGTCCCGACGATGCGACGGTGATGCGCGCCGCCACACTCTACGCCGCACTGCGAAAGGAACGTCATTGAGCTCTCTTGCGGATCTGGCCGAACGGATGCGTGCCGCGGTCGGCGTTGCGGTCGTCGGCGGCGAGCGCGTCACCTTCGGATTGCTCGTCGCCTTACTGTCGCGCGGTCACGTGCTGATCGAAGGTGTTCCCGGAACCGGCAAGACGCTTGCCGTGCGCGCGTTTGCCGCCGGGCTCGGGCTGCCGCTGCGCCGCATTCAGTTCACGCCGGACTTGATGCCCTCCGACGTCGTCGGAACGAGCGTGTTCAATCCGCAGACGGCGACCTTCTCCGTGCGCCCGGGTCCGATCAATGCGAACGTGGTGCTGGCTGATGAAATCAATCGCACGCCGCCCAAGACGCAAGCCGCGCTGCTCGAAGCGATGGAAGAGGGGCGCGTGACGATCGACGGCACGCCGATTGCGCTGCCCCAGCCGTTCATCGTCTGCGCGACGCAGAATCCGATCGAATACGAAGGCACCTACCCGCTGCCCGAGGCGCAGCTCGACCGTTTCGCGGTGAAGATCACGACGGGCTATCCCGCTCCCAGCCAAGAGCTCGATCTGCTCGCGCGGGTCGCCGCCGGTTTCGATTCGCGCGCGCTCGAGCTTGCCGGCATCGGCGCCGTGACGAGCGCGCACGAGATCATCGCCGCGCAGACCTCGATTCGCGCGATCCACGTTGCGCCGGAGGTGCGCGCCTACGCGCATGCCGTGGCGGCGGCAACGCGCTCGCATCCGAAGTTGGCGCTGGGCGCCTCGCCGCGCGCGACGGTGACGCTGCTGGTTGCCGCGCAAGCGGCGGCGGCGATCGCCGGCAACGCGTACGTCACGCCCGACGACGTGAAGGACGTCGCGGAGATCGTGCTGGCGCACCGCTTGATCGTGCAGCCCGAAGCCGAGATCGAAGGATCGACGGCCGCATCGGTGCTGGCCGAAGTGCTGGCGGGTGTGCCCGTACCGCGTGAGTAGGCTGCTCTCGCTCTGGCCCTCGGCGCGGGCGCTGTGGGCGCTCGGCGCGATCGCGCTGTTGCTCGCGTGTTCGCCCGGACTTGCAGTCTGCGTGCCGCTCGCGATCGCGGCAAGCGTGGTGCTGTTCGTCGCCTTCGTTGCGGACCTCGCGTTGCTGCCGAGTCCCCGTGCCGTGCGCGTATGCCGCGAGTTGCCGCCGCACTTCTCGCTGCGCCGCAGCGCGGAGTTGCAGTACGTCGTGGAAAACGCGTCGCGACGGGCCCTGCGCGTGGGGATCGTGGAAACGCCGCTGCGCACGCTCGACCTCGGAGAGATGGAGCTGGTGACGTTTGCTCCCGCGCACAGTCGCGTCACGGCTCGCTTCGCGGTCCTTCCGGTGGCGCGCGGCAGCGACGCGTTCACGCGCATTTACCTATGGTACGAGAGCGCACTCGGCTTGGTTCGCCGGCGCAGCGCGATCGACGCGTACGCGCCGTTTCGCGTCTATCCGGATCTCTCCGCAGTCGAGCGCTACGGCTCGCTGCACGTGCGCAACCGCCTGATCGAAGCCGGACTTCGCCGCATGCGTCTGCGCGGCGCAGGCAGCGAGTTCGAAAGCGTGCGCGACTACGAAAGCGGCGATGGGTTTCGCTCGATCGATTGGAAGGCGACGGCGCGGCGCGGGAAGCTCATGGTCGTGCAGCGCGAGGTCGAACGCAGCCAGGACGTGATGCTGCTCATCGACTGCGGACGTCTGATGACGGCGCGCGCCGGCATGCAGCGCAAGCTCGACTACGCCGTGACGGCAGGGCTTTCGGTCGCGTCGATCGCGTCGCTCGCCAGCGACCGCGTCGGCGTCGTGGCCTTTGCGCGCCGCATCCTCGTTGCCCGCGCGCCGCGCTCGACCGCCATCTCGGTGCGCGCGCTAGCCGATGCGCTCAGCGACGTCGAGCCGCGCTTCGAAGAGTCCGATTACGCCCAGGCGTTCGCCTATCTGCGCTCGCACCTGCACCGGCGCAGTCTGATCGTGTTCCTGACCGACGTGATCGATCCGGTGGCGCAGAGTGCCGTGCTGGCGGAGCTGGGAACGCTTGCAAAACGGCACGTCGTCCTGTGCGTTTTCATGAACG
This sequence comes from Candidatus Acidiferrales bacterium, assembly GCA_035504755.1. Classification (GTDB taxonomy): domain Bacteria; phylum Vulcanimicrobiota; class Vulcanimicrobiia; order Vulcanimicrobiales; family Vulcanimicrobiaceae; genus Aquilonibacter. The sequence continues at coordinate 20,743 of DATJRM010000002.1, forward strand.
ATGCGGCGGTGAATGCGGCGCTCGCACGTGCACCGCGAACGGCCGGCGAGTCCTACGGCGCCGGCGTCGCGCTGGGCCTGTCGTTGGAACGCGCGGTCGCCGCGCGCAGCCTGCAGCGTGCGGGCGTCATGGTGCTCGACGTACCGGCCGAAAATCTCTCGATCGCCGCCGTGGACGAGTACTTGCGCGTCAAGTCGCGCGGCTTGCTTTGATGCTACGCCCGGCAAACGCCAAATAGGTCGCGAGCAGCATACCGGTCGCGACGCCGGCGGCGATGCGATCGGACGCCGGCAAACGCAACGGCGAGAAGAAGCCTTCGATCGTCCCGGCAACCACCAGCATCGAGGCGACGCCGGCGATCAAAACGCCGGCGCGACGCGCCGCCGCAGCGATGGCGTCACGCCGCCGCAGCCGGCCGGGCGCAAGGATTCCCGCGCTGATCAGCAGACCGGCGGCGCCCGCGATCTGAATCGCGGTGAGTTCGATCACGCCGTGCGGCGCGACCGTCGCCCAAAAATCGGCGCCGAAGCCGGCATTGGTGAAGAGCGCGCCGATCCCGCCCAGCATCAAACCATTGAGGAAGATGATGTAGAGCGTGAACGCCCCGAGCGTCACGCATCCGGCAAAGGCCATGATCGCAACGCG
>DATJRM010000003.1:0-44672 GCA_035504755.1 Candidatus Acidiferrales bacterium
GCTGGGACTGACGATCGGCGGTATCCCGGGCGTGCTGATCGCCGCGTTCATCGTCAAATCGCTCTCACTCTTCTGGATTCGCTGGCTGGTCGTCGCGGTCGTGCTCTACGCCGCGATCTCGATGCTGCGCTCAGCCTACCTGGAACGCTCTGAGTCACGTCCCCCTTTGTCATCTCAAGCATAATCGAGGGAGAGCACTACGTAGGTCGTTGCTAAGCGAAGGCTCGAAGTTTTGCGCCATTCGCAGGATGCGAACTTCCTTTGGTCGTGGCGCAAAACTCGCGCAGCAGGAGCGGCACAGGACGTGCCGCGAGGAGCGTCTTCGCGAGCAACGACCTCGTTGTGCGTCCCTCGACTACGCTCACTCCGTTTCGCTACGCAGGGATGACACGTAGAGATCGCGGCGCGTCGGCGGAATCGTCACGTGGCCGCTGGGATCGGGACGCGCGAGTAACGACTGATATACGCCGATCGAGGCCGCGTCGAACGACACGGCACTTGCCGCCATGTAGAGCCGCCATACCCGGTACGCCACGTCACCCGCCTGCGCCACCGCGTCGTCGCGATTGCGTTCGAGGTTCGTTACCCACGCGCGCAGCGTGCGCGCATAGTGCTCGCGGAGATTCTCCACGTCCCGGATCTCAAAACCGGTACGCTCGGCGATTGCCAAGCCGTCGGCGACCGCTACGAGATCGCCGTCGGGGAAGACGTAGCGCTCGATGAACGGATTCGACGGTGGCCGGCGTCCGGGGCTTTGTTCGGCGATGCCGTGATTGAGAAAAAGTCCGCCGGGCCGCAGCGCCGCAAACGCGGCCTCGAAGTATGCCGGCAGACAACTACGTCCGACGTGTTCGAACATCCCGATGCTCGCGATGCGGTCGAAGGTGAGACCGCCCAGATCGCGATAATCGCGAAACTCGACCCGAGCGCATTCGTCCAGTCCGAGCGCCGCGATGCGGCGATTGGCTTCGTCGTGCTGCACGCGGCTGAGCGTGATGCCGAGCGCGTCGGCACCGCGGCGAGCCGCCGCGATGACGAGCGATCCCCAGCCGCACCCGATGTCCAGAAACGTCATCCCCGGTTCCAAGCGCAGCTTGCGCAAAACGTAGTCGAGTTTTGCCGCCTGGGCACCGTCGAGGGTATCGACGCCGTCGTCGTAGTACGCGCACGAGTAGACGAGATCGCGGTCGAGAAAGTCGCGATAGAACGCAACCGGATGGTCGTAATGATAGGCGATCGCGGCGCGATCGCGTTCGCGCGAGTGACGCTTGCCGTGGAGCTGCGCACCGGAAGGCGCCGGCTTTCCGTTGCGCGGCAGACGAGTCAGCAGCCAACCGATGCGGGCGCGCTCAAGCGCCGAACGCCCGGAATTTGCCGCGTTTAGAGCGGCGATCGCGGCGGTGAGATCGCCCTCGACGTCGAGCACGCCGGCCACGAACGCTGCGCCGGCATTTCGCTCGAGCGGCGGCGTGAATGCGCGGCGGAGCGCCCCCGGTTCGTTGACGACGAGCGTGAAGATGCGATTCGACGTCGTGCTCGGCAGCGTCGTCCCGTCCCAGAGGCGCACGTCGAAGTCTCGGCGGAAGGTCTCCCCAAAGAGCGCTTCGAGGAGGGCCGTGGCTGGGCCGATCATGACGCGAGCGTCTTCGTCCCCGATTGCAGGCCGAATACGACGGTCCCGCCGACCATCGTTCCGACGACGTTATGCTCCGCGTCCCAGAATGAAAGATCGGCCCGCATACCGGGCGCGATGCGGCCGATTTCGCCGTCGAGGCCGATCAGTCTCGCCGGCGCATGCGTCGCCGCCATCACCGCTTGCGCGAACGAGATCTCTGCATATGACATGAAATTCCGCACCGCCTGATCCATCCGCAGCGCACTGCCTGCAATGGTGCCGTCCGACGCGCGCATGACGCCGCCGATGATCTGGTAGCTCGCGTCCGGCGGCGGCATCAAATCGCTAGCCAGAACGATCCGGTCGCCGACGGTCCGGTACAGGATGTCCACCATGACGGGCGCGACGTGGTAGCCGTCCCCGATCACCTGCACCATCGTGCGGCGATCCTGAATGAACGCGGCGAGAATCGACGGATCGCGGTGGATGAGCGGAGGCATTCCGTTGAACGCGTGCGTGAGCGAGCGGAATCCCAAACCGATCGCCAGCAACCCGTCGTTGTATCGCGAGCTCGTGTGACCGGCCGAGCAGACGACGCCGTGATGCAGAAAGACTCGCATCGCTTCGGCGGCGCCTTCGACTTCGGGGGCCATCGTAACCAAGAGGCACGCGCCTTTGCACGCGTCCACCATCTCCTTGGCGCGTTCGGCCGATGCCGGCAGGAGCCACTCGGCGCGATGGACGCCGCGAAACTTCGAGTTGAGGAACGGGCCTTCGAAATGTACGCCCAAACACCGTGCGCCGCGTGGATCGTCTTCTTCGAGATCGTGGGCCGCGTCGACGATCTCGGACGCGGCATGCAGCATCGATTCGAACGGCGCGGTCATGACGCTGGCTACGAATCCCGTAGCACCCGTGCGGGCGTACTCGGCCGCGGCGACCGGCACGGCGTAACCCTGATCGCGATTGAAGAGCATGTCGGCCGCGCCGTTGGTGTGGACGTCGATGAGTCCGGGGGCGATGGTGCTGCCGGCGGGAAGTGGATAATCGGCAGGGCCGTCCGCCGGTAGAATCGCGGCGATGCGCCCGTTTTCGATGGCAATGCGGCCGACCGTCGACGTTCCATCGCCGATCGCGAGAAAAGCCGGCCCGAGAATCGTGTTCATGACCGGTTGTCTCCGGTTCGACGCCCTGCTTCGGCGCGCCCCTTGCCGAACATACGTGCGAAGAAGCCCATCGCTCGCTCTGCCTCCCCCGGCGAGGGTTCCGCGGATGGCCGCGCCTGCGCGGTCGCTTTGGCTAGGCGCTCGAGGCGGGCCATGTGGCTCTCGGCGTGGCTTTCCAGCGTTGCGCGCAGTGCGTCCATCTCGTTCCAGCCGGCCGGCGCGCGGTGCTCGCGATGCGCTGCGTCGTACTCGAGTGCCGATACGACGAAGATGCGATCGAACGAGATCTTGCGCTCGCGCAGGTAGTCTTGCGCCAGCTCGACGACGTGCCGGCGCTCGCCGGGCGCCTCGTTGTCGGCGATCGTGTGCGCGAAGAGCATCGGTTTGTTGAATTCGGCGACGCGATCGTAGAGATTGAGCTCGCGGTCGGAGAGCTGGCGCGAAAAGAGACAGAGGATCTCGCTTGCGTGCGAGGCGACCACCACGTTGACGTCTTCGGCGTCGGGCTCGCCGGAGTCGAAGGCCGGCGCGTGCACGAGCACGAGTTCGTGCGGCAGCTTCCACGGCACGAGGACGAGCACCGGCGCGGCGGCGGCGGCGGCGGTGGCTCCTTCGAAGCGAATCTCGTACCAGCCGCCGTCGTCGCCCAAAGCAAACGCCTGATCGCGATCGCCGTATCGCACGTGAATCGGAAAGCGGGCGCTTCCGGCAACGTCGTCCACAAGCACGTCTTTACCCGCGAAGGCGTTGATCAAGCTGCTCTTGCCGCGCCGCAGCGCGCCGAGCACCGCGACGCGCCAGCGCGAAGGTCGCAGGCCGAGATCGTAGCTGCGTGGGTCGAACGACGCGTCGGCATGCGCGAGGCGCACAGCGGAAGAGCCCGGATCGGCGGGCGCGATCTCCTCGTCGCGCGTCATGAAGGCATCGACGAGCACGCGGGCGGCATCGATCTCGGCCGCCAGCTGCGCGCGGCGTTCTTCGAGTTGCTCGCGCGCGCCGGCCAGGCGTCCCTCGCGGTGCGCCGCGAGCGCGCGATCGATGCTGCCCAGATCGGCGTCGCGCCGCTCCATACCGGCGCGCGCGATCGCCTGCGACAGCGCGTCGTAGATCTGCTGCAACCGCGACCCGATGCGGTCGCTGAAAGCGAGCACGTCGGCAGCAAAGCGCGGAAATATCTCGTTTCGCAGATCGGCGATCAACTCGCGCTTCATGTAACTGCCGGTCTGGCCGCTTGCGAAGCGAGTCGCGATGTCGTGCGCGAGCCCGATCGCCGGCCCGCTGATCGCTTCCAGCACGATCGTCGCGGCAATGGCCGCGCGCACGTCGCCGCTCCACAAACTCGTGCCCGAGTCGGCACCAAATGCGCGCGCAGCCGCATCGCTCTGAGAAAAACGCAACGGCACGACGTCGCCGGCAGAGCGGATCGCGGTAGCGACGTCGTCGCCGACGGTCCGAGCCGCGTCGCTCGCGAACTCCTGCACGCTCGCGGCGACGACGCGATCGACGATGACGTTCAGGCGTTCTCGATCGCGCAAGCGGTCGATGTCGGCGGTATCGAAAGCCTGCGAAAGCCGGCGCTCCAGGTCCTCGGCGAGTTCGGTGCCGCGCTCGTGTACGGCGGTACGGGCGGCGATTGCAGCTTGCAGCAGCGCTTCGCGTTGGGTGCGCGCGCGTTCATCCGCAGCTTGCAGCGCCGGAAGCACCTCTTCGCGCCGCAGCCGCAGTGCGTCACCGTCGAGCTCGAGCATCGCCAGGTCGCGTGCGATCTGGGTTTGCTCGTCGTCGACGGCGGATTCGACCCGGTCGCGCGCTCTCGTGAGGCGCGCTCGCCCGGTGCTGCGGATCAAAGAAGCATCGAGCGCGGAGAGAAACTTTGGAAACCGGCTGCCTTCGATCTTGACCGGGTCCTGCTCGAGCGTGCCTTCAACGTATTCCCGTGCAGAGAGCGCGTAGACATAGGTTCCGGGCGCGTGCACCGCCGCAAGCGCGGCGATGCGATCGTAAGCAAGCTCCCACGCGGGGCGCCCGTCGCTCTGCGGCTGCTGCCAAAGATCGATCTTCGTCTGCACGATGAAGATCGAATCGATGTGTTGACGGATGATGCCGAGAAACGACGCGTCGCCTTCGGTGAACGGCTGCTGGGTGTCGATGAGATAGAGCACGGCGTCGGCCGTCGGCAAGAACTGCAGCGTTGCGCGGCGATGCGCCGGGTTGATCGAGGCGAGGCCCGGGGTGTCGGCGACCACGAATCCGCGTTCGAGGAAGGGAGAGTCGGTCTTGACGATCACGCGCACCGGAGCGCTGTGTTCATCGCGGACGAACGCGGTAAAACGATTGAGCTGGTCGAGGGGAATGCGTTCGGTGCGCCCGTCGTCGTAGATCGCGGTGGCTTCGTCCGCCTTGCCCGCTTCGAGCTCGGTAATGGTGGCCGTCGATGGGTTGATGTCGACGGCGAGCAGGCCGTATTTTTCGAGCAGCGCGTTGAGCAAGAACGACTTCCCGCTCGAAAACTCACCGACGACGGCGAGCACGAACTTTCCGCACTCCAGACGCGCCCGTGCACGGGCCACGGTTTTGCGGCGGTTCTCGCCGAGCGAGTTCTCGATGACGATCAGACGCGCGACGAGATCGTCGCGCGTCTGTTCGTACCGGCGCATCGCGTCGGCGTCTACTCTGGACAACGAGCCCTCATTCGCGAATGATCGCTAGCGCTTCGTCGCGATGCGTCTCCATCAGGTCTTTCGTATCCCCTTCGACGTTGAGGCGCAGCAACGGCTCGGTGTTCGACGGGCGCACATTCATCCACCAGTGGGGATACGAGATGGTAACGCCGTCGAGATGATCGATCTGCGCGTCCGAATAATGCGACTGCAACTCGGCCAGCTTGGCCGGAATGTCTTTGACCTGGCTGTTGATTTCGCCGGAACGAAAACGCGTGTCGATCGGCGCGATGACTTCGCTTACGGGTTTGCGAGCCGCACTGAAAACTTCCAAGCACTCCATGAGCGCAATCATGCCGGAGTCGGCGTACCAATTGTCTTTGAAATAAAAATGCCCGGAGTGCTCGCCGCCGAAGAGAATATCTTGCTCGCGCATCGTCTTTTTGATGATCGAGTGTCCGACTTGCGAGCGAATCGGAATACCACCGGCGCGCTCGATCAGTTCCGGCACGCTCCGCGAGCAGATGAGATTATAGAGAATCTTCGCGCCCGGATGTTTCTTGAGGGTGTTGAGCGCGACGAGCGCGGTCACGGTGCTGCCGTCGATGAGATCGCCTTTCTCGTCGACGATGAACATGCGATCGGCGTCGCCGTCGAAGGCGACGCCGAGATCGCACCGGTGTTTGAGGACCGCCGCTTGCAGGTCGCGCATGTTCTCGGGTTCGATCGGGCTTGCCGGGTGATTCGGAAAGGTTCCGTCGAGCTCGAAGAAGAGCGGAATCACGTCACAAGGGAGGTGCTTGAACACGTGCGGTACGGTCTCGCCCGCCATACCGTTGCCCGCGTCGATGGCGATTTTGTATGGTTCGACGGTGCTGCGGTCGATGAAGGAGAGACAGTGTTCGGCGAACTCGTCGAGGATGTTGCGTTCCGTGATTTTGCCCGGCGCCTCGGCGGCGGGCGGCAGGTTGCCTGAGGCGATTCGGTCGCGAATCTGCGAGAGTCCTGTGTCGAGCGATATTGCCTCGGCGAGCGCACGCGTAAACTTCATGCCGTTGTATTGGGCCGGATTGTGCGATGCGGTGATCATCACGCCGCCGTCGAATCCGTATTTGCCGACGGCGAAATAGAGCGCATCGGTCGAAACCATGCCGATCGTCGTAACGTCGGCTCCGGCTTCGGTCGCACCCCGTGCAAATGCCGCAAAAAGCCGCTCTCCGGTGGGCCGCATATCGCGGCCGACGACGATGCGCCGGCCGCCGACGAGCGACGGGAAGCAGCGTCCGACGGCGTAGGCGATATCGTCGTTGAGCTCTGACGGATAAATCCCACGAACGTCGTACGACTTGAAGAGACCCGGCTTGATCTGCATTTGCATGACTGAGACGATTTCGGAAGGCTCGATGCTCGGACCCCCCGGCGAACACGCCCGACCGTGAAGTCCCGGACGCCGTTCCTTCGCGTCCCTGGGGCCTTGATTTGGACGGCCTTTCTCGCGTTGGTGCTGATTATCGCAGTCCAGGGCGCGTTTGCCACGCGCGCAAATATTGCGCGGACGTTCGACGCCCAGTCGCGCATCGTGCAAGCACAGCTCGACCTCGAAGAATTGTTGCGACTGCAGACGGACGAGGAAAACTCGGTTCGAGGCTACGTCCTAACCAGAGATCCTTTCTACGTGCAGCAATACGACAGCACGGCGCACGACTTCGACGAGAAGGTCGCCGAGGTTGCCAAACTGTTGACGACCCAAGAGCTCCCCGAAGCCTCGCGCACGCTCGAAGATTACGTCTCCCTGCAGAACAACTGGCGGCAAAAGATCGCTGTGCCGCTGCTGACCAACCCAATCCGTGAAGTTACCGAAGTTGCGGAAATAGATAAAGAGAACAAAGCGTTCTCAGACTATGAGAATCGCACCGCGGAGTTCATCCGCAACGCGCTGGCCGAGCGCAACACCGAGCTCGGGCATATGACGCAGGAGCAGATCGATCGGGACACGTGGAGCCGAACGTTTTGGCTTGCGCTTTTCGGTCTGCTGGCGATTCTCTTGAACGGCTTGCGCTCGCGTTTGGTCAGTGAGTTGGAGGAGGAGCGGACGACCACGGAGATCTTGCAGCGGGCGTTTCGCAGCGAGCACGTTCCGCTGCCGAACTGTGAGGTGGGGAGCGCTTACTTGTCGGCAAGCAGCCACTTGGCCGTCGGCGGCGACGTCTTCGACGTGTATCGCCTATCCGACACGCTTGCAATGGTATTCATCGCCGACGTCAGCGGTAAAGGCGTCGACGCCGCCGTGTTGACCGCGTTCATCAAGTTCACGATTCGCGGCATTGCGCTGCGCCGCCGCGATCCCGGCGCGATGCTGGCGGAGTTCAACACCGCGTTTGCCCAAACGGTGGAAAATCCGTATCTCTTCGTTTCGATGTTCGTGGGCGTGCTCGACACGCAGACCCTGCAGTTTCGTTACGCGAGCGCGGGACACGACTCCGCGTTCGTTCGGCGCGCGGATGACGTGCAGCAACTGGCTGTGACCGGGCCGGTGCTCGGCGTGATGGAGGAGCCGTTCGAAACCAAGACACTGTATCTCGAGGATGGTGACACGCTCGTCCTGGTAACCGACGGGTTGACCGAAGCGCGGAACCGGCAAGGCGACCAGCTCGGCGAGCGTGGGACGATGGATTTGATCGCGGCCAGCAATCCGCAGCCGCAGTTGCTCTCCGACGAGTTGGTGGCGCAGGTCAAGGCACTCGAGGGGAACCGCACGCGCGACGACATCGCCGTGCTGGCGATTCGCGTCCACGAACCGGGAGGCTCCGATGCGATCGGTTAGCGTCTTGGTGTTGATGCTGGCGCTGCTTTCGCCGGTTGCCGTGCTGGCCGATTGCCGCGTGCATCCAAATGACCGCGTCGTGCTCTACGGCACGACCGACGATCCCGACGTCTTCGTGTGGGACTCGCGTTTCCGGCTGCGCGACTACGAAGGCGGCACCTTCGATCAAATGAAGGCGTTGCTGCCGCACGCCACTTTGGTGAGACCGGGAACACGCGCGATGGTTGAGAGCTGCGTTGCGGATTTCGTGCAGTCGAAATACGTCCCCCAGCCCGACGACGCCGTCGGTATCGTGATTACCGCGGGTCCGCTGCGCGGTCAGCGCGGCTGGGTCATCGGGTCGGCGATTCGGCAGCTCACTTCGGTACGTGCGCGAAAACCCGGGGGCCGGCCGGGGTTTCCACCCGCGCCACGGTGATTCCGTAGGCACGCTCGATGAGCGATGGTGTCAGCACGCGGTCCGGTACGTCGCAGGCGAGCATGCGTTCGCGTCCGAGCAACATCAACCGGTCGGCGTACGCCGCGGCGTCGTTGAGATCGTGGAGCACGCAGACGACGGTGCGTCCTCGAGACGCGAGCCTGCGCAGAAGCGCGAGAATCTCGTGCGCGACCCGTACGTCGAGGTGGCTCGTCGGTTCGTCGAGCAGTAACACCGGCGTCTCCTGAGCTAGGCCCATCGCGATCCATACCCGCTGCCGCTCGCCGCTCGAGAGCGTGGTAAACGGCCGTTGCTCGGCGTCGCGCAAGGCGACGGCCTCGAGCGCGCGCTCGATCGCGGCGTCGTCCGAAAGATTCTCGTTCCACTCCCACCACGGATGATGCGGATACCGGCCGATCGCGACCACGTCGCGCACGCGCAGCGTTTCGATCATGGCGTCGTCGCTGGTGACGAATGCGATTGCCCGCGCTCGCGCCGCCGGAGCGAGCGAACGCAGCGCCATGCCGTCGAGTTCGACGTGTCCCGCCCTCGCCGGAACGATGCCGCAGATCGTGCGCAGCAGCGTCGTCTTTCCGACCCCGTTGGGGCCGAGCACGGCGAGGAACTCGCCGGCAGCGATGCGCGCATCGATGTCGCGCACGAACGTGCGGCCGCCCAGACCGACCGCAAGCGACTCGAGCGCGATCACGCCGGACGCTCCTGACGCAGATAGAGATAGAGAAACGCGGGAACGCCGATGAACGCGAGCAGTACGCCGATCGGCAACTCCGACGGTGCCACGATGCTGCGCGCGATCGCATCGGCAAGCGCGCACAGCGCGGCGCCCAAGAGCGCGCAAACCGGCAGCAAGAAGCGCGCACTCGAGCCGACGAGGCGACGGGCGACGTGCGGCACGATGAGCCCGATGAAGCCGATCATGCCGGCGAGTGCGACGCTCGCGGCGGCGAGCAGCGACGTCGACGCGAGAATCAACCATTGCGCGCGATCGACGTCGACCCCGACGGCGCGCGCGCGAATGTCACCGACCCGCAGCGCGTCGAGCGCCGGAGCGGCAAGCAGCGCTAGCAGCGTGCCCGCGCCCAAGTACGGCAAAGCGAAAAGCAGATCGTTCCACCCGCGTCCCGCCAGCGATCCGGCGAGCCAGGCGAGAATGGATTGTGCCGCGTCGAGCGAGTTCGAGCGCGCGATCGCAAAAGCGACGACCGCGGAGAAGAGCGCCGAGATCGAGATGCCGGCAAGGATCAAACGGTTGGGATCGACGCCGCTGCCTCGGCGCGCGAGCGCTGCGACCAGCACGGCGGTGAGCAGCCCCGCAACGAATCCGAGCGCCGGCAGCGCCGGTGCTGCGACACCGGCTAGGATTGCAAGAGCGATGGCCGCTGCGGCCCCGGCGCTCACGCCGGTGAGGTACGGATCGACGAGCGGATTGCGGAGCATCCCCTGCAGCAGCGCGCCGCCGATTGCAAGCGCCGCGCCGACGACCGCTGCGATCACGACACGCGGCATGCGCAGCTGCCACACGATCGTGGCGATGTCGCTGGTTTGATGCGGATGCAGCAGCGCGCTCGCGATGTCGGCGGGCGCGATGGCGCTTCCACCGGCTAGCAGACTCCCGAAGAGGGCCAGCAGCGCCATCGAGATGAGCAGCGCGAAACGCAGCGATACCATCGGTAGCCGCGTTGGCGCAAGGAGATACACCGCCCTACCTATGAACTACGAAGGGCTCGCGTGGACGGAAGCCGGTGCAAACCCGGCGCGGTCGCGCCACTGTAAGCGGGGATTCCCGCGGAGCCAGATACGTCGGCGAGCCTCTGCACCTCCGGCACCTCGCGAAAGGGTCACGAGATGTTCGTCGCTTTTCCGTTTCTTGCGCTTCTTGCCATCGGCACCGCGTGCTCGGCGCTCGGCTGCGTACTGCCGTTCGCGGCGATTTCCGCCGTGGCGGCTTCGAATTTGCCGCGGCGCAGCGCGCTGGTCGTGGTCGGCGCGATCTGGCTCATCGATCAGGCCTTGGGATTTACGCTGCACGCCTACCCGCGCGATCCGTCGACGCTTGCCTGGGGCGTTGCGCTTGGGTTGGCCGCGTTCGTGTCGTACGGCGTCGCACGTATCGTGTCCGCCAATCCGTTCGCGGCCTTTCTCGCGGCGTTTGTCAGCTTCGAAGTGGTGCTCGTGCTCTTCAGCTTTGCACTCGGCGGGTGGGATGCGTACGCGCCGCGCTGGCTGATCTCGATCTTTGCGATAAACGCGGCATGGTTTGCCGGTACGCACGTCGCGCTTCGTGTGATTGCTCATCGTGGCTTCGATCTCAACGCGCCGCGGTGACGACGGCAGCACCGCGTCGCCGGGCGGTGCGCGCCTCTCAAAGGGCGAGTTGCGCGTCGAGGCGTCGGGTTGCGTCGACGAGTTGAACAGCGTGCTCGGCGTTGCCCGCGCATTCTGCGACGATCCCGATCTCGCGGCAACGGTGTTGCGCATTCAGCGCTTGCTCTTCCCCGTCGGTTCGGCAATCTCGACGAAGCCCGGCGGCCGCAAGGACGTGGCGATTATCGGCGATGAGCTGGTGACGATGCTCGACGAGTTGGTCGAACGCTTTGAAGCGACGCCCGGCGTGATGCGCGATTGGACCGTGCCGGGCGGTCACCGCACGAGTGCACACTTCGAAGTTGCGCGCACGGTCTGCCGCCGCGCGGAACGCAACGTGGTGCGGCTGATGGCCTCGGGCGAAGAGGTGCAGAAGAACGTCCTGCGCTTCCTCAATCGTCTCTCAGACGTGCTTTGGCTCTGCGCGCGCATGCGCGATGCGGCGCATGGCGTGGACGCACGACTGCGCGACGAAGCCCATCCCGGTCCGCCGTGGTCACGCGCATGGTAAGCGGATGCTAGGCGAGCGCGCGGCGGCGCTCATGGTTTTGGGTACCGCATCGCACGCCGGTAAATCGCTCGTCGCGACCGCGCTCTGTCGCATCTTCGCGCGGCGCGGTGTGCGCGTTGCACCGTTCAAGGCGCAGAACATGTCGCTCAACTCGGCGGCGACGCCTGAAGGGCTCGAGATCGGACGCGCGCAGGCGCTGCAAGCGCAAGCCGCGGGCCTCGCGCCGCGCGCGGACATGAATCCGATATTGCTCAAGCCGATGTCGGCGACCGGTTCGCAGGCGGTCGTCAATGGCAAGATCTTTGGAACGCTCCATGCGCGCGACTTTCTCGGCGGGGGTAAACGCGCATTCTGGCCGCACGTGGTGTCTGCGTACGAGCGGCTCGCGGCCGAGTTCGAGCTGCTCGTGATCGAGGGGGCGGGCTCGCCCGCGGAGATCAATCTGCGCGCGAGCGATATCGTGAACATGTCCGTGGCGCACTTGGCGGACGCGCGCTGTTTATTGGTGACCGATATCGATCGCGGCGGTGCGTTTGCGGCGGTCGCCGGAACCTTCGCGTTGCTCGACGATGTGGACCGTGCCCGGATCGCTGCCTACGCCTTCAATAAGTTTCGCGGAGACGCGTCGCTGCTGGATACCGGAATCGCCGCACTCGACGCCCGGGTCGGCGTCCGGTGTGCCGGAGTGATTCCGTACCTCGACACGACCGGGCTCGATGAAGAGGACGGCGTCACCATCGAGCGGCGGCTCGAACGCGATTGGAGCGACGGAGGCGATCGCCTGCGGGTCGCGGTCGTCGCGCTTCCGCATCTTGCGAATTTTACGGACTTCGACGCGCTGGACGAAGAGCCGTCGGTCGAGGTGCGCTACGTGCGCTCGCCCGGGCCGATCGGTTTGGCCGATGTCGTGATTCTTCCCGGAACGAAGGACACGATCGGCGATCTGCGTTGGCTGCGCGACCGTGGCCTCGATCGCGCGATCGGCGCGTTCTCGCAGCGCGAGGACGGGATCGTGCTCGGCATCTGCGGCGGCATGCAGATGATGGGACTCACGATCGAGGACCCGCTTTCGGTCGAGCGCGGCGGTTCGTGCGCCGGACTCGGATTGCTCGGCGTGCACTCGGTTTTCGCGGCCGAAAAGACGACGGTACCCGTCGCAGGCGTAGCGCACATCTTCGATTCCAGGGTGACGATCGAGGGCTACGAGATTCACACCGGCGTGACCGACTACGGGTCGACGCAGCCGTTCACCCACGTTTTGCGCGCCGGCTCGGGCGCTGCGCATCGCGACGGTGCGGTCTCGCCCGGAGGACGGCTCATCGGCAGCTACATTCATGGGCTCTTCGCATGTGACGAGGTGCGCCACGCCTTCGTCCGTTGGGCGCGGACACTACGCGGTCGTTCCGCTCCCGCGGCATTCGCGTTCGTGCAAACGCGCCGTGAGGAACGGCTCGACCGGCTCGCCGATACCGTCGAGCGCGCGCTCGATCTGCGCGCTCTCGTCCCCGCGCTCGCGCTTGCCCGGTGAGTACGCCATCGACGGTTCTCGGTGCCGTGCTGCTCGATGCGCTCATCGGGGACCCGTCTGGGCTGCCGCATCCCGTCAGCGTCATCGCTGCGGCAACGCGCGGTGCTGAACGTTGCGCGCGAGCGTATATCGGTGACGATCTCCGCGGCGGCGCAGCGGTGACGGCAGTCATCGTCGCCGGCGCGGCGGCGGCCGGTGCAGCGCTCGATCGCGCGCCCTTCGCGCTACGCGCCGTCGCGGCCGCGAGTACGCTTGCCGCCAAGAGTTTGCTCGATCACGCGGCTGTGGTGCGCGATGCACTCGAACGCGGCGAGCTCGCTGCTGCTCGCGATGCGGTCGCGCGCATGGTGGGACGGGACACGAGCGATCTCGATGAGGCCGGTGTCGCACGCGCCGCGATCGAGTCGCTCGCCGAGAGCCTCTGCGACGGTATCGTCGCGCCGGTGATGTCTCTTTGCGCATTCGGGTTGCCCGGCGTATTCGCGTGCAAGGCGATCAACACGCTCGATTCGCTGATCGGGCACCTCGAACCGCCGTACACGCGTTTTGGCCGTGTCGCTGCGCGGCTCGACGATCTCGTGAATTGGATTCCGGCACGCGTGAGTGCGTTGCTGATCGCGCTCGGCGCGGGCTGTTGGGGTGCGCTTGTCATCGCGGTGCGCGACGGCGCAAAACATCGCAGCCCGAACGCGGGCGTGAGCGAAGCCGCGATGGCCGGTGCGCTCGGCGTGTGCCTCGGCGGGCGATCGAGCTATGAAGGCGCACCGCACGACACGCCGCTCCTCGGCGCGGAGTTCCGCTTACCTTCGACCGGCGACTTGCGCCGCGCCATGCGCGTGACCGTCGCCGCCGCGGCGCTCGCCTACGCCGGTGCGGTCGCGTTCGCGTGGCTACGTGCATGAGCGTCGTGCACGGCGGGGATGTGGAAGCCGTCGCGCGTGCGTATGGTGCGGATGCGTCGGCGCTCGTTGATTTCAGCGCGAACATTGCACCGGACGGTCCGCCGGCCGGCGTGGCGTGCGTGCTTTCCGAGTTCGCCGCGCGGCCACGGCTGCTGGCTCCGTATCCGAGCGCGTCATATGCGCCGCTGTGCGCGCAGATCGCTGCAGCGCTCGATATCGAGAGCGAGTCGGTTGTGCTCGGTCATGGTAGCGCCGCGCTGATCGACCTCGCGCTGCGCGCCGGCGCAAGGGGCGACTGGCTCGTTCCGACGCCGGCGTTCAGCGAATACCGCCGTGCGACGAACGCGGCGCTTGTCCGCTTTCGTGCCTTCCCGCTTCCTGAAACCTTCGAATTCGACGTCGACGCGTTCGTGGCACGGTTGCGCGCGCTCGCGGACGCGGGTGCGATCGTCAACACGCCGCATAATCCCTCCGGTGCCGCGCTCGAGCATCGCGAAACGCTGGCGGTCTTGGGGGCATGCGAGGAATTGCGGCGTCCCGCGATCGTCGACGAGGCGTTCATCGACTACGTGCCGGAGCGATCGATTGCGCGCGAGGCGGTTCGTTCGCGTTGCGCCGTCGTCGTGCGTTCCCTGACGAAATTCTACGCGCTTGCCGGCGTACGCATCGGATATGCGCTCGCGCATCCCGATCTGGCGCGCCGGATGCGCGCGCTCGCGCCGTCGTGGCCGGTCGGGACGCTCGATCGGGAGATTGCATGCGCGGCCCTGCGCGACGATGACTACATACGGCGCACGCGCGAGCGCAATCTTCGCGCGCGAGAAGACTTGGCTCGCGACCTAGCCGCTTGCGGGTTTCCCGTGTTCAACTCGTGTGCTAACTTTCTGTTGGTCGACGTGCCGGTGCCGTTCGAGCGGTTCGATGCGTTCATCGCGGCGCTCGTCGACGAAGGTGTCGTGGTTCGCGACTGCCGCAGCTACGAAGGCCTGGAACTGCGGACCTTGATTCGTGTTGCGGTGTTGGATGAAGCGCGCAACCGCCGTTTGGCCGAAGCGCTTGCGGCGGCGCGGCAGCTCTGCTAGTGCGGGTCGCCATCGACGTCGACGGCGTGCTCGCCGCGACCGATCCGCAAGAACTCATGCGCGGTGCGCATCGCCCGGGATTCTTCGCTGGTTTACTGCCTGTCGAGGGCGCGCTGGAAGGCGTCGCGTCGCTCTCCCGCGCGCACGAGTTGTTCATCTGCAGCTCGGCGATGTACGTCCCGCACGCATTCGCCGAGAAGTTCGCGTGGCTACGGCGTTACGTGCCGTTCGTTCCACCGGATCGATTGGTTTTCTGCGGTGAAAAGAACGTACTCGCGGTCGAGGTGCTCGTGGACGACAGCCTACACGCACTCGAGCATTTTAGCGGACGCGGTATTCTCTTCACACGGCCCCACAACGCGCACGATCCGTACGTGGATCGTGCGCGTGATTGGCCGCATCTGCTCGCGCTGCTCGGGGTCTAACGCGAACGCAGCTCGATGGCGAACGTCCGCCCCGGCATGGGGTAGCCGGCGACTTCGGCGTAGCGTTCGTTGCCGAGATCGTAGCCGCGCAACGTCAGGAGCAGCCGCGGCGCGAGACGGAAACGTGCATACGCGGTGAGGGTGCTGTACGCGGCCGGTTGATAGAAGAGCGGCTGCGTCGGATCGACGAACCCGCGCTCGCCGACCGCACGCTCGCTGATGCCGGCCTCGTCGAGCAGTTCGCGCGGTCCGCCGGTATAGCGCAGCCCAAGCGTCACGGTGAAGACCGGATCGTCGGGTAAACGCGCTTGCGCGTCGAGATCCTGTGCGAGGTAGAGATCGGTTGCGTTGAGCGTCGCGCTGATACCGTGCAGCGGAACCGTCTGCGTCTCGAACGTCAACCCGGAGATGTGGGCCTGGTCGATGTTCTCGGGTAGATAGTTGTTCGCCGGGTCGAGCACGATCAGCTCGTGCGTGTAGTTATCGAACCACCCCAGTGAAGCGCCGCCGAGTATGTCACTGTCGTTCAGTGTGACGTCGCCCACCTTCGACCGCTCCGGCTGCAAATTGGGATTGCCGTAATTGGGGTAGTAGAGTTCGCTCGCGTTGGGCGCGCGGAAAGCCGTTGCTGCGTTGGCCTTGAGCCAGAGCGAGTTCGAGAGATCGAAGCGGGCACCGATGGACGGCGAGAACTCCCCGCCGAGCGCACCATCGCGCTCGCCGCGGATGCCCGCGTAGAATTCATCGCGCACGCCGATCCAGGTTTGCTGCACGTAGGCCGCGCTTTGCGCGAGCGCGTCGGTTGCAACCGGGTCGCCGTTTCCGTCATTGACGGCAACGACCCCGCGCGAGAGGTCGATGCCGTAGATGATGCGTTCGTCGCTTCCGCGCACCACGTCGCGAAGGTTTACGCCGGAGCGGACCTCGGTCGAAAGTGACTGGGCGGCCTGATAGCAGTTGACGTCGACCGCCTCATTGCACGCAAACGTGATCTGCTGATCCGAGCCGTCGAGGCTGAGACTTGCGGTCGACTGCGGATGCAGCAGTGAGAAGTTCAAAGCGGCATCTTCGTTGACGTCGTGCTCGCGACTCGTCTCCGAGTAGTATGGGAACGCTCCTATCGCCCCGACGTCGTCGCTCTCGAGCGAGAGATGCAGCGACGCATCGAGCGCGCCGAGCTCGTGATCGAATCCATAGCGCGCCGTCGTCGACTCGTAGTCGCTGTTGTCGCGCGTCGTCGGATTGAGCACGCCGAGCGTTTCGCTTTGCGGAAGGGCATAGGCATTATTGGAAACGATGCGCTCGAAGCCGAAGCCGTAGCCGCCGGCCTGGAGTTCCCGATCGTCGAAGGTGCCGTAGCGTAGTGTTGCGGTGGACGGCGCATTCTGCGTGGTGGTGATGATGTTGATGATACCGCCAACCGCGCCGGTGCCGTAGAGCGTCGAGCCGCCGCCCTCGACGATCTCGATGCGCGCCACGTTCAACGTCGAGAGATTCGCGAGTTCGACCGAGTTTGCAAGCCCGCCGGGCGCCGGCTGCCCGTCGATGAGCACCAGCACTTGCGCGGAGCTGCTGCCGCGAATGCCATACTGTGCCGACGCGCCGATCGGGCCGTAGTTTGCGATCTCGACGCCGGGCACGTTGGCGAGGGCGTCGGCAACGGTGCGGTACCCGTTGCGCGCGATGTCGGCGGCGGTGACGACGTAGATCGTGCGCACGCTGTTGCGCAGCGTCTCGTCGGAGCGATCCGCCGTGACGACGTGTGCGATCTGCGGCGGCAGCGAGGGCGTCGGCGAGGGAGAGGGAGAGATCGGAACAACGGCTGCGGCGAGCACGCGCAGCACGGCCGAGAACGCCATGGTGCAGTCCTTCCTTCATGCGAGGCAGGTGAATGCTGTATGACTTGCGGCGGTATCCTGACTCGCGGTTTCCCGCATACAGTGGCGCGACCGTGCCGGCATCTCACCGGCTTCCCCGCGCGCAAGTCTAGGCCGCGAGTATTGGAGAGGCGTGCCGCGACACCTGCCGCGAAGGGACGGTCATGCTGCTTCATGCGATCCTGGCGCTTCGTATCGTGACGCTCGTGCCGTCGTTCGCCGAAGACGTCGTCGCGGTCGGCGCGCGCGCGGATTTGGTGGGCGTCTCGCGATTCTCCGGCGACGTTCCCGACGCCGGCGCGCTGCCGGTCGTCGGCGACTTCGAAAGCGTCGATGCCGAGCGCATCATCGCGTTGCGTCCCGATCTCGTCGCCGGCATTCCATCCCAGTCGCGCTTGACTGCGCCGCTGCGTCGAGCGGGCATTCGCGTCGTACTGATCCCCGACGATAGCTACGACGACATCTTTGCCGATCTGCTGCAACTCGGTATCCTGACCGGTCATCGGGCGCAGGCCGTGGCAGAGATCGCATCCTTGCGCAAAGAGACGGCGACGCTCACGGCATCGGTGCGACGCCGCGCATACCGGCCCTCGGTCTTCATTGCGATCGGAACGGGACCGATTTGGACGGCCGGGCCGGACTCGTACATCGGAACGCTGATCGAACTTGCGGGCGGACGCGATGCCGCACGTGATATGCGTGCGCCGTGGGGAGAGTACAGCGAAGAGGCGCTGCTGCGCGCGCAGCCCGACGCGATCGTCACGGGCCACGACACCGATCTCGACGCGGTGCGCATGCGCGAGCCGTGGCGGAGCCTGCGCGCCGTGCGCGAAGGACACGTCTTTACCGCCACCGACCCGCGCGTGGAAAACGCGCTCTTTCGTCCGGGACCGAATTACAACGAGGGACTCCGCTGGCTAATCGAACGATTGTCGTCGCTGCCGACCTGAGCGACCGGCAGCGGCCGATCGAGCCCGAACTCGTCGAGCTCGAAGCGCTCGCGCACGCCGCCGGGGCGCAGATCGTCGCGCGCGTCGTGCAGAAGCGCGAACGCCTCGATCCGGCGTCGCTCGTCGGCAGCGGCAAAGTTGACGAGATCGCCGCTCTGGTGCGTGAGACGCGAGCCGATCTCGTCCTCGTGCTCAACGATCTCCGTCCGCGTCAGCGTCGCAACCTCGAGAAGATCATCACCGTACCGATCGTCGACCGCACGATGCTGATCCTCGACGTCTTCGCGCGTCATGCACGCAGCCGCGAGGGCAAGCTGCAAGTCGAGCTCGCGCAACTACGCTATCGGCAATCGAATCTGATCGGTGCCGGAGCAGACCTTTCGCGCCTCGGCGGCGGCATCGGCACGCGCGGCCCCGGTGAAACCAAGCTCGAGGTCGACCGGCGCCGCATCCAGAGCCGCATCAGCGTGTTGCGCCGTCAACTCGAAGAGGTGCGCCGGCAGCGCGCCACCCGTCGCGGCGCACCGCATCAGGAGCCGCTCGTGGCGCTGGTCGGCTACACCAACGCCGGGAAATCGTCGCTGCTCAACGCGCTCGCGCGCAGCGACGTGCTGGTTGCCGATCAGCCCTTCGCGACGCTCGATCCGACCATTCGCCGTGTCTACGTGCGGCCCGGCGAATACGTGCGGGTGGCCGATACGGTCGGCTTCATCACCGATCTGCCGAAGGATCTGGTGAATGCGTTTCGGGCCACGCTCGAAGAGTTGAGCGAAGCCGACCTGCTGGTTCACGTCATCGATGCCTCGAACCCCGATTGGCCGCGGCAGCAAGCGGCGGTCGAAGCGCTGCTGCACGAACTGGGACTCGGCGCGAAGCCCGCCATCACCGTCTTCAACAAGATCGACGCCGCGCACGGCACGCACGCCGACGGTTTCGTCGAGACGAGCGCGCGTACGGGTGCCGGCCTCGATGCGCTGCGCGAGAGGATCGCCGAGTGCGCGTAATAGTCGCGCTGCTCGCGTTTTGCGCGCTTGCCGCGTGCGCGCGAGACTACCCGGACGACCGGTTCGTGGCGGTGGTGCGCACCCTGAAGCCGTCGGTGGTGTTGCTGACGATGCGCGTTCCCCCCGACAAGAAAAGCGATAGCTACGACGAGGCGTACGGCACCGGCATCGTCGTGGCCGGTGGTTCTTGGGGCAGTGATATTCTCACCGTTGCGCACGTCGTCGAGGGCGCGTGGGACCTGCGGGCAACGATAAACAACCGCGAGCGCGTTGCGGTGCGCGTGGTTGCCCGCAACGAAGAGACCGATCTCGCATTGCTGCGCACGCCGCGAGCGAATCTCCCGGCCGTGCGCCTCTCGAGCGTGGGCGCCCTTGGGGCCCAAGTCGGCCGCGACGTCGGACTGCTCGGTTACCCGATTCCCGACGAGTTCGAGGACGAGCAGTTAGGGCTGGCCACCTCCCTCGACACCGGGCGGCTCTCGTCGCTGCGCAACGATGCGCTCGAGGTAACGCTACAGATCGTTCCGGGCGAAAGCGGCGGACCGGTCTTTCTGGTCGACACCGGGCAGATCATCGGCCTTGCGGACTCACGCTTCGATGACGAGCCTTCGATCGGGTTCGCGGTCCCGCTGGGCGACATGCTGCACTTTTTGCACACGGCCGATCGCGCTCACGGTTTCTGATCCCCATCGACCTTCGCAAGCACCTCGGGCGGGATTTGCCGGCGCACGTGCTCGCTCCCAACCAGCGATTGCACGTCGACCCACTGGAGTGACGGGACGTCGAAGAACGCCGCGAGCGCGTTCAGATGCGTCGCATAGGTGCTGCGCAACGCGGAAAAGCGTTCCCACGCCCGGTCGCGATCGTGCAACGTGAGTCCGGCGCGTTCGAGGCGATCGCAGGTGCGATCGAATTGATCGCGCGTGACGCCGGGGTCGTGGTCGCCGCCCTCCAAGTGAAAATACTTCGTGAGATCGTGGACTGCGTGGCGCCCGATGTTGTAGAGAATACGCGCTTCGCCGACGTCGCACTCGACGGTCGTGATCAACAGGACGGCGGTGTCGAGCAGGGTGCCGAGCGTCCCGACCCACGACTCGTAGTCGTGACTGGAACGAAAAAATGCCAGGGCCGGGTAGGCGAGATGCGTCTCCATGAGCGTAGCGCACCAGCTTTCGGCGCTACGCATGAGGTTGGGCAGATCTTTGATGATGTTCGAATGAGCCGCAATCGCCAGCAGGCCCGCTCCACTCGGCGGTGCGCCGGCGCGCGCGCCGACGGTGACGACGAATTGCTCCCGCGCTTGAAACGCGCCGAAGAGCGCGAAGAGATACGCCGTGGTCGTCGAGATGACGCCGAAGCCCGAGGCTCCTGCGGCGAGCGAAGCAAGACGCGTGAGGCCGGTGTTGCCGACGAAATCGCCGAAGCCGATCGTGAAGAACGACGTACCGGCGAAGTAGAACGCGTCGAAGAAACTCCGCAGCGCCGGATGCATTTGGTCGCGCAGCGCGTAGAAGATGATCCCGTAGCCGAGCAGCATCATGAGCGACCACAGCATCAACTGAAGGACGAGGCTCAGCGGCGCGAAGACCGCGAGGAAGTCTTCCCGGACGGTCTCGTTATTCGGATGCATCCGGTGCGCGAGCGCGGGCCAGATCGACCAAAGCGCGCGCCACTGGTAGAAGCTCGGGCGTAACCGGCGCCCCACCGCCCGTGGAACGATGACCGATTGAAAGACGTCGTTGAGGCTGGCTGCGATGAGCAGGATGCCCACGGTCACGAGCACCACGCGCACGATCATGCCGCCAATGATTCAACCGGTGCGCGGAGAAGGCCCCTGCATGGCCGTGACGCTCGTCACCGGACCGGTGCGCTCGGGCAAGAGCCGCTACGTGGTCGAGATCGCGCAGGCTTCCGGCCGGCGCGTGAGCTACGTCGCCACGGCGATGCGCGACGCCTCGGACGGCGAATGGAATGCGCGGCTGACGCGTCACGTCCACGACCGGCCGGCAACGTGGGATTCCGTCGAGAGCGCGTCGCTCGGCCACGATTCGCTGATCGCGCTTTTCCGTGAGGGATCTCCCGAACAGTGTATCGTCGTCGATGCGCTGGGAACGTGGCTTGCGGCGCGCATCGCGACCCACATCGACGTACTCGAGCGCGATTTCGCGGCCTTTGAAGCGCGGATGGACGCGGAGGCCGCGGAGCTTGCGCAAGCGATGCTCGAATCGCGGGCGCAGGTCGTCGTCGTCGTCGAAGAGGTCGGATGGGACATCGTGCCGGTTGCTGCATCCGCGCGGCTCTTTCGCGACGTCTTGGGCCGGATGAAGCAGCGACTTGCCGCCGGCGCCGACGCCGTCTTTCTCGTGGTCTGCGGTATCGCGCTCGACCTGCGCGCGCTGGGCTCGACGATTTAGTCTCGTCGTGGATCAGGCGCTGCTGCTCGTCGGGCTCTTCTGCGCGATCGTCGCGTCTGCGGTGGTGGCGCGCCGCTTTCGGATTCCGGCCGCGATCGCGTTCGTCGTCGTCGGCATCGCCATCGCGTTTATTCCCGGATTGCACGGACTGCGGCTGAACCCGCAACTCCTCTTCGACCTCGTGCTTCCTCCACTGCTCTTCGCGGGCGGCTGGACGACCGATTGGCAGGAGTTCAAACGCAATCTGGGTGCGATTTCAACGCTCGCGATCGGCCTGGTGATCTTCACGACCGTCGTGGTCGCGGCGATCGTTCATGCGCTCGCAGGTTTCGATTGGGCGATGGCGTTTGTGCTCGGCGCAATCGTTTCGCCGCCCGACGCGGTTGCCCCCGAGGCGATCTTCCAGCGTCTTGCCCTGCCGCGGCGAATCGCGTCGATCATCACCGGCGAAGGGCTCTTCAACGACGGCGTAGCGCTCGTGTTGTATCGTTTTGCGCTCGGCGCGGCCGTGGCGGGCACGTTTTCGATGGCCGACGCGCCGCTTGCATTCGTGCTCAACGTGGTCGGAGGCATCGCGTGCGGCCTGGTCGTCGGAATCCTCTTCGAGGGCGTGTTGCGCGCGCTCACGCGCTTCAGCGATGATGCGACGGTCGCAAACGTCGTCGCGCTGCTGGCTCCGTACGCCGCGTATCTGCCGGCGGACGCGTTCGGCGTCTCCGGCGTGCTCTCGGCGGTCATGGCGGGCGTGTACTTGAGCCGCCGTTCGCAGGTCGTCTTCACCGCGGAGGGCCGCGTCATCGCCGACTCGGTGTGGCAAGTGATGCTCTTGCTGCTCAACGGGCTGGTGTTCTTGCAGATCGGCTTGACGCTGCCGTTCATCTACCGCTCGATCCAGGTCGGCGAATACGTCTGGATCGCCGTGATCATCAGCATCGCGGTGATCGTCCTGCGGCTGATCTGGGTCTTCACGGTTGCGCCGCTACGCCGAATGATTCCCGGCGTCGCACGGCGCGATCCGCTGCCGACGTGGCAACAATTGCTGGTGCTCGGCTGGAGCGGCATGCGCGGCATCATCTCGCTCGCTGCGGCGCTGGCGATTCCCTATGTAGACGCGCACGGTGCGCCGCTGCACGGTCGCGCCGAGATCATCTTCATCACGCTCTGCGTGATCGTCGTGACCTTGCTGCTGCACGGACTCACGCTCGGACCCATGATCGCGTGGCTGGGCTTGGGCGAAACCGATAAGCGCCAAGGCCAAGAGATGGCGATTCGCGTGCGGGCGCTCCAAGGCGGCGCGCGCTATCTTCGCTCGGTTCAGAACACCTTGAAGACGCCGGGCGAACTCGAGGCGGCGGGACGGCTCCTCGGCGAGTACGAGCGGCGGATCGCGCATCTGCAAGGCCACCTCGACGAAGAGGCGGCGGAACGAGAACTCGACGACGAGCGCGAAGCCGATCGCCGGCTCGAACTCGGCGCGCTCGATGCCGAACGTCACGCGATCTCGAGCATGCGGCGCTCGGGCGAGATCCCAGACGACATCTACCAGGATATCGAGTACGACCTCGATCTCGCCGGTCTGCGATTGCGGTAGGCGGCTACGTTCCCGATGGTGCGGGAGAGGCTGCCGGGGCGGCGCTGGGGACGGTGCTCGGGCTCGCGCTCGGCGTGTAGCCCGGCGGCACGTAGGTCGGCACCGCGCTCACGACGGGGGTCGGGGTCGCCGGCGGCGGGAGGGTCGGAACGGCGTCGGGCTTGGTCAACGAGACGAGGCGGAGGTAGCCGGCCTGCGCGGTTTCATCCTTCTTAACGCGCAATTGCAGGCTATCCGTCGTGAAGCCGGGCATGCGCGCGGTCACCATTTGCAGGCCGACCGGCACGTGGGGGAGCGTGAAGGCGCCTTCGGCATCGGCGGTTACGACGAAGAGCGAGCCAACCGAGACGAACGCATTTGCGATCGGCCGATTCGTGGTCGCGTCGAGCACGCGTCCGGTGACGGCGCCGTAATCTTGTACGCCCACCACGCCGTTGTTGCAACTGTCGCCCATCGTCAGCAGCACGACGAGCCCGAGAACCAACTTCCGCATGCTCCCCCCTACGCTTGCATCAACGGCTGAGCATTCGATGTGGTTCCCATCGATCCATTGGATGATCGTAGATCAGCCAATAAGCGACGATTGGCTGGGAGAATTTCAACCCTTGCCAAGGTAACGTCCATAGTTTGTGAAAAAAATCACAAGCGATGAATCCGTATGGACCGGTTGCAATCTATCTCTGCGTCGCGCTCGCGGCGGCGCTGCTCTTCACCTTCTTGCCGGGTCTGCTCGGTCGCGCGAAGCCCAATCCGCAGAAGCAAGAGGCGTACGAGTGCGGTGTCGAACCGACGTCGGCCGTTTCAGGGCGCTTCCCGGTCCGCTTCTACCTGATCGCGATGCTTTTCGTCATCTTCGACGTTGAAGCGGCCTCGTTTTATCCGTGGGCGGTGGAGATGCACGCCTTGCGCGTCTTCGGATTGCTCGAGATGGTCATCTTCGTGATCGTGCTCGCAATCGGCTACGCCTACGTGTGGAAGAAGGGAGGCTTCGTGTGGAGATAGGCCCGGGTCAATTTCTGCTGGCTCGCCTCGACGACGTCGCGCGCTGGGCGCAGAGCTCGTCGGTGTGGCCGCTGACGATGGGCCTCGCGTGCTGCGCGATCGAGATGATGACGGTCACCTCGGCGGAGTATGACATCGCGCGACTGGGCTCGGAGGTCTTTCGCAGCTCGCCGCGCCAGGCCGATCTGATGATCGTCTCCGGCCGCGTGGCGCAGAAAATGGCGCCGGTGGTCAAGCGGCTCTACGATCAAATGGCCGACCCGAAGTGGGTGATCTCGATGGGCGCGTGCGCGAGTTCGGGCGGCGTCTTTGATAACTATGCCGTCGTCCAGGGGATCGACACCGTCATTCCGGTCGACGTGTACGTCCCCGGTTGTCCGCCTACCCCCGACGGTCTGCTCTATGCCGTCAATTTGATTCAACAACAGATCCGTGAGGGAGGCCGAGGCGGCATCCTGGCCCGTTCGTAATCTCATCCCGAGCGTAGCAAAGCGTAGTCGAGGGACAGTATTTCATAATGCCTAGTACGCAAACTCCGCCGATTGCGGGAACCGCGATCGATCCGCCCGGCGTGCGTCCCGACATCGATGACGCCGTCATCGAGGTCGTTTCGCCGCGCGACTTGCGCGCGCGCCTGGAGGCGCTGCGAACGCAGGGATATTCGATGCTGCTCGACCTTGGCGCGGTGGATTATCTCGAGCGCACGCCGCGCTTCGAAGTCGTCTATCATCTCTTGAAGCTGCCGGCAGCGGCGGCAACCGTCGGCCAGGTGGGCACGCCGGCGCGTCTGCGCGTGCGCTGCGGCTTGGCGGACGGCGAGCATCTCCCGACGGTGAGCGATCTGTGGCGATCGGCCGATTGGGCCGAGCGTGAAGTCTTCGATCTCTTCGGCATCGCCTTCGACGGTCACCCGGACCTGCGGCGCATCCAAATGCCGCACGATTGGGAAGGCCACCCGTTGCGCAAAGACTACCCATTGCGCGGACCCGCGCGCGAACGTTCGCCGCGCCCGGCGTTCGGACTCAAGAGCAACGTTCAGGCCGGCACGCCGCCGTCGGGCCGGACGCTCGAAGCGTTGCAAGAGCAAGTAAAAGAGGCGCGCGACCCTTCGAGGCTCGCTTCGCTCGCACCTCAGGATGACGCATCGTGAGCCTTTCCACGACGCCTCTTACGCCCGAGATCGTTTCGCACGAGGGCAACGCGATGGTGCTGTCGATGGGTCCCCAGCACCCTTCGACGCACGGCGTGCTGCAGATCATGCTCGAGATCGAGGGCGAGTCGGTCGTGAAAGCCGACCCGGAGATCGGCTATCTGCACACCGGCATCGAGAAGAACATCGAGAACTTGTTCTGGTCGCACGGGCAGACCAACGTGGAGCGCATGGACTACCTCGCGCCCTCCTCGAACGCACTCTGTTACGTGTTGGCCGTGGAGAAGCTGCTCGGCATCACCGACCGTATCCCCGAACGGGCAAAGCACATTCGCGTGATGGCTGCCGAGCTCACGCGCATCGCGTCACACTGCGTCTGGCTCGGAACGCACGCCATCGACCTCGGCGCGATCTCGGTCTTTTTCTACTGCTTCGATCTGCGCGAGAACATTCTCGATCTCTCCGAAGCCACCGGCGGCGCGCGCATGCACCCCAACTACCTGCGGGTCGGCGGCGTCAACGGCGATTCACCCGACGGCTACCTCGAGAAGGTCGACGCGCTGATCGCAAAGTTTCCCGGACGGATGCGCGAGCTGCGCGGACTCTTGCAGGCCAATCCGATTTTCCAGGACCGCACGATCGACGTCGGGGTCTTGAGCGTCGAAGAAGCGGTACAATGGGGCGTCACCGGCCCGTCGCTGCGCGGCAGCGGCGTCGCATACGACGTGCGCAAGGCCTTCCCGTATTCGGGTTACGAGCAGTACGAGTTCAACGTCCCCACGCGCACCGAGGGCGACGCCTACGCGCGTTTCCTCGTGCGCTTGGACGAGATGGAAGAGTCGATCAAGATCGTCGCGCAGGCGCGCGAAAACCTACGCACGCCCGGACCGTATGCGATCGACGATCCGAAGATCTTTCCGCCGCCCAAAGAGACGATCGCGCTCTCGATGGAAGCGCTCATTCATCACTTCAAGATCGTCAGCGAAGGCTTCCGCGTGCCGCCGGGTGACGTCTATCAAGCCGTCGAAGGCCCGCGCGGCGAGCTCGGTTACTACGTCGTCTCGAACGGCGAAAACCGTCCCTACCGCGTACGCACGCGCCCGGCGTCGCTCTACAATCTGCAAGCGCTCAAAGGCATCGCTCCGGGGAATCTCATCGCCGACCTCGTGGTGATGATCGGCTCGCTGGATCCCGTCTTCGGCGAGGTGGATCGATGAATTCATTCGAGCGATTGCAAGAAGAGCTGCGCCCGCGGTGTGAGGCCTTGATCGCGACGTACGAGCGGCCGCGCTCTGCGCTCTTGCCGATGATGCACCTCTTCCAAGAGCGTCAAGGCTATGTGTCGCAAGACGCCATGCGGTTTGCGGCCGGCCTGATCGGACTCACGATCGCTGAGGTGGAGGCGACGGTATCGTTCTACACGCTGTTCTTCCGCAAGCCGGTGGGAAAGTACGTGCTGCAGGTCTGCCGCGGATTGATGTGCGAGCTGCAAGGCGCGGAATCGATCATGGCGTACTTCCGCGAGAAGCTCGGTGTCGGACCCCTGGAAACGACCGACGACGGGCTTTTCTCCTACGAAGAGGTCGAATGTCTGGCAGCGTGCGATCGAGCAACGTGCATGCAGGTCAATCTCGAGTTCGTGTATGATTTGACGCCGGCGATGATCGACGACATGATCGCGGCGATGCGCAACGGCACGTATGCGATCGAGCCGATGGTGCAGACCGAGAAACCCGAACGCACGTGGAAGGTGAAGCAGGACACGTCGATTGGAACCGGCGGCAAGTCGCCGGGCACGCTCACCGCGTCCACGCCCAACGACCCGGGCGGCGTCGGCGATCCCAGCGGCGTCATCATGCTCGATCGCTTCGTCACCAAGGACGTTTCGTTCACCGGACGTTCGCGCGAGCGCCTCGTGCGCGATGCGCGCGGCGTCGCCGAGATCATCGAAGAAAGCCAAGAAGGAGATGTCTTGAATGCCGGTCACTAAGGTTCTCACCGCCGGCATCGGCGAGGCGAATCTGCGCGACATCGGCGTCTATCGCGAGCGCGGCGGCTACAAGCAGCTCGAGCGCGCCGTACGCGAGCTCAAACCGGCCGACGTGATGGAGGCGGCCGACAAGTCGGGTCTGCGCGGGCGCGGCGGCGCGGGTTTTCCGACGGGCCGCAAGTGGCAGTTCTTGCCGAAGAACGATCAAACGCGCTACTTGGTCTGCAATTGCGACGAGGCCGAGCCGGGCACGTTCAAAGATCACATGTTGCTCGAAGAGACGCCGCACTTAGTGCTGGAGGGCATACTCCTGGGCGCCTACGGCATCGGCTGCACGCACGCGTACATCTACATCCGCGGTGAATTCAAGCGCGGCTATGAGATCTTCATGCGGGCAATCGCCGACGCGCGTGCTGCCGGCTTCGTCGGGAAGAATCTCTTCGGAACGGACTATAGCATCGAGGTGACCGCACATCGGGGTGCGGGCGCGTACATCTGCGGCGAGGAGACGGCGCTGCTCAATTCGCTCGAAGGCAAGCGCGGCGAACCGCGGCTCAAGCCGCCGTTTCCCGCGGTCGCCGGACTGTACGGTCAGCCGACCGTCGTGAACAACGTCGAAACGCTGGCGTATCTGGTACCGATTCTCGAACGCGGCTGGGAGTGGTTCGCCGCCGCCGGTACCGAGCGCAGCAAGGGCTACAAAGTCGTCTCGATCTCGGGACACGTGCAAAAGCCCGGCAACTACGAAGTCGCTCTCGGCACGACGTCACGCGAGTTGATCGAAATCGCCGGCGGACTGCGTCCCGGCCGGAAATTCATGGCCGTTCAACCGGGCGGCGGTTCGTCGGCGTGTATCTTCTCGGAACACCTCGACTGGCCGTACGACTACGAGTCGATGGCGAAGGCCGGGTCCATGCTCGGATCGGGCGCGTTCACGGTGTTCGACGATACGACGGATTTCGTCAAGGCTGCGCTCAACATGGTGCGCTTCTACGCGCACGAGTCATGCGGTCAATGCACGCCCTGCCGCGAAGGCGGTCATTGGCTGGAACGCGTGCTGCATCGCTTCGTCGAAGGGCGCGCCTTGCGCAGCGACCTCGACATGATCAAGCGCGTCGGTCACACGATCACCGGCTTGAATCTCTGCCCGCTCGGCGACTCGATCGAACCGTTCTTGCTCTCGGTCGTCAACCGCTTCCCCGAACAGTTCGAAGCTCGCATGCTCAAGGAAGCCGTCGAAGCATGAGCACCGTACGATGTGGCGCGAGGAGCCGACCCGCGAGCGACCGCCGCGGTGGCGATGATGGGAGCGTGGTTTGATGGCTGACGACCTCGTCAGATTGAGCATCGACGGCGTGCCGGTGAGCGTGCCGAAAGGCACGTTGCTCGTCGAGGCTGCGAAGACGGTCAAGCAAGAGATTCCGGTCTATTGCTACCACCCCAAGCTCGGGCCGGCGGGGCTTTGCCGCATTTGCTTGGTCGAGATCGAAGGCATGCCGAAGTTGCAGATCGCGTGTAACACGCCTGTGGCCGAGGGGATGGTGGTGCACACGCGCAACGCGAAGGTCGATGCGGGTCGCGGAATGGTGCTCGAGCTTTTCCTCGTGAATCATCCGCTCGATTGTCCGATCTGCGACAAGGGCGGCGAATGCGATCTGCAAGACTACGCGATGGCTTACGCGCGCGGCAGCTCCGACGTTGCCGATCCGAAGCTCAGCAAACCGAAAGGCGTCGACCTCGGACCAACGATCGTGCTCGACGAGGAGCGCTGCGTCGTCTGCCAGCGTTGCGTGCGCTTCGACGACATTATCGCCGACGAGCGCCAGTTGATCGTGAAGGATCGCGGCCACAACGACATCATCGCCACCGCGACCGGTGCACCGTACCGCCACCACTTCACCGGTAACGTGACGGAGCTGTGTCCGGTCGGCGCGTTGACGTCGAAGACCTACCGCTTCAAGTCACGCCCGTGGGATTTGAACCGTACGCAGACGACCTGCACGCAATGCGCCGTCGGATGCCAGATGTTCGCCGACGTACGTTACGGCAACGTGCTGCGGACGATGTCCGTCGAACACGACGACCGGTACTCCGACGGCTGGCTCTGCGATCGCGGACGTTACAACATCGGATTCTACTCTTCGCCCGAACGCATCACGCAGCCGCTCTACAAACGGCAAGGCAGTTTCGTGCAGATCGGCTGGGACGACGCGTTTTCGATTTGGGCTCGTGCGCTGCGAGAAGCGGGACAAAACGCCGGCGCGATCGGTGGCGGCCGGCTGCTCAACGAGGAAGCGTACTTGCTGCAGCACGTCTTCCGGGCGCTCGGCATCCGCAATCTCGACTGGCGAGGCAGCCGGCAGCGGCAGGCGTCGCCGGGAAAGCTCGGCGGCGACTATGGTGCGCTCGAACGGGCCGATGCAATCCTCGTCGCGGGTCAGCCGCCGAGCGAGCTCGCGCCGGTGATGTGGCTGCGGGCGCTCAAGGCGAAACGGCGCGGCGCGACGATCTACGACGTCACAGCGGCTGATGCCGTGCAGACGCTTGCGCAAATTCCGGCCGATGCCCGCGTCGCTCTGTTGTGGGACGGCGTCGATCTGGAGTTCGGCAAGGCGCTGGCGGCTGCCGTGCAGGGGCGCACGGTCGCAACCTACATCGCGAGCGACCAGCCGAATGCGCGCGGCGCCGAGGCGATGGGGATGTTGCCGATCGACGGCGGCATGGACGCGGCGCTCATGTTCGATGCGGCGCAGGCGGGCAAACTCACCGCGCTCTCCCTCTTCGGCGTCAATCCGGTGCGTAACGCCTTCGACGGGCCACGCATCCGCGAGGCGCTGCAAACGACGACGTTCGTCATGGTGAGCGAGCTGTTCATGACGGAAACCGCACGGCTTGCCGACCTCGTGCTGCCGGCGAAAGGCGCGTTCGAGAAGAGCGGGACGACGATCAATCTCGTCGGCGATATTCTGCCGGTCAATGCGTCGCTCCAAGCTCCGGTTGGGCCGCTCTCCGATCTCGAGATGCTCATCGGCCTCGCGCAGCAGTTCGATCTCTCGCTGCCGACCGTCGAAGAGCTGGACGCCGCCGTGATCGCGCGCGCTCAGAGCGCGTTTGCCGGAGCATTCGGCGATGCGCTCTATCACAGCGGCGCGGCGCGCCGGCCCGGCGACGGCGTGTATGAAGCGCGCGCGCTTTGGGACGGCGGCGGCACGGCATCGCACGACGATCGCATTCGGACCTTTTTGCGTGAAGTGATCCAAGCATGAGCGCCCTGGCAGCGATTCCGGATTGGGTCGTCATCCTCGTCAAGTCGGCGATTTTGCTGCTCGTGGTCGTCACGACGTTTGCGTACGCGATGCTCGCCGAGCGCAAGGTGCTCGGCTGGATGCAGCTGCGTCCGGGGCCCAATCGCGTCGGACCGTGGGGGCTGATGCAGCCGGCGGCGGACGCGGCGAAGCTGATCCTCAAAGAAGACCTCACGCCGAAATCCGCCGATCCGCTGATCTACCGGTTGGCACCGTTCATCTCGCTGCTCACGGCGTTTTCGGTATACGCCGTCATTCCATTCGGCGCGAGCTCGGCGGGAACGTGGGCCATCGGCAACGTCAACGCCGGCATCTTGTTCGTGCTCGCGATCACGTCGCTCGGCATCTACGGGATCTCGCTGGGCGGCTGGGCTTCCGGCTCGAAATATCCGCTGCTCGGCAGCGTGCGCTCGACGGCACAGATGATCAGCTACGAGCTCGGCATGACGCTCTCGCTGATCGGCGTGCTGATTCTGGCGGGCACGACCTCGCTCGACGGAATCGTCAACGCGCAAGCGACGTGGTGGTTCATCGCGCCGCAGTTCTTCGGGTTCGTGATCTACGTCATCACGGCGGTGGCGGAGACCAATCGCGTGCCCTTCGACCTGGTCGAGGCCGAAACGGAGCTCGTTGCCGGCTTTCACACCGAATATTCGGGGTTGCGCTTCGGGCTGTTCTTCATCGCCGAATACGTCAATATGCTCACCGTATCGTGCATCGCTGCGCTGCTCTTCCTGGGCGGATGGAACGCGCCGGTGGGCCTGGGCGCGGTGCCGGTCCCCGGCATCGTCTGGTTCGTGATCAAGGTCTCGGCCTTCATGTTCTTCTATATGTGGCTGCGGGCGACGTTGCCGCGTTTCCGCTACGATCGTTTGATGGCGTTCGGCTGGAAAGTGCTGCTCCCGATCGCCACGCTCAATCTCATCGTCACTGCAATCGTGGTCGCGTTTCATGGCTAATGGCGGAGCGCCTTTCAAAATGAAAAAACAGCTCTACAACGTCGGGGCGATTCTCAAGGGGTTGAGCATCACGTTCCGGTTCATGTTCGCAAAGCGGCCGACGATCGAATATCCGTCCGTCAAGAAGCAGCACGCCCCGCGCTTTCACGGACTGCACGAGTTGCGCCGGTATGCCGACGGAAAAGAACGCTGCATCGGCTGTGAGCTCTGCTCGAGCGCGTGTCCGGCCAATGCGATCACGGTGATCGGTGCCGAGAATACGCCGGAGAATCGTACGTCGGCCGGTGAACGCCACGCGGCCCGTTACGAGATCGACGAGTTGCGCTGCATCTTTTGCGGCATGTGCGAGGAGGCGTGCCCGACGGATGCAATCGTGCTGACGCCGCGCTTCGAGATGTCGGATTATCGCCGCGGCGCCTTGATCTACGACAAGGACCGGTTGCTGGTGCCGGCAGACGCCGGCGTCGGCATCGCGCCCGATGAACGTCCCAACGGCATTCCTTCCGACCTTGGGCGCGTTGCCGACATCAAGTCGACCGTCGACGTCGCTCAGGGGTACGAAGCGACGCATCGCGGCCGGATACTCAAGACCCAGCGCCGGGGACTCGCCGTCCTTCGGCCTTCGGCTCCCAGCGAGAGCGGGGCGAAGGGTCAGGATTTCGATCGATGATCTTTTTTTGGGTTTTAGCGGCGATCTTGATCGTTTCGGCGGTATGGTGCATCACCGCGCGCAAGGCGGTCTATAGCGTCGTCGCGTTATTGCTGAACTTCGCGGCGCTCGCCGCGACCTACCTCACGCTGAACGCGGAGTTCTTGGCGGTGATCCAGCTGATCGTCTACTCCGGGGCGATCCTCATGCTCTTCGTCTTCGTCATCGCGCTGCTCAGCAGCGGCATCGCGCCGTTCTCGGTCGGTCCCGACCGGCTGCCGCGCATCGCCTATCCGGCACTGGCCTTGGTGCTGATTGCGGTAGGCTTCTTGACGCGGGCGCTCGTGCACAGCGCGGTCGTCACGCCGCCGGCGACGGCCGGCCCATCGTCACTGGGTCCCGTCGGCGAAGCCGGCGTCTTCGGATCGGTCGCGGATTTCGGCACGGCGCTCTTTACCACGTATCTCTTGCCGTTCGAGATCACGGCGCTGATCTTGATGGTCGCGGTGATCGGCGTCGTTTTGCTGGCGGGCGATCAGGCGCCCTACGTCGCGACCAAGAAGCGCGAAGAAGACGTCAAGCGCGAGATGCGCGAGGCGATCTTGCGGGAGGGTGGTCAGTGAACGCAATGGCCGTACCCCTGACGAATTACATCGCGCTCGCGTCGGTGATTTTCTTCACCGGCGTTGCCGGCGTGCTGATTCGCCGGAATCCGCTCATCATGTTGATGTCGATCGAGCTGATGTTCAATGCGGCGAACTTGCTCTTTGTCGCCTTCGCTCGCGCCTGGGTCCATAACGCGGGTCACATCTTCGTGTTCCTGGTCATTACGGTCGCAGCCGCCGAGGCGGCGATCGGTCTCGCGATCGTCGTTACCGTTTTCCGCAGCTCCAAGAACGTCGACGTGGATGACGTCGCGCTCATGAAAGGCTGATCGCGCGCGATGATTCATCACGTGATGGGGATCGAGGGGTCGTATCCGATACTAATCGCGTTGTGGCTGCTGCCGCTCGCAAGCGCGATCGCGATCTGGGCCTTCGGTCCGCAGCTGCGCCGCTCGGCGGGACCGCTCGGATCGGCCGCGATCGGCGGCTCGTTCGTCGGCACGCTGCTGCTGTGGGGCCCTGCAACGCAGACCTCGGACGGGCTCTTGGGCATCCATCAGTCGCTGTTCGAGTGGATTCCGGGTTTCAATTTCGGCCTGCTCTTCGATCCGCTCGCGTTGCTTTGGACGCTCATCATCACCGGCGTGGGCTTCGCCATCCACGTCTACTCGATCGGCTACATGGACGGCGATCGCGCGTTTGCGCGCTTTTTCGCCTACATGAACCTGTTCGTCTTTGCGATGCTTACGCTGGTGCTCTCCGACAACTTCATCGGGCTTTTGGTCGGCTGGGGTCTCGTCGGGTTGGCCTCGTACTTCCTGATCGGCTTTTGGTTCTTCAAACCATCGGCCGTCGCGGCGGCGCGCAAGGCCTTCGTCATCAACGTCGCCGGCGACGTCGGCATCATGTTCGCAATCGTCGCGATCTTCGCAAGCGTGCACTCGATCTCGTTCGCCGACGCCTTCGCGTACGCGGGGTCGTACGGCACGCCGCTGCTCTTCGTGATCTGTTTATGTCTCTTCATCGGTGCCGCTGCGAAGTCGGCACAGATTCCGCTGCACACGTGGTTGCCCGACGCGATGGAAGGCCCAACACCGGTGTCGGCGCTGATCCACGCGGCCACGATGGTCACGGCCGGCGTCTATCTGGTGGCGCGGTGCGCGCCGCTGTGGAGTCAGAACGGCGACGCGCAGGTGCTCGTCGGCACGATCGGCGGGCTTACCGCGTTGGTCGGGGCGATCTTGGGTTGCGTGCAGTGGGACATCAAGCGCATTCTCGCCTATTCGACGATGTCTCAGATCGGCTACATGATCATGGGCGTCGGCGTCGGCGCGTACGAGGGAGGCGTCGCGCACTTCTTCACGCATGCATTTTTCAAAGCGCAGCTCTTCCTGGGCTCCGGCATCATCATTCACGCGCTGCACGACGAGCAAGACGTGCGCAAGATGGGCGGCCTTATGAAGAAGCTTCCCTTCGCGTTCGTCGCGAT
Source organism: Candidatus Acidiferrales bacterium (assembly GCA_035504755.1). Taxonomy (GTDB): domain Bacteria; phylum Vulcanimicrobiota; class Vulcanimicrobiia; order Vulcanimicrobiales; family Vulcanimicrobiaceae; genus Aquilonibacter. Next base: position 34,502 of record DATJRM010000003.1, read on the forward strand.
GCTGACCGGCGTGATCGCGATTTCCGGAATCCCATACATCGGCAGCGGATTCTTCAGTAAAGACCTCGTCATCTACGGAACGCTCGCGCACGGCTACGTGTGGCTCTACGTCGTCGGCATCGTCACCGCGGGAATCACGGCGTATTATATGTGCCGGCTGCTCTTCGTGACGTTCTTCGGCAGCTATCGCGGTGAGATCGATCCTTCGGATCTGGGCATCCGTCATCCCGAACTTGCCGGCACTCCCGATAGCGCGGCGGACGTTGCGCACCAGACCGAAGCGCATGAAGCGCACTCGCCGAATGCCCAGTGGTTCATGACCGTGCCGGTCGCGATTCTCATTCCCTTTACCGTGCTGATCGGCTGGATCATGTTCGGTGGAGAAAACTCGCTCTGGGCGCGCTTCTTTGCCGGCCAGTTCCCGCATCCGGTGCTCGGTCCGACGCCGGTCAACGAAGGGCTTACCGGCCTGATCACCTTCGTCGTCGTGCTCGCCGGAATCGGCATCGCGTATCTGCGTTACGCGACGGCGAACGCGCAGAGCAACGCGGTCGAACGCCTGCGCAACGAGTCGATTCACATGCCGCCGCTTCTCGCCAATGCGTTCTACGTCGACACCGCACTCGACTGGCTCTTCGTGCGCAGCTCGCAACTGCTCGGCACGTTCTTCGGCCGCTACGTCGACCCGCACGTGCTCGACGGCGCGGTGCGAGAGAGCGTGATCTCGGCGCAGTGGCTCGGCACGCTCACCCGATCGTTCCAGACCGGTCTGCTGCGCGCGTACGCGTTCATCTTGGTCTTCGGGGCGGCGTGCTTCGTGGTCTACTACGCGATCGTCTCGGGAGGAATCCGCTGATGTTGGTCCTCTCGCTGATCGTGCTTCCGATCGCCGCCGGGCTCGTGATGCTTGCGCTGCGGCGCCAAAATCTCGCGGCGAGCAGAACCGCGGGGGCGGTCATCGCCGCCTACACGTTCGCGGTGGCGATTGCGGCGCAAGGGCAGCCATGGGGCGAGTGGAGCTTCCGCTGGCTTTCGCGCCCGTTCGAATCGTCGTTTCACTTCGGCGCAACGGGCATCTCGATCTGGCTCGTCTTGCTGCTCGCGACGTGCACGTTCTGCGCCGTGCTCGCCACGAACGTGGCCCGTTCCAACCAGTTCGTCGGGCAGCTCCTCATCCTCGAAGGCACGATGATGGGGTTGTTTTTGGCGCGCGACCTGCTGGTCTTCGCGCTCTTCTGGGATCTGATGCTGCTGCCGGTCTTCTTTACGCTGATCGGCTGGGGGCAGCATCACGCGACGGCGTGGCGCTACTTCATCTACAACTTCGCCGGCGGGTTGACGCTTTTGCTGGCGACCGCGGCGTTCGGGGTGCTCTACGGTTCGACCGACGTGATCGGCCGGCCCGACGTTCACGTGATCGGGAGCTGGGTGCCCTGGATCTTCGCCGGTTTCGCCTTCGCGTTTTTGGTGAAGACGCCGGTTTGGCCGCTTCATACGTGGATGCCGCTGACCTACGCCGATACGCCCGGGCCGATGGTCGCGGTGGTGAGCGCGGTGCAATCGAAGGCGGGGCTCTACGGCCTTATCGTCATCGGCCTGGCGCTGATGCCCGATTACCTGCGAGCCTATGCGCCGGTGCTGATCGTGCTCGGTGCGATCTCGCTGCTCTACGGTGCGTTTACGGCGCTCGTGCAAACCGACGCGAAGCGCGTCGTCGCCTACTCCTCGCTCTCCCACCTCGGGCTCATCGTCATCGCGATCGCGGTGATGAACACGATCGCGCTGCAAGGCGCCGTGATCTACATCGTCGCGCACGGACTGTTCTCGGCCGCGCTCTTCCTGATCTTGGGCTACTTCGAGTCGCGCGAGGAGACGCGGTCGCTGACGCGCCTGGGCGGCTTGGGTGCGCAGAATCCGCGGCTTGCAGGCGCGCTGACGATCGCCGTGCTTGCCGCGCTCGGATTGCCCGGACTCGCGGGGTTTGCGGGCGAGATCGTGATCCTCACGGGTCTCTACCAAGCCGGGTGGACGTGGGCCGTCATCGTGGCGCTCGTCGCCATCGTGCTGGCCTCGGCATACGCACTACGGCTGCTGCAAGGCATCATCAACGGTCCGGAGATCGCGGATCTTCCGGTGCGCCCGGACCTCTCGTGGATCGAAGGTGTGGCGCTCGCGCCGCTGGTGGTCGCACTCGTCTATATCGGTGTCAACCCGCACATGCTGACGACTTTTGCTGGGATCATGCGATGAATATCACCGTAACGGCCAATGATTGGTACGCGCTCGCCCCGCTATTCATCGTCGCGGTTGCGGGCCTTGCGGTGTTGCTGGCCGATCTGCTGACGCCCAAGCACGCGCACCGCTACGTGGCGATCGTCATCGCGATCGCCGGTCTGGTTGCGGCGGGCGTCGTCTGCGCCCGCGCATACGGACACGACTACGCCGCGTTCGGCGGAGGGTTCATCGTCGGCGGCTTCAGCGTCGTCTTTCAGGAGATCGTGCTGATCGGTGCGCTCGGCTCGGTCGTGCTCTACGGCGGCATCGGCGTGGAGAGACGCGTGCCCGGAGCGGTCGCGCTCCTGCTGTGGTCGACGTGCGGTGCGATGCTGATGTCCGGCGCCGGCAGCCTGATGACGATCTTTCTCGGGCTCGAACTGCTCTCGCTTGCGCTCTACTGTTTGTGTGGATTGAGCGATCGGCCGACCGCGCGCGAATCGGCGTTGAAGTATCTGATCCTGAGCTCGACGGCGTCGGGCTTCTTGCTCTTCGGTATGGCGCTGCTCTTCGGTGCGAGCGGCAGCGTCGCACTCGCCGATTTGGTGGCTCCGGCTTTGGCGAGCAATCCGCTGCTGTGGCTCGGCGCCGGCATGTTTTTGATCGGCATCGCGTTCAAGCTGAGCCTCGTGCCGTTCCATACCTGGTCGCCCGACGTCTACGAGGGCGCGCCGCTTCCGGTCACGGCGTTCATGAGCGTCGTGACCAAGGCCGCGACGCTCGCGGTCTTCGCGCGCTTCATCTATGCGGCGCTGCCGGCGGGCGTCGATGCGCGTCTCTTGCTGCCGGTCTGGATCATCGCCGCGATCTCGATGATCGCGGGGAACGCCGGTATGCTTGCGCAGCGCGACCTCAAACGGCTGATCGCGTACTCGGGCATCGCGCAGGTCGGGTACATCCTCACCGCGCTCGCCGGGAGTACGCCGCTCGGGCTGCGTTATGCGATCTACTACCTCGCCGCCTACACGTTCATGAACGTCGGCGCTTTTGCGGTGGCCGCTCTCCTATCCGACGACGGCGAGCAAGGCTCGACGCTCGCGAATTACCGCGGCCTCGGCACGCGCCGCCCGGTTGCTGCCGCGCTGATGACGTTCTTCTTGCTTGCCATGGCCGGGTTGCCGCCGACCGCCGGCTTCCTCGGAAAGATTCTCATCCTCTCGACGAGCGCCGGTTCGGGGTATATTTGGCTAGGCGTGGTCTTGATTGCCGGCACGGCGATCTCACTCTACGCCTACGGCAAAGTGATTTTCGCGATGTACTACTTGCGGGAAGCTCACGCGCATACGCGCGACGTGCACCCGGCCGTGCCGCTGGCGTGGATCAGCGCGATCGCTTGTTTTGTTCTGGTGCTCATCATGACGTTCTATCCGCTTACGCCGAGTAACGTGCTGCCGCTCGTGCGATGAACCCGCAGAGCGAGGCCTTTCGCGCGCTGGGAAACGCGGTTCGCGCGATACGCGCCCGACTCGATCGCTCGCTCCAGCGCTCGGGCTTGCGCCTGGGACAGTATCAGGTCTTGCGTCATCTGTGGGAGTCCAACGGTCTCACGCCGCGCGAGATCGCCGATCGGCTCGACGTCGAGATGCCGACCGTCACCCGCACCGTCCAGCGCATGGTCCGCGACGGGTTGGTCGAGCGGCGCGCGCATCCGGCCGATGCTCGCTCCGTGCGCATCTACTTGACCCGGCGCGGCGACGAGCTCCGCCAAATGCTTGCCGAGGTCATGAACGAGGAGACCGAGCACGTGCTGCGCGGGTTCACGCCGAACGAGCGCGCAGCCTTCGTTCGGATGCTCGAACGCGTCGCCGACAACGCCAAGGAGTGAGCGCGGCGCGGTGTCACAGACCTGGCCCCTGGGGCGTGGAAAAGGAGTAGAATAGGGAAACGGCCAGGGGGAGCCGGGGATGAACCATCGCGTGGTAAGACTTGGGATTGCGCTCGCCGCCACATTGGTGCTGGCGAGTGCGCCGGTGGCGTTGCATGCTCAGCAGCAGGCAAAAGTCTATGTGGATCCGACCGTTGACGATACGGAGATCAACGGCTTTTCATCCGATCCGCAAGGCGCGATCCATGCGGCCCGCGAGTTGATCGCTGCCGGTAAGATGGATGCCGCGATCGCGCAACTCCAGCGCTACGTCGCCGATCACCCCGGCGAGGTTGGGCCGCGGCGCTTCCTCGGCGATCTCTACTTCCGAACGGGACAGATCGATCGCGCGAAATTCCTCTATCAAGAGATCTTGCTCTTCGCGCCGAACGATAAGGAGACGCATAACCGGCTCGGCACGGTGTACGCGGAAGAGAACCGCATCGATGATGCGATCGCGCAGTTCAACGCGGCATTGCCGGGCACCGATTCCGTCGACGACCTCGTGAGCCTGCACATTCGTAAAGGCGATTTGGCGCAGTACGAGGTCGACGTGCAGCGGATGGCGCGCGAGTATCCGAACGACCCGGCGATTCAGGGTGAGCTCGGCCAAGTCTACTATGCGATTCATCAGCCGGCGCAGGCGGAGGTCTATTACAATCGCGCGCTCTCGCAGGACCCCCGCAACCTCACCGCGTTGAACGGACTCGGGCTCGCGCTGCTCGAGATGCATCGCTACGGTGAAGCGATTCTGTCCTTCGAGCAATGCTTGGGGATCGATCCGCCCGCGTTCCAATGCCAGAACAACTTGGGCGCGACCTACCTCGAGGCCGGCCGCTTCGACGAGGCCAAAGTTGCGCTCGATAAGGCGTACAAAGACGCGCCGGAGCGCGGCGAGACATTCGTCAACTACGGCTACCTCGCCGACCAGCAGGATAACTGGCAGGGCGCCGTCACGCAGTATTCCAAAGCGATCGAGATCGACCCGTACCTACGCGAGGCGTACATCGATCTCGGGATCGATTACGAACGGCGCCAACTCTACGTGCTTGCGCAAGCCGTGCTGGTGAAGGGTATCGCGTCGGTCTACGACGACGGACGCCTCCACGTGCTCCTCGGTGACGCCTACCAAGCGCAGGGCGATACCTCCGACGCGCTTGCCCAATTCAAACTGGGCGAGAAAGGCAGCGATGCCGTCGCGGCGGGCATCGCCTCTCAGCGCGTGAGTATGATCAACGCGGCGTCGTCACCGCGGCCAAGAGATCGCTGACCAGAAACGGCTTCGGCAGCACGGCGTCCCAGCCGTCGCCCGACGTTGCGCCGACGCCGATGATTCGTGCGCTCACCGCTCCCAGGGCGCCGCGGATCTCCTCGGCGTTGGCGGCTTGCGTATCGACGACGATCACGTCGCCCGGACGCGCCGTGCCCGCGACGTCGGCTGCCGTGGCGATCTCGCGGACGCGAAAGCCGCGCGCACGCAGCTCGAACGCGGTGAAGCGCGAGAGGCGGCCGTCCTGCGTGACGATTGCGACGCGTCCGGGCCCCTCGCCCGGGGCACGTTCGAGCGCCGGAAGCGAGACGGTAAACGTGCTTCCCTCGCCGAGCACGCTCTGCACGCCGACCGTTCCGCCGTGGCGCTCGACGATCGTCTTGACGATGAAGAGCCCCACGCCGGTCCCGGCGATCTTCGTCTTGCGCGCGTTCGACGCGCGCGCAAAGCGGTTGAAGAGCTTGCCGACGTCTTCGGGCGGAATGCCGATTCCGCGATCGCGCACCGCCACGGTGAAGGCACCGCCTTTCTGCCGCAGCTCGATCCGGACCGTCTCGCCGCCGGGAGAGTATTTGATCGCGTTGCGCAGCACGTTGTCGAAGACCTGACGCAAGCGCTCGGCGTCGCCGCGCACCGGCGCCTTGTCGACGCCGATGTCGGTTTCGATCTCGCGTTCGGCGGCGACCGATTCGACGGCTGCGCGCAGCACGTCGAGCAGATCGACGCGATCGTCCGCGATCTCCAGCTCACCGTACTCGACGCGCGAAAGGGCGAGCATGTCGTTGGCGAGCGTTGCGAGCCGTTGCGCGTTGGTGCGGATGGTGCGCGCCGCGTCGGTTGCCTCTTCGCCCTCGAGAAATCCCTCTTCCAGCAGTTCCGCAAAGCCGACGATGGAGGTCAGCGGACCCTTGATATCGTGCGCGAGCGTCGCCACGAGATCGTGCTTGAGCTGACTGATCTGCAGAACGGCCGCGCGCTGCGCTTCGAGCTCTTCGAGCGCGCTCTCGAGCGAACTTCGCAGATGCGCGATCACGGCGTCGTCCGACGGCTTCATCGCGTTACACGCTCCGCTTCGCGCTGCAGGATGGCCCATGCAGCCTCCACGTCGCTGCGAGTCGTGCGAAAGTTTCCGATCGCCAAACGCAGCACGTAGCGCGCGCCGAGCTTGGTGTGCGAGATGAACATCTCGCCGGTCGCGTTCACCGCGTCGAGAAGCGCCGCGTTGAGCCGCTCGAGCCGTTCTTCGTCGTCGACGCCGCGCGGATGGTAGCGAAAACAGACCAGCGAGAGCGGATGCGGCGCCATGGTCTCCCACTGCGGGTCCTCGTCGACCCATTGCGCAAAGCGCTGCGCGAGCGCGATATGATCGCGTAAACGCTCGCGGATCTGCGCGGCGCCCAAATGGCGTAAGACGAACCACAATTTGAGGGCGCGGAAGCGGCGGCCGAGTTGAATCCCGTAGTCCATGTAGTTGCGGACGTTGCCGTCGGTCGTCGTCAAGTATTCGGGAACCAAGCTGAACGCCCGCCGCACCGTGGACTCGTCGCGCAGGAACAGCACGGAGAGATCCATCGGGATGAAGAGCCATTTGTGCGGATTGACGACCAGCGAGTCGGCTCGATCGACGCCGTCCATCAGGAACGAAAATTCCGGCAGCATGGCGGCGACGCCGGCGTACGCGGCGTCGACGTGTAGCCAGATCCGCTCGCGTTGCGCGATCTCGGCGATCTGCGAAACCGGATCGATCGACGTCGTCGAGGTGGTGCCCACCGTTGCCACGATCGCAAGCGGCTGCATGCCGGCGCGGCGATCCGTGGCGATCGCGCGCTCGAGTGCCGCAGGATCCATGCGATAGGCATCGTCACACGGCACCGCGACGACGTTCCGGCGCCCGATGCCCAGCGCAATCGCGGCTTTCTCGATGTGTGAATGCGTCTGCGCCGTCGCGTACACGCGCAGCGCCGGTACCTCGCGTCCGCTCATTCCGTCTTCGCGGATCGCCAAACCGAGCGATTCGCGCGCCGCCGCGAGCGCCGTGAATCCGGCGACCGACGCGGTGTCGTAGATGATGCCGGTCCAGCTCTCGGGCACGCCCATGAGGCGTCCGAGCCAGCGCATGACGACCGACTCGAGCTCGGCAGCCGAGGGCGAGGTGCGCCACAGCATCACCTTCACGTCGAGTGCGGCGGCGAGCGCTTCGGCGGCGATCGCCGCCGGCGCCGCGCTGGTAGCGAAGTACGCGAAGAAGCGCGGATGATTCCAGTGCGTGATCCCGGGCACGATGATCCGCTCGAAATCTTCCATGATCCGCTCGAACGGTTCGCCCTCTTCGGGCGCGCGGTCGGGCAGCGCCGAGGCGATCTCGCCAGGCACGACCGAAGGCAGCACCGGATAGCGGCCGGGCTCTCCAAGATACTCTTCGATCCACCGGCCGACCCGCGCAAAGTCTTCTTCGAACGTGTGCGTCCGTATCACAATGGTCAAGTTGGCGCCGAGCGTAACCATGTCATCCTGCGCCTTCCGACTTCACTGCGACTCGCTCGGTGCCCGCCGCGGACAGGCTCCGGCGCCGGGGCTCCGAAGTCGAAGGATGGCAACGCATCTTAAGGAGTTCGTTATGAAGTACCGCACGTATCCGGGCACGGAGGTCACCGTCAGCGAGGTCGGGTTCGGCATGTGGACCACGTCGACCGGCTGGTGGGGCGAGAAGACCGATGACGAGGCGGTACGCATGCTCCACGAAGCGCACGGGCTGGGCGTAACCCTCTACGATGCCGCCGACACCTACGGCAACGGCCGCAGCGAGGAGCAGCTTGCGAAAGCCTTCGCCGATCGCCGTGATGCCGTCGTCTACGCGACCAAGTTCGGCTACGACATCTATGCGAATCCGGGCGAACGACGCGGCCAGACGGAGCTGCCTCAAGACGTCTCGCCGCAATACATCCGCAAAGCGCTCGACGAGTCGCTGCGCCGCTTGCGAACCGATTACATCGACATCTACCAGCTCCACAACGCGAAGATGGAGCACGTGCACGACGCGGCGATGTGGGCGACGCTCGAAGAACTGAAGCAAGCCGGAAAGATCCGCATGTACGGTATCGCGCTCGGTCCGGCAATCGGCTTCCTCTACGAAGGTGTCGACGCCGTCAAAGAGCACGACGTCGCGACGCTGCAGATCATCTGGAACCTGCTCGAGCAATATCCGGGCAACGAACAGATCCAAGCCGCCTACGATTCCGGCGCGTGCACCGGCTACATGATCCGCGTGCCGCACTCGAGCGGCATGCTGGAAGGCCATTACACCGAGCAGACCGTCTTCGACAAGAGCGATCATCGCAGCCATCGCCCGCGCTCCTGGCTGATTAACGGGATCAAGAAAGTCGAACAACTGCGCTTTCTCGAACGTCCCGATCGCACGCTCGGTCAAGCGGCGATTCAGTGGCTGCTGCACGAGCCGCGCGTCATGACGGTGCTGCCGAATATCTACGATTCGAAGCAGTTGCGGGAGTTCGCGACGGCACCGCTTTCGCCCGAACTCACCGCCGACGAGATGGCGCGCGTCGAGGAGCTGTATCGCAACAATTTCGGCATCGAAGAGGAGCCGATGAAATTCAAAGGCACGATGACACGCACCACGGTGTCGGCGTAATGGCGCACGATCTCGTGCAGAGCGACGGCGCGCCTGCGCCGATCGGACCCTACAGTCAAGCCGTACGCAGCGGCAAGACGCTGTATTGCTCGGGGCAGATCGCGCTCGATCCGCAGACCGGCAATCTCGTCGACGGCGACGCCGCGGCGCAGGCGGAGCAGGTGATGAAGAACCTCGGCGCCGTCTTGAGCGCTGCGGGCTACGGCTTGGCCGACGTCGTCAAGACCACGATCTTCCTGATCGACATGAGCGACTTCAACGCGGTCAACGCCGTGTACGGCCGTTACTTCGACGCCGGCAAACCCGCCCGCTCAACCGTCGCCGTTGCCGGTCTGCCCCGCGGCGCGCGCGTCGAGATCGAAGCGATCGCTCGCAAGTAACGCACCTCGCCCCCTGTCACACTTGTCATCCTGAGCCTCACCCTGTCATCCTGAGCCTGTCGAAGGACGCGCTCTGTCACGCTGAGCCTGTCGAAGGACACACCCTGTCATCCTGAGCTTCCTGTCATCCTGAGCTTGTCGAAGGACGGTCGTTTGACAATTGAACGATCCGTTCCCAATCGCCGTCGATCAGAGCAATCTTCTTTGCGCGGCTCCATCCCTTAAGCTGTTTCTCCCAAGCGATAGCCTGTTCGATTCGTTGGAAATCCGTGGAGTAGACGAGACGAACGGGACGGCGTTCATGCGTATACGACGAGGGATCCAACCCAAAGTTATGTTCGTTGATCCGGCGCTCGACGTCGTTGGTCACGCCCACGTAGAACGAGCCGTCGGAGCAACGCACCATGTAAACAAAATACTGCATGACCACGCTACTGCGCGAGCGCGGTCCTTCGACAAGCTCAGGACAGGGTGTCCTTCGACAGGCTCAGGATGACAGGGTGCGTCCTTCGACAGGCTCAGGATGACAGAGCGCGGAGCCCTTCGACAGGCTCAGGATGACAGGGTGCGTCCTTCGACAGGCTCAGGATGACAGAGCGCTCAGCCCTTCGACAGGCTCAGGATGACAGGGTGTCCTTCGACAGGCTCAGGATGACAGAGCGCGGAGCCCTTCGACAGGCTCAGGATGACAAGGGGGCTCAGCCCTTCGACAAGCTCAGGATGACAGGGTGCGT
>DATJRM010000004.1:0-3914 GCA_035504755.1 Candidatus Acidiferrales bacterium
CCCATAGATAACCTCTAGCATTTTCTATTCGCCTATACCTCGTGGGAAAGCCTCGATTCGCTATCCGTACGGGCCGACGATCCAATACGGGAACCACATGCGCAGGTGCCACTGCGACCACGTGAGCGGAACGGCAGCGAGAACCGGATAGAAGAACACGAACGCGCCGGCGATAAGGGCCACGGTCGCAACGGTCGCGCCGATCGCCCACGAGCGGCTAGCCCGATCGCCGCGCCGCTTCGCCCACTCCCACAGCTGCTGCAGCACGATCGCGTTGCACAAACAGATCAGCGGGATGTCGACGTAAAAATGGTACGCAAACGTGATGCGCGGCGACTTGGCCCACGGTATCCACTGCAGCAGATAGGTGAGCACGATAAGCGCATAAGCTTTGTTCTTACGCATCCACGCGAGAACGCCCACGATCGGCACCGCTAAGAGCCCAAGCCACATGTTCAGCGGATTGGGCATCGAAGTGATCTCCTCGATCGGGCCGCTATCCGGATTGTTCTTATCGGTTCGACCGTCGTGGTAATAGTACGCGATCGGAATATAGTCGATCGGCCATTGATACCAAAAAGACGAATACGGGTGCTTGGCCACGAGCTTATCGTGGTACTCGAACATCGAGTATTGACGATAGACCACGTCGTTGAAATTGTGGATCTCGTTGGGGTCGGGTGACTGGCGCACCAAGTCCGGCACCCATGCAAGCGCGTAGACCGTCGCGCTGATGAACAGAATCGTGGCTAGCGCACCGTCGAGACGGAAACCGCGCGGATTGCCCCAGAGCGCCGGCTTGCGCTTTGCAAAGTATCGTTGCAGCCACACGCAGATCAGCGCGACGAAGCTCACGCCGAAGCCCATGACGCCGTACCACTTCGAGCTGACCAGCAGTCCGAGCGCGATCGTAAAAATAATCAGCCACAACGTGGCCGACGAGCCTCGCTCGCGCGCGTCATCGGTACGAATCTCGTTCTCCGCGTAGGTTGCGCTACCGCCCGGCGTCTCGTAGGTGACGCTTGGATCGGCACGATACGTCAAGGTGTAGTCGGCGCCGGGATAGACCAGCGCGCCGGCGCGATTCTCCGACCGGTCGCCGATGGTGATGCGCGGCTTGCCGCTGGTGCCTTCGATGGTGCCGCCGTCCGGGGCGAAAAGCGAGCGCTTCGAACCTTCGACGAGCGCATACGCGCCGTCGGGGAAGGTGAACTCTTGCGCACCGTCGGCGAACCACGTACGAAAGAGCCAATAACGCAACGCGAGATAGACGCCCAGCGCGACGTAGAGCACGACGATGATGCTCGAGGCCGTATCCAAGTGCCCCGGCGGTTTCACCGCGGCGTTCCAGATCAGATCCCATAGGCCGACGACGATCGCTCCGGCTGCAAGCGAAACGCCGGCGGCAGCGCCGTACGCCCACACGGGAATCACGGTATGCGCGCGCGACTCGACCTGCGAAGCGATCCAGAAGCGATAGAACGCATAGACCGCGCCAAGCGAGAAGACGACAACGAAGCCTTCGGGCGTGCCGATGCGCGACTGCACGAAGTGCATGCCGTCGCACAACAAGAAGAACGCCGCGATGGCGGAAAAGAGCGTCGAGCCGGTCACGCGCTTGGCGAAGGCGTAGAGCAGCATGATGACGAGCGCGCCGAACACGACGTCGAGGAAGCGCCAACCCCAGGAATTGTCGCCGTGGCCGAGTCCGCCAAAGAGCATCACGGAGAGCGTGACCAGCAGCTTGGTGAGCGGCGGGTGCGTGTTCTCGTAAATGCGCATGTTCCTGAGATACTCTTCCGCCGCGCGCGCGAAGTAGATCTCGTCGAAGATCTTGTCCGAGGGATACCAATACCGGACGAACGAGAGCACGAAACTCACAATACCGAGCGCCGCCATCACGACGTAATCGACGGCCGTCATGATCGAGAGGCCCTCGCCCGGCGTGAAGTAGTCGCGCACGCGCTTGAACCAGGGTTTGCTCTGCGTTTCCTCTTCTTCGCTTTCCACCGTTGCGCCGGATGACTTCGCGGCGCGGGCCGGAACGCTCGCCTCGGGCGCTGACCCGAGATACGCATAGCCGAGCGCGAAGAACGTGCCGACCGCGATGATCGAGTAAAACGTGTTCAGCGGTCCCCACAGGTCGCGCGAGTCGACGTTCGGCGTGTGGTTGGTCACCACCGAGAGAAACTGCAGCGCATAGATCTGGTTGGCGAAGAGCACGACGGTCAATGCGATCGTGCCCCACAGGTAGCGCCGCGCGATCGGAATGCACGCCGTGCAGAAGAGCACTGCATCGAAGCTATAGCGCTCGTGCATGCGCGTCGAAAGAATGAAGAATCCCAACAGCGCGATCGCGCAGGATTCCATGAATGCTCCGCTCGTGCGCTCTTGCAAATAACGCCATACCACCAGTCCGAGCGAGGCCACGACCAACGCGATCCCCCAGACGTACTGCGGAAGCTGCAGCGGCCCCCAGCCGATCAGCTGGCTATCGTTCACCCACATCTCACCCCGGATCGCCCAGAGATTGAAGGCGTTGACGGTGTTGTCGGGATACTGGCTCGAGCCGAACGCGTACTGATGCAAGAGCCACTGCAAGGCGGCGATCGGGTTTGCCGTTGGATGGAACGGTACCACCAGCAGAATCGAAAAGACGAACGCGGCAAGGATGCCGGCCGCGGTGGCGTAGAGGCGCTCGCGGCGACGCGCACGATCGGCAAAAGCGAAGGCGATGAAGAGCGCGATCAGGACTGCAGCCTGCGGCTTGATCAAGAGCGAGTACGCTAGGCTCACCCACGCCGCCGGAATCAGCCACGAGAAGTTCCCGGCCGGCGAATCATCGCTCTTTAAAAGAAGATAGGCGCCGAGAAGGGCAAAGCCGCCCGCGACGGAGTCGACTTGGCCGTAGTCCGCCGAATTCATGATCGTGGCCGGGCTGAAGAGGTACACGGCTGCAGCGCCCAGCGCGATCGCCGGTGCGGCAAAACGACGCCCGACGGTGTAGATTAGCCAGCCGACACCGAGATCGGCCAGAATGGCGGGGAGCTTCACGACGATTCGCAACGCGTTGAACTGCGGATCCATGGCCCGGAACGGTGCCCACAGGTGCCCGAAAAGGGCGAGGATATAAAAATAGCCCGGCGGATAATCTGCGAAGCCCGTCTTCGCGTAGAAGTGCGAGAGGCCGTTAGCGAGCAGCGAAAGCGTCCAGGCGACGAACGTATTGATGTCGGTGGTGAATCCGCTCGATCCGATGAACAGCATGCGCAGCGCGAAGCCCACGAGGAGCAACAGCGGAAGTGCGTACGGGAGCGTGCGCTCCCAGACGGACGTCTGGACGTTCGTCCTGGCGTTCACGGTAAGACAGGCCTCCGGTCAGCCGACAGGTTCGGCGAGTGTTTCGAGCAGGTAGTCGCGCAGCGTGCGATTGGCATGGCGTTCCACGACGGCCATAGGTTCTGCAACGGCACGCGTCGCGGCCTCTCGGGCACCGAGTTCCTCGAGTGCGTCGACGACGCGCGCCACCTCCGCGCCGTCGAGCGGATGCTGCGAGCGGTAGGCGGCGGCGACCACCTCCCGCGCGGGCGAAGGCGGCCGCGCAAGGGCCCACGCGACCGGAAAGCTCCACTTGCGCCGCAGCAGATCACCGGCAACGGCCTTGCCGGTGCGGTCGGCTGAGGCCCAGATCCCCAACAGGTCGTCGCGCACCTGAAACGCCATGCCGTAGGCGTGACCAACCCGCGCGTACCCCTCGACGCGTTCGGCGTCCACCCCCGCGCAGCACGCGCCGAGCGCACATGCTGCTTCGAAGAGCGCGGCCGTTTTGCACGCGATCATCACGTCGTAGTCGGTGAGATCGACGTGCGTCGCGCTTTCGAATTGCAAGTCGAGCGACTGTCCGTCGCACATCG
>DATJRM010000005.1:0-10546 GCA_035504755.1 Candidatus Acidiferrales bacterium
ATTTTGGCGCCCGGTGAGGACGCTGGCGCGGTTTGTTTGGGGGACCCCAACCGTTCCCCTCCTACGCGAGCCCTACCCTCGTGGGGCCCGGCCGCGCCAGAGCGCAAATGGTATACCCAACACGACGCCGGCGCAAGCGTATATCGAAAGTTTGTGATCCTCGACGGCCACCGTTGCCGCCAGCACGGCGAGCAACGCGGCGGCGCCGAGGAGTGGTACCAAGACACCGCCCAGGCGCGCGCCCGGCTGCGCCCAAAAGCGCTTCGCCGCGGCGGCTGCAGAAAGCACGAACAAGAGCCCCAAAAAAACCGAGCTGGCGTTGAGGACGAGCGTCAGCTGGTCGGCCGCGCTCTTCGAGAAACCGGTAACCAGCTCGCAGATCGTCACGAGCACGCAGACTGCGCCCATCGACACGAGTGGTTCATTGCGCGCATCGAGGCGGCCGAGCGCTCGCGGCAGCACACCGTCGCGCCCCATCGCATACACCGAACGCGAGAGGTACAGAATCGTCGTCCACAGCGTCGAAAGCGTCGAGAGCAGCACGGTCAGCACGATCGCCAGGCGCCACCACGGACCGCCGAGCAGCGACCCGACGTACGCGAGCGCGTCAGCTTGATTGTCGGTAAAGCCCTGGAGCGTCCCGAGATGCTGGAATGCGTACATGCACGCGATGAGCAGTACGGCGGTGAGCACGAGGCCGGTGATACCGCCACGCCCCGACGCCGTTGCCGAGTCATCGACCTCTTCGCTCGTCGACGCGCTGACTTCCCAGCCGTCGCTCATCCACACGGCAAGTGTCATTGCCATGACAAATCCGGCGAAGCCGAACGCCGGCGGCAGCGGCATCGCCGGTGCCGTGACCTGCGCGACGACCGGCGCGTGCAGCGCCGCGACGAGCGCGGCGATCACCAGCACGCAAATCTCAAAGGCAAGCGCCAGCAACGTGACGTGCGCCGTCGGACGCACGCCTGCGTAGAGCAACGCACCGCTCGCGAGAATCCACACCGCGCCCACGATCGCCGCCCACACCGGCTCTTGTGCGTGCGCCGGTGCAACCAGCGCGAGCGTGTAGATGCCGGCGGGCACCGCGATCGCCATTGTCGCAAAGAAGTTCGAGAGTAACAGGAGCCACGCGCCGTAGCCGCCCGCGAACGGTCCGAAGGCGCTGCGTATCCACGAATATGACGAGCCCGCGTTTGGCGCGATACGAGTCAGATACGCAAACGAGACCGCGATACAGAGCATGATTGCGCATAGCACCCCGAGGGCGAGCGGTGCGGCAAATCCGGCGGCGGCCACCATCGGCCCCATGGTCGAGGCAAGCGAATAGGCCGGCCCCATCGATGCCGATGCGAGCACCGAGATGTCGAAGAAACGCAGGACGCGCGGCAGACGGCGCGTCAACGCAGCGCGATTACCCGCGGATGTAAATGCAGTTCGTGCAGCACGCGCTCGTAATCGGCGGCCGTCACGTCCTCCCACTTTTTGCCGAGCAGCGCGAGGAGGGCCGCTTCAACGACGTTGGTCCCAAACGAGCGGCCTTGGAAATCCGGTGTCGTCGTAATTAACGTTTTAACGCCGCGATCGCGCAGCTCGTCGACGTTTTGCGCGGTAACGGTGTTGGTGAGCACGATCTTGCCGTCGAGGCGCGCCGGCATGAACTGGCGCATGAAGTGAAAGTCACCCGCGATGATATCGGCTTCCTCGTAGTACTGCGGATATTTCGGCTCGGGCGGCTTCTCTTGTTTCTTCCCCGTTGGATAGAAAAATTGGAACGGCAACTTACATGCGTCGGGCAGATATTTCTCCGCCATTTGCTCGAAAGTATGGAGATCGCGCACCGCCATGTCCTTATCGAGCGCAAAGATGAAATCGCCGAAGAGCACGTCGGCGCCGGCATCGACCAACGCTTGCGCCATCCCGAAGCGATCCAGAGCGCTGACCATGAGCACGTGTTTGCCGCGAAGGTCGATCCCGAGATCGTCCTGCATGTACCGCACCGCTTCGCGCTCGAGCGTATTCTTCAACCCGCTGCCGTCAACGACCGGCGTCGTCTTCGCTGCTTGCAGCAAGCGCAGTCCGTCGCGTAACGCGTAGCGCTTCGAGCCGGCATAGAGATAGACGTCGATACCGCCCAATCCAATCGCATCGACGGTTCCGTCGAGTTCCGCGACGCGCGCAATCGCCCGGTCGAGTTTGCCGTCCACGCCTTCGCGCGAGATCTCGAAGTCCTCGCCTAACAGATTGACGACCGCACGATGATCGCGCGTCGACGAGCCAAGCGAAACGGAGACGATATGTTTCACGCCTTGTCATCCCGAACGTAGCGAAGCGTAGTCGAGGGAAGCGTATCAGAGGCGTCGGTCCCTCGACTACGGCGCTGCGCGCCTACGCTCGGGATGACAAGAGGGCTCACGCCGGCACTTCCTTGCGGCGCGCTTCGGCGGCGGCTCGCGTGGCGGCGATCTTCTGCGGCGTGATCGCGGTGTCGAAAGCGCGCATGTCGGCGAGGGTGAATCCGGCGCGCTTCGCCAGCTCCTCGATCTCGATCACTTTGTTCACGTCGATGCCGCGGCCGAGCGTGTAGCACTCCGCGCGGTGCTCGAGCGCGAGCACCATCGTCTCGCTCATGCACGCAAGCGCCGTGCGCGGCGGAAGATTCAAATCGAACTCTAGACCCGGCTCGCGCACGCGATCGAAGATCGGATTTCCCGGCACGACCATATTGCCGCCCTCGGTCACCAGCACGTCGGGACGCTCGAGCGCCACCCGCCGGCTGACGTCGTGCGGAAGGGAGAGTTCGCACACGACCGCCCCGGGCAACAGATCTTCGGGCTGAATAATGTCCTGCGTCGACGAGGTCGCGGTAAGGATCAACTGCGAACGGCGAACGGCCGCCGAGATGTCGGTCGTGTACGAGAGTTCGCACGGCAACTCGGCCTTCATCTGTTCGTAGAACTTCGAAAGGCGCGTGTTGTTGCGCGCGACGAGTGCGATGTGTTTGACGTGCGGGGCGATGAGCTTGACGCACGCCCCGCCGATCGAACCGGTCGCGCCGACGACGGCCACGGTTGCGGTCGCGGGATCGACGCCCATCTCGCGCGCGCCGCGAAAAAAGCTTTGAATACCCGCCGCAATCGTAAGGGAGTTGCCGGTCGTCACCGGGATCGGCGAGCGTTCCGCGACGGTGATACCGCCGTCGCCCACAACCCCGGTAAATGCTCCCAGGCCCGCCACTTCTGCACCCAGTTCCGCGCCGATCTCGATCGCGCGCACGATGCGCTTGTAGACCTCTTCGCGCGGAAATTCCATCATCTGTTCGGGCAGCAGCGGCGCCGTGACGAACCAGCCTTCGGTTTCGCGGCCGTCGGGCGTCCGTACCCCGGTGATGTGCACCGTGGCCCAGGGCGGCATCCACTCCATGATCTTGCGGATGATCGGCGCGCCTTTACCGGCGGCGCCCGGTTCGTAGCGCGCGACGTCTTCGAGCGAAAGCGGATGAATCACAAAACAGAATTTCATGCTTCCGCCTGAGCTTTGAGCGCCTGGAGCATCATCTCGCTGTTCTCGAGCACCTTCTTCTGTAACGTCGGGCCGATCAGCTCGGCGAGCGTCGGCACTCCGAAATCATACTCCACGGTCAGCAGCACATGCGTCAAGCCGTCGCGCTCTTCGAAGGTCCAGGCGCCTTCAAACGTATCCAGATCGCCCTCGAGCAACGCGTAATCGATTCGCAACGAGCTGTCGTCGAAGCGATCCTCCTCGGTCCACTCGATCGGAGCCTCCTCCACCAAGGTTTTCCAACGCGAAATGACCCGGTCCGCATGACGCTCGAGCACTTTGACGGTCTCGACATCGGGCATGAACTCGGGGAAACGCTCTTGGTCTTTGGCAAGCTCGTAGACCGCCCGTGCCGAAGCGGCGATCGCGATCCGGGATTCGACGTAGGGCATTTAGTGCCGGGCGCTCACAAGCGCCCGAGCTTCTCGGCGGCAGCCGCCACCCCTGCGGAAAACGCCGCCAGCGCGATGTCGACCTCGTCTTCACGCACGATGAGCGGCGGCTCGAGACGAATGACGCGCTGCTGATTGAGGGTCCAGGCGGCAGTAACCCCGGCCTTGAGCATCTCCGGGATGATCCAGCCACCGTAGCCTTCGTTTGTCAACTCGACGCCGACGAGCAATCCCAGGCCACGCGCCTCGCGAATCACCTGCGGATACTCCAGTGCGATCGCACGGCAACCGTCGAGCAACTGCTCCCCGCGTGCGCGGGCGTTCGCGACCAGATCGTCCTCGATCAGCACCTCCATCGCGGCGAGCGCCGCGGCGCAGGCGATCTCGCTGCCGCCGAAGGTCGACGTGTGCACCAGCGGCGCCTTGGCATACGCGCGATTCCATGCGTCGGGCCGGGCGATAAACGCGCCGACCGGAATCACGCCGCCGGAGAGGCCCTTGGCAAGGGTCATCACATCGGGCACGACGCCGTCGCGCTCGCACGCGAAGAGATAACCGCAACGGCCAAACCCGGTCTGGACTTCGTCGGCGATGAAGAGCGCGCCGGCGCGCTCGCAGGCTGCGCGCACCGCGCGCAAATATCCGGACGGCGGCACGTTGACGCCGCCTTCGCCCTGCACCGGTTCGACGACGAATGCCGCCGCATCGCGCAGCGCCGCATCGAGCGCCGACGCCTCGCCGAACGGCACGTGCGTGACGTCGGCCAGCAACGGCGCAAACGGCTCCTGAAAGGTTTTGCGTCCGCTGATCGACAGTGCGCCAAGCGTTTTGCCATGGAACGCATCGTGCGTTGCGACGATTTTCGCGCGGCCCGTGGCGGCGCGCGCGAGTTTAATTGCACCTTCAAGCGCTTCGGCGCCGCTGTTGCACCAGAACGAATACTGCAGATCGCCCGGCGCAAGCTCGGCCAGGCCTTTCGCCGCGCGGCCGAGCACGACGTTGAACATCGTTTTGCCCGAGAGCGACATGCGTTCCATCTGCTCGCGGACCGCGGCGATCACGCGCGGATGTGAGTGGCCGAGCGTGAACACGCCGTACCCGCCGGCGAAATCGAGATATGCTTTGCCGTTCTGATCCCAGATCGTCGTGCCTGAGGCGCGCACTTCAACCGGAGAACCCGACAACTTCATCACTCGAGCGAGCGGCGGATTGATGAAATTCTTGTAATTCTCGAACGCTTCAGCAGCGAGATCTTCGGTGATTCCTCTTGTCACCTCGGGGTTCTTCGAGTCCCGCCGGGCGCGACCCGCCGACTGGACACCTTGACGCGACTTGGTCACCCGCGATACCAAGCGGTCCTCTTTCGCTTTGGACCGTATCTGCAAGCGCTAATTCATACCCCCCGCGGTCTGGAACGCCAAGCGGCGGATAACCCAGCGACTCTGCAATCGCATCGCCGTAAAGGGCAGCGAACACGATCGGCGCAGCATGCGAGTCCAAGTGCGGCTCGATCGTTTCGCGAATCGCACGCAACGTGACGTCGTCGTAGCGGCGCTCGTGTCCGGCAAAGCGCATCGTACGGCCTTCGCGGTCCAAGATCTCGCACAGTTTGCGCACCGGGCCGCGCTTGCGTTCGTCGATTGTGCGATACAGCGTTGCGAGCGTCTCCGTGCGGATGAGATTCGCCGAAGGTTCTTCGCTGCTCCAAAGCATCACCACGATCCAGCCGCGTTGGACTTGATGTTTACTTTCGTACCGATGCGAGAACTCAGCGAATGCGCGATTTGTCCACCCGCCTTGGGCGTCGTCGGCGACGATAACGATCAAACGAAGCCCATCGTTGACGTCGGTCAGACGCGCTACGCCGTCGCGTGCAGCTTCGATAGCTACGGCCTCCGCATCCAGCGCAAGTAATTGCTGGACGCGTTCGAGTACGTTCGGCTTGGCCATGGGATTGACGCTCGAGATCGGCAATTCCATCTCGCCCGCCTCGTTACGCAGCATCTCGAGATACTCTTGAAAACGCGTGGAGCCGCGCGGCTGCCCATAGAGGTTGCGCAGCTGCGCTAGGAACGGAACGAGGGCGACCGTGATGGCCACGTCACGCCGCCACCATCGCCGCGCTTTCAACGCGATCGATCGTCTCTTCGATAACGGCAATCGCCTCATCCGCGGACTCGATGCGCATCATGCGTTCGCGCAGTACCGCCGCGCCCGGAATGCCCTTGAGGTAGAGCGCCACGTGCTTGCGCATTTGCGGCACCGCGCGCGCTTCACCCCATTCGTCGACCATCGCGCGATAGTGTACGATGCAGTAGCGCAAACGGTCGGCGGCCGGCGGCATCGGACGCATCTCTCGGCCTTCCATCAAATCGGCGATTTGCGCGATCAGCCACGGGTTGCCGAGCGTACCGCGTCCGAGCATGATGGCATCGACGCCGCTTTGCCGCATCCGCTCCATCGCAACGTTCGCGTCCTCGAGATCGCCATTGCCGATGACGGGAATGTCGATCGCCTCTTTTAAGCGCGCGATGTGCCCCCAGTCGGCGTTGCCCTTGTAAAACTGCCGAGCCGTACGCGCGTGCAGCGTAACGGCCTGAACGCCTACGGCTTGCGCGCGCTTGGCAACGTCGATGTACACGAGATCGCTCTCGCTCCAGCCCAGACGCATCTTCATCGTCACCGGACAGTCGACCGCCTCGACGACGGCGCGCATGATCGCCTCGCAGCGTTCGACGTCGCGCAGGCACGCGGAACCGCCGTTGGTTTTGGTCACCTTTGGTGCGGGACAGCCGAAATTGATGTCAACGATATCGGCGCCGCATTCGCGCACAACTTTCGCCGCAGCGGCCATCGTCGCCGGGTCGTCGCCCCAGAGCTGCGTAGAGACCGGCTTCTCGAGGCCATGCTGGTCGATCATCTCCATCGTGCGTTTGCTGCCGTACTTGAGCGCATTGGACGATACGAACTCGGTCACGGTTAGACCGAGACCAAAAGGCTTATAGAGCGCGCGCATCGTCCGGTTGGTGACGCCGGACATGGGGGCGAGCACGAGCGGTGGCCAGATCTGATGGCTGCCGATCCGCAGCACGGGCACGGTAGGGGGCATGGCGCCCCCTACTATACCACAGCGGTCTATTCGTACAAGTTGCAGCTCGTGCCGGCCGAATTGCAGACGACGACGTAACCGGTGTGTTCCCAGTTGCTATCGGTGTCGTCCTCGGTCCAGTCGATGCCTTGGCTACTGGAACTGTCGTAATAGTACCGGCCCTGCACGTAGACGTAGTCGCCGGCGGCAACCCACGGCCACGTGGTGGGCGGCGGGTTCGGATCCTCGCCCATTGCGGTGAGGTTGGAGACGATCTCGATCGTGCCGGGGCTCGCCGAGCCCGGAATCGACACGTAGAAGTACCCGTGGGTACCGCTGCTCGTCGTCTTCTTTGCGAGCACTTGCGTGACTTGGCCGCAGACGTCGACGAGCTGATCGGCTGAGATTTTGCCGCTTGCAAACTCGGATTGATCGGTGACGAATCCAGGGTTGTTACACGCGTACGCCGGCGTCGGCGTGGCCGTCGGCGCAGTGGTTGGTGACGACGTCGGCGATGACGATGCGCTTGCCGTCGGCGTTGGTGACGGCGAAGCGGTGGCTGTACCGCTCAGCGAAACGTCGTCGAGGTACTCGTAGACATAGTCTTTCGAATAACCGTTGCCTTTGACGCCGAAGTAGAGCTGGACGGTCTCTCCGGCGTAGCCGCTCAAGCTGAACGACTTTTCTTCCCAGCCCTTGGTGGTATCGGCCTCGGAGTACAACTGCGCGAGCTGCGTACCGCTCGCGCTCAAGATATCCGCCTCTTGATCGACATATTCGATCGAGTCGGTCGTGCCTTCGTAGACCCAGAACGTCAAGGTGCCGCCGGCCGGAACGGTCACGGTTTGGCAAACGCCGGCCGTGCCGTCGACTTCGGGCTTCGACGTCGTGCCGATCAGCGCACTGTACGAACCACTGTGCGCTTGCGCAGTGGTAACCGAAACATCGTTGACGCTTCCGCACGACGTCCACGGTGAAAGCGAACCGGTTTCGAACCCGGCATTGACGATCACGTTCGTCGGCGCCGCGGTTGCTGCCGCATGCATAACCGACTTCGTCGTGTCTTGTGCCGTGTTTGACATGCCGGGCGTAACATTTGTAGTACCGTTACCACCACAGGCGGAAACGGCAAGCGCAACGAGCGCACCCGCCGCAAATAAACGCTTGTGCAAAACGCTCCTCCAAGTGAGTAGAGATAGGAATACACCCTAGTCTACCGCCTCGAAGTTAAGCCGCGATAAACTTTACCTACGCGCGCGCAAACGCGCGCAAGCCGTACAGACTCAGATGCGGGTCGACCGCCTCGATGACGCCGGAATGTTTCGCCATGACGTGCGCTAAGCCGCCGGTGGCGACCACGCGCGCGTCGACGCCCATTTCACGTCGCAGCCGCGCAATCAGCGCTTCGGTCTGACCGACGAACCCGAAGATGATCCCGGCCTGCAACGCCTCGATCGTATTACGCCCGATTGCATGCTCCGGCGCGTCGAGCGCAATTTGCGGCAGCTTTGCCGTCCGCCCAATCAGTGCGTCGATCGAGATATTGATGCCGGGTGCAATCGCCACACCGAGATAATCACCCGCCGCCGAGAGCGCCATGAACACGGTAGCCGTGCCGTAGCTCACAAGGATCAGCGGAACGCCGTAGCGTTCCTTGCCGCCGATGGCGCAGGCAACCAAGTCCGCACCCACTTCGGCGGGACGATCGGTCTTCACCGCAATGAGCCGCTGTCGATCGGATTCCAGTACCAGCGGTTCCACGCCGAAGAATTTTTGCGATACTTCAGCGAGCGTATGGTCCAAACGCGGCACGACGCTCGCGACCGCTACTGCGTTAATGTCGCGCGAACGCACGCCCGCGGTCGCGAAGAGTTGCGTGAAGAAGACGCCGTACTCGTCGGCCGTCCGACGCGATTCGGTGGTCACCCGCCAGTGGTGCGAAAGCTCGTCGGCGCCGTCTTCAAACGTGCCGAGCTTCGTTTCGGTATTGCCGACGTCGATAGCGAGTAACATCAGCGCAGTTCCTCGATCGTGTCGAGCAGCCGGGCCGCAAGCGCGGCCTTGCTGCCGCTGCCAAGTTCCTTGCGCCCGTCCTTCCAGAGCACGGTGAGCGCGTTGTCGCCCAAACCAAAACCGCGTTCGTCGCGCACGTCGTTGACGACGATGGCGCTCAGGCCCTTGCGCACGAGTTTTCCGCGCGCGTTGGTTTCGTGGTCGTCGGTCTCGGCCGCAAATCCCACCAGAAACGCCTCGTCGTTGCGCTCCGCGAGTTCGGCCAGGACGTCGGGATTGCGCACCATCTCCACCACCAAGTCGTCGTCGCCCTTCTTTAACTTCGATGCGGCGCGCTGCGCCGGACGCCAATCCGCAACCGCCGCAGTTGCGATGACGAGATCGGCACGTGCCCCGTGCGTGCGCGCCAACTCGAGCAAGTCGTTTGCGGTGGTAAACCGATGCGTCGTGACGCCCGCCGGCGGCTCGAGCAACGTCGGCCCGAGCAACAGCGTCACGTCCGCGCCGCGCATCGCCGCTTCACGCGCAATCGCGATGCCGGTCGCGCCGGTTGACGCATTGCTCACGAAGCGAATCGGATCGAAGGCTTCGCGCGTGGGGCCTGCCGTGATCAGCACACGCGTACCCGCCAAACGGCGCGCGCGCGCGCGGACGCGGTCAAGCGTTTCGAGCAGCACCTCTTCGCTTGCGAGACGGCCGACGCCGCTCTCGCGTTCGGCCAGAAAGCCGCGCTCGGGATCGACGATCTCGCATCCGCGCTCGCGCAGCGTTCGCAGGTGCGCTTGCGTCGCTTCGTGCTCGTACATTGCCGCATTCATTGCCGGCGCAACGATCACGGGGATACGCGCCGCGAGCGCCGCGGCCGTCACCAGGTCGTCCGCGAAGCCCTGCGCGAGCTTGGCGATCGTGTTGGCGGTTGCCGGCGCGATGAGCATCACCTGCGCTTCGCGCACCAGGCGAATGTGGGGAATTCGCTCCGGCGCATCCCAGAGCGAAGTGTAGACCGGGCGCGCCGTGAGCGATGCGAAGGTCAACGCGCCGACGAAGCGCTCGGCCTCCGCCGTCATGATGACGTCGACGGTTGCGCCGCGCTGCACGAGCGTGCTGGTCAGTCCGGCGATTTTGTAGGCCGCGATACCGCCGCACACGCCGATCAGAATCCGCGCGTCCGTCATTCGATCCATAGGTTATCCAACAGCCGCGTCGCACCGAATCGCGCCGCGCCGATCACGAACGCCGGCGGCGAGAGGGTTTCGATGGGGCTGAACGTGTTGGCGTCGACCACGTCGAGGTAGTCGAGTTGGGCCAGCGGGTGCAACCGGGTTCGCCCGGCCGCGATCGCATCGGCCTTGGACCGTCCGCTGGTCATCGCCAGCCGAACCGCCTGCAGGGCGTGGTGCAGCGACGGCGCGGCTTCGCGCTCGTCGGGCGAGAGATAGGCGTTGCGGCTGGACATGGCCAGCCCATCTGCTTCGCGCTCGGTCGGTACGAT
>DATJRM010000006.1:0-18785 GCA_035504755.1 Candidatus Acidiferrales bacterium
ATCGAACGGATCGCTTGCTGCCTTTGCCGCTTCGCGCAGGCCCAGCACGCCGAAGGAGAGGGCCGCGGTGCCTTGGATAAATGTATGCCGCTTCATCGCCATATCATATTGTGGTTAAATCGGGTTATGACAGTCAAGAACCACGAGCCCGCCGTCGGCGAGAGGTTGGCGACGTCGCTGACGATCAACGGAAAGCACTACCGCGTGGACGTCGATAACCGCACCTCGCTGCTCGATTTCCTGCGCGAGACGATCGGATTGACCGGAACGAAAAAGGGCTGCGATCATGGGCAGTGCGGCGCATGCACCATCCACGTGAACGGCAAACGCGCGCTCTCGTGCTTGACCTTCGTCGCCATGCACGACGGCGACGACATCACGACCATCGAGGGACTCGCCGCCGGCGAAGACCTGCATCCCGTGCAAGCGGCGTTTCTCGAGCACGACGGGTATCAATGCGGCTACTGCACGTCGGGACAACTGATGTCGGCGGCGGCGATGATCGATGAACCGTGGGGGCCGGATGACGCCGACGTCGCCGAAGCGATGAGCGGCAACATCTGCCGATGCGGGGCCTATCAGCGCATCGTCGCGGCGATTCAATCCGTTCGTACCTCGAAAGCGATCTCATGAGACCGTTTACGATGACGCGTGCTGCCGATCTCGACGACGCGCTGCACGCCGCACAACCGTCGCAGTACTGCGCCGGCGGCACCACGCTGATCGATTTGATGCGTCAGGACGTCATGCGGCCCGAGCGCGTGATCGCGATCAATCGTCTCCCGCTCGCACGGATCGAGCCCGCAGCCGACGGAGGACTGCGGATCGGCGCGCTTGCGACCAACAGCGACGTCGCCCACCACGAGCGCGTTCGCGCGGAGTACCGCGTGCTTTCGGAAGCAATTCTTTCGGGCGCGACCACACAGATTCGCAACATGGCAACGACCGGCGGCAACGTGCTGCAGCGCACCCGCTGCATCTACTTTCGCGATTCGCATGCGGCTTGCAACAAGCGCGACCCGGGCAGCGGCTGTCCGGCGATCACCGGCTACAATCGCAACCTCGCGGTCCTAGGCACGAGCGACCGGTGCATCGCGAGTAATCCATCAGACCAGAACGTTGCGTTGATGGCACTCGGCGCAACGATCGAAGCGCGAGGCGCCGGCCCCGCGCGCGCCATTCCGATCGAGCAATTTTATCGGCTGCCGGGCGACACACCCGAACGTGAAACCGCGCTCGAGCCCGGCGAACTGATCGTGGCGGTGACGCTGCCCCCGATGCCGGGCTGGCGTTCGCACTACCTCAAGCTGCGCGACCGGCAATCGTATGAATTTGCGCTCGCGTCGGCAGCGGTCGCCGTGCGGCTGGACGGCACGACGATCGCCGACGTGCGCATCGCGCTCGGCGGTGTCGGCACGATTCCCTGGCGCGCGCCGGATGCCGAGGCCGCCTTGCGGGGCACGTCCGTTGCGCGCGAGGGGTTTCGCGCTGCGGCGGAGATCGCGCTGCGCGACGCTCGCCCACAAAGCGAAAACGGATTCAAAATCGAACTCGCTAGGCGCGCGCTGACGCAGGCGCTGATCGACGTGGCCGCATGAGCGTCGGTGCACCGCTCGACCGCATCGATGGACGCCTCAAAGTCACCGGCGGCGCGGATTACGCCTCGGATCGCCGGCTCGAGGGCATGCTGTACGGCGTGCCGGTCGGCAGCACCATTGCGGCGGGCCGCGTACGTGGGATCGACGCGCACGACGCGCTCGCGGTGCCCGGCGTGGTGGCCGTGTTCGACCACACGAACGTTGGGACGCTGCATTCGATCGATCCGGATACGCCGTTCAGCGCGCTGTGTATCGTCGACGAACATCGTGCGCCGCTGAGCGACGACGCCGTCACCTACTACGGCCAATATGTTGCCCTCGTCGTGGCGGACACGCTCGAGTCAGCGGCAGAGGGCGCAGCGCGCGTTCGCGTCGCCTACGCTCCCGGCACGGTACAGATGGCCCCGGTCGCGCACGACGAGGGCGAACGCAACCTCGGGAGTCATCGCGGCGATCCGGACGCGGCCTTTGCCGCGTCCGCATTCACGATCGATCGCGTCTACCGTACGCCGGTCGAGACGCACAATCCGATCGAGCTGCACGCGACGGTTGCGTCCTGGGACGGCGATACCGTTACCCTGTACGAGACCTCGCAAGCCGTGGTGAATCACCGCAACGTGCTCGCGAAGATGCTCGGCGTTCCGGTCGAAAACGTGCGCGTCATCACGCGCTACCTGGGTTCGGGATTCGGCGGCAAATTGTGGCCGTGGCCGCAGTCCCCGCTCGCCGCCGTTGCGGCGCGCAAGCTGGGGAGACCCGT
This sequence comes from Candidatus Acidiferrales bacterium, assembly GCA_035504755.1. GTDB lineage: Bacteria > Vulcanimicrobiota > Vulcanimicrobiia > Vulcanimicrobiales > Vulcanimicrobiaceae > Aquilonibacter. The sequence goes on from DATJRM010000006.1 coordinate 2,359, forward strand.
CAAGATCGTGGTGACGCGCGAGCAGATGTTCATGAACGTCGGCCACCGCCCCGTGACGGTGCAACGCGTGCGCCTGAGCGCCGATGCCGACGGGCGTCTCACGTCGCTGCAACACGACGTCACCAATCACACCGCCATGCTCGATGAGTACGACGAGAACTGCGCCGAGGCGACGCCGTACTTCTACAGCGTACCGAATCTGCGCATCACGAGCGGTCTCGCAAAACGCCACGTGGGGTCGCCGACCTCGATGCGCGGGCCGGGAGCCGTTCCCGGTCTTTACGCAACCGAATCGGCCCTCGACGAGCTTGCCGTCGCATTGAAGATGGATCCCGTCGCATTGCGCTTGCGCAACGCGCCTACACGCGATGAAGGTCTCGACCTGCCGTTTACATCGTGTCACGTTGCCGAGTGTTACGAACTCGGCGCAAAGAAGTTCGGCTGGCGCGAACGCACCGCCGAGGTTGGCTCGATGAAGCGCAACGGCGCGATCCTCGGGTGGGGCGTTGCCGGATGCTCGTGGATCGCGGAGCGCTTCGCCTGCGAAGTCCGCGTGGAGTTACAGGGCGAGAACGCGCACGTCTTCTGCGGCACGCAGGACATCGGCACGGGCACCTACACCGCGCTAGCGCAAATCGTCAGCGATGCGACCGGCATTCCGGTCGGACGGATTACCGTGTCGCTCGGCGACTCGTCGCTGCCGCCCGGTCCGATCTCCGGCGGCTCGATGGTGACCGCCTCGCTCATTCCGGCAACGATCGAAGCATGTAAAGAAGCACTGAAACACGGCGTCGGGCACGGGCGTTCCGGCGCGACCTTCGGCAATCCCGAGAAGAGCAAGTCGAGCCACTCGTTCGGCGCGCACTTCGTCGAGGTGAGTTGGCAGCCCGAGATCGCCCGGTTGCGCGTGCGGCGCGTGGTGAGCGTGATCGACGGTGGACGAATCATCAATCCGAAAATGGCGCGCAACCAAATCGAAGGCGCGATCGTGATGGGCGTGGGCATGGCGCTCTTCGAGGAAACGCGTTACGATCCGCAGACCGCGGCGCCGCTCAACCGCAACTTCGCCGACTACGTCGTCGCCTCCAACGCGGATCACCCGTCGATGGACGTCACCTTCCTCGATTATCCCGACTACGATCTGAATCCACTTGGCGCGCGCGGGGTCGGGGAAATTGGGCTTGCGGGCGTCGCCGCGGCCATTACGTCAGCCGTCCATCACGCAACCGGCGTACGCGTGCGCGACCTTCCCGTCAAGATCGAGGATCTTATCGGCTAATCGCGCTCACGTACAGGGCGCCGGTGGCGGCGTCGGTGCATTTCGCGGTGGAGGCGGAACGCCCAGCAGCATCGACCAGACGAAATCGCGTTCGATCCAGCCCGGTGCCGTACGGCATCGCGGACCTACCGGTGCGTTCAAATAGCTGATGCCGTCGGCACCATTGGTCTTCACCGTCGAATGCGAGTGACACGTGATGCACGAGGCCGTGTTGAACGTCATGCCCACGTTTTCGCCCTCGATCACCGAGTTGCCGAGATAGGTCGGCGAGCCGTTGGGATTTTGAAAGACGATCTGCACGCCGTCCAGGCGATAGTTGCGAAACTCCGGCGGAATGTTTGCCGAGGCAAAAAGCCGGCTCAAGAGCGGCGTCATCTGTGTGAAGTTGCCTCCGCTCACCGCTGGAATCGCTCCCCAGGCATCGTGGCACGGTCCAAAGGTTTTGCACCGTAGCGGATTGGTCAGCAAGCTCTGCGGTTCGAAGGTCGCCCACAGCCAATCCTTGAGCAGCTTCGACGAGATGTGCATGCCGGCCATCGCGTAACATACCCCCGCGACCGTCTCGACGTGGACGCCGGCCGGCGGATTGCTACAGGTAAACGGCGTGGTGAACTGGGTTGCGGGAATCCAGTCGACCTTCACTTCGACGGCCGAGGCCGGGAATTGAATGTCGACGTGATTGCGCGCCGCAGCCGCTTGCGCCGAACGCGCCTGATATTGGTTCGCTCGGATAAACGCTGCCGCGCTCGGATTGATGTGGACTTCCTCGCAGATGATCGCGTTGGGTATCACGTTGGGAGGCGGTCCGTTCATCGGGTTGCAGCCCGTGTTCGGTGCGAACAGCGCCGGATGGTGGTGCCGTTGACGAAAGCGCTGCTCGAGCAAGCTCGCGTGGAATCGCTGCACCGTCGCGCCGGGACGAAGGGTATAGAGCTGATCTTGCTCGATCCAATTCTCCCACACCAAGGGACTCTTGCCGGCCGATCGGCAGTTCGCCGCGACGAAGAATTCCCAGGCCGTTTGCTCCGCCGACGCGGCCATGTGCGTCGGGAACGAGCAGCCGAACACCGGAGCCGCCGACGCGACCGACGCGTCGTGCTGGTGTGCAAACGATACGAGGATGGTGGCCGCGACGAACGCGGTAACGATAGCGCCAATGCGCCCACGTTTCACAAGCATAACACCCGATGCTTTCTGAAAAATGTGCTTCGTGGGCCTACTATACTGCGGGGCCGCTCCCCGGACAAGACAACTGGTACTAAAGCACTACGTCGCAGGGATTCACGCCGCGCGCGAACCCCTGCGTCCGTACGCGACTAGTTACGCGACGGGAAGAGGCCGGAGACGGCGATGATGTAGCTCAACGCCAAATACGGCGGCAGAACCGAAAATGGAATGCTGCCTCCCGCGTTGCCGATGGACTTCGGGCTCAGGGTGGTGTTCGGTGCGTTGGTCGAATAGATCGGCGCGCCGCTTGCACCACCCAGCACGTGATTCGGGCCGGGGAACACTTTGCCGCCCGCGGCCTGATCGCCGTTGAGGGTATGGCTATGCAGCGGCATGTTATTTTGGAGGAGCGTCACGTTCGCGTTGCCGCCGGTCTGCCCGATGATGTACGTTCCGTTCGGGCTCGTTCCCGTGCCGATCGGAAATGCCCCTTGCAAATTGGGAAGCTGGAACGTCGTCTGCCCATTCCCGCCGTACGTGGTCCCGAGTAGTGCAAAGAGCGCCTGATATTGCGAAATCGCCAACGTCTGTCCGTTGCAGAGTTGAAAACCGACCGGTGCGAAATTGCCCGCGAACAGAAAGATCATTCCGATATAAACTTCCACGCTATGGTCTCCCGTCTCCATCACGCTGGTGAGATCGTTCGGCCTTCCCCGCTGCGAGCGGCGATTACTGCGCAATAGGCCGTTCGATCCATTCGAAGGCGGCAAGCAGCGGTGCAAGGAGCTCGGGCGGTAGTGCCGCGGCAGCGGCACGCTTCTCGTCGCTATCCGGCACGAACGGACGCCGCGGGTCCTTCGCGTGGGCGCTCGCACCGGCGCGAAGCCGCGCGACGGCGCTCGGGGCAAACGGCAAGCCAAACGCCGGCCCGATTCGCTCCCAGATTGCCTCCGGCAACGTGGCATAGTCGACGAACCGCTCTGGTTCCGTGGCGCGCTCGCGCACGGCGCGAAGGAGTTCGCTCAACACCCGGACGCAGTGGACCTCGCGCGAGACTTGCGCTGCCTCCACCAGCGAGATCCCGAGCGTTGCCGGGGCATTGACCGTCGACATCATCAAACTCGGGGTACGTAAGTGCGAGACTAATACTTCGCGCGGGTCGCGGTACAAAAATAACCACGGTACCTGCGGAAAGGCGGCTTCGAGGACCGCCAGCCATCGCACGTGCCACGCATCGAGCTTGATCACGCAGGCCTGCTGGTCACCGCGCTGTGCGCGTGCGAGCACCGAGACGACGCTGCGCAGCAGCGCGATGCGCTGCTCGTTCTGCAGCCCGGGCATGACGAGCACGTCGTTGACCGGTCCCGGTTCGGCCAGCACGAGCACGTCGAAGCGCGCGGCAAAAGCATTCGAGACGAGCGTCGATCCGCAGCGCGAGAGATGGAAGAGCAAGCCGCTTGGCCGCAGGCCAGGCGAAGACTCGGCAAGCTCTTGCAGCACGTCGACGCCGGTGTCGCGAAAGAAGGCGAGATTGAACGGGCGTTTCGCGGCGCGCGAGACCGTGTCGTGAAAATACCGGTCGTCGAAGCACAGCCCGGCGTCGCGCCGGAACCATTGCACGCGCGGTTCACCGTCGCGCGCGTAGACGCGAATCGGAAACCAGGTCGCAAACGAGTTCACGCCCATGTCGCGTACCATACCGCGCGACCCTCTTCCAGCGCTTGCCAGATTCGCGCTTCGGGTATCACCAGGTCGCAGCGATCCGCGATACGCGTCAGCGCTGCGATGAAGCCCGTCGAATCGGTCTGCGCCAAGAGCTCGGCTTGCAGCGCATCGTCGGCGTCGACGATAGCCCGCAAGCGCTCGAAATCATCCATTGCCCGCAGCACCCCGTGCGATCGCCTCGCGCAGCCAGTCGTCGAGGACGCAGTCGACGACCAGATGCACGCGCGCCGTTGCGCCCGCGTTGATCACCCGATGGGGACGGCTCACGTCGAGGTACCAGCATGAGCCCGGCTCCATCACGACCGGCGCGCCATCGAGAAAAAACGTCACCGCATCGCTCGTTTGCACGCAGACGTGCAGCCGTGCTTCGCCGCCGTCAGCGGTCAGATCGTAGTCACGGTGTTCGAAGATCTCCGAGTCGCTGCCCACGCGCAAGAATCGCACCGCGGTCGTCCGGCATGCAAACCGCGCGAGCGCCATGCGCACCGCAGGGCAGCGCTCGAGCCACCGGGTATCGACGAACGCCTGCCCCGCATGCGGATTAGGGTATAACCCTGCGCCGCCGTTGCTGCGGAGCGCGACGCCGCTCCAGTCGTTGCGGTAGAGCGCACGATTGAAGTGCGGCTCCCATGCCTCGGGCGGCAGCGCCTGCGCGTCGTCGAGCAACGCGCGCGCGTCGAACGCGATCGGCAGACGTACCCGGCCCGTCGTCCCAATCATCATCGCAGCGTTCTGCGCCACGGCAGGGGGCCGTTCCCGCGTAGCCAAGCCGCCCGCATGATCACCGTCGGGATGATCCTGAGCACGCGGCGCTCGGGTTCAACCTGGCTCAACTGCGTCCTGGGCAGTCACGAGCCGGTTGCAAATTTGGGCGAATACTTTCGCCCGTTTGCCGACCGCACGCATGTTGCGTGCCGGCTGTGCGAAGCGGACGGCCTTTCGGCCTGTCGGGTTTTATTCGGCATCGAGTCCGTTCCCGAGGAAGACGCGTTTACGTTCGCGAGCGAGCGCACCGGAAAATCGATCATCGTGGAGTGCTCCAAACTGCTGCACTGGCCGCTGCAATTCGTCAAGCAAGAGCATCTCGACGTGCGCTTCATCCAGCTCGTTCGCAATCCGTGCGGCTACGTCGAAAGTGAGCTTCGCCGGCGTCCCGGCGTCACTGCCGGCGAACTCGTCGCCGAGTGGAGCGAGCAAAACGCGCACATCGAGACGTTCTGCGCCAACGTCGGCCGGCCGCACGTGCTCGTCAGCTACGAACAGCTCGCCGACGAGCCGCTGCGCGCGTTCCCTCCGCTCTGTGAATTTCTCGGCTTTTCCTTCGAACCGGCGGCATTGCAGTACTGGAAGGTCGAACACCATGGTCTCGGCGGTAACGGTGCTTGTTCGCTCTATTTGCGCGGCCGAAAGCTCGCGCGGTTCAATACCGGTGACGATGCGTACTATGCATCGCTGCACGATCGGCCCGCTGCCTCGGATGGGCGCTGGCGCGAGCGGCTTGACGCGGTCACGCAACGCAACGCGCTTGCATCGCCGTACGCGCGCAGCATGGCCGAACGCCTGCACGTTCAGTGGGCGTAAGCCCGATCAATCCGCCTCGCGAGCGTTCGGAGGATACTGACGGCCCTTGAAGTGCGGATACTCACGCTCCCACCCGGTGCGCCAGCGTTCGCCGAAACCCGCGACCCCCGCCGTATAGCCGCCGCCGTAGGCAAAAATAGCGGCGCGCTGATCGTCGGCGTCGGCGCCGGAAAGATTCTCGTCGCGCGCCGCGATCGCGTAGGTCGCAAACCACACCGGCACGAGCGATGGATCGCGTTGCGCCAGCGAGGCCACCGCGTGCGACGTATAGGCGTGATCAGCGTGATCGCCGGGATTGCGGGACGCGTCGGGATCGGCGGCATACACCGGCGCGGCAGGCGCGACGTCGTCGCGCTCGTGCTCGACGATTGCGGCGAGCGTCGCCTCCAATTCAGCCCACGATTCATACGTGCTCGGCGAGCGCTCGGGCCAGAGCGCGGTCACCGGATGTCCTTCACGTAATCGCTTGAGCGATTGCGCGCGCGGCGCAAAGCCTTCGCCGGCGCTTCCGCCATCGGGCAGATGCAACAGATAGAGCGCTACGCACGTCGTATCGCCGCTACCGGCGATCGACACGCGCAGCACGGTCTTGCCGGCGAATGTCTGCGTCTGGTAGGAGACGGCATATCCGCCGGATGCACCGGTCGCGTACGGGCTCCAGCCGGGAAACGCGCGCGCGACCGAGAGCACGAGCCCGGCCAGTCGCGACGTCCAATGCGACGGATCGTCACCCGCGTCGCCCGCCGTCGTCACCACGATCACCACGCGCCGGCCCTCACGAATCCGCGCAAAGACCTCCTTGCCCATGAACAGCTGCCAATCGTCCTGATGCGCGACCACGACAAAGACGGGCGCAGGCCCGCTCATGCCACGAATTCCGGAAGATGCCGCTCGAGCAGCGCGTGAAACGCGGCGCGTTCGCGCTCGAGCGAATGCTCGTGTGCAACGCGCCGCCCCGCGGCACGCAAGGCGAAGCGCAGCGTGCGATCGTTCAAGACGCGCAGTGCGCTCGCGGCGAGTTCGTCAGCCTCGTACGACGTCACCATCGCCGTTTCGCCGTCGACACAATAGGTCGCCGGCCCCGGCGCGTGAGGAATCACGACCGCGCTGCCGAGCGCCATGGCCTCGAGCGCCGGCAAATAAAACCCCTCGAAGTCGAACGGCAACGCAACCGTTACCGCGCACGCGGCGATGCGCGCGAGAAATTCGTCGCGTGAGACGCGCTCCACGCAGCAATCCACGTCGACGCCCGCGTCCAGGAGCCGTTCGGCGACCACCCTCGCAAGCGCAACGTGTTTCAACCCCGCGATGAACACCCGCTCGCTCGCCTCACAGCGCAACGGCTCCAGCGCGCCGAGGTCGAGACCGTTGGGGACGGCAACCACCGGACCGTTCGCGCGGCCGCTCGCATGTAACGCCGTCGCCAACGCCTCGCTCACGCAGATGCGCAACGCAGGGCGCGAAAGAAATTCGTGGTTGCGGTCGCCTGGACGTAGATGGCGAAAGCCTTGAATCAGATTGATCACCGGGCGTTCGCGTGTATCGATGCCCGCCTCATCGAGAAACCGCCAGTCGGCGCCGGCGAGAAAATAGGCGTCGGCCGGCACGGGGCGGTCGACGAGCCGTACGCTCGCCGGAAGGTAGCGGGCTGGGTCCGCACTCCCCGGGCGCAGGTGGAGCACCGGTTCAAAGCGTTGCGATGCCGCGACGTGGCCGATATAGTCGAAGACCTTGAGCCCTCCGCCCAGAAGGCCCGGAAAGTACCGAACGAAGAGCATCGCCGGTCGCGGCATAGGAGTCGCGTGTTCTCCGGTAGGAGAAGTGCCTCCCGTGCTCACCGATCCCGTGGTGCTGGTGCAGACCGCGAACCTCTACGAACGCTTCCGTGAAGCGTCGCCGTTTCCGCACGTCGTCATCGATGACTTCTTCGATCCGGCGTTTGCGCGGCGTTTGCTCGAGGAGTTCCCAAAGCACGACGGACCGTTCGAGGGGAAGGTTCAGCACGGCGATCTCGCATCGTTGGGTGATGCTTACGCCGCGGTCGACACGTTTTTCGCCTCGCGCGCATTCCTCGATTGGATCGGCACGGTGACCGGTATCACCGATCTGCGGTACGACCGCGCGAATTTCGGCGGCGGGACGCACGAGAATTTTCATGGACGCGATCTTCGGCCACACGTCGACTTCAATATTCATCCCGTCACCAAGCTGCATCGGCGCGTCAACCTGATCGTCTATCTGAACGACGACTGGGAACCCGAGTGGGGCGGAGCACTTACGCTGTATGCCGATGCGCGCACGGGCAACCCGGCGGCGCGCTACGATCCGGCCTTCAACCGCTGCGTGATCTTCGAGACCAGCGAGCGTTCCTGGCACGGATTCGACCGCATCAACCTGCCCGAGTCACGGTCCGACCGGTCGCGCAAATCGCTTTCGATCTACCTCTATAGCGCCGAGCGGCCCGACGGCGAGATCGTCGCCGAGCACACGACCTTTTACGTGCCGCGCGCGATGCCCGGGCGGTACCGCGCCGGCTACCATCTTACCGGCGACGACGAGCGGGATCTGCGCGACTTACTTGAACAGCGGGACCGCTTGATCGAACTCTATCAATCCGAACTCTCGAAGCGTGAAAGTGACACGGTGGCCGCGGCGAGGTTGAGGATTCGCTGCGCGCAACTCGAGTCGGCGCTTGGTATTCCGACGCTCGGATACGCGTGCACGAGTGACGTCGTTGGACGCTTTCCCGACGGCTGGAGCGCTAGCGAGTTGCGTTTCAGCGTCGAGGCCGAACGTGACGTACGAAGCATAACGCTGCGCTTGCGAATCCCCGCGGGCCTATGCGGCGCCGAGCTCTCGATCGAGGTCGACGGCACGATGTGGGCGCGCACGCCGGTGAACGCCGGCTATACCGAAGTTACCGGCGTAGGAACGATTCGCGCCGGCACGCGCGCATCGGTGCGCGTCGTCACCGGCACGACCGTGAATCCCAAGGCGCTCGGCGTGGGCTCGGACGACCGTGATCTGGGCTTCTTCCTCGAACGCGCGATACTCGAGCACGCATGAACGCGCAACTCGTTGCCGTTTCACAGAACATCGCGTTTCTCGGCGATAGCCGCGCAAAGCCGTTCGACGGCCGGGTCGTTGCCATCGACGGGATGTCCGAGAACCCGGTGGTGACCGTCTCGCGCTGGATATCGTTCCTGCGCGCATCGTGGCTCTACGACGGCACGCGTGTCGCCCCACGCATCGCTCGCGCACTCTGGGAGATGCGCTTTCTCGAAGCGGAAGAACGGGGGCACCCGGCGTTTGGAACGGTGCGTCTGCACACCGTTGTCGATGGCGAGCGCGATTTTGCACTGCTCCCGCGATGCAGCAATCGTCATCTCGTCGTCGCCTGCGGTCAGGTGGACGCCTTGGATCTCGAACGCGACTTCTACGGCGTGTACTGGCTCGATCTCGACATGCCGGCTGACTATGTGCCCGTGGTCGAACCGTACCGCGCGCCGACGCAATTGGGCGAAGCCGTCGTCTACGAGCGCTTCCGTCGCACGTTCGAACCGCTCTTCGCGATGCTGGATCTCCTCGCGGACTCGGGCGTCGGGCGCCTTCACCTCATGGGGCTGGCACGGCCCAGACCGAACGGCTATCCCACCGCCGACTTGCGCCAGCGCTTGACGTTACTCGCCAATCGCGTCTATCGCGACGAGTGCGCGAAGCGCGGTATCGATTACATCGACGCCTGGGCGTTGTACGCTACCGCCGGCGGCACGCGCGATGAGCGATACTTTCGGGAAGACCACTACGCGGCGGAGGCCGTACCGCTGATGGTGGCGCGGGTGCTCGGCGCATGATGGATGGAAGGTTACGCGCGGTCATCGCGTCCGCGATGGGCGCGCCCGAAGCCGCGATCGAGGATGATTCGACGAACGAAACGGTCGCCGAATGGGACTCGCTTGCCGAAGTGCAGATCGCAATCGGCATCGAGCGTCACTACCGCATCGAGCTTTCCGACGCCGACGATCTGCGCATGATCTCGGTCCGCGAGATTCGAGCCGTCCTCGCCGAACGCGGTATTCCGACGTGAACGCGCTGGTACCGCCGCCGATCGAGCGCGTTGTCTCATTCATCGGAGACAGCCGCGCGAAGGTTTTCGATACGCACGCGGTCGCCGGCCAGCCGCTGGGCGAACGATTGATCCTCACACGATCGCGCACGTTCCCGTTTTTTCGCTCGTCGGTGTTCTTCAACGATGGACGGTTTGCCGAAGTCGTCAGCCGATGGTTGTGGGAAATGCGATTTCTGCGTGAGAACGAGCGCGACGCCGGGCATCCGGCCTTCGGACGCTACGAGGTCGAGATCTACGAAGGCGTCCGCCGAGAAATCACGCTCGAGCCGGCGCACTCGCATCGGACGCTGGTCATCTCGTGCGGCGGCGTGGACGCGTGGGACTTCGAAGAAGAGCTCTATCGCCGTCAACAATGGTTCGATCTCGAGCCCCCGTTCGATGGCGCCGCACCCGCCGTTGCGCCGTACCGCACGCCCACGCGTCTTTCGTACGAAGCGGTCTACCGCGACGCTCGAACCCGGCTGATACCGCTCGTCGCGGGCCTGCGCGTGCTCAAGGACCAGGGATTCTCGCGCCTCCATCTCTTCGGGCTCGGACCGCCCTCTCCCGAAGAACGCCGCGAGTGGAAGCCGGCCGAACTGCGCTTTCGCAGCCGGTTGCTTTTCGATCGCGCATTTCGTGATATCGCATCCGAGATCGGCATCGGCTACATCGACGTCTGGCCGCTTGGTTGGGGCGACGGCAGCCGGCACGAAGCATTGTACCGCGGCACCGATCACCATTCGCCGGCGATCGTGCCGCTCGTCGTCGGGGCGCTGCTGCGCACGTGAGCGATACGATCAACGGCAAATTCGACGCCGCGGTGCAGCGTGCGCGGGCGGCGCTAGCAAACGTCGACGAATTGCAGGCCGACCTCGAGCGCTTGAAAGCCAGCCGCTTCTATCGCCTGCACGCGGCCCTCGCGCGACCCGCGAACGATGCCGCCCTCGCGGCGCCAGAGACTTTCGACCCCGCCGCGCTCGAAACGCTGCGCGACCTGTGGCTGCGGCGCGTCGCGGAGCGCCCGCTCTCGTCCGAACCGATCGTTTCGATCGTTATACCAGCCTACAATCACGTTGCGTTGACGGTTCGCTGCCTCACCTCGATCGCACGCTCGTGGTTCGAAACGCTGCACGTCGAAATCATCATCGCCGACGACGGCTCGAAGGACGAAACGGCGCTGCTCGCCGAGGCGCTGCCCGGCCTGATCGTCATCGCCAATCGTCGCAACGAGGGTTTTATCAGCGCCTGCAACCGCGGGGCCTCGATCGCGAGAGGAAAGTACTTGTGCTTTCTCAACAACGACGCGTCGGCGTGCGACGGATGGCTCGACGAACTCGTGACGACCGCCGAAAGTGACGGCTCGATCGCGATCGTCGGATCGAAACTCCTCTACCCCAACGGCAAGCTGCAAGAAGCCGGAGGCATCGTCTACCGCGACGGATCCGCCGCGAACTACGGTCGCGGCGACAATCCGGATGATCCACGCTACAACTACGTGCGCGACGTCGATTACTGCTCAGGCGCTTCGTTATTGGTTCGCGCTGAAGTCTTTCGCTCGCTGGGCGCGTTCGACACGCGCTACGCGCCGGCATATTATGAGGACAGCGATTTATGCTTCGCGGCGCGCGCCGCCGGCTATCGCGTGGTTTATCAGCCGCGATCTCGCGTCGTGCACGACGAAGGCGCGACGAGCGGCACCAGCATGACCCGCGGCGTCAAGCGGTATCAGACCGTCAACCGTTTGAAATTCGTGGAGCGCTGGCGCGACACGCTGACGGGGCAGCAGCCGCCCGGAAAAACGGTCGAGGGCGCGCGCCGCATTCGCCGCGGTCAAGTCGTGCTCGTGGTCGATTCCTACGTGCCGTTGCACGACCGCGAGTCCGGATCGAAGCGACTCCTCGCCTTGCTCAAGATCATGCGCGAACAGGGCCTGCACGTGATCTTTTTACCCGACAACTACGCGGCAATCCAACCCTATGCGTCCGAACTCGAAGCGCTCGGCATCGAAGTGCTCTACCACGTCGACGGCGGCCGTTCGAAGGAAGCCGCCATCGACGAGGTCTTGCCGATCTTGGATTTTGCTTGGATTTGCCGCCCCGAGCTCTTCGAAATCTACTATCCCAATCTTCGGCGCAATCACGCTACGAAGTTCATTTACGATACGATCGATTTACACTTCGTGCGCGAACAGCGCGAAGAAACGCGGGGCGCTCTGCCGGCAACCGGGTCCTGGCAAGCGACCCAGGCGCGCGAATTATCCGCCGCGCGCCGCGCTGATACGGTCCTGACGGTGACGCACGCGGAGCGCGACGTGCTGCGAGGGTTCGGCATAACGTCCGTTCACGTCGTACCGAACGTCCACGAGCCGGTGCGGGTGGAAGGCCTGCCGTTCGAGCAGCGCTTGGGTGTGCTCTTCATCGGCGGGTACAATCATCGTCCAAACGTCGACGCTGCGCGCTACCTTTGCGAAGAGATCATGCCGCGCGTGTGGGAAACGCTTCCCGACGTACGGGTAACGCTGCTCGGAAGTAATCCGACCGAGAGCGTGTTGGCGCTCGCGGGAGACCGCGTCGAGGTTCCGGGATACGTGCCCGACGTCACGCCCTTCTTTACCACGCGCCGCGTTTTCGCCGCACCGCTCCGGTACGGCGCCGGCCTCAAGGGCAAGATCGGCGAGAGCCTCGCCTACGGACTCCCGGTCGTGACGACCGAGATCGGCGCCGAGGGATTTTCATTTGAAGACGGACGGCATTATCTCCACGCCGAGGAGCCTGCGGCGTTCGCCGCCGCGATCGTTCGTCTCTACACCGACGCACGACTGTGGAATCGCGTGGCCGAAGCCGCCGGCGAGGCGCTCGAGCCGCTGCTGCCGGCGCGGGTTGCCGAGGCGGTTCGTGACGTCCTTCGATGACGTGCTCGCGCGCGTAATCGGCGTGATCGCGCGCACGTTTTCCATCGGCGATACCTCGGCGATCGGACCGCAGACCACTAGCGCGCACGTTGCCGGCTGGGATTCGCTTTCGCATGCGATCCTCTTGATGCATCTCGAGGAAGAATTCGGCCGAGATCTCCCACTCGATCGCGCGACGGGTGCTCGCGACGTCGGCGAGCTTGCGCGCGTCGTGCAGGACGCGTTGCGATGAGTCTTCCGGTCCTGCTGATCTACGGAAATTGCCAAGCCGACACGATTTCCGCACTGCTGGAGCAATCGAGTCTGTCCGAATTTCTCGAGGTCGCGTATCTGCCGAGCTTCGATCACCCTATTCATCGGCGCGAGCTTCCGGACGAGATTCTCGATCGCTGTACGATCCTCTGGGAACAGTACGATTACGTCCCCTTTCCGTACGCACGTCAACTCGCCGGGCGCGTGCACGCGACGATCTTTCCGGCCCTGGATCTCAATCTGCTGTGGCCCTTTACGTGCAACAATCCGTACAATCGTCCTGAACCGCCGCGCTACCCGTCGGGCCGATTCTTCTACGGTGACCGCGCGATCGTTGCCGGCCTTCGCGCCGGACTCGATGAAGAGGCGATTCTCGAGCGCGCGCTGCGCGCGTGGGACGAGCATCCGGTCGATCTCGATCGGCTGCTCGAGATCGACCGCTCTCGCCTGCGGGCGCGCGACATGCATTGCGATATTCGTATCGCCGATCGAACGCTCGAGCGTTTTATCATCGAGCGCTGCTTCTTCACGCGCGATCATCCGACGCTCTCAATGCTCGTCGATATGATCGACCGGCTGGTGGAACGCACGTGCGCGTTCGAGCCGCGCCTCACGCGGGTGACGCTAGGTGGTGTGCAGACGCGATTCACGCAAGAGCCGCTCGGCGACGGAGCTGTACCCATTCACCCGGCCGTCGCCGGGCACTTCGGCCTTGCGTGGTACGAACCGCAGGACATGCGTTCGTACTACACGGCGATGATCCGCCACGGTCTTTCCGTCCGCGACGCGTGTACGCCGTAACCCGAGTCCTCGAGGGGCTGCTCGTCGCCCACGTCATGTGGGCGCTCTTCTTCGTGACCGGTACGATGCTCGACGCGCGCAAGGAACGCGTCGCCGGAACGTGGTCCGACGCGCTGCTGCGGCTGGTGCTTTTCTCGGCGGCCGGCATGGCGATCTGGGGCTTCGAGGGCTTCGCGCTTGGTTTGTTGCACGGCTTCACGCTCGCGGGTCTCGCCGTCGCACTGCTCGCAAACATCGCAGTCTTCGCCTTCGTGCGCGGCGAGCGGCCCTGGGCCGGCGCTTTTTGGGCGCGGCGCTCGCGCGCCCTTGCGCGTGCGGCCCGCGGGCCCGGAGCAATCGTGTACGTCGCGGCCCTCGTGCTCTCCGTGCCGGCGGTGATTCCCGATTTCTCTTACGACGGCGTAAAATTTCATCTCGCCTATGCGTACGAGTGGTTCCGCGCGGATCACATCTTCGCCGATCCGCGCATGCGCTTTCCGTATTACGCGTTCAACACGGAGGTGCTCGATACGTTGATGATGGTCGCGCGCGCGGGGCGGTTCGTGACCTTCCTTTCCTGGCTATCGGGTACGCTTACCGCGCTCGGCGTCGCGGCGGTACTCGCGCGGCTCGACGCCGGCGCGCAAACGCAGCGTTCGCCGCTCGAACGACGAGCCGCCGGCGCCGTGTACGCGATTATCCCGTTCTCACTGATGCTTTCCGCCGTCTTTCTTCGCTGGTGGCCGACAGCTATGACCGACGTGACCGCAGCGCTGATGTTCACGGCGTTCGCGACGGCGCTCAGCGAGAACGCGCTCGATTTCGACGGGACGTGGTTGCGCACGGCACTCGTTTGCGCCGCGTTTCTCGCCGGAATCAAACCCTCGTATCTGCTCTTCGTGCCGTTCGTGGCACTTGCGCTCCTGATTACCGCGCGCCGGTACGGAATCGGCCGGCGTACGATTGCGCTGCTGCTCGGCTCGCTGCTCCTGCTCAGTTCCGCTTGGTACCTGCGCAATCTCATCGAGGACGGCGATCCGGTTCCACCGGTATTCAACCTTCTCTTGCACGGGACCGATCGGTACATCACCGCCGCAGACTGGGCACGCGTGTCCGCCGACTACGCGCCGCCTCGTACGCTCGCGCAGTGGCTTCGCTATCCGGTCGACGATTTTTTCGACACGCAATCATCGCTATTCCGCGAGTACGGCGTCACCGCGGTCGTATTCTTTCTGTACGGCATCGTCATCGCGGCGCCGGTGCTGCTCGCCCGGCGCGCGCGCTCACCCTCGCAGGCGGCGGTCGCCTCGCTCTTCGGGTGGACGGCGCTCGGTCTCATCTATCTCATCGGCGTTTCAGCGCTCACGCGCTACTCGCTGCTGATTTATCCATGCGTCGCCGTCTGCGCCGGAACGTTCATCCTCGACGCTGCCGCGCTCGTTCCGCGCGGGGTGCTATTCGCACCCTTTGCGGCCCTGCTGACCGTGATCCCGACGCCCGCGTCGCACGAGTTTTATCACGAGTTTTACGGCGTCTACTACGCCGGCTTGCAACAAATCTTGCCCGACGACCAGACAGCGCTCAGCCGCTTCGTTCCGGGTTACCCCGAGACGTATCCGATTTTCGGCACGCCGATCATCGAACGCTATCCCACCGTTCTGCTGATCGAAGCGCCGATCAACTACTATGTCGAGATGCACGATGCGCAGCCGCTCGGCGATTACGCGGGCATTGGGCGCTATGCAGACTTCGCCGCGGCCGTCGATGCGGGCGACGCCCGCAGGTATCTCGACGCTCGCGCAATCGGTGCCATCGTGGTCAATCGCTCCGTGCACCTGCTCGTTCCCGACGAGATCGCGTACCTTCGGCGGCAAATCGTGCCCGCGGGTTGGCGCGAGTTGCCTTCGTCCGACGCCCAGTTCACCGTCTTTCTGCGCTAATACGCGAACGCTCGCATCAGGACGACGCCGTAGCGCGGGTCGCGCACGTTGCTCACGTGCAGCGCGAAGGTGATCGTAGGACGCCGGCGGTCTTGAACGGGCACCGCAAAAGCGACGTCGCTCACGCCTTCGTGCAAACAGCACCACGGCTCGGGACGGCCGGCAAAGGTCGCCGAGAGCGCACGATTGCGATCGTCCGGCTCGTAGACCACCAGGACCAGCTTTGAGCCACCGTGCGGCGTGCGCAGCGTAATCGTCGAATTCTGCCCCGCCCACGTTCCGCGATCCCCGCGGTTCTCGATGCTCAGCCCGCGATATATCTCCCCCGCACGAACGCTCGCCGGGACAACGACGCGAGCCGGGACGCGTGGCGAATCGGACGACGTCGCCCGCGACGCACACGCGCCGAGAACGACCGACAGCGTTGCAAAGGCGAGCATTCTCATGCAGCACTCTTGCAGGACGGGAGGGCATCTCCTTGCACGCGAATCGCTTTCGCTGTGCGATCCGACGTCGAACGGTCGTTCGTTCGCGCATTCTATCTCTGGCGCGAACCCTACGCGCAGCCGTTGATCGAGTGCGGCTACTCGCGCCTGCGCCCCGACGAGCAAACGCCGGTCGCAAACGTCTTTCTCGCCTCGATGGCCCAGATCTATCCCGAGGACCGGGGGACGAACTACG
>DATJRM010000007.1:0-7297 GCA_035504755.1 Candidatus Acidiferrales bacterium
TGACGCGCGATCAGGTTACCGCTGCCGGCGAAGAGCACGAGAACCGGTGCGGAGGCATCGCCGCCACGATAACGGTAGCCGCGCAGCATCGCACCCGGAACCGCGAGCGTGATCCGTTCGCGGCCGGGAGCGGCGGTCCACTGCGATAACGTCGCTCTCGGAAGCGGATGGTCCATGTTGTCGTCCGCATGGTAGATGATGGGGGATGCCGGCGCTGCAGCCAACAGCAAAGCAGCCAGTGACAAAAAGAAGGTGCGCATATGCTAACTATTCTCTGCCGGCGGAATCGTCACCTGAAATGCGGCCTTGTTGCCAACGCATATTGAAACTCGCGACGACCAGTCGAAGCGACAAGGGCCCGCCTCCTTGCAACGGGAACGCGAGCGCCATGTCCCTTGCCTCGTGGCGTGCGACGCTCATGGCACTCTGTCTGATTGCGACCGGCCTCAATGCCGCAGCCTTCTTTACCGACGGCATTCTGGCTTCGACGGGGCTCGGATTCCAAGTCTCGCGTACCGCCGATCCCGCTGTCGTTCGTGTCGACGCGGTAGATGCCGGCGGAGCGGCAGAAGCCAGCGGTTTGCGCGCCGGTGATCTGATTAACGTGCGCGATCTTGCGCCAGGCGAGCGTTATCGATTCTTAACCGGTGTCTATCCTCATGAAAAGATCGCGTTGCGCGTGCGGCGCGCGGGCGTAACGGTGCCGATCGAGTATGTCGCGGGCGGTCCGCCGGTCTGGCGCTGGGATGTATGGCTTTCGTGTTTTGCGGACTTCTGGATACTGGGGTTCGCCGCGCTGATCGGATGGCGCCGCGCCGACGTACGGGAGGCGCGCGTGCTCTGCCTGCTGCTGGTCGCCTCTAACGTATATGCCGCCTTGGTTCCCGGTAGTTGGATCGGTCCTTCGCCGCTCGCCGACGCGATCGCAGCCGGTTTCGGAATCGCCGCGCTCGCGGCCTGGGCGGCGCTGCTTGCGACGTTCGCGTCGCTGGTCGCGCGGCCGCTCTCTCGCGTGCGAATCGCGCTCGTCATGCTGGCATACGCTTCTGCTGCCGCGTTTTCAGCTTTTGAAATCGTGCGGCTGGTTGCGCTATGGAACGGTTCGCTCCCGTGGGTTGCCCAAAGCCTTGGGCCCGATTGGAATATGACGGACGGTGCCGTTCCGTTCGTCCTTGCGATTGCGTGCGCATGGGCCTCGTTCGCGGCGACCCGCGGCGCGGAGCGCAGCCGCGTGGCGTGGATTCTGCTTCCATTGACGATTTGGTACGCCTTCGAGGCGCTTTCGTTCGCGGCACCGTCATTGTGGCCACACGCGCAGCGCGGCAGCGTGCTCATTACCGCCTATGCGCTCGCTAACGTCGGCAGCTTCATCGCGCCACTGGGGATGACGTACGCGCTGTTCAACCGGCGGGTACTCGACATCGGCTTTGCGCTCAATCGTGTCGCGATTTTCTCCGGTGTATCGATCGTCGTCGTCGGCGCATTCGTGCTCGTCGAATGGGCGCTCGGATCGTGGCTTCAACAACAAAGCCATACGACGAACCTCGTCGTCGGCGCGGCCGTGGCGCTGCTCCTGGGGTTTTCGATTCGATTCGTACACGATCGCGTCGAGCACGTGCTCGACCGCGTCTTCTTTCGCAAGCGGCACGAAGACGAAGAGGCGATCCGTCGTTTTGCGCGTGAAGCCGCGTTCGTAACCGATCCGGCCGTCCTGATCGGCCGTACCCTCGACGTGTTAGAGCGCCACGCCGGCAGCTCGTTCGCTCAGCTTGCCATCAGCAACGGGAACGGAAAATACGCCGACGTGAGCGAGAACGATCCCGCGATCGTCTTCCTGCGCACGTGGCATCGAAAGCTCGATCTGCACGGCGTCGATACCCGGTTTCAGGGCGAATTTGCGTATCCAATGATCTCGCGGGGCCGGCTCGTAGGTGCGCTGCTGCTCGGACCGAAGCGATCGCAGGAATCGTACGCGCCGGATGAGTCCGATGCAATCGACGACTTAGCCCACCACGTCGGCGCGGCGTTGGACGTCTTGGGTCAATCCACCGGCTGGGACGAACCCATCGTAGCGGAGCTCAAGGCGATGCACCGAGCGATCGCCGATGGGTTTGCATCTCTGCAAGCCAAGTTCGAATCCAAGTAGATCCGGTTCACGGTTTCACCTCGGAGAGGGTCCGTTTGTGCGCCGATTCGCGCTGCCCGTCGCAAAGTGCGACCGCCAAAGCGGTGTGATGCGCGAGAAGCTCGAGCGAGCGTGTCTCGTCGTCGAGATAAGGCGTACGATCGGGCTTGGGGCCGCAGCAGAGAAAACCGAGTAAATCACCGCGTACCGCCAACGGGACGAATAGCAGGTGGAGATGGGCGTCGGACTCGTCGTCGATCTCGAATGCGTCGAGCCAGCGCCGCAGACGTAGCGGCACGGCGTCGTCGATGCCGTACGCACGGGGGAAATGCGCCGGATCGGATCCGGCGGTATATTCGTAGCCGCCGTCGCGGCGTTGGTAGAAAGCGACGCCGATCGGATCGAAGGCATGTTGAATCGTCGAAACGCCGAGCTGCATGAGACTCAGAGGGTTCGTTGCGACGTCGGCTTCGCGTGCTACGCGCTTGATGTCGGCCAATCCGCGTAGGCGTTTGCGGAAGAACGCCTGCGTTAGGTGCTTCTCCACGAAGCGATGAATCGACCGCGTCGACATGCCGAGCACGAGAACCGCAGCCAAGGTGATGAGCTGCGGTGCGAAACCAGTTTTTTCCACACCGATCGAGTGCTCGAATATACCAGCGATTGCCCATTCGACGAGGACGAAAGCCCCGACGATGATCAAAGAGACCACGGTGAAAACGGTCGCCCGCGAAACGATGATATTCAAGTCGACGAGGCGATGGCGAAAGACGGGGTACGCGATACCAAGCGCTATGAACAAGGTGCTAGCCGTGGCGGTGAAATCGCCGTAATGCGAGACGAGCAGCGTCGAACCGATCAGGAGGCCGGCGGTCGGAGCAAAGGAAAACGCCGCCGCGATCAGCCACATGCCCCCGAGCCATCGTACAGGCGCTATCTCCTCGCCGCGTGCATTGATCCACGCATCGACGACGGATGCGATGAAGATGAGGATCGTTATAAGCGCAACGTATAGGTACGCGGCGTCGTAATTCAGAAAATTGTTGGGTGCGAAGCCGGTAGCGATGACGTACACGTTATCGTAAATAGCCAAGATCGGAAAGGCTAGCGTCGCCGTCATGACCCACGCGAGCACGCGGCGCAGTGCGGTGCGATGCGCGGGATAAACGGCGAGGAGCCAAAGGGCCGTGACGCCTACCGTACTCGCGAATAGCGGAGGGAGGAAGCGATACAGGATTTCAGCGGCCCATGCGTTTGGCCAAACGAGTCCCCCCGCGGTCGCCAGTGCCTGTAATCCCGCAAAAAATAATACCAACGCGGCGCGTGCGGCGATGCGCCGGTTGCGCGCCCGCAGCACCACCAATAGCACGACGACGAACGCCGCGAGTGCGGAAAACGCATCAAGAGCGCGATCGACCCTTATTTGTACGCCGAGCGCCCCGGTGAACGGCACAACCATGATCGCCACAGTGCCGGTGGTGCCGTCCTTACGGAGGATCTGCTTGTGGATCACGGTGCCGACGGGACCGGCCTCTTCGTCGATCCAAGCGGTGCCGGAATTGAGAACGGTGATGTCGCCCTTGCGCAGTCCCGTCTTGGCTGCGGGGCCGGTGGGATCGACATAGGTGATGCGGCCGTGCGATGTTCCCGGGATGTCCAGGTAGATGTACCCTCCGTAACCCCACGTGATCGGCAGCACCGCTACGATCAGCGCGAGTGGAATGCCCAACCCTGCGACGATCAGCAGAACTCGCACAAACATACGCACAGAAGCCGCGTTCGCGTCGTGGAGCTACGGCTCCCCCGGTGATAGAGCGTACGCACGACTGTCGTCGCGTATAGCGAAAGAGCAGCGCCGCGTTTCAGCGGAAGACGCTGCGGTCTGATCGAACGCTCGATCGAATGGGAAGCAAGGTGAAAACGGGTGCGTATAAACCCGTGCTGCTGGCGTTATCTGTGCTGGCTGCGTGTTGGATCGCTGCCCAAACACTCGATAACCTGGGGCTGGGCGGACGTCCCTGGTACGGATGGTGGGATTCCTACCGCACGCCCGCCGCACGTCCGTTTTCACTGCTATTCGAACCGCCACGCCCGGACGGAGCGACGGCGCGCGCCGGCATCCGCGCGGGCGACGTTGCGGATCTGCGCGACCAAAGTTATGCCGGACGTATCGTACTGCTCACGCAACCGCTCGCGACGCAACCCACCGCGTTGCGCGTGCGACGCGGTGCGAGCATCGTCACGGTTGCGCTCGAAGGAAGTACCATCTGGCAAGGCTCGCCGGCTTGGAAATTCTCGGCCGTTCTGCCGCCGACGCTCGCGGGCATCGTGTTTCTCGTCTGCGTTCTTCTTATCGCAATGCGACGTGCCGAAACGAGGGATGGACGTCTCCTCGCGCTGATACTGCTGGGTCTCGTGCCGGGGTTTTTGCCTCAAAACTCGGGCGCCGCTCCCGATGCCAACGCTACGCTTGCCATCTGGGCGGTCACGGAGGCCGCGGGGATGGTCTCGCTCGCGCTGCTCGTCGCGCTCGCCTCGAGCCATGGAACGAGATACGCCTGGCGCACGGTGCTGGAGGTCATCGCGTACGCGAGCGTCACGCTTGTTGCTTTACGCTTGGTCGCGTTCTTGGTCGGCACCATTACGCTTGCCTTTGACCCCGTTCCATTGTGGTGGTTGGCGACGGACGACTTCACCTTTGCCGCAACATTGGCGACGACCATCGTTTGCGGTGCCGCCGTCTATAGTGCGTCGCAGTCGGAGCGGCCGCGTTCCACGTGGCTGCTCGTCCCACTGCCGCTCGCGCTATTTCTCAGCACCTTCGCGGACCTTGCGCCGAGAACGACAAATTGGTTCGGCGGAATAGCGTTGAATATCGTTGGGAGCTTCCTGATACTGTTTGGCGCGCTCGTGGTCACCTATGGCCTGCTCAAGCGGCGTGTGTTGGACTTCGAGTTCGTCCTGAGTCGTGCTTTGGTCGTTACAACCATATCGGCGATCGTCGTCGGTGCGTTCGCGCTCCTCGAATGGATGCTGAGCACGGTCTTAGTCGGCGTCAGTCACGCCACGGGTTTGGTTGCGAACGGCGTGCTGGCGCTCGTGCTCGGGTTATCGCTCAACCCCATTCACAAGCGGGTTGACGCATTCATCGATGCAGAGCTCTTCCGCAAGCGTCATGAAGACGAACGCGCGCTGCGCGATTTTGCAACGGAAGCCGCCTACGTTTCGGATCTCGAAACGCTTTTGGATTGCGCCACGGAGCGAATCCGCCGGCACACGGACGCGCGTGGCGGTGCGCTCCTGCTCGAGCGGCGCGGCGTTTACGTCGCCGTTAGATCGTTCGGCGACGTTCCGGCGACATCGGTTTCCGAAAATGACGGAGCTATTTTGGCCCTGAAGGCGTGGCACAAACCGATTGATCCGCACAATCACGATAGCATTGTGCGTGCAGCGATGCTGCTGCCGATGAACGTTCGTGGACGTCTCATAGGTGCCATCGTACTTGGAGAACGCGCGGGCAGCGAGGCTTATGCCCCCGATGAGGTCGACGCGCTGCTGCAGTTCGCCGGAGGTGTCGCAGTTGCGTTCGAGGCGCTTGCTGCTAGGCCATCGGAGCTGCGGGAGACCGTGGCCGGCGTCGTGCGCGCGCAATTGGAGCCGCTACGGTTTCAGCTCGACGCGATTGCGGAACGGTTGCGCACCGGAGAGGCTTGAGAAGGAAGACGCGGAGCGTACCGGCCTCGGCAAGCGTCCAGGGTCGGCTCTTTACACACGCTTGACCATCTTCACATACAAACTATGCGTTTAACGCCGGCTTGACCAAGCGCGAATCGCCCGGAGTAAGCGATACTTTGGGTGATGGGTGTGACGCCGCTCTACGTTAGAGCCGCGTCCTCTGTTGCTGTTAGGAGGCCACGTTGAAACTCTTCACTTCGATCGGTGCGCTCGGGCTGCTGATCGCTGTATTGAGCGGATGCTCCGGAGGTTCGTCGGGTTCATTGCCCTCGACGTCCGTCAATACACCCACTCTCGCTGCCGCGCCCGGCACCAAACACACCCAAGACGTAGGTGGCGGCGGCCCTCAGCTTAACGTTATGCTCGGCGACGCCGCTCCGGTGCTCGGCACCTTGACGCCGACCGCGGTCAACGTCGGCGTCGACGCGGTCAACGTCGTCTATCAAGGTCAGGTGACCAACATCGCGACGTACTCGACGCCCTACGTCGTGAACGTCATGGCGAATGGGGGTCAGCCGTCCTCGATCGGCATCGGCCAGGTCTACGCGGGCAACTACACGGCGGTGCAGTTCGTCCTCGACGTGGCTTCGAGCAACGTCGTCGCGAGCGGTCAGACCCTTCCGATCTCCTACGAGGCCGGTGCCGCGACGCAGAGTACCGCGAATGCCGGTAGCAATACGACGACGGCCGGTACGTCGACGAGCGTCACCGTGACGGTTCCCGGCGCCTTCATGATCGGGGGCACCCCGGCGGAGGCGATCCAGGTCGACTTCAACCTCTTCGAATCGCTCATGCTCAATAGCTCGGGCAACGGCGTGATCGCCCGCCCGACGTTCTTCGGCGTGTCGGCGGCGAACGCGGCGCAGATCGATGGGACGGTGGTGAACGCTGCCGGCCAGCCGGTGAGCGGCGCGGTCGTCGTCGCGCTCAAGGCCAATGGGAACGTCGCCAACACCGAGACCACGAGCGCAAGCGGCACCTTCAACCTGCACTCGATCAACGCCGGCACGTACCAGCTGGTCATCTACAACACGTACACAACTGCGGTCGGTCAATCGATCACCGCCAACGGTTATGACGCCTCCGGAGGTGCGTCGATTCAGGGACCGTCCGTCACGGTGACGGCCGGGCAAACGGCACAAGCAGGCTCCATAACCGATTAATCGCGCCATGGATCAGCAGCAACAGCTCGACGAGGCGCGCGAACTGCTCCGTATCGGCAGATACGAAGCGGCACTCGCGCGCCTGGCCGAATGTGAGGGATGGCCCTCGCCGCAGTACGAGCGGGCGCTGCTCCTGCGTGCCGAGATACTCCTCTCTCGCGATCCCGTCGACGCGCTCGAGGCGCTCGCTCGTTCGAGCGACGTGCTTCGCAACGACGATACACGTTTTGAATACTTCATTCTTTCGGGTCGAGCCCACGCCAACGGTCGCAAC
>DATJRM010000008.1:0-202697 GCA_035504755.1 Candidatus Acidiferrales bacterium
CCGGCGCGGGCGGCACGATGCTCAAGGTCGTCTGCGCGTGGTCGCTGCCATTCAGCCGTGCCGCGACCTCGCCGGGAAAGTTGAGCTCCCCAAGCAGCGTTGCCACGCTTGGCGCGTCGGCGGCGTTCGCGTTCGGGGGCGCGACCGACAAGGTACCGTCACCGGCTCGCGCGATGCTCACGGCACCCGCCGGGTCACCGCCCGGGATCCGCGCGTAGAGCCGCGCCGGTGCCGTCCAGGTTAGGATGAGCGTGGAGACCTTTGGGGCCGCCTGCGCGCTCATCGTCGTTGTGACTCGATAGGTAAGGCTTTGCCCGACATGGGCGGGACCGGCAAAAAGTAGCATCCTAGCCTGAGCCTAACGTCCCATTCTGGGAGTTGCATCAATATTTTAAGAGGCGTTGAGCGCCGCGCTTGGAAGCAGGGCTATGTAACCCGCGAGGAGGTACCGTCTTGCATCGATTGTGTACTGGCGTCCTTGCTCTGCTGTGTGTTGTCTTCGTGTCGCAAGCACCGGCATTCGCGCAGGATCAGAGCCAGACTATGGCGCCGCCGGCAAACTTCGGGTCGCCCCCGTCGGGGCAGATCCCGATTCTCTTCAACGACCATCACGTCTATGCCAAGCCCGACGTCAACAAAGAGGGTCGCGTGCTCGCGGCGCTCGTGCGCGGGGGCACCGTGCTCATCCCGCTGCGTTCGATGTTCGAGCAGATGGGCGCGACGGTGTCGTACGACGCGAGCAGTCGGACGGTAGACGTCACGAAAGCCGGCGCCGACGTGAAGGTCACGGTCGGAAAACCGGAAGTCGAGATCAACGGCGAATCCCGTCCGCTCGACGTGCCGCCGATCATCTATCACGGACACGTGCTCGTACCCGTTCGCGTCATCTCCGAAGGCATGGGCGCGTACGTGCAGTGGGTTCCCGACCGGCAGATCGTTGTCGTGCGATACATCGTGCCGACACCGCCGCCGGCACCCACGCCGGTGCCCGAAACGCCGGCGCCTCCGCCACCGGCTCCGCCCGTGACACCGGCGCCGCGTCCTACCCCGTATTACGAGAAGTTCGTGGCCGCCGACTACATCGGTTCACCGAAGGTCTACAACGAGTTCAGCTCGGGACAATCAAATAACAACCAGGGCGGATTCTCGTATGCGATCCATGGCGCGGCCGAAGTCAACGTCGGCGTGCCGTTGATGGTTGGGGCCGACCTCACGCAGTGGAACTACGCGCACACCTGCGGCCTCAGCGCCGGCGGCGCGTACGAGGCGAACTGCTACGTGACGACGATCGGTCAAACCGGATCGACGGCGGTTCCGGCGTTCACCGTGAGCAACTACGATTTCCAAGCGTACGTCGGATCGAATCTCTTCATTCCGCACGTGTACTTGGACATCGGCTACATGTGGCTGAACAACAACGCCGGGTATCCGACGATGAGTGGTCTCGGCTCGGGTCTGGTCAAGCTGCCAAATCTCGATCATCCGTTCTCGTTTTACGGAAGCTTCTGGTATTTTGGCCAGGTCAAGGGCACGACCAATGCCGCTTTCACCGGCGGCTACGCGTATAAATTCGCGTACAGCATACTCAAGGGAGACATCGGCCTCACCTACGCCTTCCCGTCCAGCCCGCTCTTCCTCGAAGCCGGCCTCAAGGACGAAGGATGGCACAACAAATTCAATGCCCCGAGCGATGCCACCGAAAACGGCGTCTACGGAGGCTTGGGTTTGCACTTCTAACCCGACGCGAGGCATATCGAAGGAGCCGCCGTCTCACCGGCGGCTTCTTCACTAAAACCATGATGGACGACGCAAAACGCCTGGCGAACGCGCTCAATGCAGCCGTGAAAGCGCCGCAGTTCTCGAACAGTAAGGCGCGCGCGGTCGCGCGTCAAGAGCCGGCCGTCAATTGGCCCAAGACCAAGGCGCTTAACGCCGATTTCAACCCCGACGTCGACGGGTTCGAGTCGTTCGCGATGAACGACGGCAGCACGTGCGTCTGGGCGCCCGGGCAATTTCGCTATATCGCCAAGTAAAAGAAAGGGCTCGCGCCATGCGAATCGCGCTTACTCTTTGGTTCGTCGCCGCGTTCGCTGCCTTCGGCCTCGTTCGGGCCGACACACCGCAAGCGCCACCGGCAAACAGCGCCGTACGCGGCGATCGCGCCGAAGGCTGGCTCGCGCAGAGCCGCTCACCGGTGCTTGCGCGCAACGGCATGGTCGCCACCAGCCAACCGTTGGCGGCCGAAGCCGGGTTGCGCGTTTTGATGGAAGGCGGCAATGCCGTCGACGCAGCTGTTGCGACCGCCGCGACGCTCAACGTCGTCGAGCCGATGATGGTGGGCATGGCGGGCGATATTTTCTGCATCATCTACATCGCCAAAGATCACAAGTATTACGCGCTCAATGCAAGCGGCGAAGCGCCGTCGGGTGCAACGATCGCGCGCTTCAATGAACTCGGCTACCGATTCGATCCGAAGAATTGGGGCCCGGGCTCGGGGATGCCGCGCGGCGGCATTCTCGACGTGACCGTGCCGGGATCCGTGTGGGGTTGGAATGCGGTGTTGCAGCGCTTCGGCATGATGAGATTCGACAAGGTGCTCGCGCCGGCGATCGCCTACGCGGAGCAGGGCTATCCGGTTTCCGAGCGCATCGCGCACGACTGGAAGCTGCCGCCGGCGCTTCCGTTGCGCGGATGCTGCACGCAGCTCGATCCGGATTCGGTGCGGACGTGGTACATCAACGGCGCCCCGCCGAAGACCGGGCAGATCTTCCGCAACCCCGATCTCGCGCGATCGTTCCGCTTGCTGCAAAAATACGGGGCCGCCGTATTCTATCGCGGCGAGATCGCACGTGCGATCGTGGCGAAGTCGCGCAAGCTCGGCGGCACGATGACGCTCGCCGACTTGGCCAACTATCGCGGCGAGTGGGTGCAGCCTATCGACACCGAGTATCACGGCGCGCACCTGCTCGAATTGCCGCCGCCCTCACAAGCCTTCGCTGCGAACGAAGCGCTCAATATTCTCGCGGCCTGCGTGCCGAAGCTCGTACCTGGCCAGACGCTGGCCTCGCTCGGTCCCGCGAACGCGGAGTATTGGCATCTGCTGGTCGAGGCGAAGAAGTTGGCGTACGCCGATCTCTATCGTTACAACGGCGATCCCGACGTCGTGAAGGTGCCGCTCGCGCGACTGCTCTCACCCGCCTACGCTGCCTCGCTGTGCGGCAAAATCGATCCGAACCGTGCGTCGACGCCGGCTGCGCCCGGCAACGACACCGCCGGCGGCGACACGATCGTGCTCGAGACGGCGGATCGCTGGGGCAACATGGTTTCGTGGGTCAATAGCAACTACGACGAGTTCGGCTCGGGCATCACCGTGCCGGGCTACGGGTTCATCTTGCACGATCGCGGCGGGCTCTTCACGCTCGATCCGCACAGCCCGAATGCCGTTGCGCCGCACAAGCGTCCGTTCAATACGTTGATGGCCGGGTTCATCGTGCGCGGCGGCAGGCCGCTGATGACGCTCGGCCTCATGGGCGGCGACATGCAAGCGCAAGGGCACGAACAGATAGCGGTCGACATCATTGACCTCGGCGCGAACGTGCAGCAAGCTGGCGACATGGCGCGTTTCCGTCAGGCGGAAATCGCGAACGTCCTTGCGCTCGAGTCGCCGCTCTACGACCTCGTCGGCGACCAGCTGAAGGCGATGGGGCACGACGTTGTCTCATCGAACCGGGGACCGATGGGCGGCTACCAAGCGATCATGCTGCTGCCCGACGGCGCGTACGCGGGCGGGTCCGATTTCGGCAAGGACGGCGAAGCCGTCGGCTGGTAGCGTTTGACGGAGGGCGCGGTGAGAAAGCTGCTTTTTGCCTCGGCCGTGGCGGCCGGATTTGCGCTCGGCATCCCGGCAGCGATGACGCCGGCGCACGCCGAGATCTTCAGCAACGGCAACTGCGCTATCGCCGATGACCGCGGCGTGAACTGGGCCGGTCGCGACATGCACGGACAGCTGCTCGAAAACGCGGACCTGCGCAACGCCGGTCTTCGCAACGCCAATTTGCGCGGCGCGCGCCTGGACTGCGTCGATCTTCGCGGCGCGGATTTGCAGGGCGCCGACTTGAGCGGCGCGATGCTCGAGGGCGTGAGGCTCGGCGGCGCTCTCTTGAATGGAACGCTCCTCGCCCGCATCGATTGCGTCGGCTGCGACTTCGCACGCGCTGACTTGAGCGGACACGATCTTAGCGGTTCGCATTTGATCGGTGCGAACTTTGCGCGGGCCGATCTGCGCGCGGCGGATTTGCGCAATGCCGTACTCTCGGGCGTCGATTTCGCGGACGTGCAACTGGGAGGCGCCAAGCTGGCGAACGCTACGATCGTCGGGTCGGATTTTCACAACGTCGACTTGCGCGACGTCGACCTGTCAAACGTGCGCTTGTCGGGCGATGATTTCAGCCGCAGCCCCTAATGTGCTTAGACGTTACGCTGCGGAACCGCGGCGCGGACGAACACCGACTTCTTGAACCGGCATCTGCTGTACTCGCGGTACGCCGGGCCGCGGAAGCGATTCGATCGTTGCCTCCACATGTGCGAGGTATGCCGCCGTCTCGGGAAGGACAGGCACGTCGAGGCGCGGTGATTCGCCGAACCCGAAGGCGCTTGTGAGATCGCCGGTCGTTGCGCGGCGCCAGGCGCTCAGATTCGGCACCTCAACGCCGTAGCGTGCCTCGAGCAAACGAAGCACCGATGTGTGATCGAAGGTATCGCTGCAGACGTAGCCGCCGCGCGAGAACGGCGACGCGACGATGCAGGGCACGCGGAACCCGAGGCCGATCGGGCGGCCATTGACGAATTCACCCGCCGTCCCCGGCTGCGGCATCGGCGGAACGACGTGATCGAACTGTCCATCATTTTCGTCGTAATTGAGGATGAATGCGGTACGTGCCCAAACCTTCGGGTTCGACCAGAGCGCTTGCAGTATCTGATGGATGAAGTCTGCACCCGCCGCCGGCAAGTAGCTTGGATGCTCGCACTGCTTGGCGTGCCCGAGCACCCACGTGACCTGCGGGAGATTGCCGGTTCGTATATCGTTTAGAAACGTCTCGAAAGGCTGTCCGCGCAACGCTTGCTGGTAAAGAGGTGAGGATGGCGACGCTTCGCGATATGCTTTGAAATATTTCAGGATGTTTAGCGCGTAGTCGTCTATCATGTCGAAGTAGACTTGCCATGAGATGCCCGCGCGCTGCAGCCGTTGCGGGTACGTATCCCACGTGTAGCTGATCTTGCCGTCATACGCGTCGTTGTTGGTGGCGGGGCCGCCGTGTAGACCATCGGCGTCGATCGAGGCGGTCATGTGATAAAGGCGATTCGGATACGTCGGTCCGAGGACCGAGCAATGGTACGCGTCGCAGATGGTAAAAGCGTCCGCGAGCGCATAGTGAAACGGAATGTCTGCCCGCGTGTAATATCCCATTGTAAGCGGACCCGCGGCGCCGTTCTTTGCGCGATGCGTCGCGACCCAGCCGTCCATCTTACCATCGTCGAGCGAGGTGTGCTGCGCATCCCACTCGTGGCTCAGGTCGTGTAGCCGTTGCGCGCTCGTCGTTGCCGTATCGAGATGAAATGGCAGCACATAGCCATCGGGATTCTCGACGTCAGGCTGGTAGAAGACGCTGCGCCCGTTTTGCAGGCGTATCGCACGCTGGTCGGCGTAGCCGCGAACGCCGGAGAGCGTACCGAAGTAGTGATCGAACGAACGATTTTCTTGCATGAGAATAATGAAGTAATCGATATCGTTCAGGCGCGAGCCGGATTGCCCGCGGGCGAGCGCCGGTGCTGCGAGGGCCGCCGCCGCCGAGAGGCCCGCCGACTGTATGAAGCGACCGCGTGTCAATCGTGTCATATCGTATGTTACGATTTAGCCCGTTGTGCAGCCTCTCGTGCTCGGGAAGAGGACTGTATCAGCGCGTGGAAACGCAACTGTGGTCCCCGCCGGAGGTACTCAGCTTTGACAAGGCAGCGATATCTGGTCACGACCCTGATGTTTCTGAGCGTATTCGTGAATTACATGGATCGTGTTAATTTCTCGGTCGCTATACCCGCGATCCGGCACGAATTCGGCTTTACCTTGCAACAAATTGGTCAGATTTCATTCGCATGGAGCATCGTCTACGCGCTATTCAATTTTCCGGGTGGGTGGGTGGTGGATCGGCTGGGTCTACGCCTGGCACTCCCCATTGTACTGGGCTGGTGGTCGGCGTTTACGATCGCGACGCCGCTCGCGCGTACGCTGGCGGGATGGTTTGCCGTTCGTGGGCTGATGGGCGCCGGCGAAGCGCCAATCTGGCCGATCAACGCGAAGTGCGCGGGCACGTGGGCCGCTCCGAGCGAACGATCGACGCTGTTCACGCTCGCCGGTTGCGGGCAGTATCTCGGTCCGGCAGTCGGCACGCTGCTAGCGGGCTGGATCATCGTGAGGTTCGGATGGCAGTGGGCGTTCTATCTTTTTGGCATCGCCGGACTTACGATCATACCCATTTGGCTGGTGTTTGTGCGAGACCGGCCGGAAAGCGACACACGCGCAAACGACGCAGAGCGCGCGTGGATTGGAAACCGAAAGCAGGCGGCTGAGCGCATCGATTGGGTGGGCGTGCGCGACGTGCTATTGAGTCGCACGGGAATTGGCATGCTGCTCGTGTACACGACCTTCGGTTACATCCTGTTTACGTTCATCAACTGGGTGCCGAGCTATATGTTCTACACCTTCCACATGAGCATTCTCAAGAGTGCGGGATGGGCAAGCCTTGGCGCGGCCTTCGGCTTCGCCGGATTTCTGATTTCCGGACCGTTCAACGACCGGCTTGTTGCAAGATTCGATCGGCTGACGGCACGGCGAATCGGTGCCACCGTGCCGATGCTTGGGATGTTTCTCTGCATCCTGCTGTCGCTCGCGAGCGCCAGAGCGGGGCTTGTCGAAGCGACGGCGCTACTGATCGGAGTCGCGCAGCTCTTGATGAACATGACTGTCGGCGCCTGGGCCGTGACCGTGGTGGATATTTCTCCGAATCAGTCCTCGACGGGCCTCGTTTATAGCGTCTACAACGGCGTACTCAACATCATGGGCGCGGTCAACTCCCTCATTCTCACGGCGCTTGCGACGTGGTATGGCTTTCCGGTTGCGTTTGGAAGCGCGCTCGCGTTCATGCTGGTCTTTTTATGTGGAATGCTCTTTGTCGTCGATCGCC
The DNA here is from genome assembly GCA_035504755.1 of Candidatus Acidiferrales bacterium. Taxonomy (GTDB): domain Bacteria; phylum Vulcanimicrobiota; class Vulcanimicrobiia; order Vulcanimicrobiales; family Vulcanimicrobiaceae; genus Aquilonibacter. Next base: position 7,239 of record DATJRM010000008.1, read on the forward strand.
CGAGCTACACGCGGCTCATCGCGCGCTCTGATAGTGTACGCGCCAGCCCCTGACTCAGGAAACGGCGGGGCTTTGTGGCATCGGTTCTTGTCGGTGCTTCCGCTCTTACGCGTGTTGTAAGAGGTGTACGAGTGCGCGCCGCAGCGCGGCGAACGTCTTATCGGCGAGTTTCCGGCCCACCGCCTCGAAGAACAGCCGCTCGGGAAGATCGAGCCCGCATGCGCAGTGCGCGCGTACGGAAAGGATCAGCAGCGGTCCGATGCGACGCGTGGAAATCGTGCCGCTGAGTGACGGCAGCGGCGCGTCATCGTCGTGCGTCCAGGAAAACGCAAGGCCGTTGAGGCACGCGCCTTCGCAGACGAAGTAAAAGCGCGCTTCGATCGGATCGGTGCGCATGCCGCCGCGAAGCCGTAACGCAAATCCCTCTTGCGCACTCGACGTGCGGCCGCACGAGGCCAGTGCTTGCAACGGATCGAGCGACCCGTGCAAGATCCAGACGGCGGACTGCAATTCTGCAAGACCGTCACGCGTGCGAAGCTTCGCCATCGCCCGGCCTCCGTGCATCACCTTTCGCTGTTGCCGCGGCCACTCCCGGCGCTCGATTCCCCAAGCAGGGAAGCCGATCTTTTTGTGTATTCAGTCAGTTCAGACCGCTGTTAATTTCGTGGAGGTTTCTTCAATGCAGAACCCACCGAAACTCGGAAACCCGGCGGCGCTGGGGCTCGCCGGCTTTGCACTTACAACGTTCCTACTCTCAGCGAAAAACGCGGGATTGCCCGTGGGCGACGCGTTTCTCGGCTTTGCCTTCTTCTACGGCGGGGCGGCGCAGCTGCTGGCCGGCATGTGGGAGTATCCGCAGGGCAACACCTTCGGAGCGACGGCATTCTGCTCGTACGGTGCGTTCTGGATGGGCACCGGATTCTGGGCCATGTTCGTCAATCCGAAGAATCCGAACGATCTGGCTTACATTCTCTTCGCGTGGATGATCTTCACGCTGTACATGACGATCGAAGCGGTGCGTCATACCCCGCTTGCGGTGAAGCTCGTCTTCATCGTACTCTCGATCACGTTCATCCTGCTTTGGATCGGTGCCGGCTTCGGCATCCCCTCGCTGATCACGTTCGGCGGATACGCAGGCATACTGACGGCGGCGCTTGCCTGGTATGCGTCGTGGAAAGCCGCGCACGACGCCCATCCATCACTGCCGATCTAAGGCGACGCTGAGGGTAGGGGCGACGCAGTAAAGACATATTGCTGCGCGCCCTGCCCGAGCGGCGTCCCCATTGCGGCGATCGTCCCGTCGGCGTGCATCGTCCCTTCGACATGCACGTTCAGCCGCGAGATATCGAACCAAATGTGGTCGCCTTGCTCCCCGCCGCGAACGGGGTAGACGCCACCGCCCGTGTCGGGCCGGTACGTCCCGTTCACGTACCCGTTCGCAATCGTGAATCGCAGTTCACCGGCGACGCCGAACGACTGAAATCGTTCGCGCAAATACGTGTGGTAGACGAAGTGCCGAGCCGGCGTCGTATCGGCGACCGCCTTCGGCGCGGCGGCATGAGTCAGCACCAGCAACATCGCAAGAAGCATGGTGCTCCATGATACCATGGCCGCCGATCGGTTTCCTGAACTGCGGGAGCACTCGGTCGCGCCGCCCGCGCTGCGCCCGTTCCCCGGAATCGAACAAGCCGAGCGTCAGATCTCGGCGCTCTGCGCAGCGGGGAACGCCGCACCCGGCGTGTTTGCTCTCCTGGGAAATGCGATGGTGCGGCAAGGGCGTTACGTCGACGCGCTCGAGGCATATCGCAACGCCGCCGATCTCGATCCCTCCGATGCGCTCGCGCACTGGGCATGCGCGGAGATCGCGCATGTGTTGGCTGACGAGGAGACCAGCCGCACGTACCGCGCGCGAGCGCTGCGCCTGCGCCGCGTCTATCCCGACCCGATGCCGGTCGGCGGCCGCACGCCGGTTCTGCTGCTGCTGCGCGATGCGCCCTACAGCACGAATACGCCGCTAGAGCTGTTGCTCGACCGTTCGCGCGTTGCCATTCACAAGTACTACCTCGAAGGTGAGGACCGCCCGGTTCTACCGGACTACGCGTTGGCGTTTACGGCGTTCGGCGGCGCGCAAGGAGCTGCGCGCGCGGCATCGCTCGCCGCGACGTTTCTCACCGGCGCGCCGGCGTCGATCAACGATCCGTCGCTGCTCGTCCGGACCGCGCGCGAATCCTTCGAGGCGACGCTCGCCGGTATCGATGCCGTGCGTGCGCCCCGCACGGTGGTCCTCGATCGCACGGCCATCGAAAGCATCGCGTTGCCGGCGCTCGTGCGCCCGATCGACACCCATGCCGGCGAAGGGTTCGCATATCTGGCGACGCGCGACGATCTGCGCGCGCATCTCGAGCGCAATAGCGCCGAACGCTATCACGTTTCCAACTTCGTCGAGTACCGCAGCGGCGACGGATTCTACCGCAAGTTTCGCGCCATCTTCGTGGACGGCATCGCCTATCCGTACCACCTGGCGATCTCGCCGCATTGGATGGTGCACTATCAATCGAGCCCCATGCGCGAAAGCGCGACGTTTCGCGCGCAAGAGCTCGCCTTTCTCGGATCGCCGGCGAGTCTCGTACCGTCATGGGACCGCGTCATGCCGCAGATCGCGAAGGCGATCGAGCTGGACTATTTCGGCATCGACGCCACCGTGCTGCCCGACGGAGCCCTCTTCGTCTTCGAAGCCGATGCCGCGATGCTGGTGCACGACGAGGATCCGCGCGACGTCTTTGCCTACAAGCGGCCCTTCGTCGCCCGCATCCGGGAGGCGTTACATCGTTCTATAGCACGCCGTACGCAGCGAGAAACTCCTTGAGCAGCGCCCACGCCTGACGGGCAGCAAGCGGATTGTAGCTTGCGCGCGCATCGCAGAAGAAACCATGATCGGCTTGACTGAACACGACTTGCTCGTGCGTCGCTCCGGCCGTCGTCAGCGCGTCGGCGACGGCGCGGTAGTGCTCGGGCAATATATGCTTGTCGAGACCGCCCCAGAACATCAAGATCGGACCGCTCTGCGTCGTGGCCAAGCCGAGCAGGTCGGGCTCGATGCCGCCGCCGTAGAACGAGATCGCTGCGCCGAGCCGCACGCGACCGTTGGCCATGTACGCGGCGCGGCCGCCCATGCAGAACCCCACGGCCGCGCAGCGCGCCGCATCGAGACCTTGCGCTTGCAGCCACGCATATGCGGCGTCGATGTCCGCGTTCAATCCGTCACGCGTGAGTGCGGACGTGTGCGGGCGGACCCTCTCGAAGTCGGTGTAGCTGCCCTCGAATCCCGGGCCGGTCCGATGAAACAACTCGGGCGCGATTGCGACCAGCCCGAGTTCCGCGAACCGATCCGCAATGCTACGAATGTGCGCGTTGACTCCGAAGGCTTCTTGAAAGACCAGCATTCCCGCGGTGGCCGCGCGGCGCGGACGCGCAACGTACGCGCTCATGGTGCCGCCGTCGGCCACGTTCAACGTCACGCGCTCGGTCATGGTCGTAGAAGAGGACACGGATTCTCCTTTTCGGTACAAGCCCAGCATGACAGTCGTGCTTGAAATCCATTTGGTGTTAGCGTTCTTGGCGGCGCTCTGTGCGCTGGTGTTCAGTTGGACGCCCGGCGGCCGTCGCGTCGTCAATGCGGTGGTGGCGCTGCAGTTCCTCGTCGGCGTGGCGCTCGCCGCCGTCATGGGCGCCAACCACGAGAACCTGCCGCCGGTACTGTGGCTCCACCTGCTGATCGCGCTTGCCGTGCTAGCAGCATACGGCATAGCGATGCGCTTCGGAAAGCGGGCCGGCGGGTCGGCCACGGCACTCATCCTCTCGTCGATCGGGCTGCTCTTGATTCTCGTCAACATTTTGATCGGCGCACGCATGGCCGGGATGTGGCCGCAAGCCGTGGGCCCGGGAACGAGTCTTACGGTCTACTACACGCAACTTGACGGCACGACGTTGGGAACGTTCGACGTATCGGTCCGCGCCCCGCAACCGGGCGAGAGCGACGCGGCGCGGCTGCACGATTTGGCAACGTATGCGGCCGTGCAGGCCGTTGCCGGGCCGCCCGCGCAGACGTCGGCGATCCGTTTCCCGCCCAGCACGCGTGTACGCGACGTCAACGTCAACGGGACGACGGCCGTGGTCGATCTCAGTAGCGGCGTGGACTCGAACCGCGGATCTTTCCAAGAAAACGGCGAGTTCAAAGGTTTGGTGTATACGCTGACGGGAATTCCCCCCATCAATGCGGTCCAGATTACGATCGAGGGCCGAACGGTAGAGACCCTTCCGGGGGGACATCTTGAGCTCGATGCACCGCTTCGCCGCTCGGATTGGTAGCGCGTTTGCGATTCTCGTGCTGCTCGCAACAACCGTCGTCTACGCCGACACGGTTAGCTACGCATTCGCCGGCTCGACGATAACCTTCACCCACGTTGCGAAGGCTGCGGGCGGCACCGCGGTCGGCGTCGACGATCCGGCGCTGCGTGCGCTGATCAAATCGCTGGGCGCGACGTTGACGGCGCGCCCGGGCGATCGTAGCGTCTTGATCGCCACCTCAGCGCCGGAGGTCATTAGCTTCGGTGTGGGCGATCCGCAGTACAGCGTGGGACCACTCACCGCACAGGCGCGCTTCGCACCCTACTTCTCGGGCAGCGAGGTCTACGTGCCTTTCGACGACCTGATGCACGCGCTCGGCATCGCGGTGCAAGACGGCGTGCTCGAACGCCTGCTGGCTTCGATCGACGTCGAGGGCTATGGTCCGCAAGCGGTGCTGACCGCGCGCGGCGCGGGTGTTTTGCGGCCGCGCGTCGTGGCCGACGAGCCGGATCGCGTCGTCTATGAGTTCGACGGTATCGGGACGACGCTTGCGCCGGAGCGTACCATCAACGCCGGCGGCGTTCGTACCATCGAGATTACGACCAGCGGCACGGCGCGCGACCCAAAGACGGAGCTGACGATCGATTTGGCGCCGGGTACGCGTCACGATCCGCCGCAGTCGGGCAGCGGAGAGTTCGAGGTTGCGTTCGGCGCGAACGGCAGCGCGCCGCCGCTGGTCGAACCGCTTCACGATGCGGTGGCGGTTGCCGCGCCCGGCGCGGCCGTCCCGGCACCCGCGACGCCGCCTCCGCCGCCGGCCGATATGGCGGCGGCATCACCACAGGTAAGCAGCTCGGGCGCGAGCGTCGGCGCCGTTACCGTGCAAGCGGCCTCGGACGGGAGCCAGACCGTCACGATAGCCGTGACTGGTAATGCTTCGTACGAATGGCACCGGTTGCGCGCACCGGACAACCGCTTTTGGATCGACATCAAGGGCGCGCAGCTGGCATCCGGCGCGCAAGACGTGGCCGAGCCCGATCCGCTCATTGCGCTGCGCGTGCGGCAGATCGATCCGCAGACGGTTCGCGTCGCGCTCTCTCTTGCCGGCGATACCGAGCTCGAAGTCTCGCCCTCGGCCAACGGCATCATCATCACCGCGGGTCTTGCGGCCGTTGCCGACGGTGCACCGCGCGAAGGGTCGGGTACGGTCGGCGCGGTGATCTCCGCGAACGAACCGCAGACCTTGGTGACGCCGGTTCCGCCCGACGAGTACGGCGCTACCGATCAGAGCACGTCGTGGAAATTCGGCGGCGCGAGCTACGTACCGACCAACCCGAAGCTGATCGTGATCGATCCGGGTCACGGCGGCGACGATCGCGGGTCGGTGCACGGCGATTTGCAGGAGGCCGTGCTCACGCTCGACATGGCGCAGCGCGTGCAGGCAATCCTGGTCGCGCGCGGTTGGGACGTGAAGCTGACGCGCACGACCGATCACGACGTCGACGCGACGCCGGCGAGCACCGCCGAGGCGACGAAGATGGGCTACACGAGCGATGCGGCCGACGATCTGCAAGCGCGCGATGACATCGCCAACCAGGCCGGTGCGCGACTGTTCGTCAGTATTCACTGCAATGCGTACCTCAATCCGGGCCCGAACGGCACGACGATCTACTATTACAAACCGAGCGATTTGCCGTTCGCGCAGTTCATGGATCACACGCTGGCCGGTCAGAGCCTGGGCGTCAAGGACGACGGGATCGTCAAGTTTCACTACTACGTCACCGCTCATGCCAATATGCCGGCCGTGCTGATCGAAACGGCATTTCTCACCAATCCGTACGACTACGCCAAATTGGCGTCGCCCGACTGGCGTCAGCGGATGGCGCAGGCGATCGCCGACGGCATCGATGGTTATGCGCGGCAAAATCCCGTAGCCGACGACGGACGTCAATAGGTCGCACATGATCGGGCTCTTCGATTCGGGCCTTGGCGGGCTCACCGTCATTCGCCGTCTCCGCGAGCGTCTGCCCGACGTCGACGTCCTCTTTTTCGCCGACCAGGCGCACGTGCCGTACGGCGGACGCGCGCCCGACGATTTGCACGCGTTGCTGCAGAGCAATCTCGCCTGGCTCGACGAACGCGGCGTGGAGGCGATCGTCATGGCGTGCAACACGTCGTGCGCGATTGCCGATCTCTACGGCTGGCCTTCGACGCGCGCGGAGATCTTCGATCTGCTCGATTCGGCGACGATTGCGCTGCAGCACGCCCGGGCGCGGCGCATCGGCGTGGTTGCGACCGAGGCGACGGTGCGCTCGGGGGCATACGGCCGGCGCATTCGCAACTCGATCCACGACGGCGAAGTGTGGGAGGTCGCCGCACCCGAACTCGTGCCGCTGGTAGAAGCCGGAGAACACGACAGCGATGCGGCTCGCGAGGCGGTCGCACGCGCGTGCGCAGCGCTGCCGCCGGAACTCGACGCGGTCGTCTACGGCTGCACGCATTATCCGGTGCTCGCGCGGCACTTCCGTGCCGCACTGGGCGAACGACTGCCGCTCGTCGATCCCGCTTTCGTGCAAGCGGAACGATTGGCCGAGTTTCTAGCGCTCGACGAAGCTCCGGCCGGATCGGGCATGACGCGCTACGTCACCAGCGGCGATCCGGAACGCTTCCGTCTCAGCGTCGCGCGCATCATGGAAGAAGAGCCCGTTATCGTTACTCTGTCACCCTGAGGTCCGACTGTGTCACCCTGAGGTGCGAGCCGCGTGAGCGGCGAGCCTCGAAGGGCACGTCACCCTGAGGTGCGAGCCGCGCCGGCGGCGAGCCTCGAAGGGCACGTCACCCTGAGGTGCGAGCCGCGTGAGCGGCGAGCCTCGAAGGGCTGAGGTGCGAGCCGCGTGAGCGGCGAGCCTCGAAGGGCTAGCTACCCACTAGAGCCCGCGCAGAGGCGAATCCCGTGAAGATCTTTTACGTCTACGTGCTGCTTTGCGCAGACGAATCATTTTACGTGGGCATCACGAGCAATCTGGAACAACGACTGGGGCAGCACCAATTTGGCTGGGATGAAGGTTGTTATACGTACAAGCGACGACCGGTTCGCTGCGTTCACGTGAGTGACTTCGCGAACTTTGACGATGCGATGCAGTGGGAGAAGCGCCTGAAGGGTTGGAGCCGTGCGAAGAAGGCCGCGCTCATGAATGGCGAGTGGAAAGAAGTTCAACGGCTGGCGAAGCGACCGTCGAAGCGGTAGCGCCCTTCGAGGCTCGCCGCTTACGCGGCTCGCGCCTCAGGGTGACAAGCTTGCGCGGCTCGCACCTGCGCCCTCCGAGGCTCGCCGCTTACGCGGCTCGCACCTCAGGATGACGAGCTGACGCGGCTCGCACCTGAGGGTGACAAGCTTGCGCGGCTCGCAGCTGCGCCCTTCGAGGCTCGCCGCTCACGCGGCTCGCACCTGCGCCCTTCGAGGCTCGCCGCTCACGCGGCTCGCACCTCAGGGTGACAAGCTGACGCGGCTCGCACCTGCGCCCTTCGAGGCTCGCCGCTCACGCGGCTCGCACCTCAGGATGACGTGCCCTTCGAGGCTCGCCGCTCACGCGGCTCGCACCTCAGGGTGACAAGCTTGCGCGGCTCGCACCTGCGCCCTTCGAGGCTCGCCGCTTACGCGGCTCGCACCTCAGGGTGACAAGCTTGCGCGGCTCGCACCTGCGCCCTTCGAGGCTCGCCGCTTATGCGGCTCGCACCTCAGGGTGACGTGCCCTTCGAGGGTCGCCGCTCACGCGGCTCGCACCTCAGGGTGACGGCGCGTGACCGGGAGTTATTGCGAGAAGAGTGCGCGGCGTTGGCGCTCGAGTTCGACGGTCGAGCTAAGCGCGGCGCGGCTGTCCTGCGCGTGCGACTCGACGAGCGCTGCCATCTGTGAGTAGTCGCCGTACATCGCGTACGCACGGCGCGCCTCGTCGTTGGCGGCATCCTCGGCTTGTTCGAGTGTGAATTGCGCCGAGCTCGCGAACTGTTCGATGCGGCTGAAGGCCTCTTGCGCCATACGTGCCTGTCTTGCGCTGTGTTCGGCTTTCGCGACGCCGTTCGAGATGGCCACGCCGGCCGCTTTGCCGCGCGATTCGAGATCGGCAAGCACTTTGCGAATGTCGATCGTGGAGGCTTTGGTCTTGTCGGCGAGCCCGCGCACCTCGCCCGCCACGACGTTGAAGCCCTTCCCGTGTTCGCCGGCGCGAGCGGCTTCGATCGCTGCGTTGAGCGCGAGCAAGTTGGTCTTGTCCGAGACCGAGCGCACCAGGTTGATGATCTCGAAGATTTGGTGCATCGATTTCGCGAACTGATCCAGGGCCGTGCGACTCTGCACCGCCATCGACGAGAGCACGTTGATCGTATCGATGAGTTCGCCCACGGTATCGCGCATAATGCGCACCTGCGGGGCAACCTGTTCGAACCGCTCGCCGAGCCCGGCAAAGTCCTTCCCAAGTTGCTCGTTCGACGTGCTCAGGCCCATCGATTGCTGCGAGAGCGCGTTGAGGTTCGAGATCTGCGAGCGCGCCTGAGTGCCGATCGTATCGCCGGTCGCGCGAACGGCATTGATCGAGCGATCGATCGATTCGACGATGTCGGTCAGCGTAAACGTCTGCGAGGGCCCGTCTCCGTGGACGGCAAGATTGACGCGCGGTCGCCAACTCTCCAGGTTGCGGTTGAGGAGCAACCGGAAGACGTCGGTGGGGAAGAGCGGCTCCATGCGTTCCCACACGAAGCGCGACGTGCGCACGAAGTCTTCGCGCTCGTCGGGCTCGAGATCGTGAACCTCCAGGTGCTTGCGCAGCTCGGCGAGCGCGCGTTGCTCGTCCTCACCGGCGACGCGCCGATGATAGACGGTCGCTTCGCGGAACGCCCGCTCGATGAGTTCGCGGTCTTCCGCCGGGAGGGCGCGCCAGCGCTCGACGTTCGCGAGAACGATCTGGGTGTTGTAGGTGTGAGCAGTCAAGGAGAGGTAGCGCTGTACTTCGTGCAACCGCGCGCCAAGCGTGTTTTCGAGGGGATTCTCTTGGGCGTCGACTTCGTGTTTCTGCAGCGCGCGGTAGAGATCGTTGAAGGCGATGACCTTCGGTGAAGCGCCAAGCGCGTGCATGAGCGCGAGATAGACGACCGAATCTTGAATACGCACGCGCATTTTGCGCATGTCGGACGGGCGCCGGATTGGATGCAGGCTGTTGGTGAAGTGGCGCATCCCGTTCTCGAAAAATGCCAGCCCGCATAAACCGAACGATTCGAACGAACTGAGGATGTGCGCGCCGAGCGGACCGTCGAGCAAGCGATGCGCGGCGTCGCGATCCGAAAAGACGAAGGGCAGATCCAGCAGCTGCGCGAGCGGCAGCATCGTTCCCGCCACGTAGGTCGTCAGGCTCACCATGTCGAGCTCGCCCGAGCGGACGCGCAAGAGCGCCTCCATCTCGCTGCCGCCGGCAAACGGGATCTCCAGTTCGAAGCGCAAGCGCCCGTCGGAGAGCTCGAGTGCCCGCGTCGCGACGAAATCCCAAGCGCGCGTCGGAGGATAGCCGGGCGGTAGCAGCGTCGCGATCTTGATCGTGGTGTGATCGTCCTTTACGGCCGTGCGAGAACGCGCAATGTAGGAAATCTCGGCGCCGTAGTAGGCCAGGCGCTGCGTCGCAAACGCGGACTCGAGCGCGTCGCGCCCTTGCGAGGCGGCGACGTTTGCGAGGCCGTCCGTCGCCTTGCGCATCTGTTCGGCGCTATGGCTGTGATCGCGTCCGCTGACGACGGCGCGATCGATCGTTACCGAGAGATCGGCGGCGAGTTCGGCGATTTCTGCAAGCGAGCTGCGCGCGACTTCGGCGAGCGGCGCCGACTCGGCCGAACGTTCCGCGTTGGCGCGCACCGCGCGGATCGTTTCTTCGGCTTCGCGCTGAATCGCGGTGACCAGGGTCTTGATGGCCGAGGTTGATTCGTTGGTCGTCTTGGCCAGGCGGCCGACTTCGCCGGCGACGACGGCGAAGCCCAGGCCGTGGGTACCGGCACGAGCCGCCTCGATCGCGGCATTGAGCGCGAGCAGTTGCGTTTCGTCGCTTACGTCTTCGACGAACTCGGTCATCCGGCCGATCTCGCTCATCAGCCGCCCGAAGTCGTCCATCGCGTTCGCGGTGTCGGCCGACAACTCGGCGAGTTGCTGCACCGAGGTGAGCAGGTTCTCCACGACCTCGAAGGAGTTGCCGAGGTCCGCTGCGGCGGCGCGCGCCGACGCCTGCGCGCTTTGCAGCCGTTCGGCGGTCTCGCGCGAGGCTTGCGCGAGGGTCCCGGCGGTATCGGAGAGCGCGACCATGAGCGTCGTTTGCTCCTGAGCGGTCGCGGCGATTGCTTCGGACGCCTGGCGGACGGCGTCGACCGCCGTCGCAACACTGGCGTTGAAGCGATCGAAGAGCTCTTCTTCGCGTGCCGAGATCATGGTGTACCGTTATTCGCTGGACCCAGGAACCATCCATAGGCGGCGTAGCCGCGATAGTGCGTCTTCCCGATCGCATGAATGTAGCCGGCGCCGATATCCGACTGCTGATAATCGTCGTGGGGCGTGGTCCTGGTCAACTCCACTCCAATGTTATCGTCCGGGCTCAGAGGATACGTAGCAGCGATGCCGGCCTGCCAATCGCCCGGGCCGCTCGCGTCGCGGTCGAGCTGAGCCCAAAGCGGCAAGAAGAGCGTCCCCTTTCCGATGGTTGAGTTTAGATCGTGACCGTGACGCCGACGTGAAAAATGTGGAAGAAGAGGACGGTCGAGAGCGTCGCCAGCACGACGCCGGCAAGCACTTGCAGTACGGTATGCGCCTTGAGGTAGACACGCGCCCAGCAGACCATGGGAATGAGCACGAGGAACGGCAGCGTCTGGGTTCCGTAGAGCAGCGTCAACGCGACCAGCGGCGCGGTGATGCCGATCGCATGCGTGCTGATCTTCCAGTAGCGGGTGATGTACTGGACGATCAGCGTCGACACGGTGTAGGCTGCCATCGCCGCGATCATCATTCGCGGCGCGTGCACGAGCCACATCACGATCGTACCGAGCAGATAGAAGACCACGAACGCCCCGAAGACCGCTTCGCGCTCGTGGCGATGCGACATGTCGAGATCGGATATCCGGTCGCTGCCGTAGAGCCAGAACACGTAGATCATCGGACCGATCGACGTAAAGAACGTCGACACCCAGAGCAGCCACCAGAAGTCGAGCGTCGTACGGGCGCTCGCATGCGCCAAGATCACGAAGAGGGCGAGCGCGGTCAAGAACGGGTTGAAAATGGTGGAAAGAATCCGCGCGAGATCCCGCCAGGCGCGGCGGTTTTTTATGGGAATGATCTCTTGGAGCGGTTCCTGCATTGGCTCGGTAGATTAGCTAAGCCGGCCGGAATCTCCTGAGTGTCCGGCGAACCCTCGGCGGTCAATTATGGTCATCGAACGCATTGAATCCCCTGCCGACGTCAAGGCGCTCCCACGCGAAGAGCTCGACGTGCTCGCGCGCGAGATTCGCGACATGCTGGTCGTCACGTGCTCGCGCAACGGCGGCCACCTCGCCCCCAACCTCGGCGTCGTCGAACTCACCATCGCGCTGCACCGCGTGCTCGATCTTCCGAGCGACAAGCTGGTGTGGGACGTCTCCCACCAGGCCTACGTGCACAAGATCCTCACCGGGCGGCGCGACCGCTTCCATACGCTGCGCAAGGGCGGCGGCATCTCGGGTTTCGCCATGCGCACCGAGTCGGCATACGATCCGTTCGGAGCGGGCCACGCGTCGACGTCGGTTTCGTCGGCCTATGGAATGGCCGTGGCGCGCGACTTACGAGGCGGTAACGAGACGGTCGTGGCGGTGCTCGGCGACGGCGCGCTCACCGGCGGGCTCGCGTACGAGGCCATCAACAACGCGGGCGCGCTGCGTTCGAACTTCATCGTCATCCTCAACGATAACGAGATGTCGATCGCTCCCAACGTCGGCGCCATCGCGTCGTACCTCTCGGTGCTGCGCAGCAAGCCTTTTGCCAACTTCGTTCGCGAACGCGCCAAGGACGTCTTCGAACGTATGCCGTTCGGCGGTGCGGCGCGTAAAGCGTTCGCGAGCGCCGAGATGGGCGCTATGCGCTTCGTTGCGCCGGCAGAGAAGGCGGCGGTGATCTTCGAAGAACTCGGCTTCCGCTATATGGGGCCGTTCGATGGGCACAACATCGACACGCTGATCGGCGCGCTCGAAACCGCGCGCAGCATCGACGGCCCGGTCCTGCTGCACGTGCGTACGGTCAAGGGCAAAGGCTACGATCCCGCCGAGAAGGACTCACGCACGTTTCACGGGGTTTCCGGCGCATTCGACGTGGAGAACGGGAAGCTCGAGATCAAGCCCGATGCGCGTCCGACGTTTTCCGACGTCTTTGCCGCCTCGCTGATCGAACTTGCGCAGACGCATCCGAAGCTGATCGCGATTACCGCGGCGATGCCCGACGGCACGAAGCTTTCCAAGTTCAGCAAACAATTTCCCGACCGTTTCTTCGACGTCGGGATTGCCGAAGCGCACGCCGTGTGCATGGCCGCCGGCGCCGCCACGAGCGGCTTGCAGCCGGTCTGCGCAATCTATTCGACGTTCTTGCAACGCGCCTACGATCAGGTCGTGCACGACGTCTGCGTTCAGAATCTCCCCGTCGTCTTCTGCCTGGACCGCGCCGGTTTCGTGGGCGACGACGGCCCGACGCACATGGGGCTCTACGACATTGCCTACTTGCGGACGCTGCCGAACATGTCGGTGATGGCGCCGCGCAACGAGGACGAGCTCATGCCGATGCTCGCGCACGCCCTGGCGCGTAACGCGCCGATCGCGATCCGCTACCCCCGCGGCTCAACCGGCGGACGTCATCGCGATCCGGTTGCCCCGATCGAGCACGGCAGAGCGGAAGTACTGCGCGGCGGCGCCGGTGTCGCGATACTCGCGTTGGGAAACACCGTCGAGGTGGCGCTCGACGCGTACGACCTCCTGGCGAGCGGAGAATTCGGGCGTTCCGACCGGCTGCCGACCGTCGTCAATGCGCGCTTTGCCAAACCGGTCGACGAGACGCTGCTGGCCGAGCTCAGCCAGAACCATGAGCTGATCCTTACGCTCGAGGAACACTCCCTCGCAGGCGGCTTCGGGTCGGCGGTCGTAGAGAGGGTGTCGGATTTGGGCCTACCGGTCCGCGTACAGCGCGTCGGCGTCGCCGACGTGCTGGTGCAGCACGACTCACAGCCCAGTCAACGCGCGCTCTTCGGGCTCTCCGCGCAATCGGTCGCGGAACGGCTCGCACGTGCGCTCGACCCACGTCAGGAGATACATCGGTGACCGTTCTCTTCGCCGCCGCCGCGGCGGCTGCCAAGGCGGCCGCTCCCAAGGCGCACCCGCTCCAGGTGAAGCTTCCCGCACAGGCAGGCCAGCCGCAAGTTCCCGCCATCCCTCAGCCGCAACCGCAAACGATCCTGCAGGCGCACGCGGCGTGGCTGACGCACGGCGTTGCCGCGGTCTTCGTCATCGCCGCGATCGCGCTGATCGTGCTCCTCGCGGTCCAAACCACCAAACAAGAGGGACTTTCGGGGACGATCGGCGGGCGCGTCGAGTCGACCTACGGGCGCATGGGCGCCGACGAACAGCTCCAGCGCGTCACCGGATTCACCGCCGTCGTCTTCGTCTTGAGCGCGTTTATTTTGTCGTTGACAGGGATCTAAAGCGCTGAGTCCGCTCCTGGACGTTCGCAATCTCCGGACGACGTTTCGTACGGAGGACGGGCCGGTGACGGCCGTCAACGGGCTTTCGTTTTCCCTCGGAGCCGGTGAGACGCTGGGAATCGTCGGCGAATCCGGGTCAGGCAAATCGGTCACCGCGCTCTCGATCATGCGCCTGCTCTCGCGCAATGCGGCGGTTTCGAGCGAGGGGATCATTTTCGATGGCGAGGACCTGACCGCGAAGAGCGAGGCGCAGATGCGCAAGATCCGCGGGCACAAGATCGCGATGATTTTCCAGGACCCGATGACGAGCCTCAACCCGGTCCTGACCGTGGGCGAGCAGATTGCCGAAGCCGTTCGCGTGCATCTCGGGTACTCACGTGCCGATTCGCGCGCGAAAGCGATCGACGCCCTGAAGAAGGTACGCATCCCCTCGCCGGAGTCGCGCATCGGCGATTATCCCCATCAGTTTTCCGGCGGCATGCGCCAGCGCGTGATGATCGCGATGGCGCTTTCCTGCAACCCGCAGCTTCTCATCGCCGACGAGCCGACGACCGCGCTCGACGTGACGATTCAGGCGCAAATCCTCGAGTTGATGAACGAAATGCAGCAGGAGACGGGCGCTGCCATCATCTTGATCACCCACGACCTGGGTGTCATAGCGGAAGTTTGCAGGAACGTGCTCGTGATGTACGGCGGGAATTTGGTCGAGTACGGCGGCGCCGATCAGATCTTCAGCGAACCGAAGATGCCCTACACGCAAGGGCTGTTGAGCTCGCTGCCGCGGCTCGACGAGCACGGACACAAACGCCTCGTGCCGATCAAGGGACAGCCGCCGAATCTGCTCAGCCTCCCGCCCGGATGCGCGTTTGCGCCGCGATGCGCGCACCGCATGCCGGTCTGCGACCAACCCGTACACCTCTATGAGTTCGAAGGCGGTCACGAGGCGCGCTGCTGGCTCTACGACGGGACCGTTCCGTGTCGCTGATTGAGGTCCGCGATCTCGTCAAATATTTTCCAATCTACGCGGGCCTGTTCTCGCGACACGTCGGCGACGTCAAGGCGGTCGACGGCGTCAGCTTCGATATCGCCGCCGGTGAAACGCTGGGATTGGTCGGCGAATCCGGCTCGGGCAAGACGACGATCGGTCGAATGCTGCTGCACTTGCTTCCGTCGACCAGCGGATCGATCGCGTACGACGGCGCCGAGATTACTACGATGCGCGCGAACGAGATTCGGCGATTGCGCCGTCAGATCCAGATCATCTTTCAAGATCCATACGCCAGCCTCAACCCCCGCATGACGGTCGGCGAGATCATCGCCGAGCCGTTGCAGCTTCACGGCGCCCTGCGCGGGAAAGAGGTTACCGGCCGGGTGCAGGAACTGCTGCGGCTCGTCGGCCTGCGGCCGTACAGCGCCAATCGCTATCCGCATGAGTTTTCGGGTGGTCAGCGCCAGCGCGTCGGGATCGCGCGTGCCTTGGCGGTCAACCCCACATTCATCGTTTGCGACGAGCCGGTCTCCGCGCTCGACGTGTCGATCCAAGCGCAGGTAATCAATCTCCTCGAGGACCTCCAGCAGCAGTTCGGCCTGACATATCTCTTCATCGCGCACGACCTTTCGGTGGTGCGCCACATCTCCACGCGCGTTGCCGTCATGTACGTGGGCAAGATCGTGGAGCTCTCCTCGCGCGACGAAATCTACCGGCGGCCGCTTCATCCCTACACGCAGGCGCTGCTCTCGGCGATTCCGATCCCCGATCCATCGGCGGAGCGGAGCCGCAAACGTATCGTGCTCACCGGTGACATCCCGTCGCCCGTCAACCCGCCGCTGGGCTGCCGCTTCCATACGCGGTGCCCGCTGGCGTTCGAGCGCTGCAAAGTCGAGGATCCGCCGCTTAACGCCTACGGCGAGGGGCATCTCGCTGCGTGTCATTGGGTCGAGGAGCATAGCGGCAACGCGCCCGATCTCACCAACGGACCGGCGGTGTTGCGTTAAACGCAACGCGGCCTTAACTCTGTGATAAGGCGCCTCGATTAGGCTAACGGTGTGATCGTCGCGCAGATTTCGGATCTACACATTCGGCGCCGGGGGCACGTGCTGCATCACATGCCCAACACGAGCGACTATCTTCGCCGGACGATCGCACGGCTGCACGCATTACACCCGCGACCCGATATCGTGCTCGCGACCGGCGACCTCACCGAACGAGGTTCGCCGCACGAGTATCGACGATTGCGGTCGATGCTCGGGCGGCTCGAAATTCCGCATTTTTTGATCCCGGGAAATCATGATGATCGCGAAGCGCTCCGGCGAGCCTTTCGCGATCATCGTTATTTACAGACGTTTGAGGGGCATGCGAGCTTTGCGATCGAGGCCTGGCCGCTGCGGATCATCGGACTTGATTCGACGTATCCCGGTCGTGGCGGCGGCTACGTCGACGCGGAGCGGCTGGCTTGGCTCGATGCGGAGCTGCGCGCGCACCCGCGACGTCCGACGATCCTCGCGATGCATCACCCGCCCTTTCGAACGGGTGTCCCGGGACTCGACGCGTACGGCTTCGTGAATCTCGAGGGTCTCGCGGAGGTCGTGCGCGCGCATCCGCAGATCGCGCGGATTGTGGCCGGTCACCTACATACGGTGCTCATGCGCCCCTGGAACGGCACGATCGCCTGCACGGCGCCGAGTACGTCGCCGCAGTTCGTGCTCGGGCGCTCGCGGCTGGGAATCGGCGTAGAGTCGGCCGGATTCTTGCTCCACGAATGGAGTTTCAACGCCGACGTGCACACCTTCATCGTGCGTCTCGAGGGCGGCGCCCCACAGCAACAGATCGCATAGTGCGGTTCGGCCGCCCAAAAAAAGCAGGCGGACGATGATCGTCCGCCTTCATTTAACTCGGGAGTGCCCGAGGGCTACGCTTTCTTCTTGCGGGACTTTCTGCGGCCGCCCTTGCGCGCTGCCTTCTTGCGTCCGCCGGCCTTCTTGCGCGAGGCCTTTTTCTTGCGTCCTCCGGCCTTCTTGCGCGTGGCTTTCTTCTTGCGTCCGCCGGCCTTCCGACGCGTGGCTTTTTTACGACCGCCGGCCTTCTTGCGCGTTGCCTTCTTGCGCGTTGCCTTCTTGCGTCCGCCGGCCGCCTTTTTGCGGCCACCGGCCGCGGCTTTCTTACGGCGAGCCTTACGGCGCGGCTTCTTTGCCTCGGCCATCGTATCGCCATTCATCATCATGTCGGAGTCCATTCATTCCTCCTCGTCCCCTGGGGACGAACAGCATAAAAGTTTGGACAGCGCACGAACTGCGCTTTAAGCGCACTATAGAGGATTTTGCTCCATCATGCAAATCGCGCGTGCGCGTGCGCGTACGCGCGCATACGCGCGTGCGCGTAGGGGGCCAACGTTTGCCCGGGCCTTGACCCCCGGAGTATACTTAGGCCCGTGAAAAAGCCCCTGATCATCGTGGAGTCACCCACGAAGGCACGCACCATCAAGAAGTTTCTCCCGGCGCGATTTGTCGTGAAGGCGTCGGTCGGTCACGTGCGCGATCTGCCGAAAAGCACCCTGGGAGTGGACGTCGAGCACGATTTCACGCCGAAGTATCTAACGATCAAGGGCAAGGGCGACATCATCAAAGAGCTCAAGAGCGCGGTCAAAGGCGCGAGCGACGTGTACCTCGCCACCGACCCGGATCGCGAAGGCGAGGCGATTGCGTGGCACCTGGCCGAACTGCTCAAGCTCGAGGAGCCCAAACGCATCGAGCTTCACGAGATCACCAAAGACGCGGCCCTGGCCGCCATCAAGCACCCCCACCAGATCGACATGGACCGTGTGAACGCGCAACAAGCGCGCCGGATTCTCGACCGGCTCGTGGGCTACAAGATTTCGCCCTTGCTATGGGCAAAAGTGCGCGGGGGGCTCTCGGCCGGGCGGGTGCAGTCGGTGGCCGTGCGGCTCATCGTCGATCGCGAACGCGAGATCAACGCGTTCGTTCCGCGCGAATACTGGACGATCACCGCGCAGCTTGCGACCCATCGGGACCCGGGGATCGTCTTTCCCGCCGATCTCGTTGCGCGCAACGGCGCGAAGATCGAGATCTCCAATCAGGCGCAAGCCGAAGCGATCCTGCGCGAGCTGGAGGGCGCGGCGTACCGTGTCGCCTCGGTCAAACGCCGCGAGGTCAAGCGTAACGCCGCGGCGCCGTTCACCACCTCGACGCTCCAGCAAGAAGCTTCCCGCAAGCTGCGTCTGCGCGTCCGGCGCACGATGCAGATCGCGCAAGCCCTCTACGAGGGTGTCGATTTGGGCGGCAGCGAGGGGACGCAGGGTCTCATCACCTACATGCGCACCGACTCGACGCGCATCAGCGATTCGGCGCGCGACCTCGCGCGCGAGTTCATCACGCAAACGTACGGAGCGACCTTCCACGGCGGTGCCACCCACAAGCTGCGCGAGGGTGCTCAGGACGCCCACGAAGCGATTCGCCCGACCAGCGTTTTTCGCACGCCGGACAGCGTCGCGCACGTGCTCAAGCGCGACGAGCTGCGCCTCTACACGCTGATCTGGGAACGCTTCGTCGCCTCGCAGATGGCGCCGGCGGTTCTCGACCAGACGACGGTGGACATCGCGGCCGGCGAGTACACGTTCCGCGCAACCGGCAGCATCGTGAAATTCGCCGGTTTCACTCGTGTATATGAAGAAGGCAAAGACGAGGACACGCAAAACGGCGCCGACGCAGCGAAGGGAAACGGCAAGGCCGGCGCGCCGAAAGGCCGCGTGCGGTTGCCTGAGTTGCGCGAGCGCGACGACCTCGATCGCCGCGCGATCGACCCCAAGCAGCACTTCACCGAACCGCCGCCGCGTTACACCGAGGCGACGCTCGTCAAAGCGCTGGAGGAGAACGGCATCGGCCGTCCATCGACCTACTCGACGATCGTCGACACGATTCAAGCACGTGGTTACGTGACGCAAGAAGACCGGCGCTTCAGGCCGACCGATATCGGCATCGCGGTCAACGATCTGCTCGCCGAGCACTTCAAAGAGATCGTGGATCTGAAGTTCACCGCGGGGATGGAGGGCGACCTCGACAAGGTTGCCGAGGGCCACGCCGACTGGGTCGGCATCTTGCGCGAGTTCTACACGCCGTTTGCGCACGATCTCGAAGAGGCTGAGAAGAAGCTGCCGCGCCTCGAGATCAAAGACGAGCCGACCGATGAGATTTGTCCGAACTGCGGCCGTCCGATGGTCATCAAGACCGGACGCTTCGGACGCTTCATCTCATGCACCGGGTATCCCGAGTGCAAGACGACGAAGCCGATCGTCAAAGACACGGGCGCGAAGTGTCCCAAGGATGGCGGCATGATCGTGGAGCGCCGCTCGAAGAAGGGCCGCACGTTCTACGGCTGCGCGAATTATCCGAAGTGTGATTTCGTCTCGTGGGATCGCGTGATCCCCGAGCCGTGTCCGCTCTGCGGTAGCTATGTCGTCGCCAAGAACCGTCGCGGCGGCGTGGTGCATCTGGAGTGCGCGGCGAACAAGGAGCACGACGTGTCGTCGCTGGTGAAAGCCGCAGGCGGCGAAGAGGCAAGCGAGGACCGCGAACTCGCGGAGGTGTGATCTCGGGTCGGTGTTGCCCGCTGCATCGCTCGTCGCGTCGCATCCTGCGACGCTCCTGCTGGCGCGAGTTTTGCGCCACGACCAAGGGAAGTTCACCTCCTGTGAATGGCGCAAAACTTCGAGCCTGCAGCTGGCAACACCGACCCAGATTGGGTGTAAACAGCATCAACAAAGGGAAACATGACCGATAGGCTTACCGTGATCGGGGGCGGGCTCGCCGGGTGCGAGGCCGCGTGGCAGGCGGCAAACGCGGGCGTTGAGGTCGATCTCTACGAAATGCGGCCGCAACGCAGCGGGCCGGCGCACCACACGGGACGTCTCGCCGAGCTGGTCTGCAGCAACTCGCTGCGCGGCGCCGCGCACGAAAACGCGGTCGGCTTGCTGAAGGAGGAACTGGCGCGGCTCGATTCCGCGATCGTCGCGAGCGCGCGCGAAGCGGCGGTGCCGGCCGGCGGTGCGCTCGCCGTCGACCGCGAGCGATTCGCCGATGCGGTCGAGACGCGCATTACCTCGCACGCGCGCATTACGCTGCATCGCGAGGAGGTCACGAGCATTCCGCTGGATCGTCCGGCCATCGTCGCCTGCGGTCCGCTGCCGAACGACGGGTTTCTCGCATCGCTCGACGCGCTGGTCGGCAGGCGGCTCGCATATTTCGACGCGGCCTCACCGATCGTGGCGGCCGATTCGATCGACGAGTCGTTCACGTATCGCAAGTCGCGCTATGAAAAAGGGGCGGGCGACGACTATCTCAATATCCCGCTCGATTGCGAGCAGTACGCGCGACTCGTGCACGACTTGCGGACGCTCGAGCGCCATCGGCCCAAAGACTTCGAGGCGGGTGGCCGGTATTTCGAGGGCTGCCTGCCGATCGAGGAGATGGCGGATCGTGGTGACGACACGCTGCGCTTCGGCCCGCTCAAACCGGTTGGTCTGCGCGATCCGCGAACCGGGAAGACGCCGCACGCGGTCGTGCAGCTGCGCAAAGAGAACGCCGAGGGAACCGCGTTCAATCTCGTCGGATTTCAAACGCGCCTCGCATGGCCGGCCCAAAAAGAAGCTTTCGGCAAACTGCCGGGCTTGGCCAACGCCGAGTGGCTGCGTCTGGGCGTCATGCACCGCAACACGTTCATCGACTCGCCGCGCCTGCTCGATCCGCACCTGCGGTTGCGCGGGTACGATGCGCTCTATTTCGCGGGACAGATCACCGGCGCGGAAGGGTACGTCGAGGCTGCGGCGTGCGGCGCGATGACCGGTATCCACGCAGCGCGCGCGATCCTCGGACGCGAACCGGTGGAATTTCCGCGCGAGAGCGCGTTCGGCGCCGTGGTCGCGCATTTGCAGAATTCCGCAACCCCCGACTTCCAGCCGGCCAACGTCACCTGGGCGTATGTTCCACCGCTCGATCGCGAGGTGCGGGATAAGAAGGAACGCCGCCGGTTGCTCGCGCAGCGTGCTCTCGACGCGATCGAGACGCTGCGCGCGGCGCTCTACGAAACCGCCGCCGCCGGCCGCTGAGCTTGTCCGCAGATGCCGATGTCACGGTCACTGAAACTCCGTACTCTTCCTCGGGGTAGTTGACCGACGGTATGAAGATTCGCTCCACCACCATTCTCGCCGTGCGCCGCGACGGCACGCTGGCCATCGCCGGTGACGGTCAGGTGACGCTCGACAAAACCATCGTCAAACACAGTGCTCGCAAGGTGCGCAAGATCGCCGGCGGCAAGGTGCTGGCCGGTTTTGCCGGATCGGCGGCCGACGGCATCACGCTGTTGGAAAAATTCGAAAACAAGTTCGCGGAGTTCAAGGACGTCACGCGCGCGTCGGTCGAGCTCGCGAAAGACTGGCGGCAAGACCGGGCGTTGCGGCGGCTCGAAGCGTTGCTCATCGTGGGCACACCCGAGCATCTCTTCGTGCTGTCCGGCACCGGCGACGTGATCGAACCCGACGAAGGCATCGCGGCGATCGGCAGCGGCGGACCGTACGCCCAGGCGGCAGCCGCCGCGCTGGTACGCAATACGGAATTGACCGCCGCCGACATCGCGCGCAAGGCGTTGGAGATTGCCGGCGAAATCTGTATCTACACCAACGACGACATCACGGTAGAGACGCTTCCATGACCGTAGCACTGCCCGATATCGCGGGACTGACCCCGCGCCAAATCGCAAGCGAACTCGATAAGTACATCGTGGGCCAGGCGAAAGCCAAGCGCGCGGTCGCGATCGCCTTGCGCAACCGTTACCGCCGTGCCAAAGTGCGTGAAGATCTGCGCGACGAGATCACGCCGAAGAACATCTTGATGATCGGTCCGACCGGCGTGGGAAAGACGGAGATCGCGCGGCGTCTGGCGGGACTGGTCGGTGCGCCGTTCGTGAAGGTCGAAGCGACGAAATATACGGAAGTCGGCTATGTGGGCCGCGACGTCGAGTCGATGGTGCGCGATCTCGTCGAGGCGGCGATCCGCATGGTGACCGAAGAGCGGCGCGGCGAAGTCGCGGACCTCGCGGAAAAAGCGGCGGTCGAGCGCCTGATCGACGCGCTGAATCCGGAGACGGCGCCGAGGCAAAATGCGCCGGGCAATCCGTTTGCCGCTACGCTCGGCTCGATCTTCGGGAACGCCGCCCCGCAACCACCGCCCCAGCCTCCCACGGCCTCGCCCGGCGACGTCGCGCGCATTCGCGAACAAACGCGCGGCGAGATCGAGCGCGGGTTTTACGACGTGCGCCTGCTCGAGATCGAGGTCGAAGAAACGCCGAGCGTGCCGATCGGCATGATCGGCGGTATGGATCAAGGCGGCGCCGATATCGGCGAGATGCTCGGCGGTTTGCTTCCAAAACGCAAGACGAAGAAGCGCGTGACGGTGGCGGAAGCGCGACGTATCTTCGCCCAAGAGGAAGCGGCGAAGCTGATCGACATGGATGCGGTCAAGCGCGAAGCGCTGCGCCGCGCGGGCGAGGACGGCATCATTTTCATCGACGAGATCGACAAAGTTGCCGGGCGCGAAGGTTCCCGCGGCGGTCCGGACGTCTCGCGTGAAGGCGTGCAGCGCGACATTCTGCCGATCGTCGAAGGCAGCACGGTGACGACCAAACACGGGACGGTCAAGACCGATCACGTGCTCTTCATCGCGGCCGGCGCGTTTCACATCAGCAAGCCGTCGGATCTCATCCCCGAATTGCAAGGGCGTTTCCCGATCCGCGTCGAGCTCGACTCGCTGACCGCTGAAGATTTCAAAACGATCCTCACGCAACCGAAGAACGCGCTGATCGAGCAGTACCGTGCGTTGCTGGCAACCGAAGGCGTCGCATTGACCTTCACCGAGGATGCGATCGATCAGTTGGCTCGGTTCGCGATGCAAGTGAACGAGCGGAGTGAAAACATCGGCGCGCGGCGGCTCCACACGGTGCTGGAGCGGCTGCTCGAGAACGTGAGCTACGGCGCGCCCGAAGAACGCGGCGACGTGACGATCGACGCGGGCTACGTCCGCGAGCGGCTCAAGGACGTCGTCGAAAATGCCGACCTTTCCGGATACATTCTCTGACGATTCTCATCCATTGCCCAGGCGCCGGGCGGTAGGATAGTCCCATGCTGACGCCCCGGTCGTTCTTCGTTTTCTGCGCTCTCGCGACGTCGGTGTTCGCCTTTGCAGCATGCAACGGCGGCGGGACGGTCTCGGCCCCGACCCCCGGCCCCACCTGTTCGCCGGGCGTGCAATATCAGATGCTCTATCCGATTCCGGGCGCCACCGGCGTACCGGACAATCCGCAGCAGCTCGTCTTCGCGGTCTCTTCGCCCCTGCCGAGCACGTGGAACGCCTACGTCAACAACACGAACTCGTACAGCAACGGCGCGTATACGATTGCGGGGATGGAGACGATCAGCGCATCGCAGATTCCGTCGCCGTCGGCAACGCCGAACCCATCGATCTTTCCGACGACTCCGTATTACCAAAGCATTACGTTGGCGAGCGGGTTCGCGTCCGGGCAGATAATCTACGTCTGGCTGAACTATTCGAACGGCAACTGCACGCCCGCCGGCCCGGTGGGGAGTTTCACGACACAATAACGAAGAGCGGCGGATGCCCTACATCCGCGAGATTATCACGGACGGTCATCCCACGTTGCGCAAGGTCGCCAAGAAGGTCGACCCCAAGGAGATCGCCGACCCGCTCTTCCAGCAGCTCATCGACGACATGTTCGAGACGATGTATCATGCGCCGGGCGTCGGGTTAGCTGCCCCGCAGGTCAACGTCTCGAAACGGCTGTTCGTGATCGACGTGCAAGATGACACCCATGCGCCCGCGGTCGTCATCAATCCGAAGATCGAGGTCGCGGAGCAAGAGGTCGAGCTGACCGAGGGATGTCTCTCGGTCCCCGGGTACGTCGGCGAAATCACGCGCTTCCAGCACCTCGCGGTCACCGGTCTCGATCGCAACGGCGAAAAGATCCGCCTCGAGGGCGAAGGACTCTTCGCGCAGTGTCTGCAGCACGAAATCGATCATCTCAACGGCGTACTCTACGTCGACAAAGCGAAGGACGTCCGGCTGCCGCAAACCGAAGCAGAACGCGAGATCGTCGAGACGGCCGAGGCGTAAGGTCCACGCGTGCGCACGCTGTTCTTCGGGTCGAGCGCCTTTGCCGTTCCGAGCTTGCACGTGCTCGCCGAGAAGACGGACGTTGCGGGCGTCGTCACCCAGCCCAACCGCCCCGCCGGACGCGGGCACAAGCTGCAGCCGACCCCCGTCAAGACCGCGGCGCTGGAACTCGGACTACGCGTCTACGAGCCGGCCTCGCTCAAGCATTTCGTCGACGAGATCAAAGCGACGCGCTACGTGCTCTTCGCGCTTGCGTCGTACGGTCGAATACTTCCGCAAGCACTGCTCGATCTGCCCGCGCTCGGTGCGCTCAACGTCCATCCGTCGCTCTTGCCGAAGTATCGCGGCGCAACGCCGATTCAAGCCGCGCTGCGCAACGGCGAGAAGGAAACCGGCGTGACGATCATGCTGATGGACGCCGGCATGGACACCGGTGCGATCGTGTTGCAAGAGCGCGTACGCATCGATGAGGACGAGGATTACGGCGTCTTGCACGATCGCCTTGCGCTCTTCGGCGGCGACTTGCTCGGCGATGCAATCGATTTGGCCGTGCGCGGGCCGCTGCCGCGCCGACCGCAACGCGGCGAATCGAGCGTTACCCATCCAATCGGCAAGCAAGACCTCGAGATCGATTGGTCATGGCCGCCGCAGCATATCGTGAACGCCGTGCGCGCCTATTCGCCGGTGCCGGGCGCGCGCGCGACGATCGACGGCGAGAGCGTCAAACTGCTGCGCGCCCACGTCGAGGGCGACCGTGTCGCGATCGACGAGCTGATCGCCCCCAATCGCGGGCGCATGAGCGGCGAAGCGTACGAGCGCTCGCGACGAGATCGCACGTGAATGCGCGCGAGGTCGCGCTGCAGGTGGTGCGCGACGTCTTCGTTCCCGGCGGCGGACCCGAACGCGGCGCGCAGGAAGCGCTCGACTACCGCGCGCAAAAGGCGCACCTCGAGCCGCGCGTTCGTGCCTTCGCGACGGAGCTCGCGTACGGCGCGATCAAAATGCGGCGCGCGCTGGACTGGTATCTCGAACCGTTCATCGGCGAACGCAAGGCCGGCCTACCGCCGGCGATTCGGGAGATACTGCGCCTTGCAATCTACGAACTCGTCTACACGCGAGCCGATACGCACGCGACCGTCTTCGAATTCGTGAATCTTGCCAAGCGCCACGGACATCGGGGCGTCGGCAATCTCGTCAACGCCGTACTGCGTACGTTCCTGCGCGAGCGGCCGCTCGATCCGGCGCGCGAGCTCTTCGAGAGCGAGGACGACTACTTCGGTACACGCTATTCGTTGCCGACGTGGCTCGTGCGCCAGTGGCGGGCCGTCTTCGGTGAACGGACCGAAGCAATCTGCGCGGCGGTCAACGACCCTGCGCAGACTGCCGTGACCGTCAACACGATGCGCACTACGCTCAAAGCGGTGAGCGCACAGTTCGAAGCCAGCGGCATCACGTCGTCTCCGTCAGCCTTCGTCCCGGAGTCGCTGCTGGTGGATCGAGCGGCTACCGTGCTGTCGCTCGAGTCGAAGGCCGGCGCGTCGTGGTGGTTGCAATCGGAAAGCTCGGCCATGCCCGTTGAGATTCTCCACCCGCAGCCGGAGGAGACGATTCTCGACGTCTGCAGCGGCCGCGGGAACAAGGCGCTGCAGATCGGCGCTCGGATGGCAGGAGAGGGCACGCTGCTGTGCCTGGAGCGCGATCAACGCAAGGCGACCGTGCTGCAAGTCCGGCTCGAGGCCGCCGGCGTGACGGCGGGCACGATCGTCGGCGACGCCACCCAACCGGCGGCGCCGGCCGGCGCGCGGTTCGACCGGATTCTCCTCGACGCCCCCTGTTCGGGAACCGGGGTCATCGGCCGTCACCCGGAAGCCCGCTGGAAGAAGCAGCCGGGCGACGGCGAACGCCTAGCCCTGACGCAGCGGGCAATGCTTGAGGCGTTGGTCCCATCGCTCCATGAGGGCGGCGCCATCGTCTACGCGGTCTGTTCGGCCGACCGGCGTGAGACGATCGAAGTCGTCGAGTGGTTCATCGGTCGGGCCAACGTCGAGCGCGGGCTGATACCGGCGGCGTTCGAACCGTTCATTACCGAAGAGGGCGACGTTCTCGTTCCACCGGGGCTGAACGGCCGCGATGGATTTTTCGTTGCCAGACTGGAGCGCCGTTAGCTCAGTATCGCCATGAGTTGGTTTGCACGGATCGAACAGGCCTGCGCCGCTTTCATCGAGCGGACGTTTGCGAAAACGTTCCCGAGCGATCTCGAACCCGCGCAGATCGCCCGTAAGCTCGTTACGACCATGGAAGCGCGCACGCGCGGTGACGATGGGCATATGCTGGCCCCCGGTTCATATTACGTCTACGTGAGTCCGGAGGATTTCGCGCGCTTGGCCGAGCACCGCGCGTATCTCGAACGTGAGTGGGCCGAGCTGCTGCGCGACATGGCGGCACGTGTCGGCGTCTACTTCTTCGATGGAGGTCCGAACGTCGAAATGGTCTCGCGCGAAAGCATCCCGCCGGGCGTCGCCGACGTCGCAGTCGCCAGCGACATCACGATCTCGATACCAAATGCGCCCGCGATCACGCCGCCCAAGCGCTACCACTTGCGCATGATGAAAGGTGTACCGGCGTACGGGGTCTACTTTATCGACCGTACGGCCACGATCGGGCGCAGCGAGGAGAGCGATATTTTCTTGGTCGATCCGAGTGTCTCGCGCAACCACGCGACACTGGTCGTCGAGAACGGAGCCGTCGAGGTCGAAGATCTCGCCTCGACCAACGGAACCTTCGTCAACGGCGAGCGCATCGAAGGGCGGCGCCGGGTGGTTTCAGGCGACGTGCTGACCTTCGGCAACACGCAGATGCGGCTGGAAGCGCGCGAATGACCTTCGCCGCGTCGATGCGCATCGGCACGCTCGAGATCACGACCGCGCTCGCCGCGGCGGCGCTGATCGCGGCGCGGCCGCGAGCCCGCCGTTCGGCGGAGATTGCGGCGTTGCAACCCGTCAGCGTGGTTTTGCGCGTGGTCGAACTTGGCCGCGCACGGCTGGTCGAAAGATTGTGTCCGCTCACGATCGGGCGCGATCGCGCCTGTGACCTCGTGCTCGCCGATCCCGAAGTCTCGCGCAGGCATGCGCGGCTGGAGACCGAGGGCGGAGTCGTTTACCTTCGCGATCTCGAAAGCCGGAACGGAACGTTTCTCAATGCGCGTGCGCTCGAAGGCGTGGTCGAGACCCGGGAGGGAGACGTCATCGATGTGGGAGCGACCCGGTTGATCGTGGAGAAGTTGAAAGCGGTACCGTGGACATAGCGATTCGAGGCGACCGCGCCTCTGCTCTCTCGCTCCAGCTCGGGCCGCGCTCGTGGCTCTTCGCGGTTGCGCGCGGGTTCGGCACGGTCGACGGCGTCGCCGCCGCACCCGCCACCTTGGAGCGATTGCGCGCCGAATGCGAGCGCCGCCTGCGCACCGAGCGGTTTCGCCGCGCCGTCGATAAGGTTCAGGCAGCTCCGACGGCGATCTTGGGCGCGCTCGCGCGAGTCAACGGGGACCTTTTTGCTCGCAGCGCGTCGCACGCCGACTACGTCACGTCAGGTTGCTCGATGACCATTGCGCTGATCGTGCGCGGCTATGCGTGCGTGATTCACGCCGGCGGCACGGCCGCGTATCTCTCGCACCATGGCGAGATCACGGTCCTGACCGGCGATGACACGCTCGGCGAGGCCCCCAGTGAACTCCTGTCGCGAGCGCTCGGCTCGTCTTCTTCGCTCGACGTCTCCGTTGCCAGCGTGACCTTCGACGCCGGCGACGTAATGATTCTCATGGGACACCGCGTGCGCGGCGAGATCGACCGGCGTGCACTCGTCTCGCACGTCGAGCGGGCCGGCGAGAACGAACATTTGCTGGTCATCCGGTTCGACGAGAGCGATCGCGCGATCGAAGAACTCGGAACGCGCGACGTGCCGGTGATCGTCTACCGCGCACGTCTGAGCCTGCGCCTGGGGATCTTCGCCGGTGCGCTGGCAGCGATGTTTGCGTTGCTGGCCGCGTGGGCGCAATAGGCATTCTGAGCACACTGCTCCGCCGGGCACTTCCCATGCTCGGTGCGCTTGCGGCAAGCGCGCTGATGTTATCGTACGCGCCTGCGGGTTCGATCGGACCGCCCGCGCTCTTGATCGCGCTCGCGGTGCTGGCGCTCGCGTGGGTGCTGTGGCAGCCCGCAACGACGACGCGTGACGATCTCTTGCCGGCGCTGGCCGTGCTCCTCGCCGGGCTCGGCCTGCTGTTGGTTGCGCGGCTCGCTCCGGATCTTGCGGCGCGTCAGCAATGGTGGCTGCTGGTCTCGCTTCTGTTGGCGATCGCCCTCGGGCCCACGTTCACGCGGTTCCGGCGCTTTGCGAGTTACAAGTATTTGTGGGTCGTCGCGTCGCTCGTGCTCTTCGTGCTCTTGCTCTTTTTCGGGCAACAGATCAACGGCGCGCGCCTATGGATCAAGCTTGGGCCGGTCCAATACGAGCCGATCGAGCTGATCAAACTCTTCATCGTGTTTTTCCTCGCCGCGTACCTCGGGGAGACGGGCGACGTCATTGCGCAGGCTAAGCCATGGTCCGTACGCGCCAACGCGCGCTACCTCGGTCCGCTCTTCGTCGGTTGGGGAGCGTCGATGGCGATTCTGGTGGTGCAGCGAGATCTCGGTATGGCGACGTTGTTGCTTGCAACGTTTGCGGCGTTACTCTATATCGCAACGCGTCGCGTCGACATCGTGTTCGGAGGGATCGCGATCTTTGCGCTCGCGGCATTGTGGGCTGTGCATCACTATCCGTACGTGCAGACGCGCATCGACGTGTGGCGTAACCCATTCAGCGATCCCCTGGGTGCCGGCTATCAGTCGTCGCAAGCGTACTACGCGCTCGCAGCCGGTGGCCTGTTCGGCACCGGCCTGGAACTCGGACATCCGGGCTTCATCCCCGACGTCGCGACCGACTATGTCTTTGCCGCGTTCTCCGAAGAGTTCGGCTTGATCGGCGCGATCGCGGTCATCGGCGTGTTCGTCGTTCTCGTACATCGAATCTTCGCGACCGCAACCGAACAGCCGGATCCCTACGCCAAGCTCCTGAGCGCCGGCATGGCCGCGACACTCGGGTTCCAGGTCGTCATTATCGTCGGCGGCGCGATCGGACTCTTTCCGCTGACCGGCATCACGTTGCCGTTCATCTCCTATGGCGGCAGCTCGCTCCTGGCGAACTTTCTTCTCGTCGCACTGGTTTGGGCGATGAGCTCGCGCGTGTGCGTTCCCAACTCTTCTGGCTCGCGCTCATCGCGCTAGCGCTCGCCGCCATCATCGGCGGCTACGTCAGCGGCAGCGCCACGGCACCGCCGCCGATGCATGCCAAGGTGCCGGTGCGCCCTGCAGCAAGCGTGCACCCCGTCCTGCACGATCCCTCCGATGCCGCCGTCGACGATCTCTTCTCCGACGACGACGTCGTGATGGAGCGCCCGCAGCGCACGTCGACTCGATGGCTGGCACCGCGGCTCTCGGTCGTGGTGGGACTGTGCGGCGCTTCGCCGTCGATGGACGCCGCCTTCATGCAACTCAAGGTCCCCATCGCCTTCGACATCGATCCGTCGGCACCGCAAGCCGGCGACATCGCGCAGCTGGCGCACGAATCCGGCGACCTGGTCTTTCTCCACCTCGACCGCGCGCCGTCGCAGCAGCAACTCGCGCAACTTCGCAGGCGCTTCGGCGCATTCGCCGGTGTGGCGTCACGCTCAAGTGAAGCGTTCGTGCAGGCGCTCGACGGGACCGGGCTGATCTTCCTCGACGAGCGCGGTGACGCCGATGCCGCGGAGTTCACCGCAGTCGGTATCCCGATCGTGCAGCGCGACGAGACCGTCGACGACGTCAGCGCGCGCAGCTACATCCGGTACATGCTCGCGCGTGCGGTTGCGGCATCCGAACGCGAAGGGCGCGTCGTCATTCTGATGCGGCCGTTGCCGCACTCGCTCGACGAACTGTCGGCGCTCGTGACGACGAGGAGTGTCCAAATCGTACCGCTAACCGGATCGTAGGAGGCTCGTTGATGGAACGCTCACGAATCGCACGAATCGCGGCGCTGGCGCTCATCGTGATGCTGGCATCGTGTGCAAAGAGCAGTGAGAGCAGCTCCGCGACCGGCAGCCCGTCCGCGCCGGGCGGCGCTTCCACGCCGGCCGCAATCGCGCAAAACGGCGTCGAGGCGAACGACGGCGAGAAAGTCTACGCGCAAGAGTGTTCGAGCTGCCATCAGAGCAACGGAGAGGGCGTGAAGGGTATGTTTCCGCCGCTCGACGAGAATCCGGCGGTGACCGGCGACCCCACGGTGCTCGTGCGCATCGTGAAGTACGGCCTGAGCGGCAAAGTCACGGTTGGCGGATCCGACTACAACGGCATGATGCCGGCGTGGGGACAACAGCTGACGAATGCCGACATCGCGTCGGTCGTCACCTACATCCGGTCGGCCTGGAACAATAAGGCAAGCGCGGTCACCGAAGCTGCGGTTAGCGCGGTCTCTCAATAGCTTCGTCGTTCGGAGCTCTCGGTTTGCGTACCGAGGCTATCTCGCGCGCATGGTTTGGTTTTTCCAACGCACGTTTTGGCCGAAGAGGCCGGCTGCCCAGACGGCGAGCCCCAGGCAGTCGCGAAGCGGAATGAGCCAGACCGGAGGCGACCGGTCGATTGCGAATGCGCGGCGCGCCGCCTCATGCATGGCGAGGCGCAGCGCCATCGCGGCCGCGAGCGCGCTCCATGCGATTCCGCTGCGAATATCGATCGCGACGGCGGCGAGCGCGAAGGGCAACGGAAACGTGACGAACGAGAGCGCATAGCCGGCCGTCTGCACCGTGCGGATCGTGCGTGACCAGCGCAATTCGTGCAGCAGCAGAGCGCGAATCTGAGGCTCTTCGACCACGTTGGTAACGACGTAACGCGAGAGCACGACGCGATGGCCGCGTTTGCTCAGGAGCGCCCCAAGCATGTAGTCGTCGGCGAGGTAGGGCGCAAGCGCGGCGAATCCACCGATATCGGCGAGCGCCCCCCTGCGCACCGCCATCGTCGAACCGAGGCAGAACGCCGGATCGCCGGCAAGGGTCGCCACGAGCACCGACGGGGCGAATTGATCGTTGAGCTGCAGTACCCCGAGCTGCGATGCGATACCGCCGCGCGCAACGCCTCGATAGAGACATGTCGCGGCGCCGACGCCCTCCTCGGTGAATTCGGCGCAGACCGAACGCAGATAGCGTCGATCGACGCGCATGTCGGCGTCGGCGATCACGAGGAGGTCGTGCTTTGCGTGCTCGAACATGGCGCAGAGGTTGGCGACCTTCGGGTTTCCGCCAACGGGACGCTCATCGACGACGAGCGAGAGGTCGAGCGTGGGGTAGCGCGCGATGACGCGATCGATGATACCGATTGCAGGATCGTCGCCGCGTTTGACGCCGAAAAGTACTTGAAACCGCGGATAATCCTGCTCGCAGAACGAGCAGAGATTTTCGAATAACTCGGTCTCGACGCCGTAGATCGGCTTGAAGATCGTTACCGCCGCATCGCTCCTCGGCTCCGCATTTTGGCGGCGGAGGCTAAAACGCACGATTGCCGCGAGCGCAACGACGCAGTAAGCAATGCCCGCAGCAGCGACGACCGTCAGCACAGGTCTGAATACGTCAGCGCATCGGCCCCCACTGCCGCCAGCTTTGCGCGCACGACCGAACTGGTAAGCGCCTCGAGCTCTCCCGCAAAGTCGTAGTCCGCGATCTGCGGATCGATACCGGCCCACGGTCCGGTGGCGGGATGGAAATACATCTCGCAGACGCCCGGTTCGAGCCGTTCGAGGTACTCGAGAACGCGGTCGCGCGTCATGTGGCCGGAATCGCGGATGCCGAAGACCACGTCGTTGGTTGCGATGCCGGCGCGGCGCAGACGACGGCGCATCAGGACGAGCCACGGGACCAGAAAGGCCGCGTCGTTCGGTTCGCGGGGTACGCGAACGGCGCGCATGCCGAACTGCGGTCCGACCTCGATGATGATGCCGAGAACGGTCGGGTGAACGTGCATGTGGTTCTGTGCGTTGACGTGATCCAGTTCCAAGCCCGTGCGCGCGAAGGCTTCGAATTGAGCGCGGATTTCAGCTCGCAACGCGCGCCGCGCACCGGGTTGAAAGAAGAAGCGCACGCCCGCCGCAACGAGGTCGCGAGGGAACTCGCCGCGCGCGTCGACGAGCGGCGCGACGTCGCGCGCCGGGAGCAGCGGGCGTCCGTTCACGAGGACGACGTGCAGCCCCACACGCAGCGCCGGCAGCGCACGGGCACGGCGAATCGCGTCCTCTGCGGCCGGGCCGGCCACCATGAGACTCGCAGCGCGCAGAATACCGTCGCGATGCGCGCGTTCCACCGCCTCATTGACTTCTGATGACAGACCAAAGTCGTCGGCGGAAACGATCAACTGTTTGGTCATTGGAGGGCTATAGAGTACCGTAGCGAACGGCACGTTCCTTTATGGTGACTTTGCGCGAGCGGCAGGATCATACGCGAGAGTATTTGCGGAGCGCGGATTTGCGGCTCAGCGCGGTGTTCGAGCGCATCATGCGTCACGCGTTCGAATATAGCGAACCGCTGTGCGCGGGATTGCTGCTCTGGGCCTGCGATGCCGCTGGGGGCGATGCTCGCACCGCTCTTCCGGTTGCCGCATCCGTCGAATGCCTCCATCGCTTCTGCATCCTGCACGATGAATTACAACTGCGCCCCACGTTCGTCATCGAGCGTGAGACGACGACCTCGATTTGGGGTCTGGCGCAAACGCTCAATGCCGGTGACGCGTTCTTCGCACTCGGACTCGGTCTGCTTGCGAAAGACGCCGTGGACCGGGAACGCGTGCTCGAAGTCGGCGTCATGGCGGCAAGCGCCGTGCTGCTTGGAATCGAGCGCCGTAACCGGTTGGTTCGGGCAGCGTCGCGTCCGCACACCCGCACCGGGCGTATGAGAGTCGCATATGATGGTACACAGGTATTGATGCTCTCGCTGAGTCTGCGCGTCGGTGCCATGATGGCGAATGCCCCCGCCTCGGTCTGCGACGCATTGGCTGATGCCGGCCGGCTTCTCGGGACGATCGTGCAGCTGCAGTCGCAGGCACGGGGCGGCCGCAGTCCCCTCGCGAAGCGGTATGCGGCCAAGGCGGTCGGGTTGGTCAGGGGAATAGCTCTCGCGCCGGCCCGTGTCGCGGAGTTCGAGGAGATCGCGTACCAGCTTGCATCGGGGAACTGAAAGCAGTCGCGTGGGTGACGGAAGCATGTCGAGAAAAGCCGAGCATCTTCGCATCAACATCGAGCAGGACGTCCGCGCAAAGGGGGTGAGCGCCGGCTTCGACCGGTACCGCTTCCTCCACAATGCGCTGCCCGAGATGGCGCTCGACGACGTCGATCTCTCGGCGACGCACGTCGGACGCGTGTTACGCGCTCCGGTGCTCATCTCGTGCATGACGGGCGGAACACCCGAAGCAACCGGCGTCAACCGGACGCTCGCGCTGGTTGCGCAAGAGTTCGGGTTTGCGATGGGGCTTGGGTCGGGACGCGTCTTGCTCGAGGATCCGTCGACCATCGAGAGCTTCAACGTGCGCTCCGTTGCGCCCGAGATATTGCTGTTCGCGAATCTCGGCGCCGTCCAGTTGAACAAAGGATACGGCGTCGCGCAGTGCCGGCACTTGATCAAACTGTGCGCCGCCGATGCGTTGATCTTGCATCTCAACCCGTTGCAGGAAGCGCTGCAGCCCGAAGGCGACACCGACTTTCGAGGTTTGCTGCAACGCATTCGCGAGCTGTGTACCGGGCTCGGCGTTCCGGTGCTGGTGAAAGAAGTCGGCTGGGGCCTCAGCGAGGACGTCGTGAGCATGCTTTTCAACGCAGGCGTTGCGGGCGTCGACGTCGCCGGCGCGGGCGGAACGTCGTGGAGCGAGGTCGAGCGCTACCGCACGCGCGAGAATTGGCGCGAACGCGTGGCCGCGCAATTCGCCGGATGGGGCATACCCACGGCTGAGTGCGTTCGCGTGGCGCGGGCGATCGCGCCGGAGGGGTTGATCGTTGCCAGCGGCGGGATCCGCGACGGTCTCGACGCGGCGAAAGCGATTGCGCTTGGCGCAGATCTCGTCGGCATCGCCGGGCCGTTTCTGCGCGCTGCATCGCAAGGCGTCGACGTTGCGCGCGATCTCGCTCGCGAGATCGTCGAGGTGCTGCGCATTACAATGTTCGCACTCGGCATACGCGCGATCGACGAGCTGAAATCCACTGACAGGCTGGTAGCGAGTGAGTGAACGCGAGGTCACCCTCGCGGCGGCCGATGCATATTGCCGCGAACTCACGAAGCGGCACTACGAGAACTTCGTCGTCGCTTCGGGTTTGGTCGGCCCGGCGCTGCGCCGCGACCTCTCGCGTATTTACGCATTCTGCCGGACAACCGACGATTTTGGCGACGAAAGCGCCTCGAAGGATGAAGCGCTCGAGCGACTCGCGCGCTGGCGCGTGGAAACGCAGGCGCTCTTCGCCGGCGAAACGCCGAATCATCCGGTACTGACGGCACTACGCGAGACGATCCGGCGAACCGGACTTGCGGCGCAGCCATTCTACGACCTCATCGATGCCAACGTGCAGGATCAGCGCGTTACGAGCTATCGGCGCTGGCCCGAGCTCGACGCGTACTGCCGGCTCTCGGCGGCGCCGGTAGGCCGCATGGTCCTCGGCGTCTTCGGTGTAACCGATTCGCGCGCGCCTGGGTTGTCTGACGACGTATGCATCGGGCTGCAGCTCGCCAACCACGCGCAAGACGTCAAGCGCGACGCCACGATCGGGAGACGGTATCTGCTCGGTGACGACGTCGACGCGCTTGGAACCGCTGGGGCGGTTCGCGCCCTCGTCGAGCGCGCGCGTGGGCTACTCGATTCCGGCCGTCAACTCGAGACGATGGTGCCGTTCGCGCTGCGTCTGCAGTTGCGACTCTACCGTAGGGGTGGTCTTGCGATTTGCCGGGCCATCGAGCGGCTGGACTATCACACCGAAGCGCGGCGGCCGACGGTCAGCGCGCGCGAGAAGATCGTAATCCTCTTGGGGAGTTATGTCGGTAGCGCTTAGTCTGTCCGATGCGGAGCGTTATTGCCACGAGATGGCGCGGCGCGAGGCAAAGAACTTCTACTGGGGCTTTATCTCGCTCCCGCGCGACCAGCGCAACGCCATCTATGCGCTGTACGACTTTGCGCGTCAGGTTGACGACGAGGCGGACGGCGCCGCGCACCTGCCGGATCTCGCCGGTCGTTTGCAACGCCAGCGCGATCGCTTGACACGCTGCGTGCGCGGCGAATACGACAACGATCCGGTCATGCAGGTTCTTGCAGTTGCGATCCGGCGCTTCTCGATCCCGGAACGCGAGCTGCAAATGCTCGTCGACGGCGTCGAGATGGACGGAAAGCAGCTGCGCTACCAAACGTGGGATGAGTTGCGAGAATACTGTAATCTCGTCGCATCGGTCGTCGGACGCATGTGCGTGCGCATCTTCGGATTCGAAGACGAAGCGGCACTCGAGCGCGCCGACGACCTGGGCATCGCATTGCAGCTCACCAACATTCTGCGCGACGTTCGTGAAGACGCCGGGCTCGGACGCGTCTATCTGCCGCAAGAAGATTTGCGCCGTTTCGGCGTCAGCGAGGAGATGCTGCTTCTTACCGATTCCGGCACCCCGAGGCCCCAGCCGAAGCCCAGCCCCAAAGGGGAGGGATGGGATGCGCTGGTCGCCTTCGAGGCGGCGCGCGCGCGCGATTACTTCACGCGCGGCTACGAGGTGCTGCGGTACATCGACCGTCGTCCGGCCGCCTGTGTGCGCACGATGGCCGGTATCTACGAACGGATTCTCGAGAAGATCGAACGCGATCCGGCCCTTCCGCTGCGCGCTCGCGCCGGGCTCTCGAGCACGGAAAAGATCGGGACGATGGTTTGGGCGTGGTTGATGCCGTGAACCGCAAGCGTGTAGCGGTCGTCGGCGCGGGGCTCGCCGGGTTGACCGCCGCGCTCGACCTGCAGGAACGCGGTTGCGAGGTCGAGGTCTTCGAACGGACGCGCTTTCTCGGCGGCCGCGCGACCTCGTTCGAGATCGACGGCCGTGAGATCGACAACGGTCAGCACGTTTTCTTGCACTGTTGCGAGCGCTTCATCGGCTTTGTCGAGCGCGTCGGTATGGGACATACGCTGCGCGAGCAGCCACGATTTGAAGCACTGGTCCTGGCACGTGACGGGACCGCGAGCCGGCTGCGAGCGGCGCCGTTACCGGCGCCGTTTCATTTGCTCGCGTCGTTCGCGAGCTATGCGCATCTGGATATCGGCGGCCGAGCGCGCGTCGCGCGCGCGCTCGCGGGCGTTGCCTTGACGCGCAAGCCGCAGCCCTCGCTGACGTTCGACCAATGGCTCGACCGCAACGGCCAGAACGACGCGACGCGGCGCGCGTTTTGGGACCCGTTTTTCATCCCGGCGCTCAACGCGTCGTTCGATCGCGTGAGCGCGGCCGATGCGCTCTTCGTGATCTCGACCGCCTTTCTGGGCAGTGCATCCGCGGCGCGTTTCGGCTTTTCGACCGTTCCGCTCGCACACGTCGCAGCCGCTGCGGCGGCGCGGCTGGCCGCGGTTCACCTCTCCTCTGCCGTGTTGGCGCTCGAGTTCGAGGCCGGGGGCGTCGTCGTGGTGCTCGCGCAGGGGCGGCGCGAACGCTTCGACGCGGTCGTGCTTGCCGTCTCGCCGCGCACGACCGCCAAGCTGCTGGAGGCGCCCGAACGCTTCGGCGTGCACGCGCTCGAGACGTACGATCCGTATCCGATCGTCGACGTGCACCTCTGGCACGACCGCGGCACGCTAGGTTTCGATTTTGCCGCCGTGCTCGATTCGCCGGTGCAATGGATCTTCGAAAAAGACGCGGGATACGTCTGTTGCAGTATCAGCGCCGCGGGCGACGTGCTCACGATTCCGACGTCGGAGCTCGAGTTACTCGCGTGGAGCGAACTGCAGGCGTTCCTTCCCGCGTTGCGTGAGGGGCGCGTGCTCCATGCGGCGGCGACGCGCAACCCCGAAGCGACGTTCTTGCCGCGACCCGGCTCTCCGCGCACTCGGCAACGCACGGCGCATCCCATGGTGGCGATCGCGGGTTCATGGACGGAAACGGGGTGGCCCGATACGATGGAATCGGCGGTGCGCAGCGGTGCACTCGCAGCGGAGGCTCTGGCGAATGTCTGACGCGCTGCAGCGCAGTGTCGATTGGTTGCTCGAACGGCAAGCGCCGGAAGGCTGGTGGACCGGCGAGCTCGAGACCAACGTGACGATGACCGCCGAACAGGTGCTGCTCTACCGCTTTCTCGGCGTTGAACTCGACACGATCCGCGAGCGCGCGATGCTGCATATTTTCGGGGCTCAGCGTAGCGACGGCTCGTGGGCGCTCTACTATGACGGCCCTGCGGATTTGAGCACCACGATCGAAGCCTACGTTGCGCTCAAAGTGCTGGGATGCGATCCGGCACGCGACGAGATGCAGCGCGCGCTTGCCGTCATTCGCCGCCAGGGCGGGCTCGCGCAAGCACGCGTCTTCACCAAGATTTGGCTGGCCCTCTTCGGTGTCTATCCGTGGGACGGCATTCCGTCGCTTCCGCCCGAGATCGTCTACTTTCCGCAGTGGATGCCGTTCAATCTCTATGACTTCGCATGCTGGGCGCGCGGGACGGTTGCGCCGCTGACGATCGTTGTAACGAAGCGTCCGGTGCGCGCGCTCGGCGTCGACGTGCGCGAGGTGATCAACCCGGGGACCGGACGGGCGATGCATCACGTGCCGGGTTCGGGATGGATGTGGTGGCTCGACGGCGCGCTCAAAGTCTACGATCGTCTTTCCGGTAATCCGCTGCGTGCATCGGCAATGCACGCGATCGCCGATTGGATCGTCGAACGGCAAGAGGCCGATGGCGGCTGGGGTGGGATTCAACCACCCTGGGTCTACTCGCTGATCGCACTCAACATCATGGGCTTCGGTCTCGATCATCCGGTGATGCGCGACGGCATCAAGGGATTCGATCGTTTCATCATCGACGACGATGAAGGCTGGCGTTTGCAAGCGTGCATGTCCCCGGTGTGGGATACGGCGTGGGCGTTGCGCGCGCTGGTACTCGCCGGATTTACGCACGAGCATCCGGTGATGCAACGTGCCGTCGCGTGGCTCTTACGCGAGCAGATTCCGGCCGAGGCGCCCGGCGACTGGCGCGAGCGCTGCGATTTTCGCGGGGGAAACGGCTGGGCGTTCGAGTTCGACAACGACGCCTACCCCGACATCGACGACACGGCCATCGTGGTCCTCGCGCTGATCGAAGCGGGTGATCCGGCGCTCGTAGCGCAAGCGGTTCGCACCGGGACCGCGTGGACGCGCTCGATGCGTTCGAAAAACGGCGCGTGGGCCGCGTTCGATCGCGACAACACGCGCGAGCTGCTCTACCGTATGCCGTTCGCGGATTTCGGTGCGATGATCGATCCGCCGACCGAAGACGTTACCGCGCACGTCGTCGAACTGCTGGCGCGGCTCGGGCGTGATCTGCACGACGACGACGTACGTAGGGGCGTCGAGTACCTTCGCAAAACGCAACGCGCGGACGGCTCGTGGTGGGGACGCTGGGGCGTCAACTTCATTTACGGAACCTGGTGCGCGATCTCGGCGCTGGGCATGTTGCGCGCCGGCGAGGAGATGGTCGAGCGCGGGGCGGTCTGGCTCATCTCCAAGCAAAATGGCGACGGCGGCTGGGGTGAGACGTGCCATTCGTACGCCGACGAGTCGTTCGCGGGCGTCGGCGCGAGCACGGCCTCGCAGACCGCCTGGGCCGTGAACGCGCTGCAGATTGCCGGCCTCGGCGACCATCCTGCAGCGCAGCGGGGGCTTGCCTATCTCAAGGAGACTCAAACCCACGATGGAACCTGGGTAGAGCCCTATTTCACCGGAACCGGATTTCCCCGGGACTTTTACCTGAACTACCACCTGTACCGCCATCTCTTTCCGATGATGGCGCTGGCAACCGAAAAGCGAGACACCGTTGAGTTCATTCCAAGAGAAGCTGACCGTCGGGAGCTACATCTTCGGTAAGAAGCTGCGGGGCGAGAAGAAGTATCCGCTCGTCCTGGAGCTCGAACCGTTGTTGCAGTGCAACTTGGCCTGCGCGGGTTGCGGCAAGATTTCGCATCCGAGCGACATCTTGCGCAAGCGCCTGAGCGTCGAGGAATGCATCGCTGCCGTCGAGGAGTGCGGCGCCCCCTGCGTTTCGATCGCGGGCGGCGAGCCGCTGATCCACGACCAAATGCCCCAGATCGTCAGCGAGCTGCTCCAACGCAAGAAATTCGTCTTCCTCTGCACGAACGCGCTGCTGCTCGAAAAGAAGATCGACCAGTTCAAGCCGTCACCGTATTTTTCGTGGATGATACACCTCGACGGGCTCAAAGAGAATCACGACGAGTCGGTCTGCCGGGAAGGCGTCTTCGATAAAGCGATCTCGGCGATCAAAGTTGCCAAAGCCAAGGGCTTCAAGGTCATCACGAACACGACGTTCTTCGACCGCGACGACGCTAAGTCGATCCGCGCCGTTCTCGACTTCCTCAACAACGAGCTCAAGGTCGACATGATGCAGATCTCGCCGGGCTATGCCTACGAGAAGGCACCCGACCAAGAGGGATTCCTCGGGGTCGAGCGCACGCGTCAGATCTTTCGTGAGGCCTTTGCCGGCGAGAAGCGCAAAGAGTGGCGTCTCAACCACAGCCCCCTCTACCTCGACTTTCTCGAAGGGAAGGTCGATTTCGAGTGCACGCCGTGGGGAATTCCCTGTTATACGGTCTTCGGCTGGCAGCGCCCGTGCTATCTCATGAGCGACGCGCCCTACGCGAAGACCTACAAAGAGCTGATCGAAGAAACCGACTGGGATCGGTACGGCCGCGGGAAACATCCTAGCTGCAACAACTGCATGGCACATTGCGGATACGAGCCGACGGCGGTGATCCGCACGACCGGATCGGTCAAAGAATCGATCCGCGCAGCCCTTGGCACTGCCTGATCGGGTCTTTCTCACCGGTGCGTCCGGCTTCGTGGGAGCGCACGTGCTACGTGCGCTTCTTGCTGCGGGGTATCGCGTTCGCGTCTTGGTGCACACGCCTGCCGCGTTCGATAGCGACGTCGAAACCATTGTCGGCGACCTGCGCGATCCCGGTCTTTTAGCGCGCGCGCTTGCGCACTGCCGCTACCTCGTTCATACCGCGGCGCAGTATTCGTTTGCGCCGCGGGACCGCCGGACGATGTGGCGTATCAACGTCGCCGGTACCGAAGGACTCTTCGCCGCCGCGCACATCGCGGGCGTCGAGCGCGCGGTCTTGACCTCGAGTTCGGCAACGCTTGGGCACGAAGACGAGGTGCATCTGTCCCACGCGGTCGGCTATCACGAGTCGAAGCTCTTACAGGAGCGCGTCGCGTTCGCAAGTCGCGTGCCGGCCGTGGCGGTGCTGCCGACCGCGCCCGTCGGTCCGGGGGATTGGAAGCCGACGCCGACCGGCGGCATGATCCTCGATTTCATGCGCGGGAAGATGATCGCGCGCCCGCCGGCGAGCGGCGGAATGAATCTCGTGGACGTCGAGCAAGTGGCGCAGATGCACGTCGCCGCGCTCGAGCACGGCGTCGCCGGCGAGCGTTACGTCGCCGCGGGCGAAAATCTTTCGTTCGACGCGTTGTGGGATCTGCTCGCCGAGCTCACCGGCCGTCCCGCACCAGCGTTGCGCGCCCCGCTGCCGCTGATCTATGCGGCCGCGATCGTCGACGAGCTGCGCTGCCGGGCGACCGGTGCGACGCCGTTCGTTCCACTCGAGGGGGTGCGCATGTCGCGCGAGCGGATGTTCGCCGACGTTCCGGCCGAACGCTCGCTCGGCGTTCCCGTGCGACCGGTGCGCGACGCGTTGTCGCGCGCGGTTGCGTGGTATCGCGAGTGCGGCTATGCCGCCTGACGCGCCGGCAGTCGTCGTCGCAACCAGCATCGAAGCCAAGGCCGCGCGCCGGCACCTCCCGCAGAGCGAGATCGTCGAAGCCGGCATCGCGCTCGTGCGGCTTCCGTCGCCGTTTGGGCATTCGCTTGCGATCAGTTGCGGACTTGCCGGCGGACTGCGCGACGATCTGCCGACCGGCACCGTAGTCATTCCGTCGACCGTAGCGACGGCGCACGGCAAGCCCGTTGCCTGCGACCGAGCGTGGACCCAACGGTTGAAGGACGCGGCAACGCGGATGGGCCACACGTTCGTCGATCTTCCGCTGCTGACGAGCGAACGAGTCATCTCCGGTGGCGAACGCTCGCGGTGGGCGTCGCAAGGCTATGCTGCCGTCGATATGGAGACCGCATTGCTGCCGGTCGCGTTTGCCGCCGTGCGCGTCATTCTCGATACGCCGCGCAACGAGCTCTCGCCCGATTGGGTCCAGCCGGCGCGCGCGCTGCTGCGCCTGCGGAATTGGAAGCAGCTGCCCTTTCTCGCGCGCGAAGGTCCGCGCTGCGCCGACCTCGCTGCCCGCATCGTCGCCGCCGCGCTCGTCCTACGCTCGTGACGACG
Source organism: Candidatus Acidiferrales bacterium (assembly GCA_035504755.1). Classification (GTDB taxonomy): domain Bacteria; phylum Vulcanimicrobiota; class Vulcanimicrobiia; order Vulcanimicrobiales; family Vulcanimicrobiaceae; genus Aquilonibacter. The sequence continues at coordinate 49,172 of DATJRM010000008.1, forward strand.
AGAGACTCGCTAGACCGTCCAATGTCTCGGCGTGGAAGTTGCGTTGATAAGCGACCATGTCGCCGGTGCGCGGGAATTGCGGATGCCGGCGTCCGATGCGACGGAGGTTTTCGAGCACTTGGTGCACCGCGGCCTCGGGCCGCGCACGTAACTCCGGTACCACGAACGCCGCCGGCGGAAGTGCTGCGAGTTGCTCGCGCACCGATTGGGCGACGCCGGCGTCGCTCGCGTCGGGATGCTCGGCAAGATACGTGCAGACGAGGGCGCTCGCGGTGATCGGCCGTACGGCTTTGAGCTGGGTGTCGAGTGCAATGCCCTCGCGTGCGGCCACGACGCGGTAGCAGATCGAGAGCCGCCGGCGTACGTAGGGATCGTAGCTGATGGCCGCGAGATAAATCGTCGCGAGCGGCTGCAGTTTTGAAAGAATGCCGCGAAGTCTTTGCATCTTGCCGTCGCCGCTGTAGAAGCCTTCCGGCGTGAGAAAGATCGTCGCGCCATCTCGGACCAAGGCCTCAAAGTGGGCGATGTCGGCGTCGAGCTGCTCGCGCGTTGCATGCATGACGCGTTCCTTATAAGCATCTCGCAGGTCGCCGAGGCGCACGTAGGAGCGCGCAAACGCGAAGTGCCGCGCGGTCAACAGATCGCTGAGGTGCTCGACACCTTTTGGCAGCGCCGTAAGGACCGGCGGTTTGAAGACGCGGTCGGCTGCGAGGTCACCCTCCAGTTCCATGAGCGTATAGGCAATGCTCGCGAAGGGGCGCGTGGTGAGCTCGTTTTCGATCGGCTGCATGCCGACCGCAGAGAAGAGCCGGCCGAGATTGGCTTCACGCGCGACGCGCAGCCATGGGATTCGCTCGGCAAAGAAGCCCGGCTCCCACATGCGCCGCGACGAGACGGTGAAGATCGGATACCGCCAGGAAAACGTCCGCAGTCCGAGGTCGCCGACGATGAGCGGCGATTCCATCTCGTGCTGATGGTTCGAGACGATTAGCGTCGGCCCGCGTTTGCGCGGCATGCGTCCCCAGGCTCGAACGTGACAGGTGGTACGGTAATAGAGCGGTACGAAAATGTACGCCAGCCAGCGCATCGGCTGCAGATAGGGGTTCGCGGTGCGATCGAGCGTGCTAGCTTTCACGCGCGTTCCCACGCACGGCGAGTGACGTCGCGGAGCCGATCGCGAAGGCGAGCGCGGCCAGTGCGAAGAGCGCGCGATAGCCGTTGATCGATCCGTTGAAAAAACGAATCATCGCCGCGCCTGCGAGCGGCGCGACGATCGCCGGGATGTGCGTCGCCATGCCCCAAATCCCGAGGTCGCGTGCAACGTCGCGCATCGCGGGCATCGCGTCGAGCGCGAGCGCCCATCCGTTTGAGAGCACCCCGCCGTAGCCGATGCCGAAGAGCAGCGCGCAGACGAAGATCGACGCGTCGCGCGGAGCGACCGCGTAGCCCAGCGCCGCAAGCACCATCGGAATGCCGCACAGCGCGACGACGACTTTGCGGTGCGGGCGGATGCGATCCGAGAGCAGCCCGAGCACGACGCTCGATGCGACCGCGCCGACGAGCCCGGCAATCCCGGTAAGCCCGGTGCCTTGCGACGGATTTGCGGCGTGCAGCACGTCGCGGAAGAAGTACAGCACGAACGTGCCGAGCAGCGTCAAGCCGAACACGATGAAGGCGCGGCCGATGAAGACGATGACGAAGTCGTGCCAGTCGCGGATATGCGCGTGATCCTGGGCGTCGGGCTCGCGCGGCTGCATGCCGCGCAGCGATACCGCGCTCACCGCCACGAGGAGCGCACAGGCGAGAAAAGCGATGCGTGGTTCGAAGAGACCGCCGATGACCAGCCCGAAGACCGTACCGAGCAACGTAAACGCACCGCGAACGCCCGAAGCAACGCCCCACTGCGCGCGTGCGACCGCCTCGGGAAGCATCGCTTGGTAGGCCGTCGTGCTGATCGCCGCGCCGCTCGTTGCAAGAATGATAGCGCCGTCAAACGTCGCGATCGTGCGTGCGCTCATCGCGAGCACCAAACCGGCGACGTTGAGGACCGTCCCCAGGAGTGCGAGGGCTTGGCGCGGCGTGCCCTTGCCACGGAGCCGGTCCGAGAGCGCGCCGACGGGCCAGGGGAGAAAGACGTTGATGACGTTGATGAGGCTCGCGAGTATCGAGTAGACCGCGACGTGGTCCGCCGGCGCGATGCGCAGCAGCGCTGCCGGGATGGCGATCGCCAAAAGCGCCGCTTCCTGCAGCGAGAGAGGTAGCCAGTAGACGTTGACGAGCACGAGCGTGCCGAGTGATGCATCCTTGCCGATTCGCATTCACAGGGTCTACTCGTTGATGGCGTCGCGAACCTCGCTGCTTTCGGTAATAGACGAACTTACGGACTATCGAGTTCGATGGTCCAATCCGGGGCCGCTGCGGGTTCGTTGATGAACCAGACCATTTGCTCGCCCGCGCCGGTGCAAAGACTCTGCGGTCGATCGACGTAGTAGAATCGCGCGGCGAAGTTCGTACAGAACGGAGCGTCTCGCGTGCTCTTACCGGTGTTGCCGGCCCACACGATTTTCGGCCCCTTGGCATACAGGTAATAGAGCGTCGTGGGGTCGAGGTTCGTGTCGATCACGAGGGCGCAGGATCGCGCGTCAATTTGAAACCACCCCTCCGACTTGCTCGCAACGCCCCCGGTGAGGTTCCCGAAGACGGCGATCGCGACCGAGACGGGCTCGTCGGTCGCATCGCAGACGCGCAGGGTCGCGTCGGCTGCGGCGCGAGAAGCGAAGAAGAGACCGGCGAGAACCGCTAGCGCCAAAAGGGTCGAACGCACTAGGTGCCTCCATGCGGCAATGATCGTAGCATAGCACAGGTCACCGCAAGGGCCGAACGCGCGCCGCTAGTGACACCAGGCGATGAGTTGCAATACGAGGTTGGTAAACGCCGCGAACGCATGGTTGTCGCCGGCAAAGGTGATCGATGAGATCCGTGCCGATCCACCCAGGTCGAATATGCGCGCCGGGACCGCCGAATAACTCGCGATGAGATTCTCGTGCTGCGTGGCAACCACGTTCCCGGCGGCGTCACGGGCGGTTGCGGTCCATTCAGGATGCGTGATACCCGTGCCGCCGGCGATGAGTCCCGCGCGAACAAAACGGATCCCGCTCACCGGCTGCGCGAAGATCAGCGTGAAGTTCGCAGGACGGTTGCCGGCGCTTTGCAAGAGCAGATCGCGCATTTCCGGCGCATCGGTAGGACGCCCGCCCAGCAAATTCCAGATGAGCGACGTATCGACTGCGCCCCCGCCGTAGACGTTGCGCTCGTCGACGAGCGAGAGCGTGTCAGCCGGGTCGGCCGCGATGCTCACGCCGTAGGGCGCGAAAAGCGCCGCCAGCGCCGCGCCGTAGGTGCCGCGCGTCGTGCCGTAGACGTTGGAGGAAAAGACGGCGTTCGGGATGATCCAGGTATGCTGTCCGCTCGTCGCGCAGACGGTGTCTGCGCGTGCCGAAGCCGGGATGAGCAACGCCGCAAATACAACGGCAACAAGAAACGAAGACGGTTTCTGCATAGCTGAATCTCCGTTCGCTTTAAGAGGTTCGCGCCGTTTTTTGCGCCAACCTTGTCACTTCTGGAGGTGACACGTGTACCTTCGAAGCGCCGGCCTTATCGTTGCCGCGGCAGCCGCTATTGCGCTCACGATCGCGCACGCCGGCGCCGGCACGCCCGCCGCCCCCTCCGCGTGCGACACCGCGCCGCCGGGGAACGTGGCCTCCGCGCTCCTCGCGGTTGTTTCCGGGACGCCGCACCCGAGTAGCGTGGCAATTGATTACGGCGCGGAGGTCGCGCGGTTCAAGGCCGATCTGAAATGCGCGCAAGAGGACGGCGATCTCGACGGGCAGTCGGGAAATCTCGGGAGTCTCGGGGTGGTCGAGACTGAGGTTGGCCACTACACCGAGGCGCTTGACTATGAAGAGCAAGCGCTGGCAATCGACGAGCGCTCGAAAAATCTCGATACGCAGGGCTACGAAAACTTGGCGATCGGCGATACCGAGTCGGCGCTGGGCTTGTTCCAAGACGCGATCGCTCACTATCGAACCGCGATCGACTTTTTCGAAAAGGAAACGCCGCAAGACATCGGTCCGGCGGCGCTCGCCTACAACGGCGTGGCGGTCGCGACCGAACGCGAGGCGGAGGAGGGCGAAAAGGGCGTAACCTACGGCGCGGCACTGGCGCTGGTCGACCAGGCGGAACAACTGTTCGGTCACCCGTCGGCGCAGACGCTTGCCGCGCGCGGTTTGATCGAGAGCCGCCTCCGTCATTATTCGCAGGCGCTCGCTGCCTACGACGCACTGCTCGCCTATGCGCGGCAGAGTCTCGACGACAGTTTGCAGGCCGCCGCGCTTAGCGACATCGCCGCCGTCGAAGTACAGGAAGCCAAGTATGCCGATGCTGCGGCGCATGCGCACGCCGGCGTGGAGATCGCCAAGGCGCTGGGCGTTCCGCAGTGGCAGGGGCTTGCGGCCGCCGCGAGCGCGGAGAGCAAGCTTCCCGGCGATGAAAAAGCAGCACTAGCGGACTACGACGCAGCCATCGATGACATCGAACGTTTGCGGGCCGGCATTTCGGAGAGTGAAAGCGCGAACGCGCGCTCGTCGTTCTTCCGGTCAACGTTGTATGTGTACGACAGCTACATCGACTATTTGCTCGACTTGGACCGCTTGCATCCGAACCGAGGCTATGACAAAAAGGCGCTTGAGATTTTCGAACGTCGCGAAGGACGCGCGTTTCTCGAGCAAGTCGGCCGCAGTTCGGCGAGCACGTTTGCGGGCGCGCCGCCGGAACTGGTAAATCAGGAGAACGCACTAAGCGCAAACCTTCTTCTCTTGAACGATCAGTTGAGCAAAGCCACGCCAGGCCCCGGCGCAGATGCTCTGCGTAGCAGCCGCGATGCCGCTGATGCACAGCTCACTTCGTTCGAAGCGAAGCTGCGCGACGAAGCGCCGGGATATTACCGGTTGCTGCATCCGCAGACGCTGAGCCTCCCCGATTACCAGCAGAACGTACTGCACGCAAACGAAGCCGTGCTCGTCTACGACGTCTTGCAAGACCAAACGGCGCTGTGGGTGATATCCCCTGAGGCAACGCGATTGTTCGTGCTTCCCGCCAGCGGGAGCGACGCGCTCGCCGCGCGTCTAAGCGCCGCATCGGCGGCGAACTGCCACGGGCAAGGCTATCCGGGCGTCGCCGGTGCGATGGATTTGCCCCAGAACGCGGTGCAAAAAGTTGCGCGCGCGGATTTGGCGATCTGCGCGACCGGCAGCAGTGCGCTCTACCACTACCTCGTTCCAGCCGCCGCCGAGGCGATGCTCGGCCAAGCCAAAACGCTGTACATCGTGCCGACAGGTCCGCTCTACGGCTTGCCGTTCGAGTCGCTCGTAACAGCTCCGGAGACCACGCCGCATTACCTCATCGAAGACAAAGCGGTCGCCTATTTGTCCTCGGCATCGCTGCTCCAGGTCTTGCGCCGTGGGGTCGAACAACGCCAAGCGATCGCGTCGCATCCGCTCGTCGCCTTCGCCGATCCCAACTACGCCGAATCCGGAAAGCCCGCGACGGCGGTGGCGCGACTCCAGTTTCGTCTGCTATTACGCTCCGCGCCGGGCAACGGAGCAGACTTCCCGGCCTTACCGGGCAGTAAAATCGAAGCCGACCGGGCCTTCGCGGCACTCGGGGTGACGCCAAGTACTGTAACGCTCTACGAAGGCGATCGCGCGACGCTACGGACGATCGAAGATCTCAATGCTAGTAAAGGCTTACGCGCCTACCATTATCTACTCTTCGGTACGCACGCCGTGCTGCCGTATCAGCGCACGGGATTGAGCGAACCGGCGATCGTGCTCGCGCATCCGCAAACCGACGATGATTACCTCAAGATGGGGCAAGTCTTTGGACTCTCCCTCGACGCCGACGCCGTCGTGCTCTCGGCGTGCGAAAGCGGTTCGGTACACTCGGCCGGCGACAGCGTCGAGGGGTTGACGCAAGCCTTCATGTACGCCGGCACGCCGATCGTCGCGGTCACCGATTGGCAAGTCGTCGATTCGATTCAGGAACAGTTGACACCGCAATTCTTCGCTGCGATGGCACACGGAAAATCTGCTGCGCAGGCGTTGCAGGAGGCAAAAGTGACGTTAATTCACAGCAGCGATCCACTCGAATCGCATCCGTATTTCTGGGCACCGATGGTGATTTTTGGCGACGGCGATGCGCGTTAAGACGCTACTCCTTGCCCTGCTCTGTTTCGCGAGCTGGTCGTCGCCCGCTGCGTTCGCACAGACGCCGTCCGCGATGCCGGCTCCCACACCGCAAGCGTGCATCTCGTCAATGCAAATCACCGATCTTCCCGCGGATCAGAGCAAGTTTTACGGGCCGCACCGGTCGTTCCAAGCACTCAAGAGCGACTACAGGACGTCGTTCCCGAATCTGGCGTACTTCACCGGCCTCAACTGCGTCCGCTACACAGGCAGCGCGTTATTGGGCGTGCCGCCCACCTACATCGCACCGTGCAGCGCGGTGAGCGGCGGGAGCGCGCCGAAGTTAGATATCACCATCCCTAAACCTGAAGGCTTAACTACGACGGCCGAACACGACATCGAGATTTCGTTTCGCGACATTCGCACCCTCGCATATCGATTGCGCACATGCGACTTCTTGCTTTCGATCATCGCCTGGAACACGATGGGGCGCGGCGTCCCGGACCAATTGACGTACTCGTGGCAAGTCGGCTGCAATTCGTTTCTGAACGAATCCGACAACGTCACAACGGTTTCGTTCAGCCAGGCACAAACGAAGTATGTTACGGCCGCTGCGGCGCTGGAAGCCGCACCGAACAACAAACAGGCCGCGGCATCGTTCGCGTCTTCCTACACGGCTTTTGTGTTTGCACGATATGACTTGTACGACGACCTGAATCAGCGCCTGCAGGCATGTGCGGCCGTCGTTTCCAACTTCGCGTATCCGGCGAACAAGGGACGATTCTTTTGCAATTACGGTGGACTGATCGGTGCGCTGCTTACCGGAAGTGCGACGGCGTTCGGCAGACATTGGGGCGGCACAAACACGAGCACCCAGGCGCAAGTGCAAGGGCTCGGTACGGTCTTTATCGCGTTTCCGGCGCTCTGTTCAAACAGCGGCGGCAGCCCAAAGGGCGGCTAGACTTACTGGCTGAGATTGGTTGGTGGTAAGCCTTCGGCGAGCCACGTCCGCAGCTTGTGCACCTGACCGTTTGGTGCGTCGTCGGGAAGTTCTGCGATCGACTGGTAGGCGAGAAGATAGTACTGCTGACCCTTATTCGCGAGGAGTCCCGCGCGTATGATCGCGATGGTCGCCGGGGGGATGGCCACGTCCCCGCTTATTGGGTCGATCGGTGTGGTGGGCGCAGCTTCGTTGACGCACTGGAAATTGCCCAACGCCTTTTGCTGATTGGTATCTTGTATTTGCACCTGATACGCGCCCGGCGCGAGCTTCAGACCTGAGAGCGTAATGTTATTGCCCGTCACGCCGGACTTGGTGACCAGCGGTTGACCACCCGATGCGGGAAGGACGGTGACGGTGAACGGTTGCGCACCGCCCAGCCACGCGAATGCGAGCACCGTCGAACCCACCAGCTCGATCGGCGCCGGCGAGGCGCCGAGCATCGGCACTTCCGGTCCGCTCGCTGCTCCGCGGGTCACCATTTGGTCGACTTGAGAACTGTACGCGTCATCTTGTGCGGCGCCGAAAATCGGCGCGATCGAGGCAAGGATGTTCGTGAAAACCGCGAGCACCGAACTCGATGCCGAAGCTGCGGTTGCGGCTGCCGCTGCCGCACAATTTCCGCCGACCTTTCCAACGCAATACGGCGAGTGCGCGGCATCAATCGTGACGATCGCACCGTTGAGCGAGAGCTTAAGTGTTGATACGGTTCCGAACTTGTCTTTGGACTGCACGATGCTGACGCGGTCGCCGTCGAGTAACGGAAGGAACGGCGCCACCGTGAGCGTTTTATCGCCGCGGATCACCTGATACGCATCGGAAAAGCCCGTGTAGCTGTAAACGTAAGCGACCCCGGCGGAGTCGGTGGCCGCCGCCACGGGCATTGCAAAAAGTGCCGCGCCGCAGATCGATGCCGCAACGGTCCTATACCACGACTCGGGAAGATGCATAGTGCCTCCCAGCCAAGCGGAAACAGGGGGTGTTCTTCGCGAGGCGTGGCGAAAGTGCTTGCGTGCGGCTGCATTTTCTGATCAACCTGTTGATCGGTTTGAGCATCTTCGTGCTGCTCCGCGCGCCGTTCGTTCAACAGAACGGCGGGGTAGCCGCTGCGCGGGACGCGGTCATCACCTGGCAGATGGACCGTCTCACCGGGCTGGACGCGGCGCCGCGTCTGGCCTGGATCGATATTGATGACGCAGCGCATCACGCGTGGGGCGTTCCCGGCGAGACGCGCCGCGACAAAATCGCCCAGCTCATCGCGTTCGCCGCACGCGGCCGGCCCGCCGCGATCGTGGTGGACCTCGATCTGACCGATCCGATGCTCGGTCTCGCACGCGACGACGATGTGCTCAAACGGTATCTGGAACATTACGCAAACAGCTGTTCGTCGTGTCCGGAGCTGCTGCTGGTGCGCACCTTGGGACCTTCGGCCTACTGGTATGCCGGCCGCGGTCCAGCGCTCCAAGCCCGACGCTCGTTTCTCGATCCTGCGTTGGGTACGTCGCCGAAGCAGCCGTGGACGCCCGGGCGCATTATGTGGGGGACGGTCGCAATGGATCGCGATCCCGACTTGATCGAGCGCCGCTGGCGCCTTTGGGAGAGTTCGTGCAGCGCCGAGGGACGGGCGGTTGTCGTTTCGTCGGTTACGTTATTGGCCGCAGCAGTTGCCACTTCGACATCGCTTGCGAGCGTGTACGACGCACTCGCGCCGCATGCGCTAACGTGTGTGCCACGTGCGGAGGCCTCCGTGCCGGGCGCCGCTCCCACGCAACCAACGGAATTGCACCTTGGGAAGAGCGCGCTCACGCTGGCTGAAGACGACATCTCGCGCCGTCTATTCTATCGGATTCCGTGGAAGCCAAACGATCCCAACGCAACGGCGCCGGCCGTCACGCTGCCGGCCGGAGAGATCACCAAGAACGCGCAAGCAGTTCCCACGATCTTGGCCGGGCGCGTCGTGGTGATCGGTGCGAGTTTCGCGGCTTCGCGCGACATCCACATGACACCGATCGGTCAAATGCCCGGGGCGCTCGTGTTGATCAACGCGATCGACTCGGTACTGAGCGGCGACAATTTGCGTCAACCGAGTTGGCTGGTCATCGTGCTGATCGAGGGTGTGTTGATCCTTATCGTCAGCGCCTTCTTCGCCTATCTTCGCCCCGCGTGGGCGCTGGTCGCCTCGCTCGCGACGATCCTCGTGGGTACGATGACCGTTGGCTTCGTGGCATTCAACTCCGGCATATGGATCGACAGCACCGTACCGATGCTCGCCGTAACGGCACACGAGTTCGTCGAACACGTGCATCATCACGTCCGCCGACTCATCAAAGCCCGGTAAGGCGTGCTAGGCGGCGCATTGAGATGGGCTTGACTGCTAGCCCAAAAGGTGACCTTAGCACTCTCTTGACAAGAGTGCCAACGTTGCTAAAATGAGGGCGTATAGAGTGACTCTCCGCCTGTTTCGAAAGGAGGCACGTACCCTCAATGGGCGCTCTTGTACGAAATGGCCAAGCCGCCAGGCTGGCACAGCAGTCCCCTCTTCAAGGCCTCTTCGGCTTCGATACGTTCCAGGGCATCGTTGCGAACTGGGATTACGGCTTCGAAGTCACCCGCACGGAAAACGGCTACCTTGTCGAAGTCCCGGTGCCGGGTTTCAACTCCTCGATCGTCGAGATTACGTTGAATGACGGCATCGTTTCGGTCAATGCGAAAAACGAGCGACGCACATTTTCTCGTTCGTTTACCGTGCCCGACGACGTCGATTCTGAACGGATCTCGGCATCGGTTACCGACGGCATGTTGAGTCTCACGCTCGACCGGCATCCCGCCGCACAACCGAAGCGAATCGCCGTCAAGTAAGTCACCGAGTTTTAGATCATTACAACTCGCCGAGTCATGGCGCTGCTTGAGGTCATTCCGCATGTCGATTGGGTAAGCTACTATCGATTCGCGGCGGCGTCCAATAACTAAAGCGCGAAGGAGGCGGGGCCACCGAGGCGCCGCCTCCTGTTGTCCCGCGTCACCCTCGCCAAATGAAGACCGTCGCGATGCCATCGAGGGTGCCGATGCCGGCGATCGATCCGTCATCGCCGATGGCATAGGCGGATTCGAAGCGCCAACCCGGCGGTTTGGCAGATCGTCCAAACGCTGCAACAAACCGTTCCGCCAGCGGAACGCAAAATGTCGGCCCGCTGCGTCGGTTAACATGCCCACGACGACTCCGTCCTCGCTGACGCCGTAAGCAACGCTGCGCGGCGAACGTGGAGCAAGCGCGATGCGTCGCCCAGCTCTGTTCCAGGCGACGGCGTGAGGCGCAGATGGGCAATAGGTCTGGCCAGTATGGTCCTTACTGTAGAAGTTCGTCGTCGTGCAGCCCGTTCGTGCGGGTACTGCATCGGCGCCAACGGCAAAACCGCCGGCGTTGATTGCAAGAGCGTCGCCGGGCCCAAGTTCTTGCAGGTGTTCGCCGTACCAGCGTGCGGCGACCACGCTTTGGATGTCGGTGTCGAGATTGTCCGGCGCGATCTTCCCGTTGAGATACGAGCGATAACCTGCAGCCCATGGGCCGTCTACGGACTGCACAACACCGCGGCCCAAGTTCCGACAGTCGGAACCACGAATCACAAAGGCGTAAGGAGCGTATCGTTCAGGGTCGTCCTGCATGACCTGGAACGAGCCGGCGCCGGTTCGATCGATCGTCAAGGCGACGTGCCCATCGCGATCGCCGCCGTAGGCGTGCTGATCGACGGAGTCTCCGGAGTCTACGCAGGACGGTAGTGGCCAGCGCGCAGCGGAGTAGCGGCCCCACCGCTGCACTTCGAACGACGTCCCGCTGTAAGCGCCACTCCAGTTCGTCGACGCCGTTACTAGTAGCTCTTGCCCGGCACTCGCGACACCGGCCGCGTCCGCACGATAGTTCGGGTCATTACTTCCTCGGACTTCTCCTTGAGCACCGGGCGCCGTCAACACGTTGAGCGGAGTGAAGACCTCAGGGGCGCCAGCCCCGTTCCAGCGAAATGCGCGAACACGGAACGAGCGATCGGTCGACGTTGCGATCGCCGAGACGGTACCGTTTGTGCCGAGCACTATCTCCGGCAGAGCGCTTTCCGGGGCGACGGTAAATCCTACCGGTAGTGCAAAAGCTCGCACGAGGGCAATCGCTGCAAGAATAGACAACCTAATATCCTCCGGAACCGAAACGTACGAGTTACCTGTTCTGCGGTCCCGCTTCTCGGCGATCGGCGGAGAAACTTATGCTGCGACGCAAAAGTAAGAGACGAACAGCCGATCGACGTAGTCGAACATTTCCGGATCGATGTTTCGTACGCGCGCCTTCGTTCGATCTCGCTCGACCTGAGGGCGAGCTCAGCGATGAAACAGGATCGCGAGGATCGTGGTGATCCAAGTCCCGAGGATCGTGCCGATAACCCAGTTGAACCGTTGATCGATCTGGCCGAAGCGCGCGTCAAAGCCGTCAAGCCGACGATCGATCGAATCGAGCCGCTTATCGACTTGTTCGAGAACTCCCTCGACGCGCGACATCCGGGCTTCCAGGGCTTGGGTGCTCATAGGTTCCTGCTAACATAACATAGGTCAGGCGGCTTGCGAAAACTCGGTGCGGAACAGTCGCTCCACATACGCGAACATCTGCGGATCGATCGCTTCGAGGCGCGCTTTCGTCGCGCGCGGCCAGTGTGACGCGGGATCATTAGCCTCGACAAATGCGCGCAGTCCCTCGGCAAAGTACTCGTCGATGCCCGTGGCTGCGTAGGGTGTGATGAAATCGCGCGCTGCGATGAAGAGCCGGCGAATCTGCGGATCGATGCCGGAACGGTAGACGCCACCGCCGAGCGCGCAGTCGAGGCCGTGGCCGAACTCATGCGCGACCGTCATCGCGCTGCGCGAACGCAAATAGACGGTGCGCTCCTCCACCACGAAGAGTCCGGCGGGCGGCGCCGGCCAGCCATCGACGTCGATCCCGAGGCGCGCGAGCGCAGGCGATGCCTCGCGATAGAGTTCGCCGCGATGCAGCGGCGCAACCCGAATGCCGCGGTCCCGAGCGTAGGCGAGCGCGCCCGCGCCGAAGCGCTCCAGCGTCGCGGCGATCGCTCCGGCGCCGGAAGGACGATCGCGCGCGATAAGCAAGCGGGCGAGGCTGCTACAGTCTCCCATAAAGGGAGAGTCTCGCGCTGCGTCGTTATCTCAGCGTTGACCGCTTGTGAACGGAGTGAAGACATGAAATGGCTGTCCGTCCTCCTCGCCATGACACTACTTGCCGCGTGTTCGCAGTCTCAACAAGGAGCCACCGGTGATTGGCTCTCCGCCGGTCACGACTTGAGCTTCAACCGCTACGTGACATCGACGATCGGCGCGCAGAACGTCGCGCAACTCGCACCCGCCTGGACGACGCAAATCGCCGACACCGGCGAACAAGAGTCTGCACCGATCATCTCCGACGGCACGATGTACGTCTCCACGCCACACAACTCGGTGCTCGCGCTCGATGCGGCGACGGGTGCGCTCAAATGGGACGCTTCCTATACGCCATCGGAAGTGCTCGATTTTGCCGTCAACCGCGGCGTGAGCATCGCCGGCGGCAAGGTTTTCATCGCGACGCAAGATTGCCGCGTGCGCGCGCTCGATGCAAGCACCGGCAAAGAGCTCTGGAATGTGGCCGGCTGTTCGACGGATGCGAACAACTGGTATTCGATGGCGACCTACGTCTACGGCAACATGTTGCTGGTAGGCGTCGCCGGAGGCGATTTCGGCGGCAACGGCGCGGTGCAAGCGTTCGACGTCAACAACGGCAAGAAGTTATGGCAGTGGGATACGATTCCCGCGCCGGGACAGCCCGGGCACAACACCTGGCCCGGCGACTCGTGGAAACACGGCGGCGCCGCGCTCTGGGGCGGCCTCTCGGTCGATCCCGCGACGAGCACGCTCTACGTCGCGCCCGGCAATCCCGCGCCCGATTTCTACAACGGGAATCGCAAAGGCGACAATCTCTATGCTGATTCCGTCGTTGCGCTCGATATCTCGGGCCCGCAGCCGAAACTGAAGTGGTACTACAAGATCACCGACGTCGACGTGCACGATGCGGATCCGGCGATGCCGCCGGTGCTGTTCGACGGGACGGTGAATGGGCAGAAGGAACCGCTGCTCGCCATCGGCGACAAGGGCGGGAATTTCGTCATCCTCGACCGCACCAACGGGACGTTGATCCATCGGCTCGCCGTCGCGCATCAGCTGGGGCTGAATCAAGATCCCACGCCGCAGGGTCGCGAGGCGTGTCCTAATCACGGCGGCGGTGTGGAATGGAACGGTGGCGCATACGATCCGGCGACGAACTACTTCATCGTCCCGGTCACGCAGGAGTGCGGGGTCTTCTTTACCTACGCGGTGCAGCCGCCGTGGCAACAAGGCGTGAACTATCACGGCGGTCCGATGGCCAAGCGTGAAGACGGCACGGGACAAGTCAACGCCGTTGACGTTTCCAGCGGAACGATCGCGTGGGCGACGCCGCTACCGTATCCCGCGCAAGGCGGCGCACTCGTGACCTCGACCGGATTGACGTTCACGAGCGATCTCGCGGGCAATCTCTACGCGCTCGACACGAAGACCGGCAAACAGCTATGGACCTATGCCACGCACACCGCGATCGTGGCGCCGTTTTCGATGTACACGGCCGGCGGAAACGAGTATCTCGCGATCCTCGGCGGCGAACCCGGCAATCAAAAGACGCCGAACGTTCCGGTGAGCAAAGGCGACTACGTGATGGCGTTTCGTGTCGGTGCAACGAATCCGGCGGCAAACGGCACAACGGGACAGGCTGTGGCACTCGTCGAGGCAGCCAAAGGCGTTACGCAGACGGGAACCGCGCCCTATACGCCGGCGCAATTGCAGATCGGCAAGACGGCATACATGGAAAATTGCTCGTCGTGCCACGGCGCGCAGCTCCAAGGTGTGTCGGCGCCGGCACTCGTCGGCGCGGGGTTCGCGGCGGCGAAGCTCAGCATCTCCGACGTACGGGGCATCGTTACCAAACAGATGCCGCTCACCGCGCCCGGGACACTCTCGCCGGCGACCTACGCCGCGATCATGGCGTTCCTCTCGGCCTCGAACTGCGTGAAGCCGGCGACGCCGGCGGCACCCTTCCCGACGACGGACGAGCCGGGGTTCAAGACGGTCGTCTTCATGGGAGAGGTCTGCCAGCAGCCGTCCTCGGGGGGCTCGTAGCAGATCGGCACTTCGAGCACTTCGAGCACTTCGAGCACTTCGAGGCTCCCCTGCGGGGAGCACCTCAGTGTGACACCTGCGAGGAGCACCTCAGTGTGACACCTGCGGGGAGCACCTCAGTGTGACACCTGCGGGGAGCACCTCAGGGTGACACCTGCGGGGAGCACCTCAGGACACCGGCGGGCAGCACCTCGGGACACCGGCAGGGAGCAGCTCGGGGTGAGGCAGGGGTCTTGCATTTTCGGGGCTTATTAGATTTAATAATATTCCGTCTAATATGAGTCGCAAGCAAGGTTCCCCGGCTGAAGAGGTCCTCAAGGGCCCGATCAAGTCCAAGACGGTCTTCCCCGTCCTGGTTCTGCATCTGCTCGCGGAAGAGCCGGACACCGGCTCGGGACTCATGGCCCGGATCGAGGCGCTCTGCGCCGGTCTCCTCGCGGTGAACACCAACACGATCTATCCGCTGCTGCGGCGGTTGGAGGAGCGTGGGTTCATCGTCGGGGAGTGGGAGCATCCCACCAAACGCTCGCGCCGCTACTACCGCATCACCAATGACGGCCGCACGCGACTCGAACGCATCAAGGACGGCATGCTTCCCTACCTCGATACGCTGGCAGGGTCGATCGCCCGCCTGCGCAGCGAACTCTACAGCGACGACGACGCCGCCTGATGAGGCGGAGGAGAACACGACGAGGATGAGCACCTACCAAGCCCCACTGCGCGACATGCAATTCGTTCTGCGCGAGCTCGCAGGCATCGACGACGTCGCCAAGCTTCCCGGATACGACGAAGCCGGCGACGTATGGGAGTCGATTCTCGAGGAAGCCGGATCGTTTGCGACCGGCGTGCTCGATCCGCTCAATCGCGTTGCTGATAAGGAAGGGTGCACGTGGAACGACGGCAAGGTCACCACGCCCAAAGGCTTCAAGGAGGCGTATAAAAAGTTCGCCGACGCCGGCTGGATCGGACTTCCGGTTCCCGACGAGTACGGCGGTCAGGGTTTGCCGTCGCTGTTGCTCGGTCCGACGCTCGAGATGTGGAACGCGGCAAACATCGGGTTCGCCAACGGGCCGCTCCTCAATCAGGGCGCGATCGAAGCAATCGAGCTGGTCGGTTCGCACGAACAAAAGCAGAAGTGGATTCCCAACCTCGTCTCCGGCAAGTGGACCGGCACCATGAACCTCACCGAGCCGCAAGCCGGCTCGGATCTCGCACAAGTGCGCACGAAGGCGGTGCCGGAAGGCGATCACTATCTGCTGACGGGCGAGAAGATTTTCATCACGTTCGGCGAGCACGACATGGCCGAGAACATCGTGCATCTGGTGCTGGCGCGTCTGCCTGACGCACCCGAAGGTGTGAAGGGCATCTCACTCTTCATCGTGCCGAAGATGCTGGTCGACGACGGCGGCAAGATCACCGGACCCAACGACGTGACGTGCGCCGGTATCGAGCACAAGCTCGGTATCAACGGCAACCCGACCTGCACGATGAAGTTCGGTGAGAAGGGCAAAGGCGCCGTCGGCTATCTCGTCGGCGAAGCCAATCGCGGTCTCGAGTACATGTTCATCATGATGAACGCGGCGCGCTTCTCGGTCGGCGTCCAGGGCTACGCGGTCGCCGATCGCGCGTATCAGCATTCACTCGAATACGCCAAGGAGCGCGTGCAGATGGCCGATGCCGCGACGCGCGACAAGACCCCGGTACGGATCATCCAGCATCCCGACGTGCGCCGTATGCTGATGTGGCAGAAAGCGAACCTCGAAGCAATGCGCGCGCTCTCGTACGTGACGGCGGCCTCGCTCGATTTCGCCAACAAGCACCCCGACGAGAAAGTGCGCAAGGAGCACAAGGCGTTCGTCGAGCTGATGATTCCGGTCGTCAAGGGCTGGTGCACTGAGAACGGCGTCGAGCTCTGCTCCACCGCGCTGCAAATCTTCGGCGGCATGGGCTACGTGGAAGAGACCGGCATCGCGCAGCAATATCGCGACGTGCGCATCACCACGATCTATGAAGGCACGACCGGCATTCAAGCGCTCGACCTCGTGGGCCGCAAGCTCATCCGCGACATGGGTGCAACCGCCACCAAAGTCATCAAGGACATGGAAAAGTTCGCCAAAGAGGCGGCCGCGGATTCGAATGCCGACGTGAAATCGCTCGGCGAGTCGCTGCTCAAGGGCATCGCGACGCTGGCCGAGGTGTCGCAATGGATCGGGATGAACGCGATGGGCGATCTGCGTAAAGCGTTCGCGTGCTCGGTTCCCTACCTCAAGCTGTGGGGCGTCGTCGCGGGCGGGTGGCAGATGGCGCGCGCCGCGAAGGTCGCGGCCGAAAAGATCGCCGGCGGCGACAAGGATCCGTTCTACGCCGCCAAGATCACGACCGCGAAATTCTATGCCTCGCACGTGCTCACCCAGGGCGCATGGTACAAGCGCCAGATCATCGACGGCGCGGGCGACGTGATGACGCTGCCCGAGGACGCGTTCGAACTGGATCGCAAGACGGCGGTCACGGCGTAATCATGAGTTTCATCAAGACTGAAGACAAAGGCGGCGTGCGGATCATCACGATCGACAACCCGCCGGTCAACTCGCTCTCGTACGCCCTCTCCGGCGAATTGGTGCCGCTCGTCGAAGCGGCGTCGGCCGATCCCAGCGTGAACGCGATCGTCTTCATCGGCGCCAACGGACAATTCTCGGCCGGCGCCGACATCAACGACTTCGGCACCGCGCCGACACCGCAGACCAAGACGATTCGCGACGTAATCGCCGCGGTGGAGAAGAGCGACAAGACGTTCGTCGCGGCGATCGAAAAGCAAGCGTTCGGCGGCGGCCTCGAGCTGGCACTCGCCTGCGACTATCGCGTCGCGCTCGCCGATGCAAAAGTCGGACTGCCGGAGATCAAATTGGGTTTATTGCCCGGAGCGGGCGGCACGCAGCGTCTGCCGCGGCTGATCGGCGGGCAAGACGCGCTCGACATGATGCTCAAGGGCCGCAACGTCCGCATGGACGAGGCCAAAGAGAAAGGCATCGTCGATCAGGTCGTCGAGTCGAACCTGCTCGATGCTGCGCTCGCGCTGGCACGCGAAGGCGGAAAGCACCGCGTCTCGCAGCGCAAACCGTACATCGGTAAAGGCATCGACGACAAAGCGCTGCCGTTCATCGTCTCGCAAGCGCACAAGATGGTACCGCCGGAAGAGCACGGCGGCTATGCGGCGCACAAGCTGATCGATGCGGTCGAAGCCGGATTCGAATTACCGTTCGAGTTCGGTCTCGCGCGCGAAGGGCGGCTCTTCATGGAGCTTGCCGTCTCGAAACCGTCGGCGGCATTGCGTCACGTCTTCTTCGCCGAACGCGAGTTGAATAAGATTCCGGGGCTGTCCTTCGACAAGCTCAGGATGACAGGGCCTGGCGCAGGGACGACAGGGGTTGGCGCAGGGACGACAGGGGTTGGTGCAGGGACGACAGGGGCTGGCGAAATCAAGAAGGCCGGGGTGATCGGCGCGGGCACGATGGGCACCGGGATCGCGATCACCTTCGCGCAAGCCGGCATCCCCGTGCACGTCATCGACGCGAACGACGAAGCGGTCGAGAAGGCCAAGCAGACGGTCATGGGCATGTTCATGTACCAAGTCCAGAAGGGCCGCATGACGCAAGAAGAGGCGTGGAAGCTCGGTCAGTCGGTGCAGTTCACCGAGGATTTCAGCGAGCTTGCCGACGCGGACGTGGTCGTCGAAGCGGTCTTCGAGAACATGGACGTCAAGAAAGAGGTCTTCGCAAAGCTCGACGGCATCGTCAAGCCGGAGGGCATTCTCGCCTCGAATACCTCGACGCTCGACATCGACGAGATGGCCGCCGTCACGAAGCGCCCCGACAAGGTCATCGGTCTGCACTTCTTCGTGCCGGCGAATATCATGCCGCTGCTCGAGATCGTTCGTGGCAAAGAGACGTCGCCCGAAACGATCGCCGCGGCCTTCAAACTCGGGAAGACGCTGCGCAAGACGGCCGTACTCTCCGCGAACGCGTTCGGCTTCATCGGCAACCGCATGATCATCGACTACGCGAAAGCCGCCGGTGAAATGGCCGAGTGGGGTATCCCGCCCGCGCGTATCGACAACGTTGCCAAGAACTTCGGTTTCCCGATGGGTCCGTTCGCGATGAGCGATCTCTCGGGCATCGACATCGGCTGGCATATTGCCAAAGCGCGACCGGATATCGCGCGGCGCAGCACCGTGGTCGATCGGCTGGTCGAGATGAAGCGTCTCGGACAGAAGACGATGGCCGGGTACTACAAGTACGACAAAAACGTCGGCAAGGGGCGCGAGCCCATTCCCGATCCCGAGGTCGTTGCGCTCTTCGCGGAAGAGGCAAAGAAAGCCGGCATCGCGCCGCGCGAGCTGAGCGATCAGGAGATTCTCGATCGGCTGCTCTTCGCGTTGATCAACCGTGGCGCGTATCTGCTCGAAGAAGGCGTCGCGCTGCGTCCCGGCGACATCGACATCGTCTACGTCTACGGCTACGGGTTCCCGCCGCATCACGGCGGTCCGATGTGGTACGCCGATGAAGTCGGTGTCAAGCACGTCTACGATCGCGTGGTGGCGTTTGGATGGAAAGCCGCGCCGCTGCTCAAGAAAATTGCCGAAGCGAACGGAAAATTCGCAGACCCAAGTGTCACGCTGAGCGTGTCGAAGCGTGGAGGAGAACTAACTCATGCGTGAGGCGGCTATCGTCTCGGCAGCGCGGACGCCGATCGGTCGGGCGTTCCGCGGTGCGTTCAATCAAACTCCGGGCGCAACGATGGCGGGGTTCGTCGTCGGCGAAGCGATCAAGCGCGCCGGCGTCGATCCGGCTGAAGTCGAGGATGTCGTCATCGGCTCGGGCTTGCCGGAAGGCGCGACCGGCAACAACATCGGCCGCACCGCCGCGCTGCGCGCGGGTTGTCCGGTAACGGTCGCCGGTCACACGGTGAGCCGCTTCTGCGCGTCCGGCCTCGATGCGGTTGCGGCCGCGGCCAAACGGGTCATCGTCGACAACGCCGACGTTGCCGTCGGGGGCGGCGTCGAGTCGATCTCGATGGTGCAGAACTATATGAACATGGAGTTTTACACCGAGGATTGGCTGCTGCGTCATACGCCCGACGTGTACATGCCGATGCTCTACACGGCTGACAACGTGGCGAAGAAGTATCACGTCTCGCGTGAAGCGCAGGATCAGTACTCGCTGCAGAGCCAACGGCGCACCGCCGACGGACAGAACGCCGGGCGGTTCGACAAAGAGATCGTCGAACTTCCGACCTGGAAATACGTACAAGACAAAGAGACCGGCAAGGTGACCGAAGAGCAGGTCGCGCTCGGCAAAGACGAGGGCAATCGTCCGGACACGACGCTGGAGGGTCTCGCCCAGCTCAAAGGCGCCGTGCCCGGCGTCAAGGACACCTCGATCACGGCCGGCAATTCGTCGCAGCTCTCCGACGGTGCGGCCGCAATGGTCATCATGGACGCCAAACTCGCCGGTAAGCGCGGCCTCGAGCCACTGGGTTTCTATCGCGGTTTTGCGGTCGCGGGTTGCGAGCCGGGCGAGATGGGCATCGGTCCGGTCTTCGCCGTGCCGAAACTGCTCAAGCAACACGGCCTCACGATCGACGACATCGGTCTTTGGGAGCTCAACGAGGCGTTCGCGGTGCAGACGCTCTACTGCCGCGACACGCTGGGCATTCCCAACGACCGTTTCAACGTCGACGGCGGCGCGATCTCGATCGGCCACCCCTACGGCATGAGCGGCGCGCGCATGACGATGCACGCGCTCATCGAGGGCAAGCGCCGCGGCGTCAAGTACGTCGTCGTGACGATGTGCATCGGTGGCGGCATGGGCGCCGCCGGCCTCTTCGAGGTCGCTTAAGCCCACCAGTGTCGTTAAAAGGAGCCTCGTGTGCGCTTGCACACGTCGGCTCCTTTTGCCTAACTGGTGGGCTTAAGCGCTCCCCATGGCTTTGCGCAGAACCTGCGCGCGGGCCTCGTGATTCGGTTGCCAGCGGGCGCGTAACGCCTCGACGAGCGCGGCGGGGGCGGAACGCGGCTCGCCGGCGTCAAACGGCGGTGCCGGTGCGTATTGCAGATAGAGTTGCGCTTCTTGCGCCGCGAGGTCGCCGCCGAGCTCGGCGATGAGCGCGAGCCCGAAGTCGATGCCCGCGGTCACGCCGCCGCTGGTGATGCGGTTGCGATCGCGAACGATGCGCTCGTCGACGGGCTGCGCGCCGACGAGCGGCAGCAGGTCCATGTAGAGCCAATGCGTCGCCGCGCGATATCCGTGCAAGAGCCCCGCGGCGCCCAGCAGCAACGCGCCCGTGCACACGGACGTGATGTAGCGCGCACGGGGCGCGCGCTCGGCCAAGAACGCGAGGGTGGCAGGGTCTTCAACTGCGCGCGATATCCCCTTTCCGCCCGGTACGAAGAGCACGTCGAGCGCCGGTGCGCTCTCAAAGTCTGCATCGGGCGTGAACGCGACGCCGTTCCAATGCGACGCTGCGACCGGATCGTTCGACCGCGCAATCAAGATCGGTTGCGCCACCTCGGTCGCACCGAAGACCTCCAGCGGCCCCGCTACGTCGAGGAGCTGAAAATCGTCGAAGAGGAGCATCCCGATCGTCGTCTTCATCGGATCGGATTTCGTCGCCCGCACCTTCATCAACTCTGCCTCTGCGCGGCGGGTAGATCAGCGGGAGAAGAGCGTGCTCTCGCCTTTCGCGAGCGCGGTGAGGTTTACGGCGTTGATGAAGGCGACGAATTCACCGGGCTTTGCCTCGACGGCCTGAATCGAAATCGTGCTTTGCCATGGCGTGCCTTTGTCGTCCACCTTGGCGAACGTCTCGGCGACGATCTCCGTGCCGCCGGAAGCCGGACCCGGCTTCCAGCCTGCGCCGGCCATTTGGCTCGCAAATTCGGCGAGCAATGCGCTTGCCGACGTGCCGTTGTGCACGTAGGCCGCCGACTGACCGTTGGGCGTCGGAAGGAGCGAAACCGACATCTGCACGCCCGCCGGTGCGTGCAGCTCAGGCAACGGCGATTTGGCGAACGCGCGCATCATTGCCATCAGCGCATTGCGACCGCAGGCGAGGCCCGCGGCGGTTCCGCGCGGTTGTATCGATACGCGGAGGTCCTGCGGATCGGTACCGATGCGTGTCGAGATAAAGGCGCCATCGGACTTGCAGTAGATCTCGTTCTGCGGCGCGGTCGAAGAGACGAAGCCGCCGGAGCCGGCCGTCAGCGGGTGCTCTTTCCACCCGGCTGCCAGGAGCGCATCGGCGTACGCCGATAACGTGTCCGGTTTCGCATCGTAGTAGAGATCGTAGGAATCAATCGTGAGGGGTGAGTCGACCGACTGATGCACGCTGCCCACGAGCTTGGCGTCCGGCAATGGGACTTTCGGCACATCGGGCGGGAGCTTGTCGATAAACACCTGCGCCGTTCCACCGGCTTGCGCCGCGAGACGATGCAGCAAAACGTCGGCGTCCGTCGTTTGTGCCGAGGTCGAGGACGCAAGAACGAGCGCGAGCATTGCAACGAACATCAGGATTCGCATCTATCACTCCCGCAAAGAAGAAGACCCGGTGGCTAGCCACCGAGTCTTCTTCCTCCTGTCTCGAATTCTTGCCGTGTCTAGAAGAGCGGCAGGGCGATGTCGAGCGTCATGAGCAACTTGTTACGGTTGATCGTGTCGGCGTTCGAGTACGGATAACCGGAGTGGAATTGATAGAGATTCGAGTCCACCACGCTCAGTGTGACGGCGGGCGGCCACTTCTTGACCATGCCGAAGTCGACTTCGTTGTAGAGATACGGAATCGGCGCGTTGATGAAGTAGTCGAAGTTGTTGACGTACTGACCGAAAAGGGCAAACGTCGAGGTCTTCGGGTTCCCGATCGCGGTCGTGATCTTCGGTGTGAACGTCGTGTGATACAGACTTCCCTGCGTGGGGACGATCTGCTCCGACGGGCTCGCTTTGAAGACGCTCTTCGTATTGTGCGGGATGTACTCTTCTTGTACCGAGAGGCTGAAGAGTTTGCCGAAGTACTTGCTGGCCGGGCCGGCGCCGCCGGCGAGCTGCAAGTAGAGGTCGTGCCACATCGTTTCGCCGGAGCTCGTTTCCAGACCGTTGCCGCAGCACATACGCACGCGCTCGTGCCAGCCGCCTGATATGGTGACGAGATCCGCCTTGTAGTTCAGCGAGGCGTCATCGGTGCGATCGTCGTTGAGCTTTTGGTAAGTGTACGGAATCTCGAACTCGGTCGCGGCCGTGCAAGGTAGGTTCGAACAGACCTTGCTGGGTATCCCGACGCGACCGATGTTCTGATTGACGTAGGCGTGCGAGTAGCTGATGTACCACTTTTTGGCGAGGTTGATCTGCGCGCCGTAGGTGAAGTGCACGACCGGGTCGGCGAATTGATACTGACCGGTCGGGCCGCAGTCTTGGGTCGTCGTGCAGTAGGACGGCGGTAACGCTAGGTCCGACGATCCGATGTTCCACGTCCCCATGCCGCCGACGTGCAGAATGAAGAACTTCGGTGGGTCCTTTTTCGGTGCCGGCGATGATGATTGCGCTACGGTCGTGGTGCTCGCGTCCGTCGACGGTGCCGTTTGCGCCGAAGCAATCCCGACACTCGCCATCGTGGACAGCAGCAACGCCGCACCAAGCGTGATGAGTAGGTGTTTCAAGATAAGGTCTCCTCTTCTTAACGAAGACACTGATTGCGCTTGCATAATCGCTGTGACGAGATTATCAAGCGTTCGTACGAAACCGGGGAAGGTTCCCTATACCGGCCCACGCAACGGAATATTTGCCATCGCACCGCGTCATGGGATCGGCGTCGCATTTCGTCCGTTTAACCCATTATTAATAAGAGAGCGATTACCTTGCAAGGCCTTGGCAAGCGCTAGATTTGCCAAGCGTCAGCGGCGTGCGTCGAGAGCCGTGTTCTCCGCCCGAATTCGCGCTGCGAGCAGTAGGGCGTTGGCGGCGCTGAAGACGAGCGCGATCTGCCAGGCACCGAATGCGAGGGGCAGCACCGCGATCTCGATACAGACGATCGCGTAGTTGGGATGACGCATGAGGGCGTAGGGGCCGCGCCGTACGAGCGGCGCATCCGGCAGCGTGATGACGCGCGTGGTCCAAAAGACTCCGAGGGTCGTTATCACCCAGACGCGCCCGGCTTGCGCCACGAGGAAAACGGCGAGCAGGTAGAGATTCGGCGTTGCGCCGGCCGGAACGAAGAACCACAACGAGAGCAGCCAGGCCGCGTGGAGCGCCACGAACCAGGGATAGTGTTCGGGAGCGATCTCGATCCCGCCGCGCGCGAGCAGCCTGCGCGTGTTGCGCCCGGCGTAGAGCAGTTCGGCCAGACGCAGCAGCGCCACGGCCGCGACGATCCAGCGTTCAACGCTCATGGTTCGAGGGTGACGAAGGCGGCGGTAAAGCCCGGCCCCATGGCGGAGAGCAAAGCGCGCCGCCATGGCTGCGCGAGCGCGCCTTCGCGCAGTGCACGCTCGAGTACGAAGAGGAGCGTGACCGAGGACATATTCCCGTACTCGGTCAGCGTCGCGCGCGAGTCGGCGAGCTTGCCGGGTGCGAGGCCGAAAGCGGACTCGAGCGCGTCGAGGACCTTGGTCCCGCCCGGGTGACTCAGGAAGACGTCGATAGCATCTCGGTCGAGATTCGATTCGGCGAGATATGCGTCGACGATTTCGCGCATGCGCGAGCGTACGAGCTGCGGAATGTCGCGCGAGAAGATCGCGCGTAAGCCGTCTTCGGCGACGTCCCACCCCATGACGTCGAGCGTCTGCGGGAAGGTGTATTCGCCCGACGCGGCAATCGCCGGACCGCGGCCACCGGTGCGCAAGACCGCGGCAGCCGCGCCGTCGCCGAAGAGCGCGGTTGCAACGACGTTGCTCTTGGCGAGGTCGTCACGACGAAACCACAGCGCGCACAATTCGACGACCAGGAGCAAGACGTTCGAAGCCGGCAGCGTTTGCGCGAGCATCGCTGCGCGCGCAAGACCGATCGCGCCGCCGACGCACCCCAAGCCGAAGATCGGCAGTCGCCGCACGGTGTTCGGCAGGCCGAGCCGGTCGATGAGGCGTGCGTCGAAGCTCGGCGTCGCAATGCCCGTGGTCGAGACGATCGCGACGGCGCCGACGTCGCTCGCGCGAATTCCGGCACGCTCGAGCGCAGCGCGCGCGGCTTCTTCGAGCAGAGTCTGCGCCGAGTCGAGATAGATAGCGTTGCGCTCCGCCCATCCGTGCGCGTCGTAGTACCATTCGATCGGAATGCACGAGTAGCGACGCCTGATGCCGGCGCTCGAGAAGACGGGCATCAGGCGTTGAACGACCTCGGAACGAGAGAACTGTGCGCGAATGCGAGCGGCGATATCGTCCTGTTCGAGCGCGTACGGCGGAACGGCCGTCGCGATCGAAACCAGACGTACGGCTACTTCTTCGCCCAGGCGATGCACCACCCGTTGGGACTAATGGTTCCGGTAACGACACTGCATGAGTGCGGTGGCCTGAAGAAGCGGCATCCCGAGCACTTCTTGCCGCCGGCTCCCGGTTTGTCTTGATAGTGGAATTGTTTCTTGTTGTCGGCGGCGTCGGCGATGCCGGTTCCTAACGCGAGTGCGCCGGCGAGGGCCGGAAGCACAATGAGCGTACGCAGCGCCTCTTTGCGCGATGGGGTCTCGGACGAACGATCCATGACGTGAACCTCCTCGAAGAGCCGTACCCCAAAAAGTACGGCCCCTCGCTGACGGCGGCCTGCGCCCCTTCCAAGCCTGGCCCAAGTCTCTCTCCGTATTCTTGGGAAACATGGATAGCTTCGTTTCCAAAGTGGCCGTGATCGACGACGAGCCCGATATTCGCACGCTGCTGGAGCTCGAGCTGGCGGAAGCCGGCTTTGCGGTGCGCAGCGCGCCTGACGGCCCAGCCGGCTTGGTCCTGGTGAAGGAATGGGAACCGGACGCGGTGTTGCTCGACGTCATGATGCCGAAAATCGACGGCATCGCGCTTCTCCCGGAGCTTCGCCGCACCACGCAGGCGCCGATTTTCATCGTCAGCGCAAAAGGCGGAACCGACGACAAAGTGCGAGGTCTCGATCGCGGTGCCGACCACTACGTCGCCAAACCGTTCGAGATCCCCGAGCTGGTCGCGCGCATTCGTTCGGCCCTTCGCCGTCCGCGGCTCGAGTCGCCGCAGATCGTGACCTTCCGCGACCTCTCCCTCGACTTGCAAACACGTCGCGTGATTCGCGACGGCAAGAACATCTCGCTGACGACGCGCGAGTTCGACCTGCTCGCCGCGTTCGTTCGCGAGCCTCGCCGCGTGTTTACGCGCGACCAACTGATCGCGCAGGTCTGGGGCGATCATTCCAACGTAAGCGGCAATGCCGTTGAAACGTACATCTCGTATTTGCGGCACAAGATCGATTACGGTTTTGCTGAACCGCTGTTGCATACGGTTCGCGGGGTAGGATACGCACTGCGTTCGGCGCATTAGCTTCCTTTAAGGGAGGCTGTCAATGCTGCAGTCGATCCGCCTTCGCCTCATCGCCTCGTTCCTCGCCGCCTGGTTGTGCTTTGCATTGACCGTTTCAGCGCTGGTGTGGCTTTCGGCGGGCGACATCACGCGCAATATCGTGCTCGCCGACGTCAACCTTGCGTCGCTGCGCATCACGCGTCTCTCGTTTCAGTACGCGCTCGCCGGCACGACGCAGCCGGTCGACGTCGAAGGGCTCGCGCTCGCTCAGGTGCGAGGCCTGCACGTGCGGATAAGCGTGGTGCCGCGCGAGGGGTTCGGCTACGGTCCGTTCGTGCTTGCGCCCGGCACTGCGCCGGCGCCGCCGCCGGGCATCGGTCCGACGCCGCAGGTCCAGAGTGTCCTGTTCGGCACGATGCGCGTCGACATCTTACCGGACTTGGGTTACATCGCTGCGACCAGCAAGCAATGGCTGCTCGGAGCGCTTGTTCTCGATCTGTTCTCGCTCGTGCCCGCGTGGTTCATTGCGGCGATCGTCGCACAGCGCACGCTCGAACCGCTCTTGCACACCACGCGCGCGCTCGAACTCTTTGCCAAAGGCGACTTTACACCGCACCCCGTGACGACGCGTCAGCGCACCGAGATCGGCGACCTCGCGCGCGCGTATAATGCGGCGGTACAGCAGATCACCGACGCATTTGCCGAACGCACGGCGGCAATGGAGGAGATGCGCCAGTTCGTGGCCGATGCGGGACATCAACTGCGCACGCCGCTCACCGTTCTGATGGGACACGTGAGCGCGCTGCAACCCAAGACGCCGCGGGAAGTGACGATCTTTTCCAACATGCTGGCGCAGAGCCGGCGTATGAAAGCGATCATCGACGACCTCATCATCCTGGCGCGGCTCGAGCACGGCGAGCGCGAAGCCTATACCGTCGATGTCAACGATCTCGCGCAAAGCGTCGTAAAGACGTTCCGTGACGGCGGATACGATCGCGTGCGTTTGCACGCGAACGGCTCCACCTACGCTCGCGTCAACCCCGGCGAGGTGCTCGATGCGCTTACGGCGCTGGTCGAGAACGCGCTCAAGTACGCGCCGGTGGGACCGGTGACGGTGTCGGTTCAGCGCGCCGGCGATCGCGCGTCGCTGAGCGTCGAGGATAGTGGGCCGGGTATGAGCGAGGAGGATCTCGAGCACGCGTTCGACCGCTTTTATCGCGGTGACGCCAGTCACGGAACCGAAGGCACCGGACTCGGCCTGTCGATCGTGCGTCGAGGCGTGCAACGATCCGACGGAAGCGTGCGGCTCGAAAACACGGGCAGGGGCTTACGCGTTGAGCTCGCATTTAATGCCGTCGAATCGCTATGAATTACCGCCGTATCGCGATGTTCGCGTGCATCGTGTTCGCGAGCTGCGCTACGCCTGTCTCGCGGCATGCCGAATTTTCGGCACTAACGACCCCGAGCGCAACGGTTGCGCCGCGAGACTTCGGCGTTTTGAAGTGGAGGGTCGTGGGCCCCGCCGTCATGGGCGGACGGCTCGACGCGGTTGCGGGTGTCCCCGGCGATCCCAACACGATCTATCTCGCGCATTCATCGGGCGGACTGTACAAGTCGACTGACGGCGGGATGACCTTCGATCCGATCTTCGATGCCGGCTTCTCGACGGCAATCGGTGCGATCGCGGTCGCGCCCTCGGACCCGAGCGTGCTCTACGCCGGAACCGGCGAAGGTTTTCCGCGCAATACCGCGGCGCTGGGGGACGGCGTCTTTCGTTCGAACGATGCCGGCAAGACGTGGCACTCGTGCGGTCTTGCGGGTACCCAAAACATTGCGAAGATCGCGATCGATCCGGCGAATGCGAATATCGCGCTGGTCGCGGCAATGGGACCGGAGTTCTCAGCCGGCGGCGAACGCGGAATCTATCGCACGACCGACGGATGCCGCTCGTGGCAACGTGTCATCTACGTCAATCCCACGACCGGCGGCAGCGACGTGACGTTCGATCCGTCGAACGGCGCGATCGCCTTTGCCGGAACGTTCGATTACCTGCGCCAACCGTGGCACTTTCGCGGCGGGGGCCCGGGCAGCGGACTCTATCGTTCGACCGACGGCGGTGTGACGTGGACGAAACTGACCGATGCTGCGCGTCATGACGGTCTCCCCGGCGGCATCATCAATCGCGTCGGCGTTTCGATCAGCGCGCACCATCCCAACGTCGTCTACGCGATCGTGCCCACGCGCACCGGTGTGCTCTACCGTTCCGACGACGGCGGCCTGCAGTGGCGGTTGGTCAACAAGAATCCCGATCTGGTGTTCCGGCCGTTTTACTTCAGCCAGGTGCGTGCCGATCCCGATCGTCCCGACGTGGTGTGGAATATCTCCGGCGGGCTGAGCCGTTCGACCGACGGCGGCAAGCGGTTCCACTACATCGGTGCCGGCGGCGACAACCACGATCTGTGGATCGATCCCGACGATCACCGGCGTATCCTGCTCGGCAGCGACATGGGCTTCGATCTGAGCAACGACGATGGAAAGACGTGGTCGTTCGTCAACACCGTGCCCTTCGCGCAGGTGTATCGCGTCGGCTACGATCGCGACGTTCCGTATCACGTCATGGGCGGCATGCAGGATCACGAAGTGTGGTGGGGTCCCAACACACTTTGGAACGACTACGGCGTCGCGGGCGGCTCGTGGCGCAATATCTCCGACTGGGGCGACGGACAATACGCCGTGCCGGATCCGTACGACCCCAACATCATCTACGAGGACACGCACTTCGGCGATCTCACGCGCCGCGATCTCGTGACCGGCGAAGCACGCTATATCGGACCGCAACCGATGATCACCTTCGGCACCGGCGCGGGATCGTGGAAGTACCGTTTCAATTGGAGCGCGCCGCTGTTGATCTCGCGCTTTGCGCCGAACGCACTCTACTACGGAGGTAACGTACTCTTCCGCTCGACCGACGCCGGACAATCGTGGAGTGTGATCAGTCCGGATCTCACGCAACCGTGCGATCCGAAGTGGCTCGCGCCGAGCGGCGGTCCGATCACCCACGACAACACCAACGCCGAGACCTATTGCACGATCTACGCGATCGCCGAGGGCATGCGGGCCGGTACGATCTGGGCCGGCACCGACGACGGTTACCTCGACGTTACGCATGACGACGGGACGACGTGGACCGACGTCGGCAAGAACATCAGCGGTGTCCCCGCCCACGCCGAAGTCGCGTCGATCGAGGTTTCAAAGGTCGACGGCGGCGTCGCGTACGTCACGTTCGATGCGCATCGGCTCGGTGATACGAAGCCCTACATCTTCATGACGCGCGACGGCGGCGCAACGTGGACGCGTATCGACCGAGGCTTGCCGCTCTGGGCGTACGTCGTGCGCGAGGATCCGCGCGCGCCGTCGTTGCTCTTCGCGGGAACAGAGGACGGTCTCTGGGTCTCCTTCGATCGCGGTACGCACTGGCTCGACTTCCGTCTCGGGATGAATCACGTTCCGGTCTTCGATCTTCAGATTCAACCGGACGCCGACGATCTGATCGCCGGCACGCACGGGCGCGGTTTCGCGATTTTGGACGATATCGCGCCGCTCGAATCGCTCGCGCGGGCCGTGCAGGGAAACGTCGCATTGTTCCCGCCGGCCGATGCGTGGCGCTACACCTCGCGTCCCTATCACGATCTCGGACAGAACGAATTCGTCTCTGACAACAAACCCTACGGCGCCGTGATCTCCTACTATCTGCGCCCCGGCATCCCGAGCGCACGTCCGAAGGGCCGTCAGCGAGCGAAGCGCCACGAGACCGTGCGGATCGAGATCGTCGACGCGAAGGGTAACGTCGTTCGTCATCTCGACGGCACGACGGACGACGGCGTCAACCGCGTCACCTGGGATCTCACGACCGATCCGCCGCGCTGGCCACACACGAAGCAAGATCCGCGGCCGTACTACGTGTTCTATCCGTTGGAGATCACCGGTCCCGAAGTCTTGCCGGGACGCTACACCGTACGCCTGTATGCGCGTGGTGCAACGCTGAGCGTGCCGCTCACCGTGCGGCTCGACCCGGCAGTGCAGGCGACGGATGCACAACTCCAAGCACAGTACGACGTGCTGGAGCGCCTCGCCGCCGATCAGGAGCGCGGCGAAGCATGGCTCGCCGCGTTGAAGGATCGTGGACCGAAGGCCGCTGCGATCGCCGACGAACTGCGCAACGGGAACGGCAGCGAGAACGCGGGCTACAAGCAGCCGGCAAAGGTGATCGACCAAATCGCATATCTGCGCCACATCATCGCCACCGCTTACGACGGCGCCACGGATGCGCAAGCGGCATTGATGCAAACGTACGAAGCGCAGCTCGATGCGATCGGCCGCCAGATTGCGAAGCTGCCGCCCCCACCGAAGAAGAAGCCGGCGACGCATGGGGTTCATCGGAAAAGCGCTCGTCCCTGAAGGCGCGCAGGACGTCGCTGCGCTTTCGCATGGCGAACCGTCGCTGCCGCGCGCCTTCGTGTGGGGTGACGAACGCATCGGTGTCGCGACCATTCGCAAAACCTGGCGATCGACGAAGGAAGACCGTGGCGACGCGTACCTCAAGCGCCATTGGTTCGAGTTCGAAACGAGCGATGGTCGAATCGCCGTCGTCTACTTCGACCGCGGCGCGCGAAAGAACGCCCCCCGCTGGTGGCTCTACACACTGTCATCCTGAGCTCTCTGTCACCCTGAGCTCTTTGTCACCCTGAGCCTGTCGAAGGGTCGCATCGTATGTGTCCTTCGACAAGCTCAGGATGACAAGGTAGGGACGGCGCTGCGCGCCGGAGCCCGTCCTGAGCGAGCGAAGCGAGTCGAAGGGTTGTCGAAGGGTTGTCGAAGGGTCAACTCAGTGAGAGCGGTCGATATCTGATCCGTTTCGGGCGCGCGGCTTCTTCGCCG
Source organism: Candidatus Acidiferrales bacterium (assembly GCA_035504755.1). Lineage (GTDB taxonomy): Bacteria > Vulcanimicrobiota > Vulcanimicrobiia > Vulcanimicrobiales > Vulcanimicrobiaceae > Aquilonibacter. Next base: position 80,100 of record DATJRM010000008.1, read on the forward strand.
AGGCGTTTGATCTTGTCGGCTTCGTACTCGTGATAGTTGCCTTCGAAAAACACCACGCGGCTGTCGCCCTCGAAGGCGAGGATGTGGGTCGCGATACGATCGAGTAACCAGCGATCGTGGCTCGCGACGAGCACCGCCCCGGCGAATTCGACGAGCGCATCTTCGAGCGCGCGCAACGTTTCGACGTCGAGGTCGTTCGAGGGTTCGTCGAGGAGCAGCACGTTCGCGCCCGTCAGCAGCGTCTTGGCCAAGTGCAAGCGCCCGCGTTCGCCGCCGGAGAACTCCCCGACGCTCTTTTGCTGATCGGCACCCTTGAAGTTGAAGCGGCCGAGATACGCGCGTGAGTTCATCTCGAAGCGTCCGACTTGGAGGATGTCGAGACCGCCGCTGACGTCCTCCCACGCGCTTTTGCTGTTGTCGAGCGCCTCGCGGCTTTGATCGACGAGGGCAAGCTTGACGCTGGGACCGATCCTGATCTCGCCGGCGTCGGGTTGCTCTTTGCCGGCGATCATGCGGAAGAGCGTCGTCTTCCCAGCGCCGTTCGGGCCGATGATTCCGACGATCGCGCCCGGCGGAATCACGAAACTCAGATCGTCGATCAGCAGCTTGTCGCCGTGGGCCTTGCGGACGTTCTTGAACTCGATGACTTTTCCGCCCAAGCGCTCGGCGACCGGGATGAAGATCTCTTGTGTCTCGTTGCGCTTCTGGTATTCGTACGTCGAAAGCTCTTCGAAACGCGCGAGACGGCTCTTGCTCTTCGATTGGTGGCCGCGCGCGCCTTGACGTACCCACTCGAGTTCGCGTTTGAGCGCTCGTTGGCGCGCCGACTCGGTCGCTTCTTCGGCGGCTAAGCGTTCCTGTTTCTGATCCAGCCACCCGCTGTAGTTGCCCTTCCACGGGATGCCGCGGCCACGATCGAGTTCGAGAATCCACTCTGCGGCATTGTCGAGGAAGTAGCGATCGTGCGTGATCGCGACCACCGTGCCAGGAAACCGTTGGAGGTACTGCTCGAGCCACTCGATGCTCTCCGCGTCGAGATGATTCGTCGGTTCGTCGAGCAAGAGCATGTCGGGTTTCGAAATCAGGAGGCGGCAGAGTGCGACGCGGCGCTTCTCGCCGCCCGAGAGCGGTGCGATCTTCGCGTCCCAGGGCGGCAAGCGCAAGGCATCGGCCGCGATCTCCAACTGCTGTTCGAGATCGTCGCCCGCCGCTTGCAGGACGGCTTCCAGCTTCGACTGCTCTTCGGCGAGTTTGTCGAAGTCGGCGTCGGGACTGCCGTATTCGGCGTAGATCTCTTCGAGGCGTTTGCGCGCGGCGAGTAGCTCGCCCAAACCTTCTTCAACCGTTTCGCGCACCGTCTTTTCGGGATCGAGCTTGGGCTCTTGTTCGAGGTAGCCGATGGTGAGGTTCGGCGCGGGCGCGGCGTCGCCGTCGAACTCGGTGTCTACGCCCGCCATGATGCGCAACAGCGAGGATTTTCCCGCGCCATTGAGACCGAGAATTCCGATCTTCGCGCCGGGGAAGAAACTGAGCGAGATGTCTTTGAGAATCTGACGCTTCGGCGGCACCATTTTACCGACGCGAAACATCGAGTACACGTATTCAGGCACGTGCTGCGAGTTCGTCACTGCCGTCGTCGTGTCATGCCGGGCGTGCGTTTCTCCACAACTCGACGGCCGTGTTCACGCTGTCGACCAGCAGGTCGCAGGCGCCAAGGAGTTCGCGCGCAGCGATGCGTCGATCGTTCGCGAGTGCGCTTGCAACGGCGCTGTACGCATCGCGTAAGCCTTCGGCGCAATCCGGCGTGACGCGATCGATTGCCGCCGCGAAGGGCGCGAGTTGCGGAAACGCCGGTGTCTGCGGATCTTGAAAGAGCGCGGTGAGCGCGGTATTGGCAAGGCCCCAGCGTTGGGTCGCGGCCACAACGCCGAGCGCGGTACCGGAGTCGATCTCGTGCGTCTGCGCCGGTTCGCTGAGCATACGCTCGAGTGACTCCTCGGCAGCCGCGCGCGCATTCCATACCGTTCTTCGCTGCGAGCCCATCCGCGTGAGGTCGCGTTTCGACGAATCGGCGAGACCATCGAGCATGAGACGAGAGTATGCGATGCAGCCGTCGATGAGGACGCGCAGCCTTTCTCGCGTGTTCGGAGACTCCCACGTGGGCCACAGCACGTACGAGACCATCGCGAGCGCGCCGCCGGCGATCGTCGCTACGAGACGATTCTCCACCGCCGTATGTTCGGGCGTGCCGAGCAGCGCCAGGATGAAGACGACGTAGGCGGTGACGGCAATGCTGAACGCCGCGTAACTCAGTTGAAACGCCGGATAGCACGCGGCGGCAAAGAAGATCGCGAGCGCGAGATAGACGTGCGGCGTCCCGGGGACGGCGAGTACGATCGCGGTGGCCGCGACCGCCCCGACGATCGTTCCACCGATACGCCCGAATCCGCGCGCGAGCGTCGTGGTGAAGTCGGGACGCAGTACGAGAGCGGCCGTCAACGTGATCCAGTAGCCCCGTGCGATCGGCACCACTTCGGCAAGCACGCCCGCGGTCGCCAAGACGACGGCAAGCCGAACCGCGTGACGGAAGGACGGAGAGTTGAGATGCATCTGGCTGCGCAGGACGCGCAGCGGTTCGTCGAGTTGCGGAAGGAACATCGGGTAGGGCACACGGCGTGGCAGCGCGATCCCGTGCAACGGCACGTCCGCGCTGCGCCAGGCTGCGCGCAACTGGCCGAAGAGCGCGCGCAATGTGGGATCGTCGGGCGGCGCGTCGAGGTTTGCGCGAAGCGCCGTGTCGTCGGGAGCCCGCGCGTCCTCGAGCGCCGCGGAGATCGCCTGCAGTGCCGCTGCGACGGTGGTGCGCGCGGTGCCGAAACGCGGATTGCCGGTACTCGCCAAGAGCGCGAGTGAAGCGCGAATGCGGTTGGCCTCATCGAGAAGCGTTTGAAAGACCGCCGTCGCTGCGCTGCGCCCGAAGGGCTGCGGATCGGCAAGCGTGCTCCCCACTGCCGTAAGCGGCGCACTGGGAGGATTGCGCTCGGCGGCGCTGCTGCTCGCCGCGTAGTCGGCCAGGCCGCGATACGCTGCGGCCAAGGCTTTGCGCTCTTGCGGATAGCGCTGAATCGGCCACAGCACCACCACCAGCAGCGTTTGCAAAAGACCGCCGGCAAACATGGCGAGCGCACATCCCGCGGCAATCGGAGCCGGTTGCGGGAAGTGCTCGAAGATGACGAGCGCGACCACCGCGTTGACGCCGATGGCAGCTGCGCCGGGTCCGAGCGCCGCGATCATCCCGTAGCCGAAGCCCCAAACGGCCAGCGCGAGAACCGTAAGCTCGACGGAGTGCGAGCACAGCTGCGCGACCACGGTGGAAAATGCCATCGCGGCCGACATCTGGAGCATGGTCGCCGCTCGCGTTCGGTAGAGTCCCTGAAGCGATCCGAAGCCCGTGCTCAACGCGCCCATTCCGGCTGCCACGGCGTAGATCGGGACACCGGTGGCGTAACCGGCCAGGATCGCCGTGACGACGCCTAGCCCGGAGCGCACCGAATAGACCGGATCCACGGCATGTGCGTCGATCCGGAATGCGCTGGCGACGATGCGTTGAATGACCAGCCGCTGTCCTAGCTAGCCGCCGACGCTGACCTGGTGCATGCCGAAGAGCGGCGGCACGTAGTGCCCGGCGAGATACGACAGCACGAAGACGACGCAGCCCCACGCCACGATCTCGAGGCCTTTCGAAACCGGATTGCGATCGGTGTTCCGCGCCGCGTAAAAGCCCACGCCGAAGAGTGCGACGACGGCGAGCGCAAGCGCGAGAAGCGTCGATTGCACGAGCGTCAGCGGCAGAAGATAGGCGAGGATCGGCACGAGCGAGCCGGCGGAGAACGACGCGCTCATAGCGATCGGTGCGCGCAGGTTGACGTCTTCGGCTTCGCGGGGATCGATACCGAACTCGTCGCGCATCATCTCGTAGAGATAGATATCCGGATGCTGCGTGAGCCGGCGTACGATCATCTGCGCTTCCTCGGCCGAGAAGCCTTTCATCCGATAATAGGCAACCTGCTCGGCAAACTCGGCCTGTGGATCGGCAGCCATCTCGGCCTTCTCCATCGCGATCGAAGCGAGCACGACTTCACGCTCGGATTTTCCGCCGAGATACTCGCCGACGCCCATCGAGAGCGCGCCCGCGAGCATGGCGAGAAAGCCGCTCACAAAGACGGCTGCGCGTCCTTCCGCAACGCCCACACCGGTAATGATGCCGAGCGTGGTGAGGATGCCGTCCTGAGCGCCGAATACGATCTCACGCACGCTGCGCTGTGCTTCGAGCGTACGCCGCTGCGGCGTGTCGGGAATGCGCGGCTTGATGTTCTGCCAGCCCGGCACGTCGACGACGACCTCGGTGACCTGGGGCGGCGGAATCTCGGAGCGGTCCATGCGCGATGCTTCCCGGCTGCCGTAGCGAATGGCCTCTTTCATGAATGAATTCGGAGCGCCTAACTTTTCGCGCGCCGGCGAGTCGACGCTCGTCCTGGATTGTGGCGACCGCGCCGACGCGCAGCCGCACCTGTGGTCGCTCGCGCGCACCGCGCGATCGTGGGCGCACGTTCGCGAAGCGGTGGTCGGCGCGGGCACGCTTTCACTGCTCTTCGATCGGAACCGAATCGGCTACGACGCGCTGTGCGAGCGGCTCGAGCACGCGTTTCTCGCAGCGGATGACGACGCCGAAACGCCGCGCGTCGTCGAAATTCCCGTGCAGTACGACGGCGAAGATCTCGCCGCGGTCGCGCACGCGTGCGGCCTACGCTGCGACGAGGTGATCGCGCTGCACGCCGGCGGCGCGTATGTCGTGGCGTTCGTGGGGTTTTTGCCCGGGTTCGCATACCTGGATGGTCTGCCGGAGCGCTTGCAGATCCCGCGACGGTCGCAGCCACGCACGCGGGTGCCGGCCGGTTCGGTCGCGATCGCCGGCGCGCAGAGCGGCATCTATCCGTTCGATTCACCGGGCGGCTGGCATATCATCGGACGCACCGGCACGCGAATGTTCGATCCGCAGCGCACGCCTGCGGCGCTCGCGCAGCCCGGCGATCGCGTGCGCTTCGTCATTCAATGAGCCAACGCGCGATTCGCGTCGAGCGGGCGGGTTTGCAGAGCTTGATCGTCGATCGGGGCCGTTTCGGTTTTCGGCACGAAGGCGTGGGCTGGTGCGGCGCGATGGATCCTTACGGTTTCGAGGTCGCCAACGAGCTCGCCGGCAATGCGCCGGGCGCAGCCGCGATCGAGATCGTGCTCGGCGATGTGACGGTCGTCTTTGAATCGCCGGCGCGTTTTGCGCTCACCGGTGCTGATTGCGCCGCGCGGCTCGACGATCTGCCGGTCGCGAATTGGAGCTCGCACGTCGCTCGCACCGGATCGCGTCTGGTTTTGCAGCGGCCGCGTGCATGGATGCGAACCTGCCTCGCCATCGACGGCGGCATCGACGTGCCGCTCGTGCTCGGCTCACGTACGACCGACCTGCTCGCGAAGATGGGCGGCCAAGACGGCCGCGCGTTACGTGCCGGCGATCGTCTTGCCCTGGGTGCTCCGGCAGCGGCGCCGCACTGCGTTGCCGTCGATCCGCCACCGCTCGACTTCGTGTTCCGCACGATCGCGCAGCCGTTCGCCGATCGTCTGTGGGATCGCGAATGGACGGTGGGACACGAGAGCAACCGCATGGGCTGTCGCCTCCGTGGCGACGCGCGCCCGCATGACCGGGGCAGCATGCGGTCGCGCGCCGTCTTTCCGGGCTTCATTCAGCTTCCGCCGTCGGGCGAGCCGATCGTGCTGATGAGCGACGCGCAAACGACCGGCGGATATCCGCTTGCCGGCGTGGTGGTCGAAGCCGACCTCTGGAAGCTGGGGCAGACGCCACTCGGCGCGAAGATTCGCTTCGTGGAGCAGAGATTGTGACGAGCATCGATCTCAACGCGGATCTCGGCGAAGGCTGCGGCGACGACGAGGCGCTGCTCGCAATCGTGACGTCGGCGAATATCGCTTGCGGCGCGCACGCGGGCGACGAGCGGACGATGGAATCGACGGTGCGCAGCGCGCTGCGCCGCGGCGTGACCATCGGTGCGCATCCGTCGTATCCCGACCGCGAGCATTTCGGGCGCGTCGTCATGCAGCGTACGCCGGCGCAAATCTTCGACGACGTGGTGACGCAGACGCGCGCGCTCGCGGCGATTGCGGCGGCACAGGGCGCGCGGCTGCATCACGTCAAGGCACACGGCGCGCTGTATAACGTCGCGGCGCGCGATCGGACGGTCGCCGATGCCATCTCCGAAGCGGTGCGGGCCGTCGATCCGCAACTCGCCGTCGTGGGGCTGGCACGCGGCGAACAGCTCGCGAGCGCCCGTGCATTCGGGTTGCGCGCGATCGCCGAAGTCTTTGCCGATCGCGGATATCGCCCCGACGGAACGCTGGTTCCGCGCGGCGAGCGCGGGGCATTGATTGAGGACGTCGACGTTGCCGTCGCGCAAGCGCTGGCGCTCGCGCGCGAGGGTGCCGGTGAGACGATCTGCCTGCACGGCGATGGTCCGCACGCGCTCGAATTCGCGCGCGCAATCCGTGCCGCGCTCGAGTCGGCGGGGATCGCAGTCAAAGCCGCCGGCGCAACCGCCTAAGGCGTGAAGTCGGCCGGCGGTTCGCTCGCGGGGAATTCGATATTCTGCAGGTCCTCGGCGACGTGCTCGCGTCCGGCGGTTGCGTCGATGTGCACGATGCTCCAGATCGCTTGAGCGCCGACGGGTGCAAAATCGTAGGTTACCGATGCGCTCGTGCCGTTGAACGGCCAGGCGTACGTCAGGCGCACGACGTCGTAGGTCGCGGTATCGATCCATAGCTCGCGTAACGGGTAGCCGAGCGGATCGCGCAAGGCGCGCAAGCGCAGATGATAACACGATCGTGAACCGACGGTCACGATGCCGTCGAGCCGGATCTCATATGCGCGATCGACCGCCGAGACGACGGCAATGGTTTGCAGCGGGTCGGGTGCGAGATTCGGGGGCGACGGCGGCGCCGCGGCGCCCGGGACGGGGGTGCGGCGATAGAATCCGAACGGCGCACCCGCCGGGCCCATCGCATAGCCGCCACGCAGCAAGACGGCCGACGCGCCCGAGCCGGGCGCGAGCGTCTGCGCAAACGTGCGGCCGTCGCTCGAACGGATGATGAACTGCACGTGCGTGCCCGGCGTGCAGCGATCGGCGAGAAACGTCTGATCGCACGCGATCGTAAACGACTCGTAGGGTGGGATCGAGCGTGCGTTCCACACCGCTTGCGCGCGCGTGAATATCGCTTGCGGAGTGGGTGCGTTTGCGGCAACGGCGTGGTACAGTGGAACGGTCATGAAGCTGCCCTTTTATCATGTCGACGTTTTCACGTCGCAGCGTTTCGGCGGCAACCCGCTCGCCGTCTTCCTGGACGCCGACGATCTCGACGGCGAGACGATGCAGAAGATTGCGCGAGAGATGAACCTCTCCGAGTCCACGTTCGTCATGAAGCCGGCCGACGATCGCGCCACGCAACGCGTGCGCATCTTCACGCCCGGCCACGAATTGCCGTTTGCGGGGCATCCGACCATCGGCACGTCGTTCGTCCTGCAGCGCACCGGCCGAGGCGGCGACGAGCTTGCGCTCGAGATGGAGGCGGGCATCATTCCGGTGCGCAGGGAGGGCGACGTCCTCTGGATGACGCCGCCGGCGCCCGAAGCGCTCAGTCCGGCCGTCGATCGTGCGGCGGTTGCGCAGGCACTCGGCCTGCCGGTGGCGAGCGTGGTCATGCCGCCGCAGGTTTTCGGTGGCCGCGGCCCCGCGTTCTTGTGCGTGCTGCTCGACACCGAACAGAACGTCGACTGGGTTATGCTCGACCGTCGAGATCTGGTTGCCGCGACCGGCGAAAGCGTCGGCGAGGGCGACGTGCTCATCTTCAGTTATCAAGGCGGAAAGGCATACTCGCGAATGTACGCCGCGCTGGCGCACAACGTCGGTGAGGATCCGGCGACCGGTTCGTCGGTCGGGCCGCTGTGCGCGGCGCTGGCATGGTGGCGTTTGCTCGATCAGAGCCGTACCGAACTGACCGTGGACCAAGGCGTCGCGATGGGCCGTCCGAGCCGTTTGCTCGCCCGTTTCGTCGTTGAGGGAACGTACGTGCAGCAGCTCACCGTTGGCGGCAGCTGCGTCTATCTGTATGAAAGTACGCTAGAGATCTAGGTTTGCTAGTCGTACTCGGAGAGAAGCGCGAGGTCGAAGCTGTTCCACGGACCGAGCATGGTCACGGTGTTTTCAGCTTCTTTGCGCGACGCACGCGCGATGTAGGCGACGGCTTTGATGCCGAGCGTCGCCGCAGCACGCAATGCGCGCGCGTCTTCTTCACGGCGCACCTCGCCGGCAAAAAGATACGGCGTCTTCATACGAATCGCCGTCTCGACGAGATCGATGACTTTTCCGGGCTCGGGGCCGATCATCTTTTCACCGTTACGCGCGAGTCGCGCCGCGGCGGTCGAGCAGATCCACTCGCCTTCGTCCGAAGAAGCGACGTGCAAAAGCGTGATCGTTCGTTTGAGATTTTCGTTGCGCAGTCGCTCCATCAACGGCACGAGGTTGGGCACGTTGATGCTCGTGGTCGCAAAGATGTCCCGGTTTGGATCGCCCATGTGCCCCATCTTACACGATTGGTGCCGCAGTTCCCAGCGGCATGCTGGCCTTGATCGTCGCCGCGAGCCGCTCGATCGCCGGACGGCGTGGCACGAAGGCGCGATGAACGATGCGAATCGCGCGGGCGGAGTTCGCGCCGATCAACGGACGAAATGCGATCCGCGGAAAGCGCCCTTCGAAATGGGCGCGGGCTAACTCGGGCACGATCGTCATCCCCAGCCCCGCCTCGACGAGGTTGAGCACGGTCTCTAAACTCGTCGCCGAGAGATCGCTGCGCATGCCGCGGCCGCGCGCTTGCCCGCAGAGCGCTCGTGCCTGATCCGAGAGGCAGTGGCCGTCGGCGAGTAGGATCAGCTCTGCCGGATCGAGGTTCTCGACCAAAATCTCCGGCTGCGGCGCGCGCGGATCGTCGCGGGGCAGCGCAAGGCTAAACGGCTCTTCGAAAAGCGGGATCTCGGAAAGGTTGCCGTCGCGATGGTCGGTCGCCAGCAGCGCGGCATCGAGGCGACCCGCTTCGATCGACTCGAGCAAGCGATGCGTCATATCTTCGACGACGACCAGCGGCGCGTTGGGTAGTTGCGCTTGCAGCGGCCCGAGCACGCCGGGTAAGAGATACGGCGCGAGCGTGGGGATGACGCCGAGCCGGATCGCTCCGACCATCGGATCGGCGCGCGTCTGGGCGAGTTCCTCGATACGGGCGACGGCGCCGACCGCGGCCCTGGCCTGTTCGAGGATCGCTTCGCCGGCGGCGGTCACCCGAATCGTGCGGCCGTCCCGCTCGAAGAGCTCGACGCCCAGCTCGGTTTCCAGCTTGCGGATCTGGGCGCTGAGCGTCGGTTGAGCGACGCCGCACTCCTCGGCTGCTCGGCTGAAGCTTCGGCGCCGCTCCAAGGCAAGCGCGTACTGAAGATCCTTGAAATTCATAGAGGTACCAAATGGAAAGTATTCGTTCCATTGGCTTGGGCTTTCGACCTCGTCCCGGTACGATGGGGTTCTACACCGAGATCATGCCCTGATAAAGGAGATCGTATCTTGTCGGAAAGCACGTGTCCGATGCACAAGACGCCGGGCGCCGGCCCGAGCAACCGCGACTGGTGGCCCGAGGCGCTTCGCCTTTCGGTCCTGCGCCAAAACTCTCCGAAATCCGACCCGATGGGTGAGGATTTCAATTACGCCGTGGAGTTTCAGAAGCTCGATCTCGCGGCGGTGAAAAACGATCTGCGCGCGGTTCTGACCGACTCGCAGGATTGGTGGCCGGCCGATTTCGGAAATTACGGCCCGCTCTTCATCCGCATGGCCTGGCATAGTGCAGGCACGTACCGGATCGCGGACGGACGCGGCGGCGCCGGCGGCGGACAGCAACGCTTCGCGCCACTCAACAGCTGGCCCGACAACGTCAATCTCGATAAGGCGCGGCGTTTGCTCTGGCCGGTCAAACAGAAATACGGCAAACAGATTTCGTGGGCAGATCTCCTGATTCTCGCCGGCAACGTTGCGCTCGAAGCGATGGGCTTCAAGACGTTCGGCTTTGCCGGCGGCCGGCCCGACGTGTGGGAACCGGACGAATCGGTCTACTGGGGTCCGGAAAGCACGTGGCTCGCGGACGAACGCTATGCGGGCGAACGGATCCTCGAAAATCCGCTTGCCGCGGTGCAGATGGGACTGATCTACGTCAACCCCGAGGGACCCAACGGTAATCCCGACCCGCTGAAAGCGGCGGTCGACATTCGCGAGACGTTCCGCCGGATGGCGATGAACGACGAAGAAACGGTGGCGCTCATCGCCGGCGGCCACACCTTCGGGAAAACGCACGGCGCGGGCGACCCCTCGAACGTCGGGCCCGATCCCGAAGGGGCCGACATCACGTTGCAAGGTTTGGGGTGGAAGAACGCGTTCGGCACCGGTTTCGGCCCGCATACCATCGGCGGCGGTCCGGAAGTCACGTGGACGACCACGCCGACGAAATGGAGCAACGGCTTCTTCGAGTCGTTGTTCAAGAACGAGTGGGAGCTGACCAAGAGTCCGGCGGGTGCGAAACAATGGGTCGCCAAGAACGGCGCCGCGCCGGTGCCCGACGCGCACGACCCCACCAAACATCACAAACCGACGATGCTGACGACGGATCTCGCGCTGCGCTTCGATCCGATCTATGAGAAGATCTCGCGGCGCTTCTACGAGCACCCGGATCAGCTTGCCGACGCGTTCGCGCGGGCGTGGTTCAAGTTGACGCATCGCGACATGGGCCCACGAGCGCGTTATCTCGGGCCCGAAGTGCCGTCCGAGGAACTGATCTGGCAAGATCCCGTTCCCGCGGTCGATCATCCGCTGGTGGACGCGAGCGACGTCGCCGCACTGAAGAAGCAAATCCTCGACTCGGGGCTCTCGGTATCGGAACTCGTGTCGACGGCGTGGGCATCGGCCTCGACCTTCCGCGGAAGCGATAAGCGCGGGGGCGCGAACGGTGCGCGCATCCGCCTTGCGCCGCAGAAGGACTGGGAAGTCAATCGACCCGCGCAACTTTCCGGTGTGCTCAAGAAGCTCGAGGGCATCGCGCAATCGTTCAACAAGGCGCAATCGGGCGGCAAGAAGATCTCGCTTGCCGATGTGATCGTGCTTGCGGGATGCACCGGTGTGGAGAAAGCGGCGAAGAACGCCGGGTTTGATATCACGGTGCCGTTTTCACCGGGTCGCACGGACGCATCGCAACAGCAAACCGACGTCGAATCGTTCGCCGTGCTCGAACCGATGGCGGACGGATTCCGCAATTACGTCAACGGCAAGTTCGACGCCGACATTCCCGCCGAAATGATGCTCGTCGACAGAGCGCAGCTCTTGACGCTCACCGCGCCGGAGATGACCGTGCTGATCGGCGGAATGCGCGTGCTCGAGACGAACGCCGACGGTTCCAAACACGGCGTCTTCACGAAACGTCCGGGGGCGCTGACCAACGACTTCTTCGTGAACTTGCTCGACATGGCCGGCGAATGGACGGTATCCGAAAAGGGCGGCGGCGTCTACGAGCGCCACAACCGCAAGACCGGTGCGCTAGAATTCACGGCCACGCGCGCCGACCTGATCTTCGGGGCGAACTCGGAACTGCGAGCGCTCGCCGAAGTCTACGGAAGCTCGGATGCCGGGCGCAAGTTCGTCGACGACTTCGCGGCCGCGTGGACGAAGGTGATGAACCTCGACCGGTACGATCTTCGCATGCCGAAAGCGCCGCAGCGCGTGCCGGTCGCGGCAAAGTAGCGAAGACAACACGGCTGCAGAGCTCGGCAGAAACGCTGCCGAGCTCTTTCTTTTGCGCCGGTCCCGCCTTCCTTAGATTGCGGTGACGATCCGGCGGTCGTGTTCGCGCCGTTCCGAGTTGCGGCGGTCCGGATGAACTGCGATGGCAATGGCTCGACGATCACCCTGCCGCCGCTCGGTGCGGCGTTTATCGTGATTGGGCGTGTGCGGCATGCGGCGGGTATTTGACGCCTAGCGCCGGGTTACTTCACCCGAAATCGGGGATCTTTGCGCTAGCGCCAGCCCCAGCCGCCCCAACCCCAGCCAAAGCGCAAGCCGACTCCGTAGTACGGACCGTAGTAGGGGTAGTACGGATAGGGGTAAGCATAACCGTAGTAATGATAGGGCGTGTCGATTTCGTCGGCGAGGAACGTCGAGCCGCTCGGGCGCCCGGTGATCGTCACCGACATGCCCGGCTGGAGGCGAATGCCCGTGGGATTGATGATGGTACCCTGATGGAGCGTGACGTTGTCGACGTAGCCGCGCTTGTCACGGACGTACATCGTGTATCGGCCGGTGAAGCTCGATATGGTTCCCTTGATCGTCTCGACCTTGCTCACGGCGTAGCTCGGCATCGGCTGAGCAAGCGCGACAATCGGAAGGCTGACGAAACTGATGGAAGCGGCCACTGCGGGGAGGAGACGCAGGGCCTTTTTGACCCAGCAAATCATGATGGCACCATCATACCCGGCGTAGCTGAGAAAAGTGTCAATTGAGCGGCCCCTCTCAGGAATCGTTCTGCCTGGTGGCGTAGCCTTTGCGGCGATGCACATACGCCAAGCCAAGACGGTACTCTTGTTCGGTTGCGTCGCGCTGTTCGCGTTGGTTATCGCCGGCTGCGGCGGAGCGCGCACGCGGCACCACCGAGGCGGGCCGGCCGGTCCGCAGAGCATTCCGACGATTGCTGCCTCGCCGGCGACGGTGCAACCCAAGGTCTCGATCGCCGGCATCATCGCGCCGTATCAAAACGTCTCGATCTCGAGCTCGCTCAGCGAGCCCACCGACCGTGTCAACGTCATCCAGGGCGACCGCGTCTACAAGGGCGAGGTGCTTGCCGTTCTCGACACCGCCGACCTCGTCGCGAACTACAATGCCGATTTGCGCAATGCCGAGTCGGCCGACGCCAAGGCGGTGCAAACCAAGTATCAAGCGCAGCTCAACCTTGGACAGGGGAACTACCAAGTCAGTTCCGCGCTTGCGGCGATGCGCAATGCGAAGCTGGTCTACCAGCAGAACGAGCAGCTCTACAAGAGCGGCTACGTCTCGCAGTCGTCACTCGAGGCGGCGCGCGCGACCTACGTTCAGGATCAGCAGACCTATAACACGGCCGTGCTGAACGCGCAGGTCAACGGAAACACGGCGCAGGGCTTGCAGGCGGCGACGGTCGCATCAGCGATCGCCGATGCGCAGTCGGCGCACGCGCAGGCCGATCAAATCGAAGCGCAGATCGTGCGCGCGACGATCGTTTCGCCGGTAGACGGTATCGTGGTCAATCGCAATCTCAATCCCGGCGAGTATCCCGGTTCACGCACGATCTTCACGATTCAGCAACTCAATCCGGTTTACGCCGAGCTCAATGCCTCCTCGCAAAACGTCTTTTCGATCCCGCGCGGCGCGCCGGTTTCGCTCAGCGTCTCAGGCGTGGCGAATGCGACGTATACGGGTCACGTGAGCGCCGTGCTCGGGCAGGTGTCGCCCGGGTCGACGAATTTTACCGTTGAGTGCATCGCCGACAATCCGGGTGACCGGTTGCAATCCGGCATGGCGGTAACGGGCACGATCTCGCTGCCGAGCGTCAGCGGCGTGGGCATTCCTACCGCCGCGTTCCTCGACGACTCGCACACGAGCATCATGATCGTCGATCAGAACGGCCAAGCAAAAGAGCAGAAGGTGACGGAGATCGGCAGCAACGGAACCACGTCGATCGTGACCGGCATCGCGAACGGCACGAAGCTGGTCGCCAACGGTCAGCTCGGGATCACGTCGGGCGAACAAGTTGCGAGCGTGGATGCCTCTCCGTCGCCGGGCGCCTCCGCGTCGCCGGGCCATCACTGGCACACACCGTAACGTAAATGTGGCTCACGCGGCTGTGCGTCAATCGGCCGACGATCGTCTTCGTGATGCTCGCGCTCATCGTGGTATGCGGCGGCTACGGCATTCTGACGATCACGCAGCAACAGTTTCCGAATATCGACTTCCCGGTGGTCGGCATTCGCGCAAGCTATCCCGGCGGATCGACGTCCCAGATTCGCGACGCAATCGTGCGGCCGATCGAAGACGCGATTGCCGGCGCTCCAAATCTCTTGTACATCAATACGACCGTCCAGCAAGGGCAGGCTGCGATCACGGCCACCTTCGACATCACGTCGAACCAGACGACCGATCTCGTGCAAGTGCAGAATCGCCTCTTGATCGCGCAGGCGCAACTGCCCTCCGATATGCCCGCGCCCACCGTCGGCACGTTCGATCCCGCACAGGCGACGGTGTTGACGCTGGGCGTGAGCTCGACGGCGCTTAGCTCGGGACAGCTCTCCGCGATCGTCAGCAATAATATCGTGCCGGAGATCGAGCAGATCGACGGCGTCTCGAACGTGAACGCCAACGGTGCCGTCACGCCGGCGTATGAAGTGCTGGTCAATCCGAATCTGCTCGCGGCCAAAGGGTTCACGCTGAGCGACGTCGTCAGTTCGATTGAAAGCAACAACAACCGTGAACCCGGCGGCATCGCGTATCTGCCGGGTCACGAGACGTCGATCGACGTGCGCGGCGACCTCACGACGCCGCAGTCGATCGAGAATCTGCTCATCTCCGCGGCATCCTCGTACACGACGACGTTTGGAAACGCCACCTACAGCGAACCGGTTGCCGCCGGCGTTCCCGGAGCGCCGTCGGCGACGGCCGGCCTCACGACTTCGAGCGCCGCGAGCGCCGCGTCGAGCAGCGCGTCGTCGTCGTTGGGCGCTTCGCCGGCGCCGGCGAGCTCCGCCGCATCCGCGCTCACCCTCGCGAGCCCCTCCCCGATTTCAACGCCGACGCCGAACGCGACACAGTCGGCGCAACCGGCGCCGTCGGCACCGCCGGCCCTCTTCTCGCTGACGACGGCGCCGCAGTACGCGACGACGAGCGCAGGTGCGCCGTCGGCGGCGGCGGCCGGTGCAAGCGGCTATGGCGGGCCATCGCTCTCGAACGTCAATCCGTGGACGTACGCGCCGGAGCAGATACGTGTCGCGGACATCGCAAACGTCGATGACAGCTTCGAACCGCAGCGCGTGTATAGCTACGTCGGAACCGTGCCCACGATCTCACTCGGCGTGCAGAAGTCGACCGGCGCGAGCGAGGTCGTTGCCGCCGACAACGTGATGCGTGCGCTTCCGGGCATCGAAAAAGAGTATCCGCAGATTCAGTTTCAGGTGCTCAACAATCAAGCAGCCTACACGGAAGATCAGATCTTCGGTGTCGTGCGCACGCTCTCGGAAGCGATCATCATTACCGCGATAGTGATGCTGTTCTTTCTGCGCTCGTGGCGTAACGCCATCGTCGTGCTGATCGCGATCCCGTCGTCGCTCGGCGTCACGATCGCGCTGATGCGCGTGTTCAACTTTTCGATCGACACGATCTCGCTGCTCGCGATGACGCTGATTATCGGTATCTTGGTCGATGATTCCATCGTGATATTAGAGAACGTCGAACGCCACCACGCGGGCGGTGAACTGCCCAGGGAGGCGGCGATCAAGGGCCGCACGCAGATCGGTCCGGCTGCGATCGTGATCACGCTGGTCGACGTCGTGGTCTTTTTGCCGATCGCATTTCTCCCCGGCACCGTCGGGAAGTTTCTGTCGGAGTTCGCGCTGGTCGTCGTGACGGCGACGCTGACGTCGCTCTTCATCTCGTTCACCGTGACGCCGTCGCTCGCGGGCAATTGGTCGCTGCTTTCGAAGTGGAAGCCGCCGAAATTGATCGATCGGTTCAGCGATCTCTTCGAACGTACGCGGTTGTGGTATGCGCAGACCGCGTTGCCGTGGGCACTGAAGCGGCCGCGCCTCGTCGTCGTCGGCTCGTTCGGCGCGGTCTTTGCGGCCATTCTGCTGGTTCCGCTGGGGATCATCGGCTTCGAGTTCATGCCGCCCGTCGACCGCGGCGAGGTCTTCGTGCAAGTCACGTATCCCACCGGAACGCCGCTGGCGCTAGTCAACGAAAAGATCGGCGAGCTCACCAAAGCGCTGGCCAAGGTCAAGGACGTGCAATCGCAGACGGCCATCGCGGGCGCGACGCAGAGCGGCTTCGGCGGGACGGTGAATCAGGGCAGCGTCGGCCAAGTGCACATCTTTCTGGAAGACAATCATTCGGGTACGACGGCGGAGTGGGCGCAACGCTTCGGCGCAATGGCGCGCAGGATCGCAACGGGCGCGAACGTCGTCTCGGTTGCTGCAACGGGGTTCGGAGGCGGCAGCTCGCAGCAGATCGACTACCTCGTCACGTCGACCGACGATCAGCCCGAGAAGTACGCACCGAAGGTGCTCGCCGCGATGCAACAGACGCAGGGAGCGATCGACGTGAACAGCTCGGCGTTGCAGTTATCGCCGCAGCTCGACATCGACTTCGATCGAGACCGGGCCCGCGCGTTCAACATCAATATCGGAACCGCCGCGGCGGCGATCCGCGCGGCCTTCGGGGGAACGCTCGCAGCGCAAATTCAGACCTCGCACGGCGTCAAATACGTTCAAGTGCTCTATCCGCGGAGTTTCCAGACGACGATCGCAAATCTGCTTGCGCTGCCGCTGCGTACGAGCAGCGGCGATATCGTGCACCTCGTCGACATCGCCCAATTAGTCGAAGATCCCACCCAGGCACTGATGACGCGTACCAGTCGTGAGACCGTCGTGCACATCCAGGCGAATCTGGCACCGGGCGTTCCGCTTTCGATCGTTCAGAACCGGTTCATGAAGAATCTTGCTGCGCAGCATCTGCCGGACACCGTTTCGGTGAAGCCGAACGTGGGCGGCAACCAGCAGAATCTTTCCGATACCGTCATCGGGATGGGATCGGGCCTGCTGCTCTCGTTCCTTCTCGTCTACCTGTTGATGGTCGCGCTCTACAATAGCTACCGGTTGCCGTTCATCATCATGTTCGCGGTGCCGGTCGCGACGGTCGGCGCGTTGACGGCCTTGGCGCTCACGCGGGAGGCGCTCAATCTCTACTCGTTGATCGGAACCGTGCTGCTCGTCGGCTTGGCGTCGAAGAATGGAATCCTCTTGGTGGACTTTGGGAATCACATGGTCGAAAACGGAATGAGTCGCGTCGACGCGATCATCGAGAGCGCGAGGGAGCGTTTCCGTCCGATCGTCATGACGACGTGCGCGATGATCTCGGGCATGACGCCGATCGCGCTGGCGCTCGATCCCGGCGGCGCGCAACGCCAAGCGTTGGGCGTGGTCGTCATCGGCGGCCTCATCAGTTCGCTCGTCTTGACGCTGGTGCTCGTTCCGGTCATCTTTATGTGGCTGGGGCCGACGCCCCATGCCGCAGAGGTGGAGGCATCGTGAAGTTTACGCGGGTCTTCGTCGAACGCCCGACGCTCGTCACGGTCTTTCTGTGCCTCGTGCTGATTGCCGGAACGCTTTCCGGCTTTCGCCTGGTCAAGCAGCAGCTTCCAAACTACGACATTCCGTCGATTCAGGTATTGTTGACGTACTCGGGTGCGTCGACGACCGAGATGCAAGACGCCATCGTGCGGCCGCTCGAGGACGAAATCGCCGGCGCGCCGGACCTGAGTTACGTCGAGACGTCGATCGAGCCGGGCCAGGCCTCGATCGTCGCCGTCTTCACGCTCAACTCCGACGAAAACACCGATCTCGTCCAGGTCCAGGGTCGCGTCCAAAACTCGCTGCACCAGCTGCCCAGCGATCTGCCCACGCCGCAGATCTCGATCTACAACCCCTCCGAAGCGGTCGTCGTGTCGCTGGCGGCGTCGTCGACGTCGTACTCGCTCGGGCAGCTCTCGGCGATCGTGACCAACGACGTGGTTCCGGCGATCGAGCAAGTTCAAGGCGTTTCGTACGTCCAGGAAAACGGCGACGTCACCGCTTCGATCCAGGTCAACGTCAGTCCGCAGAAGCTGTCGTCGTCGGGCTTCACGCTCACCGACGTGATCAACGCGATCGCCAACAATAACGTGCGCGCGCCGGGCGGCATCGTCTACGAGTCGAATCGCGAGACGAATCTCGACGTCCGGGGCGACATCCAAGACGTCCCGACGGTGGCGAACCTTTTGCTCGGCAACTCGACGACGGCCGCGACCAGCACGTCGGCATCGTCGAGCGTCTATCCGTGGACCGCGACCTCGCGGCTCTGGCGTATCAGCGACGTAGCAAACGTGCAAGACGCGTACGAAACGCAGCGCGTTTTCGCGTATAGCAACGGCGCGCCCACGATCGAGCTCGACGTGCAGAAGGCCGCCGGCTCGAGCGAAGTGACGGCTTCGAACGCAGTACTGGCGCAACTTCCGCGGTTGGAGCAGCAATATCCGCAGGTGAAGTTCACCGTGCTCAACGTCCAATCGACGTATACCGAAGATCTGCTCTCCGGTGTGACGCGCACGCTGATCGAGGGGATCTTGATCACGGCGCTCGTGATGTTGTTCTTCTTGCGCTCGTGGCGCAAAGCGATCGTCGTGATGATCGCGGTTCCGGCCTCGTTCCTCGTGACGCTGGCGGCCATGCAGGTCATGGGCTTCACCCTGGACACCGTCTCGCTGCTCGGCATGACGTTGATGATCGGTATCCTCGTCGACGACTCGATCGTCGTCCTCGAAAATATCTCGCGGCATCAAGAGGAGGGAGAGAAGCCCAAGGACGCGGCGATCAACGGTATCTCCGAGATCGGCGTCGCGACGATCGTGATCACACTCGTGATCGTCGTCGTGTTTCTTCCGCTCTCGTTCTTGCCGGGCACCGTCGGCTTGTTCTTGCGCGAGTTCGGCCTCGTGGTGACCGTTGCGACGCTGACGTCGCTCTTCGTTTCGTTCGCCGTGACGCCCGCGCTCTCCGGACGATGGGCGCTCTTCTCGCGCTGGCGGCCCTGGGGCGTCATCGATCGTTTTACCGAGTGGTTCGACGGTGTGCGAACGTGGTACGCGCAGACGGCGTTGAGCTGGGGGCTCGAGCATCGCGCGCTCGTCGTGTGGGTTTCGTTCGGAAGCTTGGTCGCCGCGTTGTTGTTGATACCGCTGGGCGTCGTCGGCTTCGAATACATGCCGCCGGTCGATCGCGGCGAGCTCTTCGTGAATATCAGCTATCCGACGGGCACGCCGCTCGCCACGACGACGGCCGCGGTGCGTAAGGCCGAGCAGATCGTGCTCAAAGTCCCGGATCTGCTCTCCGAGACCTCGATTGCCGGCGCGTACGAAGGCGCGCTCAGCGGCTACATCAACAACGGCGCGATCGGACAGATCCACATCTTCTTGAAGACCGGGCGGCACCGTTCGACGCAGTACTGGTCGCAGACGCTAGCGAGCGAGATCGGTCAAGCGCTGCCGGGCGCGCAAGTCACCGGCGTGCCGTCGACCAATCCGTCGGGCGGCATCTCGCAGCCGATCGGGTACGTGGTCGAAAGCGCGACCGCCGATCCGTCGGCCGCGGCAGACAAAGCGTTTGCCGCCTTGGAGCAGACGCCGGGCGTGATCGACGCCACGACGTCCAATGCGCTCGAATCGCCGCAGCTCGAGGTGGAGTTCAATCGCAACGCGGCGCGTGCGCTCGACGCCAGTATCGGCACCGCGTCGACTGCGGTTCGGGCCGCGTACGGCGGTTATCAGGCAACGGAGTTTACCGGTCCCGACGGTCTCAAGTACGTGCAGGTGATCTACCAGTTGCAGAACCTCGATAATCTCGCGAGCCTCAAGTCGATCCTGATTCGAGCCAACAACGGTTCCATCGTCACGGTCGGCGACATCGTCAGTCTCGAGAATCAGCCGGCGCCGCCCCTGATCATTCGCCTGGAGCGCCGCAACGTGGTGCTCATCGGCGCGAACGTCGCGCCCGGTGCGACGCTCTCGAACGTGATTCGCAACTACGAGCGGCGGCTGCGCGCGCTGCACCTGCCTTCGGACATCACCGTGGCGCCGGTTTCCGGCGGCAATCAACAGCAAGTGACCCAGACGACCGAGGAGATGAGCATCTCGCTGCTCCTCTCGATTCTGTTGGTCTATCTCTTGATGGTTGCGCTCTACAACGGCTACGTGACGCCGTTCATCGTGATGTTCACGGTGCCGGTTGCCGTGGTCGGCGCCATCGGCGCCCTTGCAATCACGCACCAAACGCTCAATCTCTTTTCGCTGATCGGTTCGATCATGCTCGTCGGCCTGGTTGCAAAGAACGGGATCTTGCTCGTCGACTTTGCCAATCAACTCCGCACCCGCGGCCTGACCAAACTCGACGCGATCGTCGAAAGCGCGCACCACCGCTTCCGGCCGATCGTCATGACCACGTTCGCGATGATCGCCGGCATGTTACCGCTGGCGCTCGCGCTCGATCCCGGCTCGCAAGCCGAACGCCCGCTCGGCATCGTGGTCATCGGCGGCCTCTCGAGCTCGCTCGTGCTGACGCTGCTCCTGATTCCGATTATGTACCTGCGCTTCGCGCCGGACGATCAGAAGAGCGAAGAGCCGGTGAGGGTTCCTACGGATTCGACGGTGGGTGCACGTTGAAGAAGCCCTGCCAGAGTTTGTGCAGCGCCGCGACAAACGGTGGTTGACCGGCCGGAACGGTGAGCTGTCCCAAGCTCGACATCGAGCCGACGCTTTGCAGCGTTGCGATGCCCGCGCCGATGGGAGAGAACGACGTGATACCGCATCCGGGCACGTAGCTCATGTCGAAACTGCCGCCGCTCGATCCGGGCTCGGAGACCGAGTATTGCACCGTTGCGCCGCTCGACGAACTCCCCGACGGACAGCCGGAGATGCCGGGAACCGAGCCGACGGCTACGACCTGCGCGTATGCGCTACCGCCCGTAACGTTGACGAACGTTGCGTTTTGCTCCGGGTTCCAGGTTTGATTGACCGCGAGCGAGCTCGGCACGAGCAGCGGCGTTCCGGGAATGCTTCCCGAGATGCCCGCGACGCCGCTCGAGACCGACGCGAACGCCGCTGCGAGGTAACTGCCGCTCAGCCGCGTGACGTCGAGGCTCCCGACCTCATTCGTCGTCGAGAACAGTCCCGATGACGTCGTGGACTCGAAGCCGATCAACCGGATGTTCCCATTGACGAGCTGCGGATCGGCATAGAGCCCGAAATAGACCGTGACGCCATTGGCATTTCCGCTATACGTCCACGTGCGGCTTGCAACGTAGCCGAGCATATCGCCGCTCACCGACTGACCGCTCGAAGGCGGCGCCGGCGACGGGACGACGACCGGACCCAAAAACGCCAGCGAGTTGCTGACGGCATAGGCCAGCGGTATCGTGCGCTCGATGGTCGTGGAACCCGACGCATAGACGTCGACGCCGCTCGTACAGCTGCCGCTCGTTTCCGGACAAATGAAGTTCGACACGAGAACCTCGCCGGCGGAATCGACGCCAATGCCCTCGGGGTATTCGGAGTCGGACGGCGGCGGCGTCGCCGCGATCGTGATCGTCGGCGAGAGCGACGCGTTGTATTCGTTGACTTGATAGCCGCCGCTGCTTCCGTATGCGAGAACGTAGACCGAACCCGAGCTGTCGATGGCGATCGATTGCGCCGAGAGCGGGAGCTCTATGTTGGCCGGCGCCGGCGTTCCCGATGCGCCGGGAGCATAAACGAGAACCTCGTAGCTCCCGTCGAATCCTGTCACGGCGATCGTTCCGGCGGTATTCTCGGCCAGTGAGACTGCGCCGGGCGATCCCGGCGCGCCGCTAAGATTGATCGTGCGCCCGGTGGCGGCGAGCCCACTCGTGCTGACGGAGTATTCGGTGAGCTCGGTTCCGCTTTCGCCGCCGTTGTCGGACGCGACGACGTCGCCGTTCGCCTCGGCCGCAACCGGGCAGGCCTCCGACGTGCTCGGGGGCGAGAACGTGGAGGGTGTGTACGGGAGCGCGCCGGCGGTGGCGGGCCACACGGCGAGCGTGCACTGCTCCGTCGAATAGTTATACATGTTCACCGCATACGCGCCGGACGGGAGCACGGCGAAACCCTCGTAGCTGATGCCGGTGAGATTGTTCGAAAGGGGAACGTACGATTGCAGAGCCTCGCTGCCGAAGCTCGTCGTCGCAAGCGTCGAGACACCAAAGCCTTGCGATTCGTTGGTCGTGAGCATCGCGATGCTTTGCGGCGGATCGAGGTCGAGTGTGGCGCCGATGATCAAATTGCTTGCAATGCCGCCGCCGCTGCCGGCAAAATGCACGGCGTAGGGGGCGCTCGTCGAGCCGCCGTACGTGACGTTGATTTGCGTGCCGGGCGCGGTTGCGGTCGTCGATGCCAGCGTCACGTAGCTCGAATCGACGCTGACGGTCAGAGGTGCAGAGAAGCTGCCGGGTGCGACGATCAGCGCGCCGCTCGCGTCGTACGCATCGACGTCGAGCACGGACGTTCCCGCTGTTCCCAGCGCCAGCACCGGCGTTTGCAGCATCAGGCGAATAATCGCCGGCGTTCCGTCGAGGGTGATCGTGAGCGGCTGCATACCGGCCGCGATCGTAACGCTCTGCGTCACCGTTGCGAGCACGCTGCCCGTTCCGTTCGTGCCGCTCATGGCGTCGATCTGCGCTTCCGCCGTGCCGTACGGAGCCTCGACGTCGACCGTGCACGTGATCGCCGTGCCCGCCCCGTTGAGAGCGCAGCCCGCGGAGGTCGCGCTGATGTTGGCCGTTGCGGTCGGGGCGGACGGTACCGTGGTGCCCGCCGCGTACAGGTACACCGCGAGCGACTGGGTGTTCGGCGAGACGAAGAGCGGACGCTTTGCCCTCATCGCGCTCTGCGTCGGGACCACGATCGTGAGTGGGAGCGTGCCCTTCATCGCCTGCGTCACGTTCGAGTGGGCGGGTAGCGCGCCGCCTCCTCCTGAGCAGCCGCTGAAAACGACAACGGCCAGTGCTGAAAAGAACGAGCGACGGCGTGTCATGCGAGCACCCCCTCCGGTGAGTTGGGTTCTCTTCTGCGGGCTAAAAAAGCGTCCCTTGGGTTGGATCGCAGACAAGCACGTCGGGCGCATCGTAGCGCGCGTTATTGAGTCGGGTTGAAACGTTGCGCGCAGTCATCATTTTGGCGTCGTAGGGCTGTAGCAACGCTCGCGCCGTCGCGGAATCCATGTCGGTCGTGGCAAGCCAGCCGTCGAGATCATGGTCCGAAAGAATCACCGGCATCCGGTCGTGCACCTGCGCGACCAGCGTGTTCGGCGGGCAGGTGACGATTGCGCAGGAGGGCGGGCCCTCGGTCACCGGCTCCCAAATGCCCGCGAACGCGAAGAGACGCTCGTCGTTCATCGTGTAATAGACGGGTTTGCGGTCGCGCCACTCGTAGAAGCCGTCGGCGAAGATGATACAGCGGAAGGGAACCGGGCGAGCGGCAATCGTCTCCGCGCGCGCGTTGATGCGGCCGGCGATGCCCCAGTCCATCGGCACGACCTCGTTCGCGCCGTTGTTGCACACGCCGAGCACGGCCTGCGTCGGCGCGATATTGAAGCGCGGCAGGCGGTACTCGCTGAACTCCTCGAAGCGGTAGCGCGGATACGCGCTACGAATCCGCAACGGGTTCGTCAGGGAAAAGCGTCCACACACGCATCTGCGATTGGAGCAGCCGTGAAGATTCACCTGGGAACGGTCGGGCACTTCGGCCTCGCGGTGCGCGATCTGCACGCGAGCGCGCAATGGTGGCGGCGCCTCTTCGATTTGGAGACGATGTTCGAGGGCAATGACTACGTCGGCCTCACCAACGAGAACGTGACGATCGTCCTGTTCATCGGCGAACCGCACCCGGAGACGATCGAGCACATGTCGTTTCACCTTCCCACCATGGCGGCGTTGGAAGATGCGCTTGCCTGGCTCAAATCGCACGGCGTACAGGTCGAAGATCCCGGCGACGAGATCGGACCCGAAGCGAAAGGCTCCAAGAACATGGGACTGTGGTTCCGCGATCGCGACGGCTATCGCTGGGAACTTTCGGTATTGCGTCGACGCTGACGAGATTGTGAAGGTCCCGGGAACGCGCTTCCCTCGGTCTTCCGGCCGCGGTACTACGCTGTATATGCTCGCTTTCAAGAGGAGAATGTACGGTGACTCAGAGACACGTAGTCGCACCGCAGCTAAGGACGCCGGCTGCGACGATGAAGGCTTTTTGCATGCTCGGGATCGGCAAAACGGGACTGCTCGACAAGCCCGTTCCGCAGCCCGGTCCGAACGATGCGATCGTCAAGACGACGCACGCGCTGATTTGCACGTCCGACTCACACACCGTCCGGGGCGCGATCGGGCCGCGCGAAGGACTCACGCTCGGCCATGAAGCGGTCGGCGTCGTGCACGCCATCGGTTCCGAAGTCAAGCGATTTAAGCCCTGCGATCGCGTCGTCGTCGGCGCGATTACGCCCGATTGGGGTTCGCTGGAAGCCCAGAACGGCTATCCTTCGCAATCCGGCGGCGCACTGGCGGGCTGGAAGTTTGCGAACGTCAAAGACGGCGTCTTTGCCGAGTATTTCCACGTCAACGAGGCCGACGCCAATATGGCGTTGATTCCCAACAGTATCCCGTCGGAGATGGCGGTTTACTGCTGCGACATGCTCTCGACCGGATTCGTCGCGGCCGAACACGGTGATATCCCGATCGGCGGGACCGTGGCGGTCTTTGCGCAAGGCCCGGTCGGTCTGATGGCGACCGCCGGCGCGAAGCTGCGCGGAGCCGGGTTCATCATTGCCGTCGAGACCGAGCCCAAACGTCAGGCGCTCGCACGCGAATACGGCGCGGACTTGGTCGTTGATTTCAAGAAAGAAGACCCGGTGACTCGGATTCTCGCCGAAACCGGCGGCGAAGGCGTCGACACGGCGATCGAAGCGCTAGGGGCGCAGAAGACCTTCGAGTGGTGCGTGGACGTTACCAAGCCGGGCGGCACGATCTCGAACGTCGGTTACCACGGCGAAGGCGAATACGTCGATATTCCGCGCGTGCAGTGGGGCGTCGGGATGGCCGACAAGACGATCCGCACCGGCTTGTGCCCGGGTGGACGCCTGCGTATGGAACGGCTCCTGCGCGTGCTCGAGGTCGGGCTCGTCGATCCGACCAAGATGACGACGCACACCTTCGATTTCAAGGATATGCCGAATGCATTCGATACCATGGACCGCAAGCTCGATGGAGTGCTCAAGCCGTTGATCCGCTTCGCGTAGCGTTCCGCGGAGGGATCAAACCGTGAGGGCGATGGTGCTCAGCAAGCCGGCCGCGATCGAGACGCGGCCGCTTGCGCTCGAAGAGCTTGCGCAGCCCACGCCGGCGGACGACGAGATCCTCGTTCGCGTGCGCACCTGCGGTGTCTGCCGCACCGATCTCCACGTCAGCGAAGGCGAGCTGCCGCCCAAGCGTCCGGCGATCGTGCCGGGACACGAAGTGATCGGCGTCGTCGAGCGCACCGGCGCGGGATGCACGCGATTCAAAGCCGGCGATCGCGCCGGCATCGCCTGGTTGCGCGAAACGTGCGGCGTGTGCCGGTACTGCCGCCGCGGCCGCGAGAATCTCTGCCCGAACGCGCGCTTCACCGGCTGGGACCACGACGGCGGCTACGCCGAGTTCGCCACCGTGCGCGAAGCGTACGCCTATCACGTACCGCCGGCGATCAACGACGAGCACGCGGCGCCGCTCATGTGCGCGGGCATCATCGGCTATCGTTCGATCAAGCGCGCGGGTATCGAACCGGGCATGACCGTCGGCCTCTACGGCTTCGGCGGTTCCGCGCATCTGGTCATTCAAGTGCTCAAGCATTGGGGATGCACGGTCTACGTGATGAGCCGCGGCGGCGTGCACCGCGATCTTGCCGGAGAACTTGGCGCGGATTGGATCGGTGAAGCGAGCGACGCGCCGCCGGCGCCGCTCGATGCGGGGATCATGTTCGCTCCCGCGGGAGAGCTCGTGCCCCCGGCCATGCGCGCGCTCGATCGCGGCGGCATCCTCGCGATTGCCGGCATCTACCTCAGCGACATTCCGGCCCTGCAGTACGAACGCGAGCTCTTCTACGAGCGCGAGCTGCGTAGCGTCACTGCCAATACCCGTGCCGACGGCGAGGAATTTCTGAGGATCGCCGGGGAGATTCCAATCAAGACCTTCACCGTGGCGATGGCCTTGGAGGAGGCGAACGAGGCGCTCTCGATGCTCAAGCATGACGAGCTGCGCGGCACGGCCGTGCTGCACGTTTCGCTGCCGTGAAACCGGGGCTGCTCGCGCTGCTCGTGCTGACCGCCGCTTCCGGGTGGCGTGCCGATGCGCAAGAAGGCCGCATCCTTCAAAATCTGCACGGCAGCGTGACGTACATTACGGCGAGCGGGCCGCCGCCGCGCGAGCTGGCTCCCTCTGCGTCAACCGTTCTCTTCGATGACGACGTGGCGCAGACCGGGACTGCGTCGATGGCCGCCGTGCTTCTCGCCGATTCGTCGCAGATCATCATGGCGAGCAATAGCGTGCTCAAGCTGGACTCGTTCTCGCAGGACGCGATTGCGCACGCGCACTTTGTGATCTCCAATGGAAAGATGCGTTTTCGGGTCATGCATCCGAACGGTGCTCGCGCCGACTACCGTTTTACGACGCCTACCGGCGAGATTGCCGTGCGCGGCACCGAGTGCGACGTTTCCGTCGACGCGTTCGACGGTGTGCGCGTCAACGTCTATCATCTCAGCGATCCGGCGCTGCCGGTTCACGTCACGATGACCGACGGCTCGGCCTACGATCTCGCCGGTGGACAGAAGATCTGGATGCGCTGGGTCTCGGGGAAGCTCGTGGCCCGGGTGAGCATGCTAACGAAGGCCGAGATCGACCGCTTTTCCGAGCTCGGACCGCCGTCGACGATCGACGGTGGCGCGCCAAAGCGGTAGGAGGCGCTGCGAACAGCACCCCCTGCAATACGAACGCGAGCTCTTCTACGAGCGCGAGTTGCGTAGCGTCACCGCCAATACTCGTGCCGATAGCGAGGAATTCCTGAGGATCGCCGGCGAGATTCCGATCGAGACCTTCACCGTGCCGATGATGCTCGAGGAACCAAACGAAGCGCTCTCGATGCTCAAGCACGACGAGCTTCGGGGCGCCGCGGCCCTCCACGTTTCGCTGCCTTGACCAGGGGCCGAGGCGCTTCCCCGGCTCTTCCCGGCCGCTTCCCCAAAAGTGCGGTTCCGGGGGACTAGGTTTAAGCGGTGAAGCTCGACATTCGTCCCACCACGCCCTCGAACGGGAAATCCGCCGTTTCGAAGACCGCGCCGAACCGGCAGCGGCGGATCGCGGCCGCCGCGGCCGTCATCATCGTCGCGATCCTCGCGACGGTCATGCTGCGCATTCGTGCCGCGGACAACGTCACATACGTCACGACACCGGTCGTGCGCAAGCAACTCGTGCAATTCGTAGCTGCGACCGGCACGGTCAACCCGCAGAACACGATTTTGGTCGGAACGCAAGTCTCGGGAACCATTCTCGAGCAGGATGCGGACTACAACTCGATGGTCGGAAAAGGCCAGGTGCTTACGCGACTCGACCCAACGAGTTACCGCGCCGCGCTCGAAAACGCGCAGGCGGCCGAGAGTCAGGCGGAAGGTACGTGGGCGGCAAGTCTTTCCGACGTCGCAGCCGCCGAGCAGAACGTCAATGCGGCGCAAGCGGCGTTGAATACCGCGATCTCGCAGGTGGCCAAAGCCAAGGCTGCGCTGGTGTTCGCCGATGCAACGGTACGCCGCGACGCTGCGCTTCTGAAACCGGGCTACATCGCGCAATCCCAGTACGACTCGGACTCCGCAAACCAAGTGGCCGCGAAGTCCGCGCTCGACGCGGCTCTCATTGCCGTTCCTCAAGCGAAAGCGCAACTCGCTGCGCAAATCGCGACCGAGCAGGCCGCGCAAGCCAGTATGAAGGCAAGCAAGGACGCGATAGGCGTGCAGCGCGCAAACGTCGCGGTGGCGCAATACAATCTCGACAACACGGTTATTCGCGCTTCGGTCAAAGGCATGGTCATCGCCCGTAACATCACGATCGGTCAAACCGTCGCCGCAAGCTTTCAGACGCCAACGCTCTTCACGCTCGGCCAAGATCTCACGAAGATGGAGGTCGACGTTTCGGTTGGCGAACCCGACATCGGCGGAGTACGCGCCGGAGACATCGCCGATTTTACGGTGCTTGCCTATCCCAACCGTACGTTCCACGGATACGTCTATCAAGTGCGTCAAAATCCGACCACCGTCAACAACGTCGTCACCTACGACACCGTCGTCTACGTCGACAACAAAGACGGAGCGCTCTACCCGGGCATGACGGCGAACGCGTCGATACACGTCGCCAAAGTAACCAATGCACTCGTCGTGCCGATTGCGGCGCTGCAATACGCGCCGCCGCAACGGGGGCCGGCAGCGACGGCGGCGGCGGTCGTTGCCGGCTCGCCTTGGGGCATAACCGATGCCGCGCTGACGCGCACGATCATCGCCGGACGTAACGGGCGAGTCTTCGTCATGCGCAAAGGCACTCTCGTGCGCGTTGCGGTCCGAGTCCTTCTGGTGAGCGGCACGGATGCTGCGGTGGCGGCGATCGCACCTGCGAATCTCAACGCCGGCGATACGGTCGCAACCGCGGATTCGCAGACGATGAAGGCGCAAGAGCAGGCGGCTGCGCGCTCTGCCCTCACGCAAACGCCGCAACAGCCGTCGCGTCCGGGCGGTTCGCACTAGTGGCGGATGTGCCGGTCGTCCGGCTCGTCGACGTCCATAAAACGTATACGATGGGCGACCAAAGCGTCGGTGCTCTCGCCGGCGTCGATTTCTTGCTCGATCCGGGGGAGTTCGTCGCGATCATGGGACCGTCGGGCTCGGGTAAGTCGACTCTGATGCACGTTATCGGGCTTCTCACACGCCCCACGTCGGGGCAATATTTTTTTGAAGGCCAGGACGTCAGCGGGCTCACGGCCGACGAACTTGCCGACGTGCGCTCGCGACGGCTGGGCTTCGTCTTCCAATCGTACAACCTCTTGCCGCGAACGACGGCGCTCGAGAACGTCGAACTGCCGATGGTCTACGCGGGCGTTCCCACGGAGCGACAGCGCGCGCTCGCGATGCAGGCACTCGAGGTCGTTGGTGTTTCCGAGATGGCCGAACACGAGTCCAACCAGATGTCGGGCGGTCAGCAGCAGCGGGTCGCGATCGCACGCGCGCTCGTCAACGATCCGAGCTTGATCCTCGCTGACGAGCCCACCGGTGCGCTCGATACCAAATCCTCCGAAGACATCATGAACGTGTTCGCGCGGCTCAATGCTGAACACGGGATGACGATCTTACTGGTGACGCACGAGCCGAGTGTCGGACGCAAAGCCAAAAGAATCATCACGTTTCGCGACGGCAAGATCGTCGGCGACGGGCCAACCGAGGAGGTTTTCAAGGGCGAGGCGATCCCGCTATGAGCGTCATTGCACTCGTTCGCGTGGCTTGGGAGGCAATCGTCCGCAACCGGGTGCGTTCGCTCTTGACGATGCTGGGGATGATCATCGGCGTTGCCGCCGTCGTGATCACGATCTCGATCGGCGTTGGCGCACGCGAGGCCGTCTCCGCGCAGATCACGGGATTGGGGAGCAATCTCTTGGTCGTGATTCCGGGCAGCGTGACCTTGAACGGTGTGAGAACGGGCACAGGCGGTGCGTCGACTTTGACGCCCGAGGACGGTCTCGCAATCGCCAAACTTCCCAAAGTCGCCGCGGTGAGTCCGGGGGTCGGCATGCACACGCAGGTCGTGGCCGGGGAGAATAATTGGTACACAAGCGTGAACGGCGTCGCGCCAACCTTCACCTATATCCGCGAATGGCACATGGCCTCCGGATCATTTTTCACCGACGCCGACGACGCGTCGTCCGCCAAGGTCTGCGTGCTCGGGCAAACCGTGATCCAGAATCTGTTCCCCGGCGAAGATCCGCTCGGCAAGACGGTGTTGATTCGCAATGTGCCGTTCACCGTGATCGGCACGCTCGCGAGAAAAGGTCAGAGCGCTATGGGAACGGATCAGGACGACGTGATCTTGATACCATATACTGCATCGATGCAACGCCTGACCGGAACCTGGTTCGGCGGTTTCGTTAGCGTGATCGCGGTTTCAGCCGCAGACCAGGCCTCGATTCCACTCGTGCAGAGCGAAGTCGTAAACTTGTTGCGTCAGCGTCATCGCATCGTCGCCGGCATCGACGACGACTTCGACGTGCGCAACCTGCAGGACATCGCCAACGCGGCCGCCGCGAGTGCGACCACGATGGAACTCTTGCTGGCGGGCGTTGCGGTCGTTTCGCTAATCGTCGGCGGGATCGGCATCATGAACATCATGCTGGTCTCGGTCACCGAGCGAACGCGCGAGATCGGCTTGCGAATTGCCGTCGGGGCTCGCAGTGCGTCGATCCTCTTGCAGTTCTTGATCGAAGCCGTAGTGCTCTCCGGACTCGGTGGGCTGATCGGCGTCGTGCTGGGGATCGCGGGGTCGGGCGCAATCGCGATCTTCGGGAACTGGCCGATGGCCGTGCCGGTCAGCGGCATTCTTCTCGCGTTCAGCTTTGCGGCGCTGACCGGGATCTTCTTCGGATACTATCCGGCCTCGAAGGCCGCGCATCTCGATCCGATCGAAGCGCTGCGCTTCGAATAGTGACGCTTGCAATGGTGCGAACGGGCGGCTTCGGGTAAAATGCCGGCATGAACGTCGATATCCGGCGTCGCGTGGGGGGCTGGGCAAGGTCGCTCGGGCCGGGCTTGATAACCGGCACGTCGGACGACGATCCCTCGGGCATAGCAACCTATTCCATCGCCGGCGCCTCCGCCGGCTTTTCGATGTTATGGGCCGCGCTGGTCACCACGCCGATGCTGGGAGTGCTGGACGGGACGTGCGCGCGCATAGCGCTTGCCACGCGAGCCGGTCTGATGTCGTCACTGATGCGCAGCATGCCTCGGATCGCCGCGATGGCGTTGGCCCTCCTCATCGTGTTCGCCAATACGTTCAATATCGGTGCGGATCTGGAGGCGATGGCAGCTGCCGCGCATTTGCTGCTTCGGTTCATTCCGGAGGAGGCATGGCTTTTTGCGCTCGCCGGTTGCGTCGTGGCCGTCGAGGTGTTCTTCGACTACCGGCAGTTTGCAAACGTGATGCGATGGCTCTGCGTGTCGCTCTTTGCCTACGTCGTTTCGGCATTCATCGTGCACGTGAACTGGCTCGACGTGCTGTGGCACACGATCGTGCCCGAGGTTCGTTGGAGCGGCGCCTGGTTCACGACGCTGACGGCGACGCTGGGCACCACGATCACCCCCTATCTGTTCTTTTGGCAAACGTCGATGACGGCCGAAGAGGTTCGGGCGCGACGGGAGCCCGAGACCGAGGACGTCAGCCGCGCGCGTGTTGCGGCCGTGCACGCCGACGCCAATACCGGCGCGATCTACTCCAACGCCGTGGCGATCTTTATCATCGTGACGTGCGCAGCGACGATCGGCGCGCACGGCGCCGCGAACATCACCACGGCGCAGGACGCGGCGCAGGCATTGCGGCCGCTCGCCGGCGATTTCGCTTTTGCTCTCTTCACGCTCGGTATCGTTGGAACCGGTTTGCTGGCCGTTCCGGTGCTTGCAGGAGCGTCCGGATACATGGTCGCGGAGATCTTTGGTCTGCACGAGGGGCTCGATACCAAGCCGCGCCGCGCGCGAGGTTTCTACGGTGTCATCGTTTTTGGCGTCTTTGCCGGCGTGCTCATGGGTGTCATGCACTTCGATCCAATCAAGGCGCTTTTCTGGTCTGCGGTTTTCAACGGCGTGGCGGCGGTCCCGTTGCTTTACGCCGTGATCCGCATCTCGCGCGATCCGCGCATTCTTGGAGCGTTAGTGGTCAGTCGCGCGGCGATCGTCTGGCTATGGCTCGCGCTCGCACTCATGGTCCTCAGCGCGGCTGGGATGGCTGCGTCGTGGTTCATGGGGGCAGCCTAGAGCAAACGCCTGCGGCGCAGCACGGCGAACAACATCGCGCTGATCGCGATTTGAGCGGCGACGACGATCCAGAACCCGTAACGGTTTGCACTCAGCGGAAGTCCCGCTAGATTCATGCTGAAGAGACCGCTGATGACAATGAACGGAATCGTAACCGTCGCGATGGCCTCGAAGATCGTGGTCGCGTAGTCGAGCCTGGTCGATATCCGCGAAATCGTATTGTCACTCATCATCCCGATGAGGTCGCGATAGGGATCGAGCGACTCGACGATGCGGGTGACGTGGTCGTTGACGTCGCGAAAATACAGCTGCGCTTCATGGCTCAGAACGCCGCCGTGCAGACGTGCGAGTTCACTGAAGATCGGCTGTTGCGGGAGGAGACTGCGCTGCGCGGCAGAGGCCAGCGACTGCATGCGAAGCGCTTCGCGGAAGTCATGCGGCGCGAGATCTTGGGGGCTCGTTTGCTCCAAGCGGTCGACGTAATCGTCGACGCGATCGAGAATCGGAAAGTAATCGTCGATCGCGACGTCGCAGATCGCGTGCGCGGCAAGCCCGGGGTCGTCGCTTTTGGTTCGAGCTTCGGCGCGGTCGCCGATGCCGGAGTCGCCGGCGTGAACGCTAACCAAGCAGGTCGAGTTGACGTAGAGACAGATCTTCGAGACGTCCAAAGAACGGGCGCTTGCCGGGGAATCTTCGCCCAACGCCATAGATCGGATGACGACGAACAAATATCCGTCGTATTCTTCGACCTTGACTCGGGTGTGACGATCGAGCGTATCTTCGAGCGTCAAGGGATGGAAGTGGAAGACGTCGGCGAGGAGCGCATGCTGCTCGGGGTCGGTATTGTCGAGGTCGAGCCACAAGGGCTCGTGACGATCGAGGAGCGCACGGAGATGATCGGCGGTCGTCCCCCGGGCGCACAGACGTTTCATCAATCGATCCGTTTCCGGAACCGGGTGATCGCCGTCACGAAGACTGCCAGCCCGAGCGCGGCCAGCATCAAAAGTTGTGGCCATAGGTAGTCGACGCCGACGCCCTTGATGATGATCCCACGGACGATGACGAGAAAGTAACGCAGCGGAATGGCGAAGGAGATCACCTGGAGCGCGGGCGGCATCGCTTCGACCGGAAAGATGAACCCGGAGAGCAGCATGCTTGGCATCAGGAAGAATTGAATCATCTGCACGGCTTGAATGTACGTCTTCGCGATCGTGGAGACGAGCGTACCGAGGCCGAGCGTCGTGAAGAAGAAGACCAAGACCGAGAAATACAGAAGCAGCACATTGCCGAGTATGGGAACGCGGAACCAGAAGACCGCCAGGACGAGAATCGTGGTGACGTTGATGTAGCCGATCGTGATCAACGGGATCATCTTGCCGAGCATGAGTTCACTCGAGCGAATCGGACTCACCACCAGCTGCTCGAGGGTGCCGAGCTCGCGCTCGCGCACGATCGTACTCATGCTGAGGAAGGTCATCGTGAACTGCATCACGAGGGCGAGCACGCCGGGGACGATGAAGACCTCCTGGCGCAAACCGGGATTGTACCAGGCGCGTGCGCGCACGTCGACGCCAATCGTTGGTCGCGCGACGCCGGCCATGCGCAAAGCCTTGATCTGCAGCTGTTGGGTGACGCTCAGTCCCACCGACTGCGCCGCGGAGAGTGCGGTGGTCGCGGCTGTGGCGTCCGACGCGTCGACGGCAACCATGACCTGCGCCGTCTTGTGCTCGTGCAACAGCTTGGCGTAATCGGATGGAATGACGATGCCGGCTAGCGCTTGGCCGTCATCGATGTGACGCACGACGTCGGCCATGCCGGTTGCGTGGTATTTGATTGTGAAGTAAGAGGAGTTGACGAACGCCGTGACGAGCTGCCGGCTCTCGGCCGTCTGCGAGTCGTCCCACACGATCGTCGGCTGGTAGCGCACTTCGCTCGAGAGATAGCCGTAAAGCACGACCTGGATCAGTGGGAGCAGCATCGTCGTCGCGACCGTGCGATGGTCGCGGAAGAATTGCCGGTACTCCTTGATCGCGATCGTCCAGACGCGAAACCAGTTCATGATTTTGACACCAACGCGGCAAAGACGTCCTCGAGCGACGGTGTCACCTCGCGAATCGAATCGGTCGTAAACCCCTTGGCAGCGAGGACGGCGTGCAGATCGGCTTCGGCCTCGCGGCGCCGCAGCGTCACGTGCAGTGCGGACCCGTAGAGGGCGGCGCTCAGCACGAACGGCAAGCCGTCGAGCGCGTCGAGGACGGCGATCGGATCAGGCGAGCGAACCTCGACGGTATGTCCCACGTTCGCGCCGCGCTTGAGCCCGGCCGGCGTCCCGCGAGCGATGAGGCGCCCACCGTAGATGAACGCCAACTGATTGCAGTGCTCGGCTTCGTCCATGTAGTGAGTGCTGACCATCACCGTCGTGCCTTCCTCGGCGAACTCTACGATCAAATCCCAAAACTCTCGGCGCGAGACCGGATCGACGCCGGAAGTCGGCTCGTCCAGGAAGAGCATCTTCGGACGATGGAGCAGCGTGCATGCCAGGGCCAGCCGCTTGCGGTATCCGCCGGGCAGTGCGCCGGCCAGCTCGTTGCGGCGCTCGGTAAGACCGACGCGTTGCGTCCATTCGGTAACGGCGGCATCCTGCGCCGTTCCGCGGAGATCGAACAGGCCCGCGTAGAAACGCAAGTGCTCTTCGACGGTCAGATCGTTCCAGAGATTCGCTCCCTGCGTCATGTACCCGATGCGCACTTTGACCTCGTCGGGATCGCGCGCTACGTCGTATCCCAGCACTTCGGCGCGACCCGAGGTCGGTTCCATCACGCCGCAGAGCATGCGAATCGTGGTTGATTTTCCCGCGCCGTTTGGTCCAAGGAAGCCCCAAATCTCACCCGCGTGAATCTCGAACGAGATACCGTCGACGGCTATGAAATCGCCAAATTTTCGTGTCAGCGACTCGACGCGCACGGTTGTCGTTGCGGAGCCGTTCACGAGACCAGCCTCGCCACGAACGTGTCCTCGAGAGTCGGCGCGACGCGCTCCAGCTTAGCCTCGATCTTCGCCTCGGTCAGCCGCTTGCGCATCTCTGGAATCGCGCGATCGGCGTTGTCGACCAAGGCGTGCAGCGTCTCGCCGAAGATCTCGACGCTATGTACGCTTGAATCGCCGCGTAGGGCGCTGCGTGCGGCGCCTCGCGTCTCGCATTCGATCTCGACGACCTCGCCGCGCAGCGTGCGCTTGAGCTCGTCCGGCGTGCCGGTGCTCACGACGGCACCGTTCATCATGAAGGCAACGCGGTTCGCGCGCTCGGCCTCGTCCATGTACGGCGTGCTCACGAAAATCGTCGTACCGCCGCGATTGATACCGTAGAGAATACGCCAGAACTCGCGCCGGGAGACGGGATCGACGCCGGCGGTCGGCTCATCGAGAAGAATGGTCGCCGGACTGTGGATGAGGGTGCAGGCGAGGGCGAGCTTTTGCTTCATACCGCCCGAAAGCTCTTCGGCCAGACGCGAGCGAAACGGCGAGAGCGAGAAGTCGCCGAGCAACCTCGTCGCGCGGTTCGCGAACGTATCGGCCGCTACGCCGAAGATATCGCCGTAGAACCGTAGGTTCTCGATCACCGAGAGATCGGGGTACAGACTGAAGCGCTGCGGCATGTACCCGAGCGCCGCCTGGACCTTCGCGGTCTCGCCGACGACGTCCACGCCGTCGACCCGAAGCGAGCCTTCGTCGATTTCGAGCGCGCCGCAGATCAGCCGCATGAGCGTCGTCTTGCCGGCGCCGTCGGGACCGACGAGTGCGAAGATCTCACCTTTGGGGACGTCGAGACTGAGCCGGTCCACGGCGAGCGTTGCGCCAAAGCGCCGCGTGACCGCCGAGATCTCGATTGCGTTGTCCACACCGGTCGGCTACGTGTGGAGGACCGCGTCGACGGGCAGCCCTGGCTTGAGGAGTCCCGTCGTGTCGGTAAATTGGATCTTGATCCGGAAGACGAGATACTCGATCCGCTCTTCTTTCGTCTGAACGTTCTCGGGCGTAAATTCAGCGGTGTCGCTGATTTCGGTGACCGTGCCTTCGAACGTGCGTCCGGGAATGCCGTCGATCGAGACCTGGGCGTCCGTGCCGGTCTTGACACGAGGCAGGTCGCTCTCCGCGATGTAGACGTAGGCGTACGGATGAACCAAATCGCCGACGGTAAGCACGGCCGAGCCCGGTTCGATGAGATCGCCGTCTTCAAAGTTGTGTGAGATGACGAAGCCGTCAAATGGCGCCAGCAATTTCGTTTCGCGCACGTGATCCTGCGCGAGCCCGAGCGCCGCGCGTGATTGCGCGAGCTGCGCGTTCGCAGCAACGAGCTCCGCGCGGCGCTGCAGAACCAGACGGCGCTCGGCTTCGGCGGTTTCCAACGCGGCAATCGATTGACGATGCGCTTCTCGTGAAGCTGCCACTTCGAGCCGGCTGACGGCGATCGTGCGAAGATTGGCCTTCGCGCCGGCAAGCGCGTCTTTGGCGACCTGCAATTGTGCCGAAGCGGCGTTGTAGGCATTGGTCGCGTCGTCGAGTTGCTGCTGCGCGACATCGCCGGTACTCACCAAGCTGCGCGCCCGGTCGAAATCGATCTTCGCGCGATCGTAGGCGGACTGTGTCGCGGCGAGTCGCGATTGAGCCTGATCGACGTCGAGCGTTGCCGTGTGCTCGTTGATGCCGTAGTTTTCGGTAGCCTGGCCAAGGCGGGAGTGGGCGATGTCGACGCCTTCGCTTGCTTGCGCCAGCGTCGTCTGATACGTGACGCGTTGCAAATCGTAAGCGGCCTGTGCGACACCAACTTGCGCGGCAGCCGCGGCCTCATTGGCGCGCGCCTGATCGAGGTCCAACCCCGGGTCGACGCTTTCCATTACGGCAACGACCTGACCGCGTTTGACGGCGTCGCCGTCCTCAACGCGTAGGTCGACGAGCCGGCCTTCGACTTTCGGTGAGACGTCGCTCTCGGTCGCTTCGAGCGTACCCGACGCTTCGATCGTCCCGATCGCCGCAGAGCTCGTTACGACGATACGCGCCGCGATCGCGGCCGTCACGAGGGCAAGGATGACGAGCAGAGCGATCGCGACGCGCCGGTCACGCAGTCCAATGGGCAGATGGAGGCCCACGTTGTCTTGTGCCATGCTCCTTAGCCTACGGCTGAAGTGGGAATGCTTGGGGAAGCGCGATTCCCCGACTCTTCACGGAGCCCGACTAGAGTAGCAGCATGCGTACATCCGAAGAGTTTCACGTCACGCGTTGGCTCGTCGCCGGATCGCACGTCGAGGAGCGTCTGCTCCAGGCGGCGTCTGGGATGCCCCGGCTCTTCTCGGTCGACGGAGCGATCCATGGACTGCGTCTCGATGCGCGGTCGCGTACGTCGAGCCGTGCTCTCGAATTTTTCTGGACCGCACGCGAGCGGGGTTTGCTGCCGCCGCTGCACGGCTCCGTCGTGCTCCGCCGGTTTGGTCCGGCGCTAGCGCTTACCCTCCGAGCGACATATGCTTTTGGTGATGATCCGGCCGCCGAACTCGCGCACCTATCGGCGGGCCGTAAACTCGCGCATCGTGGGCTCAACAGTGTTTTGCTTGCACTTTCGACGCTGATCAGGCGGACAAGCGAAAACGCGCAAGTGATTCGCTAACGCCAATGGCACGGACGGCGATCAACGCCGGTGCATCGCCCGCGTAGACGGCGAAGGGCTATACTCCGCGCGGCGATCGTAGGCCGCATCGATGAT
The DNA here is from genome assembly GCA_035504755.1 of Candidatus Acidiferrales bacterium. Lineage (GTDB taxonomy): Bacteria > Vulcanimicrobiota > Vulcanimicrobiia > Vulcanimicrobiales > Vulcanimicrobiaceae > Aquilonibacter. The sequence goes on from DATJRM010000008.1 coordinate 117,968, forward strand.
GCCGGGGACGGCGCTATACTGCCCGCTCTAGGAGGCTCGCGCGATGGCGAGCGCCCAACCCGATTGCGTACGAGTCCGAACGAGGTAACCGTCGGGGATGCGTTCGAGGACCTGATACCCGGCGGCAATGGCTTGTGCGAGCGACGAAAAAACGACGATGCCCATGACGGAGCCCCTTTCCTCTCTCTACGATAGGTCGCGAACGTCCAGGGAAAGGGAAGCTCTCGGGAACATGGAGGGCAGGATGGATGAAAGCCCGCTGCTGACCGATCTTTATCAGCTCGCCATGTTGCAGGCATACCGTCGCTATGGTTTCGACGGTCCGGCCGTCTTCGAACTCTTCGTTCGCACGCTGCCTCCACGGCGCGGATTTCTCATGGCAGCCGGGCTCGAGCAGGCTCTCGATTTCCTCGAAGAGCTGCATTTCTCGCGCGACGATCTAGCGTATCTGCGAAGCACGGGGGGCTTCGACGACGACTTCGTCGAGTCGCTGGCGGACCTGCGCTTCACCGGCGACGTCGACGCGATGCCGGAAGGCACGATCTTCTTTCCCGATGAGCCGATCCTGCGCGTGAGCGCGCCGATGCCGCAAGCGCAACTCGTCGAGACGCGTTTGGTCAACCTCTTGCACTTTCAGACGGTCATTGCGTCGAAGGCCGCGCGCGACGTGTTGGTGGCGCCGGGAAAATTGTTGGTCGATTTCGGATTGCGGCGCGCGCACGGCGCGGAAGCAGGGCTGCTCGCAGCCCGCGCCGCGTACATCGCCGGCTTTGCGGGAACGGCGACGGTCGAAGCCGGCGAACGCTTCGGCATCCCCCTCTACGGCACGATGGCGCATTCGTTCGTCGAAGCGCACGATAGCGAAGCCGTCGCCTTCGAGCAGTTCGCTCGCGTCCGGCCGCAGGGTCTCGTGCTGCTCATCGACACCTACGACACCGAACGCGCCGCCCGGATAGTCGTGGCACTCGCGAAACGTCTTGCCGACGACGGCATCGTCGTTCGAGGCGTGCGGATCGACAGCGGCGACCTCGCAACGCAAGCGCGCCGCGTGCGTGAGATCCTCGACGCCGGCGGGCTGACCCAGACCACGATCTTTGCCAGCGGCGGCCTCGACGAAGACGACCTGGCGCGATTCGTGCGCGAAGGCGCGCCGATCGACGGCTTCGGCATCGGCACGAGCCTCACGACCTCGAGCGACGCACCGGCGCTGGACTTTGCCTACAAACTGCAGATGTACGACGGCGTTGCGCGGCGCAAGCTCTCGTCGGGCAAAGCCAGCTGGCCGGGTGTGAAGCAAGTGTGGCGCACGTTCGACGACGATGGACGCATGGCCGGAGATCGCATCGGGCTTGCAGGTGAAACCGCCCAGGGGCTCGCGCTGCTCGTTGCGGTCATGCGCGGCGGGCGTCGCGTTAGCGTGCCCCCGGATCTCGCAGCAATGCGCGAGCACGCGCGCGCGAATCTCGCGCAGTTGCCGCGCAAGCTCGCGGCCCGCGAACGCGCAGGGTATCCGGTCGAGGTCAGCGCAACGTTGCGCGAGCTGGCTGAAGCGACAACCCGGCGGATCCGATCGAGCGAATCATAACCCCAGGCAATATACGTGGCCGTCGATATGTGACTAGCTTGCACGCTGAGCGGGTAAATGGGTTTTGTTACGCACACTAGCGGCAGCTAGGGGAGTGATTGCTTGTGACTCAGTTTGCGTTTGAACCCTCAGCGTATATCCCGCTGGCAATTGGATTTTTCGGTCTGGCGACCGGGGTATTTCATCTATGGCGGTCAAGAGCTCTTCGGCTGGCCGCCGTCATCGCCGGAGAATGACAAGAGCATGGGGATGTGGGGCGTGTGGATGCCCGGCTTCATGCAGCTCCTTGCCGGCACGTATATCTTCGTCGGGTTGACGTGGTTCCAGGTCTTCAAGGGCGCGCCGCTCTATATGGCGGGACTCGCCTTCACGGCATACGGCGTGCATTGGTTTGCGCTCGGCGGCCGCCGCTTCTTGAGCGCGGACCACAAGCCCGGAGCGTGGATGGGGATGGCGTTCACGCTCATCTCGCTTCTGGGGTTGCTCGTCTTCGCGCAAGCGGGCGACGTTCCGGTCGCGCTGATCTTTCTCGGCCTCGTGCTCGTCTATCTCGCCGACATCGCGAAAGCTTTCGGTATCATCCCGACGCCGAAGCTCATCGGCTTCTTCCACGTGATTACCGGCCTCTGGCTGATGTATTGCTGCTGGGCGGCGACGTTCAACATGGCGCTCGGCGCGCACTGGTGGCTGTAGAATCTACGGCGTAGCGCTCAGGAGAATCGTCTCGACCTCTTGCGTGATCTCTTCCTGACGCAGGCGATGGGCGCGGCGTCGAAGTGCGTCGGTCGTCTCGTCCAGCCGATCGATCGCGGTGGTCATGTGCGCGAGGCGGGCGCGATGTTCGCTCAAGAGCGACGTTGCGAAGACGCCGTGCAAGGCTGCGTCGACGTATTGATCGATGAATTCGCGGACGAAGACGTTCGGCGCAAGGTTGAGTTCGGGCAGGTGGCCGTTTGGACTTGCGCCTCGCGGTTCAAACGGGAGGATAGCCGTGACGGAAACGTCATCACGACCGTTCGAAATCGTCGACAACGAAATCGGGAGCGCTAGCCGCCGTTCGATTTCCGAGAGCCGGCCCAGCAGCGAGATGAGGATTGCGTCGATATCTTCGACGATCACCGGGCCGCCGATCGAGGCCGCGATCGACCTCGATGCGCCGATGCGCTCGACCAACATGCCCCCCACGACGATCGCCTGCGCGAGTTCGTCGCGGGCCGTGATGCGTTCCCAGTGCCGTGCCACGGCGTCGTTGAAGCCGGCGCAGAAACCGCGCTCGGAGCCCACGAGCACGAAGAGCCGCGGGCCTCGAAGCGCAGCGATCGCCTCGAAGTATGAGGTGCTCGCTCCGGCAATCGCAGCAAGCTGCTCTTGCAGCCGGCGGCGAGCAGGTTCGTTTCGGCTGAGCTTGGCGATCTCCACGAGCGAAAGCGTACGCATCGAATCGAAGACGTCACGGAGATCGCCGAGGACGGCCATGCGCCCTTCGATATCGCGTCGTCTGCTCATGTCTTGGTCAACCACGCGTGTAGCGCGTTGCTCCATTTGGAGCGCGGCGTCTGCAGCGTGAAATCGCTCTCACGGATTCGCGCGGCGAAGTCCGTGAGCGCCGGTCGTATGGTTTCTAGCGGGAGCTTGTCAAGCAACCCCTCGTTGAATGCGATCATCGTCGCAAGCTGCGCTTCGATCGGGCGCGGCGCGAACCGCTCTTGTCTGAAGACTTCGCGCAAGATCCGCCCGCGTTCGATTTTGGCGGCGGTCGAAGGCTCGAGTCGCGTGCCAAGCCTGGAAAAGCGTTCAAGCTCGAGGAATTGCAAGAATTCGAGTCGCATCGTACCGGCTTCGGCGACGACGGCCGGCGCTTGCGCAGCTCCGCCGACGCGCGAAACGGATTTGGTCAAGTCGATCGCGGGCAGCGACCCGGTCGCGAAGAGCTGAGAACTGAAGTACGTTTGTCCATCGGTGATTGAAATCAGATTCGTCGGAATGTAGGCGGCGATCTCGCCTTCTTGCGTATCAACGATCGGTAGCGCGGTGAGAGAGCCGCCGCCCAATTCCGCAGTAAGGACCGTCGCCCGTTCGAGCAGGCGTGAATGTAAAAAGAAGATGTCGCCGGGATAGGCCTCGCGGCCGGGCGGCCGCCGCAGCAGCAGTGAAAGCGAGCGATAGGCCTGGGCGTGACGGGTGAGATCATCATAGACGATCAGCGCGTGGCGTCCCCGGCGCATCCAGTATTCGGCGATCGTGCAACCAGCATATGGCGCAATATACTGTAGCCCGGCAGGCGCGTCGGCCTCGGCAACGACGACGACAGAGCCGGCGAGCGCGCCGGAATCCGCGAGCGTCGCGACGATACCGCTGATCTCCGAGCGGCGTTGACCAATCAGCACGTAGACACATATGACGTCGTGCTGGTTGATGACGGTGTCGACGGCAAGTGACGTCTTCCCTAGACCGCGGTCACCGATGAGCAATTGTCGCTGGCCTCGTCCGATTGGAAGCATCGTATCGACGATCGTGTTGCCGGTGTAAAGCGGGTCGTGCACGTCGTCGCGTTCGGCGATCGACGGGGCGCGCGTGTCGATCGGGCGTTGCGCTTGCGGGCGTTGCAGCTCTCGGCCATCGAGCGGCCGGCAGAGCGGATCGACGACGCGTCCGAGCAGCGCCTCGCCGACTGGAATCTCGAGCGTCGGCTGTGCCGGCAGCACGCGCGTTCCCGAAGCAATGCCTTCGCTCGGATCGAGGATGATCGCGCCGATGCGCTCCGCTTCGAGATTGAAAAGTATACCGCGACTGTTGTGGCCGTCGTCAAAAGTGACGAGTTGATCGAGCGCCGCAGACGGTAAGCCGGCGATCCACGCTATGCCGTCGCCAACGGAGATCACCTCACCCTGCTCTCGGACGCGCAGTGCGAAGCGATAGTCTTTGAAATCAGCCGCCGTCACGGGAGTGCTCCGCAAACCAATGCAGTTCTTCCGCGACGTCGGCTTCGAGGACGGCGGTGCCCAAGTCGATACGGATGCCCGCGACGAGATTATCTCGCTCCTCGAAGTGAATCTCGAGTGCCCGCCCGGTGACACGGGTGAGTGCCTGGATGAGGGCGCTTCGACGCGCGTCATCGAGCGGGTAGCGTGTCGCGACTACCACCGGCCCGGAGCCGTTGACCTGCGAACGCGCGAGCGTCGCACCATCGTCGTCATCGAGCGATGTGAGATCGGCGAGCGCAACGTCGACGATGCGCTTTTCGACCTCCGGCGACGCGATTCGAGCCAGCAACGCGGAAGCGAAAGCGACCGCTTTCTCGGCCGCGCGTTTTTCGAGCTCTCGCGAGTTTTCGGCTTCACGGGTGCGAGCCGCAGCTTCTTCCTGCCCGCGCTTGCGCGCGAGCTCGGCCTCGAGCTGCTGCTCTCGAGTCGCTTTCTGCGCCGTCATCTCGTTTTCGAATGCCGCCTCGAGCTTTGCCTTCTCGCCTTCCCAATCGACGAGCCTATTTTCATATTGCTTTTCGAGTGCGTCGGATTTGGCGGCGAGCTCCTGAGCCCGCTGCATCTCGCCTGCGATGGCTTTCTGCCGCCTCGCAACGGCGGATTTCACCGGCTGATAGAGAAAGCGCGTGAGCAGCCAAACGAGAACGACGAAATTGACGATCTCGATCAGAAACGTGCTCCAGCTCAAAGCCATGGTTACTTTCCGATGAGATATGTGAGCAGTGGGTTACGGAAAAGAATGATGAGGACGACGACGAGCGCGTAGATCGCGAGCGATTCGATCATCGCCAGGCCGATGAAGAGCGTTCGCGTTATCGCGTTTTCGGCTTCGGGCTGACGCGCGAGCGCATCGAGAGCGCCGCCAATCGACCGCCCCATGGCGAGTGCCGGTCCGAAGACACCGAAGGCGATCGCAATCGCGGCCACCACGGTCGAGGCGGTGATGAACCATCCGATAGACGTCATGCGGGGACTCCTTGCTTTGCGAGACGCTCGTGTTGCGTTTGAATGGCGCTCGCGACGTACACGAGCGCGAGCATGCCGAAGATATACGCTTGGATCAGCGCTTCGACGATGTGGAGCAGCAGAAGCGGTATCGGGACGAGAAAGCCGGCAACTCCGAGCACGATGAGGGCTGCAAGTTCCAGGCTCATCATATTTCCGAACAGGCGCACCGCGAGCGTCAGCGTGCGCGAGAGCTCGCTGATGATTTCGAACGGGAGCATGATCGGATTGGGCTCCAGATAGTGTAAGAAATACGCGCGAGTACCGACGCTCTTGATGCCTGCCCAGTGGACGAAGAAGAACGTGAGCACCGCCAGCGCCGCAGTCGTCGAGAGATCTGAGGTCGGCGAATTGACGCCGGGGATCACCCCGGCCAGATTTGCGACCACCAGAAAGATCCACAGCGTGCCGACGAACGGCAACACGAGGTTGACGTGTTCGGGCAAGACGCCGGCGATCGCCATGCGGATCGCGTCGACGATGCCCTCGACGACGGTCTGCGATTCGCCGGGCACGAGCTCCAGGCGCCGTGTCGTAAAGAACGAAGCGATGGTCAGGATCGCCGTGATGGCCACCGTCGTCGCGATCGTGGTGGCGGCGTTCGACGTCAGCTCCATGTCTGCCGCACGAACCAAACCGCGTTGAACGCGCCGACGAACACACCGATCACGATCAGCGAAACCGTCCACGAAAACGAAAAGTCCCTGGCGTGGTCGTCGAGCCAATTGCCGAGGTATGCCCCGGCGACGATCGGAAGCGTCAGCATGAGGCCGAGTGTGCCGAAATACGTGGTTCGGGCGAGCAAGGTCCCGGCGGCGCGCTGCGCGCGCCGCTTACGGTCGATCTGCTGTTCCACCTCGGTCTCGAGTTTGCGCCGGTCCATACATTGCGAGTCTGCACCCGGCCTGGGAAGCGCGCGGGAAGGCCGGCTGCACAACTCCTGCACGACCGCATGTTATGAAAGAGGACATGGCAGCATCGCGCGAGGCGGTCGGCCGGATCTGTGCGATCAACGGCGACGTCGTCGACGTCACATGCCCGAAGCTTCCACCGATCCGGCGGGCGCTGGAAACCGAAGCCGGGACCGTTCTCGAGGTGCATCAGCATCTCGACCCCGGTCGCGCGCGCGCGATCGCGCTGCACCCGGCGGCGGGCCTGCGTCGAGGCGAGCCGCTTTACGATACCGGCGGCCCGCTGCACGTTCCGGTCGACGCGAGTGCGCTGGGGCGTGTGCTCGATGTGTTTGGCCGTCCCCTAGACGGCGGCGCGCCGATCGCCGGATCAGGCACGCGTCCGATTTACGCCGCACCCATCGCTCTCACGCAGACACGGCAGTCGAGCGAGATCCTCGAAACCGGCATCAAGGCCGTCGATTTGCTCTGCCCCTTCGCCCGCGGCGGGAAGACCGGTCTCTTCGGCGGCGCCGGCGTGGGAAAGACGGTGCTGATGAACGAGTTCATGAGTTCGGTCGTTACGATGCACGCCGGCGTCTCCGTCTTCGCCGGCGTCGGCGAGCGCATTCGCGAAGGGCACGAGCTTTGGCGTTCGATGAGCGAGGCCGGTTTGATGCCGACGACGATCATGGTCTACGGACAGATGGACGAATCGCCCGGCGTGCGTTTTCGCGTCGCGTTCACCGCGCTCACCTACGCGGAGTATCTGCGCGACACGCTGCACAAAGAAGTGTTGTTCTTGGTCGACAATATGTTTCGTTTCGTACAGGCCGGCAGCGAGATCTCGGGCCTCTTGGGGCGCATGCCCGCAACGGTCGGTTATCAGCCCACGTTGCAAAGCGAAGTCGCTGAGGTCGAGGAGCGTATTCTCTCGTCGTCGAGCGGCGCCATCACCTCGGTGCAAACGGTCTACGTTCCGGCCGACGACATTACCGATCCGGCCGTCGAAGCTTTGCTCGGTCACTTGGATACCGTGGTGATCCTTTCGCGTGCCCAAGCTGCCGAGGGCATCTATCCGGCGATCGATCCGCTCGCATCGAGCAGCCGTCTGATGGATCGTCAGACGCTGGGCGAGCGGCATTATCGTACGGCTCAGGAAGTTCGCCGCCACTTGGCGCGGTACCGCGAACTGCGAGACATCATCTCGATGCTCGGAATGGAAGAGCTCGACGAGAGCGATCGCGCAACCGTCCAGCGGGCACGAAAGCTCCAGCGCTATCTGACGCAGCCCTTCAACGTCACCGCGCACCTCACCGGCGTCAAAGGCGTTTCGGTCAAATTCGAAGATACGCTGCGCGACTGCGAGGAGATCATTGCCGGAGCCCACGACAAGACGCCTGAATCCGAATTCTACATGCGGGGAGCGTTACGGGGATGAGGATCTTCGCGATCGAGTTGTCGAGCGAGGACGTGTACGAGCATATCGACGGCGTAACGAGCTTCGTAGCGAGCGACGCAAGCGGCAGCTTTGGCATCCTCGCCGACCGCGAGCCACTCGTCACGACGCTCGCTTGGGGATTGTGCTGGATGCGCACCGGCGACGGCGAGCATTACCTGGCGCTTCCCGGCGGTGTGCTCTATTTCGCTGAAAACGTGCTGCGCATCTGCACGCGCCGCTACGTGCGAGCCGACGATCCCAGCCACATCGTCGAACGCTTAAACGACGATATGCGCGCCGAACATGCCGTTACTCGCGATATGCACCAGCTCTTGCATAAACTCGACCGCGAGTTACTCACGCGCCTGCTGGTGTCGACGTGAACTGGTCGAGTGCTTCCAATGCCTCACAGCCGTACATCAGGCCCGGTCCGCCGCCCATCATCACCGCGACGCCGATCGTCTCGACGATCTCCGCGCGATTCGCGCCCGCGGCGAGCGCGTCGTGAACGTGATACGCAATGCAGCCTTCGCAATGCACGGCGATGCCGATCGCAAGGGAGATGAGCTCCTTGGTCTTCTTGTCGAGCGTCCCGGCTGCGGTCGCCGCCTGGTGCAGCCGCGTGAATCCGCCGACTGTTCCCGACGCTTCCTTGTTGAGTTCTCCAATGAGCGCTTGCAACCGGTTATATCGCTCGGGAAAATTCATGATGCTACCGTTTTCTCGCGCACCGGCACGCTGACGATGTTGTGGGGATCCGGTGTGCCATTTTCGAATGCCGTGGCGTTGTCGAGCGTCGTCTTCGCGATCGCATCCAGCGCTTCGGCGGTAAACCAGGCTTGATGTCCGGTGACGACGACGTTCGGAAACGTCGTGAGGCGCTCGAAGACGTCGTCGGTGATGACCGCTTCGGAACGATCGGCGAAGAAGATCGCGCCCTCGCCTTCGTAGACGTCCATACCGAAATAGCCCAGCTCGCCTGATTTGAGGGCTTCGATTACGTCGACCGCATCGACCACGGCACCGCGCGATGTATTGATCAGCATCGCACCGTGTTTCATGACAGCGAGCGCCTCCTTGTTGATGAGATGCTTGGTTTTGGGAGTGAGCGGACAGTGCAGCGAAACGATATCGGACGTTGCAAGCAGCGTCCGCAGATCGGTATAGCTAAGGCCAAGCTCTTGGCAATGTGGGTTCTCCACCACGTCGTAGCCGAGGAGCGTACACCCGAAGCCTTTCATGATTCGAGCGAGCTCGGCGCCGATCGTTCCCGTTCCTATGATGCCGACCGTCTTTCCGAAGATGTCGAAGCCCATCAGGCCGTTTAGATCGAAATTGCCTTCGCGAACGCGATTGTATGCCCGGCATAGGTGACGATCGAGCGCGAGCATGAGCGCAACCGCATGCTCGGCGATTGCCGCCGGCGCGTATGCGGGCACGCGCATGACGGCGATGCCGGCACGCTCGGCTGCGTCGAGATCGATGTTATCGTAACCGGCCGCGCGCTGAAGGATTACGCGCGTTCCGCCGGCGGCTAGCGTAGCGATCGTTGCCGCGTCGAGGCTGTCGGTCGCGAAGGTGCAGACCGCAGGGAAGCCCTTAGCCATCACGGCGGTCGCCTGATAGAGCCGCTCGCGGCGATAGGCAAGGCTGTGCTGGTGATTGAGATTCGCACGATCCATGGCGGGCCGCTCGAAATCGTGCATACTGAAGCAGATGATGTCCATGACTCATGCCCTTTGCAATGCGTCGATGAGCGCTTTCATGAAGCGAGCGGCATCGCCGCCGGTCACGACGCGGTGATCGAAGGTGACGGAGAGAGGGAGCCGGCGCCGGAAGGCGACGCCGCCCGCAGGATTGGGAACCGCGTGTTCGACGATTCTGCCGGCGCCGACGATCGCCACCTGCGGTGGAACGATGACCAGCGCCGCGTGCATACCGGCCATCATGCCGAAGTTCGAGAGCGTGATGGTTGGATTGCGCAGACTCGCGGGTGGAATCGTACGCGCACGGGCGGCCGCCTTGAGTGCATTGACGTCGTTACGAAGCGATTCACTTGCACGGCTGCCCGCGTCACGAATCACTGGAACGATCAGCCCGTCCGGCGTGTCGACGGCGAGGCCGAGATCGACGCGCGGGTGCGGCTCGACCGTCATCGCCTTATCGTCGAATGAAGAGTTGAGCAGAGGCACCGCGGCGCATGCCGCGACGATCGCATGAATCAACCGCGTCGTAACGTCATGATCGCTTGCCCTCCACTCCTCGATATCGGCTTCGTCGAAGAGCGTCGCGGAAACGATCGCTGCCCCGGACTGCGCCATGTGCTCGGCCATCGACCGGCGCATACCGCGCAACGGTTCGGCTGCAGCGACCGTTGATGCGGCGGCGGGCGCCACGCGTTCGAGGTCTTCTCGCGTGATGATGCCGTCGGGTCCGGTGCCTTCGATCGTGGTAAGGTCGATCCCGCGCTCACGCGCCATTGCACGTACGGCCGGCGAGGCCTTTGCGCGCGCCTTCCCGTTACCGGATGGTTTAGGTGGGGAGGCGTTGGCCGCCGGAACCTCCGCTTTCCTAGGCGGCGGTTCGGGAAGCACTCCCATCACCGTGCCGGCGTCCTTATGCGGCCCCTCTTCGAAATCGACGAGTTTTCCACCGACTTTGACGCGATCGCCGACCTTGGCGAGAAGATGCTCAATGTGGCCGGCGTGTGGCGAGGGAATGTCGACGACCGCCTTGTCCGTTTCGACCGAGACGAGGGGCTGATCGGCGGTGACGTGATCGCCTTCGGAGACGTGCCACGCAACGATCTCGGCCTCTTGCAGTCCCTCGCCCAGGTCGGGGAGCGTGAACGTCGCGCTCATGCGTACGCCATCGCTCTCTGTGCGGCAGCACCGATGCGTTCCGTGTTCGGGAGAAACTTCTCTTCCAGGCGCGGCAGCGGAAGAACGACGTCGTATCCCGTGACGCGCTCGACGGGCGCGAGCAGCGAACTGAAGGCTTTCTCTGCGACGCGCGCCGCGATCTCGCCGGCAAATCCGCCGGTGCGTCCGGCCTCTTGCACGATCACGCAGCGTCCGGTCCTGCGGACCGAGTCGAGAATCGTGTCTTCATCCAATGGTCGCAGCGTCGCAACATCGATCACCTCGGCGCTGACGCCTTTGGCCGCCAGCGCGTCCGCGGTCTGCAGCGCTTGCGGAATCATTGCGCCCCACGCGACGAGCGTAAGATCTTTGCCTTGGCGCACGACGAAGCACGTGTCGAGTGGCGCGGCCACGCCGTTGTCGGCAACCTCTTCGACGGCCGCGCGGTAGAGCCGCGTCGGTTCGAAGAAGATGACCGGATCGGGATCGCGGATCGCCGCCAAGAGCAAGCCGTACGCTTTTTTCGGGCTCGAGGGAATCACGACGCGAAGGCCGGGGACGTTAGTGAACATCGTCTCGTTGGCCTCCGAGTGATGCTCAAGTGCTTTGACGCCGCCCGCCCACGGCGTGCGCAACACCATCGGACAGCTCAGCCGCCCGCGCGTCCGGGTGCGGAAGCGCGCGCCGTGGTTCGCAATCTGATCGATGCAGGGATAGGCGAAACCGCTGAATTGGATCTCGGCGACCGGTTTGAAACCCTCCAGCGCGAGCCCGATCGAGAGTCCCGCAATCGTTGCTTCGGAGATCGGCGTGTCGCGCACGCGGTCTTCGCCGAAGCGCTTGACGAGACCATCGGTAGCGCGGAAGACGCCGCCGTCGATGCCGACGTCCTCACCAAGGACGACGACGTTTTGGTCTTCGCTCATCGCGCGTGCGAGTGCGAGATTGATGGCCGTGACGAGATTGATCTCACTCATTTGAGAAACTGCTCCTTTTGACGCGCAAGCTCCACCGGAAGCTTGGCATAGGTGTAGTCGAACATCGTAACCGGATCTTGCGCGGGCGTTTTCAGGTAGACGTCGGTTTCGGCGTCCATCTCGGCCTTGAGCTGGGCAAGCAGATGCTCCTGGTCTTCTTTGGTCCACTTGCCGATCGAGGTGAGATAACTCTCGAGGCGTCTCGCCGGCTCCGCTTCCCAGTGCGCCTTGACCTCGTCGTCGCTGCGGTAACGACTCGCGTCGTCGGACGTGGTGTGATCGGTGAGTCGGTAGGTGATCGCCTCGATCACGCTCGGCCCTTCGCCATTACGCGCACGGTCGAGCGCCGCTTTGCACGCGGATTGCACGGCGATGACGTCGTTGCCGTCGACTTGCTCGCAGTGAATCCCGACGCCGATGCCTTTTTGCGCGAGCGTCTCGGCGGCGGTTTGCTTCTGCAACGGCACTGAGATCGCCCACCCATTGTTGTTGATCACGAAGACCACCGGGAGCTTCCAAACGCCGGCGAAGTTCATCGATTCGTACACGTCGCCTTTGGAAGTCGCGCCGTCGCCGAAGATCGCAAGCGAGGCTCGAGGTTGTTTGCGCAGTTTGAAGGCCAGAGCTATTCCCGTTGCATGCGCGCTATGGCTGCCGACGGGGACGCTGTACGGAAGATCGCGTGCCGCCTTTGCGTACGAGTTCCCGCGTTCGTCGCCGCCCCAGTAGAGCAGGATCTCGCTTGGCCGCGCACCGCGCACCAGGAACGAGCCGTGCTCGCGGAAGCTGGGAACCAGTACGTCGTCGGGCGCCAGCGCCGACGCCGCTCCCACGAAGATCGCTTCCATACCGAGCGAGCTCGCATAGGTCCCGATGCGCCCCGTGCGCTGTAGCGCGAGCGCCTTTTCGTCGAACACGCGGGTGCGCAGGATGGCTTTGTAGAGCGCAGCGACGGTTTGCGCGTCGTAGCCGGCGGGCAGCGCTGCGACGAGCTTGCCGGCTTTGTCGAGATACTGACTGTATTCGATCGTGAATCGCGCGGTCTCTTTTTGCGCTGCCGTTGTTGGTTTCGTTTCTATCATGTTCGTTCTTCCTTCCAATCAGTGCGCAGGATGAAGTCCGCCCGTTCCGGGCGTCGGCGCGGTCGCCGAAGGAGCCGACTGCTCCTCGTGGTAGTCCGCTGCCGCTGTCTCGTCCTTATCCGCGCCGCGCAGCAGCGGGCTGAGCGCGAACGTCACGATGAGGTTGGGAATCAGTGCCGCGAGCGCGATGTAGCTCGGGATCGTCACGCCGAAGAGCGGCAGGTTGAAGACGCTTGAGGCAAAGCCGTTGGCGACGACCATCGACGTGCCGATCGCAATGCCGACGAGCCATCCCCAGAAGATGCCCCAGCTGGTGAGATACTTACGCAAGTAAAGGCTTAGGAAGACAGCGGGTACGGTCTGGATGATCCAGATGCCGCCGAGCAGCTGGAAGTTCACGACCTCTTTGATCGGGATCGCGACGACGAAGAACAAGCCGCCGAGAACCATCACCACGGAGAACCAGCGGGCCCCACTTGATTCTTGTTCTGCGTTTTTCCATGGCGCGAAGACGGTCCAGACGTCGCGGACGATGATGTTTGCGCTGCCGATCGCCATGATCGCGGCCGGAACCAGACATCCGACGGCGATGGCGGCGAAGCAGAAGCCGACGAACCAATCCGGGAGGTACTTCATAAGTACGGCCGGTACGGCAAAGCTGCTGCCGAAGGTCTTGAACCCTGCTGCAAACGCCGGATCGGAAGCGACCCCGCCGGCGATTGCCATGAAGCCGAGGAAAGCCAGGAAGCCGAGCAGCAGATTGAACGCCTGTAGCGTTATCGCGTTACGCTTGATGACCTTCGCGCTCGCCGCGGCAAACTGTCCGGTGATCGCGTGCGGATAGAGATAGAGCGCGATTGCCGATCCGAGCGCCAGCGTACCGTATGCACTATACTGCGCAAACGTGTGCGCCGACGGTGGTACGAGCAGCAGCTTGGCGCCGGCTTTGCTGAAGATCGCCCCGTAACCGCCCAGCTTGAGCGGAATGACGATGACGGCAACCAGAACCGCGGTGTAGATCAGCACACCCTTGAGAACGGAGAGCAGTGCCGACGCGCGCAGGCCGCTTTGGAAGCTGAAGCCCGCGAGCGCGAGGAAAGCGATCGTCAGCGGAGCGTATGCGAGCCAGCCGCTGCCGCTCCAGCCGAGTGCGCCGAAGAGCACTTGCGTGCTGGTAAGCTGTAGTGCAATATATGGCATGGTCGCGATGATGCCGGTAATGCCTATGGCGAGCGCGAGCCAGCGATTGCCGAACCGCCCGCGTACGTACTCGGGCCCCGTGACGTAGCCGTGTTTCTTCGCGACCTGCCACAATTTGGGGAAGACGATGAAGAGCAGCGGATAGAGCATGATGCAATAGGGGAGCGCGTAAAAGCCGAGCGCTCCGGTCGAGAACATCAAAGCCGGAATGGCAATGAACGTATATCCCGTATAGATATCGCCGCCGACCAAGAACCAGGAGATGACGCTGCCGAAGTTGCGGCCGCCCAAGCTCCATTCGCTCAAGCTCTTCATACTGGCTGCGCGCCAGCGCGAACCGAAGAACCCGAGGATCAGTGCGGCGCCGAAGAGGATGACGAAAACGGCACTAGCCATCTTATGCCTCCCCGCGCCGGAACGCCAGCCGCGTCAAACCCGCGGTCAGGAAGATCCACGCGAGCTGGTACCAGTAGAAAAATGGAAAGCCGCCGAGCCGAGGTTCGTCAAAATTGTAGAACCACGGAAAAAGGACGGCGATGAACGGAACGACCAGCAGCCAGTTGAGAGAGATGCGCCCGGAGCGGGCGGGTTGCTTGTCCATGTTGCCTCCACGGGTTCGAAGACCCGAGCGTGTAGCTCGTCTTTAATGAGGCCAGAACCCGCGGAATAAGCCGGGAACGTCTTGAGAATAAAATCGGTAAAATTTTCTCAACAGCTCGCGAGCGGCTGTGCCATGCTTAGCCCATGTCCACACGCGCATTCGATCGCATGTTCACGCCGCGCTCAGTGGTGCTCGTCGGAGCTTCGGATCGTCCGAAATCCGTCGGCGCCGTCACGCTCGCCAATCTTCAAAGCGGCGGATACGGCGGAACGCTGTATGCCGTCAATCCCAACCACGATCGGATCGCGGGCCTGCGCGCCTTTCCCGACGTCACGAAGCTACCGCAAGCACCGGACCTCGCCGTGATCGAAACGCCGCCGGATCAAGTGGCCGGCGTGATCAGGCAGCTCGGCACGGTCGGAACGCATGCCGCCGTGATCATCACCGCCGGGTTCGGCGAACTCGGCGAGCAAGGTAAGCGGATGCAGCGCGATATCGTCGCAGCAGCGGCTGAGGGCTCGGTGCGTGTGGTCGGGCCAAACTGTCTGGGCATCATGGTCCCAGGCATCGGCCTCAACGCGAGCTTCGCGCATCTCTCGCCGGCGAGCGGGGGAATCGCGTTCGTCAGCCAATCGGGCGCGCTGATTACGGCCGTGCTCGATTGGGCCAAGCCGCGCCGCATCGGTTTCTCGAACATCGTCTCGCTGGGCGACATGGCCGACGTCGACTTCGGCGATATGCTCGAGTATCTCGCCGAGGATCCCGCCACGTCCGCAATTCTTTTATATGTCGAAGGCCTGATCGAGGCGAGCGCCTTCATGGCGGCGGCTCGCGAAGCCGCAAAAGCCAAGCCGATCGTCGCGATCAAAGTGGGACGCCATCCTGCCGCCGCAAAGGCTGCGCGTTCGCACACTGGTGCGCTCGCCGGATCGGACGCCGTCTACGAAGCCGCGTTTCGCCGCGCGGGTATGCTGCGCGTCGCATCGCTCCCGGAGATGTTCGACGCCGTCGAGACGCTCGCCCTGACGACGCCGCAAGGCGGAGAGCGGCTCACGATCTTGACCAACGGCGGTGGACCGGGCGTGCTCGCAACCGACGCTCTGATCGGTTTGGGCGGAACGCTTGCGCAACCGGCGCCGTCGACCATCGAGCGTCTGAACGCGATGCTGCCGCCGACGTGGAGCCATGGCAATCCCGTGGACATGATCGGCGACGCGCACGCGAAGGAGTATGGTGAGACGCTCGACGTGCTCCTTAGCGACCCGCTGACTGATGCCGTTCTGGTTCTGAACTGCCCGACCGCGCTCACCGATCCGGCGGAAGCCGCGCAAGCGGTCATCGCCTGTGTACAAGGCGCGCGCCAACGCGGCGGGACGAGCAATGTCTACACGTCATGGCTCGGCGAAGCGACGGCTGCGCCGTCGCGTGCGCTCTTTGAAGCGGCCGGCATTCCGACGTACAACACACCCGACGATGCTATCGAGGGCTTCATGCATCGCGTTCGTTTTGCCCAAAATCAGGGTCTTCTGGCGGAGTCGATGATGCCGGGCGGCGCGTATCAGCGTGACGCAGCCGCCGCAACCGCAGCCGTTCAGCGCGCGCTCATCGAAGGACGCCGATGGCTCGACTACGACCACGTCGAAGCGATCTGTGCCGCATACGGCATTCCTACCGCGCCGAATCGTTCGTCGGCAGCGGATGCGCGAGCGGCCGCCGCGGCTGCGGCGCAGCTCGGAGGACCGGTCGCACTCAAAATCCGTTCACCACAGATCACCCACAAGAGCGATATCGGCGGCGTCGCCCTCAATCTTCGCGGCGCCGAAGCCGTGCGCGCAGCCGCCGACGCGATGTTACAGCGGGTGAGCGCGGCGCGTCCGGACGCCAAGATCGAAGGTTTCTTCGTGCAGGAGATGGTGCAGCGGCCCGGAGCGATCGAATTGATCGCAGGTTTGAGCGTCGATGCAGTCTTCGGTCCGGTGGTGCTCTTCGGACACGGTGGTACAGCGGTCGAGACGATTGCCGATACGAGCATCGAACTCGCGCCGCTCAACGCCGCTCTTGCGCGGCGGCTCATCGCTCGAACGCGTGTCGCACGGCTGCTGGCAGGCTATCGAGGTCAGCCGCCGGCCGACCTCGATGCCATTGCCGAGGTTTTGGTCCGACTGGGCGATTTGATCGTCGCGCATCCGCAGATTGCCGAACTCGATATCAACCCGCTGCTCGCCGATGCGCAAGGCGTGATTGCGCTGGACGTTCGAATCAGCGTCGACAGCGCGATGCATACGCCCTCATCGGTGCGCTTTACGGCCGATCGCGTAGCGACAGTCGCATAAACGTCGAACAGGCGCCGGTCGTTTCGGCGCACGGCGGTTGGTATTCGACGAAGCCGAGCGAGATGTACAGCCGATACGCCAGCCCCAGCAGTTCGCGATGCGTATCGAGGACGAGTCGATCGTAGGGGCCTTCGTGCGCGAACGCCATCACCGCGTGCACGAGCGCACGACCGGCCCCGTGTTTCCGCGCGTGCGGGGCAACGTACAGGCGTGCGGGCACGCCGGTCGACGCGTCTTGCGCGAGAAAGACGACGCATCCCGCGCTCGTAGCGTCGAGACGCGCGATGAACGCGGCATTGGGACCGCGATACCGGCCGGAGAGTTCTTCTAGTGAGGGAACCGGCCCATGACGCAGTTCGACCGGGAGATCTTCTTCGTATGCTACGAGAAGTTCGCGCAGCCTCTCGAAGTCTTCGAGGCTCGACGCGCGGTCGATTGCTACGGCCATAGGCCGGTTTTCGATTACCTGAGGCTACTCGCCTCGGACGGGGATCTTCTTGGCGGCCATCGGTTTGACCGGTGCGGCGGTCACCTTCAGGATGCCACGTTCGACGTCGGCGTTGACGCTGTTGGCGTCGATCTCTTGCGGCATCGCGATCGAACGTGAAAAGGACCCACGGCGAATTTCGCGACGGTGGTACTTGGCATCGTTCTTTTGCGATGTCTCGTCGTACTTGCCGCTTATCGTCAACACGTTGGCGTTGACCTCGACGTTGATGTCGCCGGTTTTGTAGCCTGGGACCGCCATCTCGGCCACGTACTTGCCGTTCTGCTCGTAGAGATCGAGCGCCGGAACCGTCAATGCGGAATATTCGTAGCGAGGAAAGACCCAATCGCCGATCAGCTGATTGAAGAGCGTGTCGATGTCGCCCGTGATGCTGCTGCGCGTGCTTGGGAGTGCCATGAGAGTCGTTGCTCCTTTCTAGCCTGACTTCACACGCCTATCATACGCCGGAAATATCAAGACCGTAAGAAGGCAGTGCTTATCCCGCGTGCTCGATTCCGTGGCGCAGGTGGCGCAGCAGCAAGGCGCACGTCATGCCGGCGATGTGCCGGCCGAGCACTGCGTCGAAGAGATTTCCCACGCTGCCGAGCGGCGGCAGATACGTAATGCTTAGTTGTAGTTGCGTCCCTTGCGGGGCGTGCGGGCGCACCGTCAGCAGCGCTTGCGCTTCGGGCAACAGCCGCGATTTTGGACGCCAGTGAAATTCGAGCGCTTCATGCCGGCGGATGGTGTCGGTAAGGTCGTCGACGACGGTGACCGACGTTTCCGTTTCAACGAAGAGCTTTTCGACGGCGCCGTTCTCGGCGGCCGAAGAGAGAAGGCGCTCGGCGCGATCGATCGCGGTGGAAAAGGCGCATCGAGCGAAGCCGTCGCGCCGGACGACGCGCTCATCGATAAACATGCAACAATCATGACGCGCGAGGGGGAACGTCTTGGGAAGGCGGTCCGGACGATCGCGCGTCGCGGTCGGAAGCTTGGGAATGATTCGTGAAGCGTCCTTCATCGGGCTTTCTTCCCGTCCGTCCAGACTCGATCTGAGGAGGAACGTATGCCGCTTTTTCGCGATCGAGCCGACGCTGGGCGCCGATTGGCCCGCTTTCTAACGGTTTACGCGCACGATCCATCCGCGATCGTGTTGGCCTTGCCGCGCGGCGGCGTACCGGTGGCGTACGAAGTCGCGATCTCGCTGCAGTTGCCGCTCGACGTCTACATCGTTCGAAAGCTGGGCGTGCCCGGACACGAAGAGCTCGCGATGGGCGCCGTCACCTCGGACGGAAAGTACATCTTCGACGAGCGCACGATGCAGCTCGCCGGCGTCACCGAGCACGAGTTCCAGGCGACGCTTGCGCGCGAACTAGCGGAATTGCGGCGGCGCGAAATCGCCTACCGCGGGGATCGCTCGGAGCCCGAGGTTGCGGGGAAGACGGTGCTGCTCGTAGATGACGGGCTGGCAACCGGGTCATCGATGCAATCGGCCGTCGGCGCGCTGCGGCAACGCAATCCCGCGGCGATCGTGGTTGCCGTTCCGGTGGCACCGCCCGAGACCGTCGCCGCGCTGGCGCGCGCCGCAGACCAAGCGGTGGCGCTTTACGAGCCCTGGCCGTTCTATGCCGTCGGAACCTATTACACAAACTTCGAACAGGTCGAAGACGGCGAGGTTCGTGCGTTGTTGTCTTCGGCAGAGAAGGAGAGCCGGAAATGGAAAGTAGCGTAGCCACCGTCAGGCTCTCTCGCGCGATCGTTCCGCTGACCGGAAACGCCAACGACCACAACGAGCTCTTCGAAATGATCGGCAATGCACCGATCGTCCTGATCGGCGAGGCGACGCACGGTACCCACGAGTTCTATCACCTCCGCGCCGAGCTCACGAAGCGGCTGATCGTCGAGAAGGACTTCACCGCCGTCTGCATCGAGGGCGACTGGCCCGACGCCTATCGTGTTAATCGCTTCGTCCGCGGCACGAATGATGATCGCGAAGCGGTCGACTCGCTCGACGGCTTCAAACGCTTTCCGACGTGGATGTGGCGCAACACCGACGTCCTCGATTTCGTCGGCTGCATGCGTGAATATAACGATACCTGTCGAGCGCCGCGGCCGAAAGTTGGATTCTACGGTCTCGATCTGTATAGTATGTACGCGTCGATCGAAGCGGTCCTGGGGTATCTGGACCGCGTCGACACGCCGCTTGCCGATCGCGCGCGCGAGCACTATTCCTGTCTGGATTCCTATGCGTCGCATCCCGAAGCGTACGGTGTCGCCGCGCTTACCGGAGCGCATCCGTCCTGCCGCGAAGACGTAGTCGAGGCGCTCATGGAGATCCAGCGCAGCGCCGCGAGGTTCGCGCGCCTCGACGGCCAGGTGGCCGCGGATCAGTATTTCTACGCCGAACAGAACGCTCGCATCGTAGCTCGAGCAGAGCGCTACTATCGTGCCATGATCGACGACTCGGTATCAACCTGGAATTTGCGCGACGCGCACATGGCCGATACGGTCGAGCGGCTGATGCTGCATCTCGCGAGCCACCAGGGTCCGACCAAGGCTGTCGTGTGGGCCCATAACTCGCACGTCGGCGACGCCGAGGCAACGTCGATGATCCTGCGGCGGGAAACGAATATCGGTGCGCTGCTCCGCGAACGTCACGGTCATGATGCGGTTTCGGTTGGCTTTACCACATATAGCGGCACGGTGACGGCAGCCTCAGACTGGCACGCTCCCGAGGAGCGCAAACGCGTCCTTCCGGCGCGACCCGATAGCTACGAGCATCTTTTTCATGAGCTGGGTGTGCCGCGGTTCCTCTTGCCGCTGCGCCCGCACCGGCCGCACCTCGACGGCCTGCCCCGGCAGCTACGCGAACGTGCGATCGGCGTCGTTTATCGGCCCCAGAGCGAGCTCGCAAGTCATTATTTCACCGCGCGATTGATGCAGCAGTTTGATGCCGTCTACCATATCGATCTGACTCGCGCCGTCGAACCGCTGGAACATAGCGAACGTTGGTCGAGCGGCGAGCCGCCGGAGACCTATCCGACGGGGGAGTAGTTATCCTCGTTTCCGCCCGCGCAGCGTCTCCACCGCGTCACAGGCCTTGCGCAGGCTTTCGGCCACCGCCTCGAGGCGCTCGGGCGTAACGGGAACGATGCCGTCGGCCATCCCCTCGACGTTGGCGAGCGCCACACCGAGGAGATTGCTCAAATCGTGCCGGAGTTTATCGTCCTGCATGAAAGAGTCTGCGACGTTCTCTCTCGAGGACCTTGCCGGAAGCAAATTTCCTCTCATGGAGTACGCGCCCGATGCGACGCTCATCGTCGACGCGCACGGACGCATTCTTCTGGTCAACGCGCAGACCGAGCGTCTTTTCGGCTACTATCGCGAGGAACTGATCGGCCAGCCGATTGAGATGCTCATCCCGGCCCGCTACCGCACGCGCCACGTCGGCGAGCGCAAGGGCTACTATGCCGATCCGCACGTTCGTCCGATGGGCGTCGGGCTCGAGCTGAACGGTCTGCGCAAGAACGGTACCGAGTTTCCGGTCGAGATCAGCTTGGCACCCGTCACGACGGTCGAAGGCACGTTCGTATCGGCATCGATTCGCGATTCGACGGAACGTAAGGCCTTCGAACGCCGGCTGCAGCAGCTCAACGCGGCGTTGGAGCGCGCGGGGCGCGCCAAGGACCAATTCCTCGCGACGATGAGCCACGAGCTGCGCACGCCGCTCAACGCAATTCTCGGTTTCACCGGGACGCTGCTGATGCAGCTTCCGGGGCCGCTCAACGACGAGCAGCGCCGCCAGCTCGAGATCGTACAATCCAGCGCACGCCATCTGCTCTCGCTCATCAACGATATCCTCGATCTCGCGAAGATCGAGTCCGGCAAGATCGAGTTCGCTTTCGAGCCGCTCGACCCCAAGGAGGTCGTCGACGAAATTGCCGCGTCGCTCGCCTCGCTCGCGGCGGAGAAAAGGCTGGAATTTGCGACGCAGGTCGCCGATACCGGCGGCGCGATCGTGACCGATCGGCGCGCGCTGGCGCAGATCTTGCTCAACTTGGCGAACAATGCACTCAAGTACACCGAGACCGGCTCCGTGCGCATCGATGTGTGGGCAACCAATCAGCAAGAAGAGAAGGCCGTAGCCTTCAGCATCAGTGACACGGGCGTCGGGATCAAGCCCGAAGATCAGGAGCGCCTGTTCCAGGCGTTCGAACAGCTCGATCCATCGAACACGCGCCGCTACGAAGGCACCGGTCTCGGACTTTACCTGTGCCGCAATCTGGCGGCGCTGCTCGGCGGCACGTTGACGGTCAGCAGCGATTACGGCAAGGGGAGTACGTTTACGCTCACCCTGCCTCGGACACAATAATCCGTGGCTCGCGTTCTCGTCATCGACGACAATGCCGTCAACCTCGATTTGATGCTCTATCTGCTGCGTTCGTTCGGTCATCAGGTCGACGGCTGCAGCGACGGGATCTCGGGACTGACGTCCGCGCAGTCCAACGGATACGACATCGTCTTGGCCGATATCCTCATGCCCGGCATCGATGGTTACGAGTTCGCGCTGAGGTTCAAACGTAACCCGGCGCTGCAGGCAATCCCGCTCGTCGCCGTGACGGCTCTGGCCATGCCCGGCGATCGCGAGCAGGTCACGCAGGCCGGTTTCAACGGCTACATCACCAAACCGATCGAGCCCAGAACCTTCGTGTTGCAAGTCGAAGCATTCTTGACGTAGTGGCACGCGTGCTCATCGCCGACGACGACCCGCATGCGCGCCTGTTGGTCGGCACGCTGCTCGCGCATGCCGGGCACACCGTCTTCGAGGCGGCCGACGGCAGGCGCGCTCTGGAGCTCGCGCGCGATCAGCTCCCCGATCTGACGATCGTCGATCTCTCGCTACCGGTGCTGAGCGGCCCCGAGCTCGTGCGAGCCCTGCGCAAAGACGAACGCACGCGGTCGATGCGCGTCGCCCTCTACACCGCCGGCAACATCGACGCGGCCATTCGCGATTTCATGCAGATGTACGGAATCATTACGGCCCTCCCCAAGCCCTCGGAGCCGGCCGAGCTCCTGGCAGCGATCCAGGCGGCACTTTAGGAACGTTCCGAGAACGTCCGTTCCCCGGTAGTTCACGGTCCGGTGCTACGCTCTCGCGCAATGAAAGAGCTGCGCGAGCGAACCGCCCTCGAGTGCCCTTCGGAAGAAGCCGAGGCGGGGCTGGTGGCATTTTTCGCGGCCCGGCAAGAGGCCGACGGCGTAACGCGCCTGCGGCTACGCGTGCCGATGGACGGGTCGCTGATCTCGATCGAACGCGAAGTGCGCGTCGAGGCGCGGGAGACGAGGGACGAGCAAAATCTGAACAACCAGATCGCGCTTTCGTGGCAGCCGGAAGGCAGCGTCATCTTTCCGCGCTTCGAGGGCACGCTGGTCGCGTGGGGCGAGGACGACCCGGAAATCTCGTATATCGAGTTGCGGGGACACTATACGCCGCCGCTCGGACCGGCGGGTCAAATCTTCGACGAAGCGATCGGCTTTGCGATCGCACAGGCGACCGCACAGGCGTTCTTGAGCGACGTCAAGCGCGACATCGAAGCCCGCGCCCGGTTCAGGAAGAAAGCGTCGAACGGAGGCTGATCGGCACCGCGAGCGCGCGGCTGATCGGACAATTCTCCTCGGCTTGCTTTGCGAATGCCGCAAACTCGTCGGCACTCACGCCCGGAACGACGCCGGTGATCGCCAGCTCGATCTTCGGAACCTTCCATCCCTCGCCTTCGCGTTCGAGATAGACGGTCGCGGTCGTGTCGAGTGACGTCGGCGGATGGCCGGCGCGCGTGAGGAACGCGCTCGTCGCCATCGTGAAACACGCGGCATGCGAAGCGGCCAGCAACTCCTCGGGATTGGTTCCGGGATCGCCGGAGAAGCGCGTCCCGAACGAGTACGAGGCCGAAACTTTCCCACTGGCGGTCGTGATATCGCCGTGTCCGTGCGCAACGTCCCCGGTCCATGCGACCTCTGCGGTGCGAGCAAGTTGATCTTGTGTCATACCGGCCTCGACACGCCTGCGCCGGTCACGGTTGCGTCGCCGAGCGCAATCTCCAAGCCCACAGCGAAACCGCCACGAGGACCAGCGCGGCGGTGCCGAGCGTCACCGAATCGCCGAATCGAAAGAGCAGAACCGCGCCGAGCAGCGCACCGGCAAACATGACGACGACCGATCCAAGGCGCCGCCGCCAGCGGACGTTGTTTCCGCGGGCAAAGATCGAATCGGCAGCGATGCCGGTGAGCGTGCCGGTGATCACGGTGGTCGTGATGTCGGGCACGGAGAGGCTGCGCACGGCGGCATTTTGCAGACCCATCGAAACCGCGAGCAGGGCGATGATCGCGTACGCGAAGGGATGACTCGAACCGAACGCCGCGACGACCGCCGCCGCGAACACCAGAAGGATCTTGGCGAGGGTTACGACGGAGAGCAGTTGCGCGCCGTTTCCGCCGTGCGCACGGCCGAACCGCCCGCCGGCCGCCGCTCCGATCATGAATGCGGCGAGGGCGACCAGCGAGCCGGCGATCGAGATGCTCTTCGCGCCCGCGAAGGCGAAGCCGAGCAGCACGATGTTGCCCGTCATATTCGCGACAAAAACATGGTTGAAGTGCAGAAACGTCACCGCGTCGATCAGGCCGGAGACCAGTGTGAGTCCGAAGAGCATCGGCATCAGCCGGTATTGTTCGTCTTTCACGAGTTCTCGCGCAGCAAAGCGTAGGAGGTGGCGACGTGGTGCGAGACGCGATCCAGCGCGTCCTCTTCGTCGGAAAGGTAGGCCGTGTGGTCGCGCTTGCGCCCGCAGGCGATGAAGCCGACGGTTTCGGTCCGAACGCGCAGCGGCACGATGAGCCAATCGGTGAAGCCGTCGACGTGACTGACGAACGGCCCCGTTCGCTGTAGGAGCTGCAGCACCAAGCGATCGCTCCGGTCGAGCCGAGCCGGTATCGCCTCGTTCGTCGCGTGCACGCGGCCGTAACGTTCGCCGTCGCCGACGTAGATAGCGATATCCGCGGTCTCGAGCGAGTCGCGTGCGGCCGCAAAGGTGAGCTCGAGCAAGACCGCGCGCGATTCGATCAAGTCGGATTCGGTGGCAAAGCTTTCGAGCAGACGAAGCTTGCGCAGACGGTCGCGAAAAACGACGGCATTCACCGCGGATTCGACCCCGGTGTGCAGCGGCCGCATCGAGAGGCCGATAACGAGCGCGATCGCGAAGCTGAGCAGAGACGCCACGCCGCTCCAGCGTTCGTCCACCTGCGCTTCCGCAACGGTATTCGCCAGCCACTCGAGCGCGAGAAAGATCAATACGATCGCAAGCGAGATGATGCCGTAGACGGCGGAGCGCGAAAGGACGACGTCGAGGTCGACGAGCTGATGGCGCAGCGTCGCGTAGACCGGCCCGATGAGGGCGAAGCTCGACGCATACAGGGTGATCTTCTCGACCAGACTATCGTGCACGTAGGCGTCGTTGAATCCAAAGAGCGCCGGCGTGAGATAACCGAAGAGCGCAAGCGTTGAGATGAACCAGCGCACGCGGACGCGATCCTCGGGGAGCGCCGTGCCGCCGAGCCACAAGAGTGCGAGGCCCCCGATCAGATCGTAGGCGATCGAAACGCCGGTGATCGTATTGAAGACCGCGGGGGCGGTGAAGACCGGCGACGCGACCGAGAAAACCAGTGCCGGCAGATCGCCGTACGCGAGCAGCGAGAGGAGCGGGATGAACGAAAGCAGCCGCCGGCGCAACGGAGGCGTCCCGACCGGAAGATTGCAGACGATCGCGATCATGAGCGCCTGGACCGCGGCCACGGTGATCAATTGCGCGATGTACGACCAGAACACGGCGTCGAGCGTGGGCGCGGTAAACTGATAGTCGCTGACCGCGTTCTGCAGCGCGAACGTTGCCAAAAGCCACGCGAGCAGCGTCGAAATGGCGCTGGGCGCCGCTTTCGCGATGACCAGCAGGCAGAAGGTGACGTACAGGATCGCCAGCGCCAAATCGGCGAGCAAGCCGTAGCGCGAGTTCGTCCCGCTACGAGCGGCAACGATTGCGACGATGCGGCGCTCGCCGTCGTGCACGACTGGGTATCGGTAGACCGCACCCGCTTTGGGAACGAGCCCCGACGCGGCGATACGCGCATCGAAGCTCGCGCGCGAGTACTCGATGGCGTCACCGCCGGCTATACCCGCGTGCGCGGCGGGACCGCCGGGTTGGACCAGGGCGTAAACGACGCCGCCCCGCTCCTGCACCGTCATGCCGATGGTGCCACCGCTCGGGAAGACCGCGGCATTGTACACCGAGAGCCCGAGCCCGAAAAGCGCGATCAGGCCCGCAAGAAAACGTTGCATTCGAGTCTCTTCAGCTCAAGTGCGCGCGATATACGTCTGCGTCGGCTTCGCTGAACGCGCAAAAGATCACTTCCATCTTGTGTTGCGACGCGGCAAGCCAATCGCGCACGGTTGCGACGGCAACGCCGGCGGCCGCTTCGCGCGGATAACCGTAGATGCCGGTCGAGATCGCGGGGAACGCGATCGATCGCGCGCCGGCTTCCGCGGCGAGCCGCAACGACGAACGATATGCCGACGCGAGGAGCTGCGCTTCGCCCTTCGTGCCGCCTTTCCACACCGGTCCGACGGCATGAATGATGAACTGCGCGGGGAGCGCGAATCCGGCCGTGATCCGCGCCTCTCCGGTGGGGCACGGCGCAACGGCGCGGCACGCGGCTTCGAGCAAACCGGGGCCGGCAGCGGCGAAGATCGCGCCGCAGACGCCGCCGCCGCGCGCCAGGTGCTCGTTCGCCGCGTTGACGATCGCGTCGACTTCGAGCGTCGTGATGTCGGCGCGAACGACGATCAATGGATGCTGCTCGCTTGCGCCAAGAGCGGCGTTCCGGTGCGACCGCTGCGATGCGCGATGATCTCGGCGAGAATCGAAATCGCGGTTTCGGCGGCCGTTGTACCACCGATATCGAGACCGACGGGGCCATGAATGCGGTCGAGGTCGAAGCTGCTGAAGCCCTCGGCCGCCAGCGCCGCGCGGCGCGCGCTTTGCGCCCGGCGGCTTCCGAGCAGTCCGATATACGGCGCATCCGAGCGCAGCGCGCAGCGCAGTGCCGGCAGATCGAACTTCGGGTCATGCGAGAGGACGACGACCGCCGTGCGTGCCGAAAGCGCGCGCGGCAGATAGGCGTCGGGCCACTCGCGCACGATCGCATCGGCCTCCGGTATACGTTCGCGCGTAGCAAACGCCGGGCGCGGATCGACTACGATCACGCGCAACTCGATCCTGCGTCCGATCGCCGCAAGCTGGGCTGCAAGCGCGGTGGCGCCGATCAAAATCAGCGTCTCCTTCGACGGAAACCGATGCTCGAAGCTGCCGATGCGTAGCGTGACGTCGCGCTCTCCGGCGGCAATGGCGCGCGCGTCGTCGAGAAATGCGCGCTGCGGACGCCAGACCAGCAGCCGCATAACCGCGCCGCATGCGGTACCGCCGGAGAACGCGTCCTCGGTATCGAGATCGACGTCGAGGGTACGTACGATGCCGTCGTCGAGCGTGCGCATCGCCGTCTCGACGATCTCGCTCTCGTAACATCCGGCGCCGATGTTCCCCGCGATGTCGCCGTTCACACTGACCGCGATGCTGGTGCCGATCGGTGCCGTCCTCGCGGCTTGTAGCTCGACGAGCGTTGCGAGCGCGAACGGCCGCCCTTCGTCGAGCCACGAGGCAGCGGTCGCGTAGATCTCACGCATCGCCAGGGCTTCGCTAGATCTGGATCTCGATTCCTAGGCCGACGCGGCGGTCCGGCGGCAACTCCAAGTCGTCGACGATCGAGCGCGAGACGCGCGCGAGCCAGGCGAAGACCGCACGTTGCCAGCGGCGCATGCCGCCGCTATCGCGTCCTACCAAGATCGGTATCGAGTGGAAGTAGGTCGTTTGCTCGTCGTCGAGCGGAAACTCGAGCTTCTTGCAGGCGCGCGTTACGTAGCGAAACGCGGGTTGCTCCATATATCCGAAGTTTGCCGTGAGCAGGTAGAGCGATGGAGCGAGCTCGGCAACGTCGACGCGTTTCGTCTGCTCGACGTACGGCCGGGAGGCGGGGTTCAACGTGAGCAATACGACCGTCTTGTCGCACAAAAAGTTCGGCACCCAGTGATGGTTGCGAACGAAGGGTACGCCACCCGGGTCGCTCGTGAGTAACACCGTCACGCTGGCCGGCTCTTTCACCGCCGGACGCGCGGCGAGATATTCGGCGATCGGCATCTCGTCGTTCGCCAGGGCAGCGGCCAGCGCGCGACGGCCTTTGAGCCAGGTGAGCGAGACAAAAGCGATGATCGCGCTGATCGCGAGCGGTACCCAAGCGCCGTCGATGAATTTTGGGAGCCCGGAGGTAACGAAGAGCGCGTCGACAACGGCGAAGAGCCCGACGAGCGGGATTGCGTAGCGCTTCCTCCATTTGAGCACCGCGATCGCCACCACGCAGAACGCGAGCGTCGTCGCAAGCATCGTGCAGGCGACGGCCAGACCGTACATCGCTGCCAGGCGCGCGCTGCTGCGGAACGTGAAAACCAGCAGCAAACAGACGGCGGCGAGCATGCTGTTCACAAACGGGATGTAAACCTGTCCGCGCTCCTGTTGCGAGGTGTGCACGACTTTCATGCGCGGACAGAGGTTCATCGCGATCGCCTGCTCGGTAAGCGTGAATGCGCCCGAGATCAGCGCCTGCGACGCAATGACCGTGGCCGCCGTTGCAAGCGCCACCATCGGCCAGAGCGTCCATCCGCCGGTAAGCGCGTAAAACGGCGAGTCGAGCGCTTTGGGATCGCCCAAGATGACGGCGCCCTGGCCGAAGTAGTTGAGAATTAGGGCCGGAAAGACGACGCCGTACCAGGCCCACGTGATCGGGACGCGTCCGAAATGAGAGAGATCCGCATAGAGCGCTTCCGCGCCGGTGAGCGCGAGGATCACCGCGCCGAAGATCAAGAAGCCGTAGACGCCGTGATGCGCGACGAACCAGAGTCCGTGCGCGGGATTGATTGCCGCGATGATCGCCGGATGAGCCGCGATCGCTTGCGCGCCGGCGACCGCGATTGCGATAAACCAGAGCAGCATGATCGGGCCGAAGGCGTTACCGACGCGCTGCGTGCCGCGCGACTGAATGAGAAACAACCCCAACAGCACCGCGGCTGCGATCATCACGACGTACGGCTGCGCGGCGGTGGTTGCGACGTTGAGCCCTTCGACGGCGGAGATGACGGAGATCGCGGGCGTGATCATCCCGTCGCCGATGAGCATCGCCGCGCCGACGACCACAACCGGGATCAGCCATCTCACGCCGTGCACCCTCCCGAGCAGTTTCGGCGGCGAAGCAAGTGCGAGCAAGGCGAGAATTCCGCCTTCGCCTTCGTGGTCGATACGCATCAACACGGTTACGTACTTGATGCAAACCACGACGACGAGCGCCCAGGTGATCAGTGAGATCAATCCGAGGGTGTTCTCGAGCGTCGGTGCGGCGTGAGCCGTGGTGTAGCAGGTGTTGAGCGTGTAGAGCGGGCTCGTGCCGATGTCGCCGAAGACGACGCCGAGCGCGGCAATCGCCATGGGGCCGGGAAGCTGCACGCGGCGCATGCCGCGCACGTTCGCCGGCCCGGATGATGCTCCTCGCTAGTTCGTTACGAGCTCGAACTCGTGAGGTCGTGGAAGAACTGACCGCTCATGCGATCGAATTGCGCTGACGAACCAGGTCCAAAGTGTTGGTTCAGATCCGCCATGATCTCCGAGGCGATCGTCGATCCGAAGAGATTCTGGAAGAAGATGCTTCCGGAAAACGTTCCGTTATTGACCGTGCCCGCCTGTACGAGTTGTTGCGCGAGCCCGACGCCGCCATTCTCCGTCGCGGAGGGCATCGAGACGTTGTTGACTCCGGCAAGCCGCCATGCGTCGTTGATGGCGTAATCGAACATGCTGACGAATTGGTTGGCGTTGCCTTGACCCTCCGCCGTCGCAAGTCTATTCTCGAGCGAAAGCGTGGTGTCGGGTCCGACCATGCGGTCGAACGCACGAATCGTCGAAAAGCTACCTGCGCCTCCGCCGGTTGCGATCAACGACGAGGCCAGACCGAGATCCGCTCCGTTTGCCGCCGAGGTAGCGCCCGCGCCTTGTGCCGGCAGCAGCAGCGCTATCGTGACGATGATTCCCGAGAGAAGTTTCCCCAAAGTGTTCATGCGCGCATTGTACCCGGGTGGCTGAGGGCCAACCACTTGCAACGCGAAGCAAGCTCCAGCGTTCGCTCGCCTGCGAAAGGAGTTTGCACATATTAAGGATGATACGTCGCGCATGAAGCGTGTCATCGTTGCCGTACTCGCGGTATTTTTCGTCTTTGGACCGTTCGCGGTCCACGCATCCGCCGCTGCGCCGCCCACGCAGAAGTTGTTGAGCAAATTGCAGTGGCGTAGTATCGGCCCGTACATCGGCGGGCGAGTCGTTGCCGTCGCCGGGGTGCCGAGCGAGCCGAATCTCTTTTATTTCGGCGGCGTCGAGGGCGGCGTCTGGCGCAGCACCGACTACGGTATCCACTGGCAGAACATCACCGACGGGAAGATTCCCGGCACCGCCACCAGTATCGGTGCCATTGCCGTGGCACCATCGAACCCGAAGATCATCTACTTCGGGACGGGCGAGAGTGACATTCGCGGCGACTTCGATACCGGCGTCGGAATCTTCAAGAGTACGGACGCGGGCCAGACGTGGCACTACGCCGGTCTCACCGATACGCATCAGATCAGCTCGCTCGTGATCGATCCGCGCGATCCCAACGTGGTCTACGCAACGTCGATGGGCCACGTTTTTGCGCCGAACAGCGAACGCGGTGTCTTCAAGACGACCGACGGCGGCAAAACGTGGAAGAAGATTCTCTACATCGACGACAATACCGGCGCGAACAACATCGTCATGGACCCGCGCAACTCGAGCGTGCTCTATGCGACGATGTGGCAAGCCTATCGCAAACCGTGGATCATGGTGAGCGGCGGCCCCGGTAGCGGACTCTACAAGACCACCGACGCAGGAGCCCATTGGACCAAGATTTC
This sequence comes from Candidatus Acidiferrales bacterium, assembly GCA_035504755.1. Lineage (GTDB taxonomy): Bacteria > Vulcanimicrobiota > Vulcanimicrobiia > Vulcanimicrobiales > Vulcanimicrobiaceae > Aquilonibacter. Next base: position 148,537 of record DATJRM010000008.1, read on the forward strand.
GAACAATCCGGGTTTCGCGAAGGGCGTGCTCGGAAAAATGGGTGTCGCGGTCGCGCCGAGCTCTCCCAACGTCGTCTACTGCATGGTGCAGGCGAAAGAGGGCGGCGTTTTTCGTTCGGATGACGGCGGCGCGACGTGGACGCGCGTCAACGCGCAGTGGATGCTGCGCCAGCGCGCCTTCTACTACATGGCGATCACCGTCGACCCAACGAACTGGAAAGTCGCCTACGCGCCCAACGTCGACGCCTTCTGGAAAACCGAGGACGGCGGGAAGACGTGGAAGCCGATCTTGCCGCCGCACGGCGACAATCACATCATCTGGATCAATCCCCGCAATCCGAAAGTCTTGCTCGTGGGCGACGACGGCGGTGCGTCGGTCTCGACCGACGGCGGCAAGACGTTCAGCACGGATTGGAATCAGCCCACGGGGCAGTTCTACCACATCGCGATCGACGATCAATTCCCGTACCACGTATACGGCGCCCAGCAGGACGAAGGCTCGTTCGAGATTCCAAGCGCATCGAACGAAGGTCTCGGGACGAACGTCGTTCACGGCGTCGCGCTGGGCGAGAGCACGTACATCGCGGTCGATCCGCATAACCCCGACATCACGTTCGGCGCCGGCTACGTAAGCTCGCTCGCGCAACTGCAAACCTCGACCGGCGAAGAGAAGAACGTGAGCCCATGGCCGCTGTACATGAGCGGCGCGACGTCGGCGGAGACCAAGTACCGCTTCGGTTGGACACACCCGATCATGTTCTCGCCTGCGAAGCCCGACGAGCTCCTCACGACTGCGCAGGTCGTCTTCAAGAGCGATGATTTCGGGAAGACGTGGACGCAAATCAGTCCCGATCTCACCCGCAATCAGCAATCGACCGAAGGGCCGACGGGCGGTCCGATCGACCTGGATCAGACCGGCGTCGAGATCTTTCCGGACATTTCGTCGCTAGCAATCTCGCCGCTCGACGGCGACGTGATGTGGGCCGGTTCGGCCGACGGCCTCGTCCACGTGACGACCGACGGCGGCGGTACATGGAAACTCATCACGCCGCCGGCGCTGCCGCAGTGGGCGGAGATCACGAGCATCGAGCCGTCGCACACCGATAAAGGCACGGCGTTCGTCACCGCCTCGCGTTTTCAGTGGGACGATTTTCACCCCTACATCTACAAGACCACCGATTACGGCGGGCACTGGACGACGCTGACCGCCGGATTGCCCGACGATCAGTACGTCTACGTCGTGCGCGAAGATCCGCGTGAGCCGAAGGTGCTCTTCGCGGGCACGCGCAGCACGGTCTACGTGAGTTTGGACGGCGGTGCGCTGTGGCAACCGCTCACGCTGAATCTTCCGGGCGTGCAAGTGCGCGACATCGCGATCAGCGCGCAACAGGGCCAGGTTGCCGTCGCAACCCACGGCCGCTCGTTCTGGATTCTCGACAACCTCGCGTTGATCGAGCAGATCGCGAACAATCCGTCGCAAAATTTGTTCGCCCCGGAGACGGCGTGGCTTACGCACGCCTACGGCAGCGGGCCATTCGCACCACCGGATACCGGAGAGAATCCCGACTACGGCGCGACGGTATTTTTCAACGTTCCCGCGGATTTTAAAGGAAAGACGCCGGTCACGCTGACGTTCCTCGACGCAAACGGCAAGACTGTCCGCAGCTTTACCTTGCACCTCAAGAATCCCAAAACCAAACATATTCCGTACTACCGCCTCGCCAACGAGCCCGAAGAAGATCAGCTCGCGTACGAGCTTTCGGAGCTCACGGCCATCCGGCCGGGTATGAACGCGTTCCTTTGGGATCTGCGGTATCCGGGAGCCACCGAGGTTCACGGCCTGCGGCTCGAATCAACCGATGATTTCAGCGATGAACCGCTCGGACCGACGATCGTTCCCGGAACCTACACCGTCGTGCTCGACTACGGCGGGAAGAAGACGCAGCAGACCTTCGAGGTGAAGCTCGATCCGCGACTGCACCCCGCGGCGGGCGATCTCGATGCGCGTCTCGCGCTTGCCACGCAGATCAGCGATACGCTCGACGCGCTCAACCGCGAGGTCAACGCTGCACTGGCCGCGCGCGGCAGCCTTTCGCCGGACAAACGCGCGAAGGTCGACGCGATCCTCAACAGCGTCGTGCAGTTCGACATCCACTCCGACGAAGGCGATCTACTGCACGAAACCAGGCTGCGCGATTACCTCGCGTTCCTGATGAATGGCCTCGACGGTGCCTACCAAGCACCGACCGCGGCCGAACAGGCGACCTACCAAGAGCTCAAGGCAAAGGCCGACACGGCCATTGCGAACTTGAAGGAGTTGGTACCATGAAACAATTGTTGTACACGTGCGGTGTAGCGGTGCTCAGCTTCACCCTCGGGGCAATCGTCGCGCACGCGCCGCAGGCAAAGGCGGCGGCCGCACCGCTGCAGGCGGAGGCGGTCGACCTGATGGCGATCACGCCTGACCAGATGCCCGCGCCCTCGAGCACGTTTCCGAATCTGCGCTCGAAGACGCTCGTGGTCACCGATGGCATGACGGCAGCGCTGCAGATCGGCACCGCGCCCAAACACTTCCACGCCGACTCAAACGAGATCCAGTTCGTGCTCGACGGCACCGGAACCGAGTGGCTGGGAGACAAACAAGTCACGCTCAAGCCGGGAATGATGATCGTCATCCCCATGGGCACGACGCATGCGGGACTCGTTGACACGTCGGGCGGCAAACTGCGCTTCGTCTCGCTGAAGACGCCGCCGCAGGCGCCAACCGACGTCCATTGGGTCCAGTGAGGTCAGGCTCCAACGGCACGACGTGACGCGCGCGCGATCGGCAGCGTGACGGTCATCTTCGTTCCGTAGCCCGGATCCGCTTCGACGAACACGTCCCGGGCAAGCGTCTTGACGAGGTAGAGGCCGCGTCCGTCTTCGGTAAGCGCGTCCTGCGGAAGCAGCGCGTTGAAACGCTCGAGACCGGGACCGGTATCGGTGACGGTCACGACCGGCGACGTGCCGCACCAGTCGATCTCCATGGTCACGAGGCCGGGCGCGTGTTCGACCGTGTTCGCGAGAATCTCCCCAAGGATCAGCTCTGCCGTGAACAACTCCTCGCCGCTGCCCGCGAGGCTTTGAATGAACTGCATCACCTCGTGCCGGGCGTGGTGCGCGGAATAGGCGTGGCTGGAATGAAAACTCCACGACCGCCGTAGGTCGAAGTCGTCGGCGGCAGCCGATTCGGTATTCGGCGCGACGCGAAGCACCACGATCACGGCGTCGTCGCTCGGCGCGATATCGCCGAGCACGGCGCGGCGGATCCGTTCGGCCGGATTCGGCGCGGGCGTCGCCGCTACGGCGTTCACCGCCTGGCGAAGCGCTCGCTCCGCCGTTTCGATATCGCGCGCGAACTCCGTGATGCCGTCGGTATAGAAGACGGCGACGTCGTTTTGCGTGAGAACGGTCGTGTGCGTGCGATAATCCGGCGTGTGAGAGACGCCGAGCGGAAGCGAGCCGTGCGGTAGCGACTTCGCCTGCACGCTTGGACCGGCGATGATCGGTGACGGATGCCCGGCGCTCGCGTAACGCAGTATCAACATCTCGGGTTCGATCACCGCTACCAATGCGGTGGCCACCGTCGTATCGTGAAACTGCAAGAGCCGGTTGACCTTGGTAAGGATCTGCGCGGGATCCTGTTCGTCGATTGCCGTTGCAACGATGCTTTGCCGGATGCGGCCGGCGCTCACCGCGGCGTTGAGGCCGTGACCGGTGACGTCGCCGATCGAGATCACGATGCGACCGCCCGGGATCGCGAAGGCGTCGTACCAATCGCCGCCGATGAGGACTTCTTGCCCGGCCGTGAGATAGAGCGCGTCGAAGCGCAGATGGGGATGTTGCGGGAGCGATTGCGGGAGAAAGGCCGACTGCAACGTGGTCGCGATATGCGAGGTACGTTCAAGGGCGCGGCGCTGGTCGTCGATGTCGGTGTGCGTTCCGTACCAGCGAACGATTCTGCCGCGCTCGTCGCGCATCGGTTCGCCGCGAACGAGGAACCATCGCGAGACGCCGTCGTCTCCTTCGAGCCGCAACTCGCGCTCGAACGGCCGTCGCGCTGCAATTAGGCGCGGCCAGTCGGGTATCGTCGACGAGAGATCTTTTTGCCCCGCGTACTGATACCAGCGCTGATTGATCCAATCGATCCTTCCCGACGGGTCCGCGGTCCATACGATTTGCGGCAGCGTCTCGGCCAGCACTTGAAAGCGACGTTCCGCGGCCTGCATCCGCACGAGCGCCAGACGCCGCTCGGCGGTCAACGCGCTCAACACGAGCCCGGTGATCATCAGGACCGCGGTGTAGAGGACGAAGGCCGTCATGCGTCCGTCGACCGAGGCGACCGCGGTAAACGGTCCGAGGTCGCGCAGCGTCGCCCACAAAGCAATCGTACAGACGAAGAGCATCATCGCCGTCGTCACCCGGGCGCCCACCCGAAGCGCGCTCCAGACCACGAAGGGGTAGAGAGGGAACGCCATCGACAAGCGGGTGAAGAACTCGACGAACGAAAAGGCGATCGCCGAGACGATAAGGACGACGATTTCGAGCGGGCCGGCCTCGCCTTCGACGATGCCGCTCAGCATGCCGCGCCACGTGAGAATGAACGGCGCCACCAATAGCACTCCGGCCACGTCGCCGATCCACCAAAGGCGCCACGTCGTCGGATACGTTGCCCAAGCGATCTCGTGCCCGAGCACGAGCTGGAGCGTGCCGTTGGTTGCGGTGACGAGTGAAAGCACGGCTCCGGACGCGAGAAAGACAATGACGTCGCGAACGCGAGCGAACGAACGATCGAATCTGAACGCGCGCATGAGGTAGGCACCGAAAAGCGGCCCGAGCGTATTCCCGGTGCCGATTGCCAGCGCCGTATAGAGCGGTTCGTCGAGCCCGATTGCGTTGACGAGGAACGCACCGACGAAGATCCCCGGCCACATGCGATAGCCGCCCAGCACCAAAGCGGCAATTGCAATGCCTGTGGGCGGCCAGACAGCGGTGACTTGGCGGACGGAGAACGCCAGCGAAAGGCCGATCTTGGCGGAAACGAAATAGGCCGCCGCAACGAGAAGGAGCCAGCCGATATACACGGCGGTTTCGCGAGCTCGCGAGGTCGTCATCGCGCGAGGCCCAGGATCAGCATGGCCCGCAGTGATGCGTACGCGGGCCGGGTTGGAATGGCGCCGCGTGTGAGATACGTGCCTTCGACGCCGAGAATGCGATATCGCAGCGTGCCGTTTCCGAGTTCCAGACCGTAGAGTCCCTCAAGGAAGCTGTTGCCGAAGACGCGGTGCGAATCGAGGCCGCCATTGACGCCGACCAGCAAGTGCACCAGCCCCGGCGCTTCGAAGACGTGGACCACGTCGTAATAGGCGATGGTATTGCCGGCGTAACGCGAGTAAAAGCCGACGCTTGCGTCGGCCGTCGTATATTCGCGTGAAATCACTCCCCACTGCTCGCTGTAGAGCGCGCCGTAGCGCAGATCGGTAATGCTGCCTTGTCCGCGCAACCCGATGCCGTAACCGCCTTCGACGAACATTTTCGCGTAGGGTCCGAGCGGCTGGCGAATTCCGACGTCGGTCACCAGGGCGTCATCGTTGAAGATCTGCGGAGATCCCGGCGCCCCGGAGCGAAGATCGTCGGTCAGGTGCGCGACGAGGTACGGTTGCAGATTTTGGCCCGGCCGCAGCGCGTAGGTTTGATCGAACCCGAAGAAGACGTCGTTGAAGCGCCCTTCGTAGTAGGAGTAGCCGAACGTCGTCGCTCGCGGCCCACCCCAGTAGTCGTTGACGTACGAGGTCCGTTGCGACCGCGCGGAGAGATCGTTGGGCGCGAACGTGAGGTACGTGTCCACATCGGCGATGGCTTGCGGATACTTCTTTGCATCCGACGCGCGGTACGAAAGCTCGAGCCAAAGCTTCGCCGCGTCGGGATGCGCTCGCAGGTACGCCGCGCGCGTCGAGATGATCGCCCGCGCGCCCGTTACGTCACCGGCGCGGATCTCCGCGTACGCCAAGTCCATGGCGAAGGGGTCGTCGGACGGATCGAGCGCGAGATACCTTCGCCCGTAGGTGAGCGCGTGATTCGTGTCGCCGGCGTCGTCGTACGTGTAGAAGAGCGCGGCGAGGAGTTTGCGCCCGTTGGGGTCGCTGCCGACGAACGCATCGTAACGCTGCGCCAACGCCGCGGCGGCGTCGACGTCTTTCGCTTGAATGTACGCGTAGGCAAGATCGACCGCGAAGGCGGCGTTCTCGGGATGGGCCGAGAGATACCGCTCGCCGTGAGGAAGAGCTCCGGCGTAGTCCTTTGCCGACGTGGCGCGATAGAAGAGGACGCTCTCGTCGGCTGGAGACGGCGTGAGCGCCGCGACGGCGTCGTCGCGCTGCCGCCACGCCTGAGCGTCGTCGGGGCGGAAGCGCAGATATCGGTCCACGTCCGCGATTGCCTGGCGATACGCGCCCTTTGCGCTGTCCTGGTAACTCAACTCCAACCAGATCGACGCCGCGTCCGGATGCGATAAGAGATAGCGCTCGCGCACGACCAGGATCGACCGCACGGAGTCCAGATCGCCGAGTTTGAGGTACGCATAAGCGACGTCGAGGGCAAACGCATCGTCATGGGGATGTTCGGCGAGATAGCGGTTTGCGTGTACGATCGCCTGGGGGTAGTCTCCGGCCCGCACGTCGTGGTAGAAGAGGTCGGCCTCGGATGCGAACGCCGGTTGCTGCGTTGCGAGCATCACCAGCATGGCCACGACCGCAGTCCGGACAACGCGCATTATCGGATCAGCTCGGATTCCCAACGACGACGACGTCGATCATCGAGCTATCACGGGGATCGCGCGAGGTGACGGCGCACGAGCCGGCCGACGGCGTTACGCGCAATTGCGTGCCACCCTCCGAGGTTGCGACGCAGACCGGCGTTTGCGCGAACGGCTTGGCGTAGTGAAACGTGTAGCGGCCCCCGACGAGCCGGGCTCGCGCGGCCCATTGATCGTGCGCGCTCTGCAACGCTTGCGATGTCGCGAGACTTCCGGTTACCGCCGCGTTTCCGTCGCGATCGACCGTGAAGAGATCGGAGAACTGCTGCGAACCCGCGGGCGCGCGACGCACGGCGAAGGTGTCGCGATCCAGCTCAAAACCGTCGAACCAGCTGGGCGACGTGCTGCTGTCGACGCCCGAGAAATCGACGAATGAATTCGTGACCATTCCGGCGATGCGCGCGCCGTCATCGGTGGTGTTGATAACGCGCGCGTACGGCGGAGGCGCACCCAGACCGTCGACCTCCATGCCTTGTCCGCCGACGACGATCGAGCGGAACTGCGTCACGGCGAGCCCCAGCTGCCACCCGCATGGATCACCGAAGCTTTCGAAGCGGTACGCGCAGCCCGCGTTGCGGACCCAAAACGTCGCTCCGGCGGTGCCGCGATCGAACGGCAAATCGTTTTGGTTGCTGAGCTGCAGACCGAAGGCGGGACGGTTGACGTTCGGCGCCGACCATGTGTTATCGGCGTAGTCGGCGTTGCTGGTCAGCCACCCGTCGCCGTCGACCACGAGAAACGGATTTCGTTCGGCCGCCTGAAGCACCGCCGGCGTGACGATGCCGAGAAAAAACGCGAAGACCGCACATGCGGCCTCGCGGCGAGTGAGCATTCTCATTGCATGTGCCCCTCCGCGTGGCTCGCTTCGAGGGGCTTCGGAGACCACTCGTAGGTTTGATATCCGTCCACCTCTTCGCCCGTCGCCCGGAACCCGGTGGTGTCTTCGAGCACCTCGTAGACCTCGTTGCTCAGGCGCAGCGTTCCCGGCTTTGCATGTTTTTGCATGTGCCCCGCAACGTCGATGACGTGCTCGACGAGCTTTTCGACGTCGGAATCTTCAAAGACCACGACGTCACCTTCGTTGATCCCGCAGCGCACCTCGAATCTCGTTTTCAGCGCGTTGTCGCGCTGGTTGAACACCAAAAGCTTCTCGAGGATCGTTTGCGCCGCCTCGACCGCGTCGTCGCGGCTCAAGTAGCAGATCATCACGCCGTCGGGTGTCCACGACTCCTTCCACGCGCGCGTGGCTTTGAACGTGCGCTTGAGCAATTCTTCGTACGCACGGAACGTGGAGGTGATGCCGATCTCGGTTTCGCCGGTCTTCATCACCGTCGATCCCACGACGTCGACGGACAAGAACGTGCAGCGTTTGCGCCGGGCTTCCTTGAGCGTCTGCTCGATCTTGCGATACTCTTTGTAGAGTTCCCCGCGCGCCTTCTCGGAGTCGACGTGGACCGTTCCGGCGGGCGCGGCTTTGCGGGGGCGCCGCATGCGCATCGATCGAAGGCCGTTGTTCAGCATGCCGAAGAGCTGATCCGAGACGAAAATGACGAGATAGAGAATGACGGCCATGGCCAACGGCATATAGGCCGTTAGACCCGGAAGGTGGAACAGGGACGCCAGATGACCGGCGATCGGATCGCCGTAACGGCGCAGAAGCTCCACCGGCCACGAACGCTGAAACGCCGGGACGTGAACGTAACCGACGCCGAAGAGCGCGAGGGAACCGAGGATCAGCAACGTTAGCAGAATGTTGACGATGCGCTGCAGGCTAACCAACAGAAAAGATGCAATAACGACCATTCTCACGGCTTTTATGGGGTTCTCGCTTCGCTGGGGCAGCCCTTGAAGAAGGCGGATTTCGGCGTTTGGCAGTCTCGGTAATCACGGCCCACCTTGCGGCGGCGATCAGCCTCTTGATCGTCGTGTCGGCCATCTTGTTCGCCGCGCTGGGTATCGACGACGCCTTCCTCGACATCGCGTATTGGACCCATCGCTGGTACCGCTGGGTCGTCGCTCGTCATTACAAACCCTTAACGCTCGATCAACTTCGCGAGAAGGATCAACAGCGCGTCGCGATCTTCATCCCGTGCTGGCAAGAACAGGACGTGGTGGACAAGATGGTCGAGCTGGCCTGCAGCTCGGTTCAATACACCCGCTACGACCTCTACATCGGCGTCTACCCCAACGATCCGCTGACGACGGAGAAAGCAAAAGCGGTCGCCGAGCGTTTCCCACGCGTGCAGGTCGTGATCAATCAGCGCGACGGCCCCACCACCAAGGCGCAGAACCTCAACCAAATGTGGGCCGCGATGTTGCAGCGGGAAGGCGCCGACCCCTATGACATCGTGGTCTTGCACGACGTCGAGGACGTGATCCATCCCCTTTCGCTGCTGCTCTACAATTATTTGATTCCCCGGCGCGACATGGTGCAGTTGCCGGTCTTTCCGCTCGAGCGGACGTGGAACAAGTGGACGGCGTGGACGTATGCGGACGAGTTCGCGGAGAATCACCTCAAGGATTTGGTGGTCCGGGAGACGTTCGGCAGCTTCGTTCCCTGCGCCGGCGTGGGTTGCGCCTTCAACCGCCGCGCGCTCGAAGCCAAAGCGATGCACACCGGCGAGTTATTCCCAACGGAGTCGTTGACCGAGGACTATCAGCTCGGCTTGCATTTCCGGCAGACCGGACTTTCGACGATCATCGTGCACCAGCGTCTGGGTTTTGGGCGCCACCTCAACGTGAGGACGGCGGCGGCGTACGTGGCGACGCGCGAGTATTTCCCCGACAACTTCACCGCGGCGGTTCGGCAAAAGGCGCGCTGGATCGTCGGGATCTGCTTTCAGGCCTGGCAGCAGACGGGTTGGACCGGCAACGTCTTCACGCGGTACACGCTCTACCGCGATCGCAAGGCGATCCTGGCGAACCTGCTCGTGCTCCTTGGGTACGGCGTGTTTGCGCTGGCGATCGGATTGTGGTTTTGGGCGCGTTACGATCCCTCGGTCATCGAGCCGCGCATCGACGGGCGATGGTGGCCGCTGCTGGGCGCCGTTCTGACGTTCTCGCTCTTGCGCGTCGGGCAGAAGGCGTACTTCGTGAAGACGATCTACGGAACGCGCCAGGGCGTGCTCTCGGCGTTGCGGATCCCGTGGTCGGGCGTCATCAACGCCTTTGCGACGGCGCGCGCGTGCCGGCTCTTTTTGCGCTCGACGCTGACCGGAACGCCGCTCGTTTGGAGCAAGACGGCGCATGCGTTTCCGACGCGCGCTGCACTCGCGGAGTACCGCCGGCAGCTCGGCGAAGTGCTCATCGAGCAGGAGCTGGTCAGCGACGAGGACGTTTCGCTGGCGTTGAGCGAGCGTCGCGAAGGCGAACGTATCGGCGAGACGCTCGTGCGCCTCGGTTATTTGACGCAGCGTCAGCTCGCGGGCGCGGTTGCGATGCAAATCGGCGCCGAAGATGGAACGCGCGACGATCTGGTCGCGACGAGCGAGACGTTGAAGTTCTTCACGCTCGAGGAGGCGAGGCAGTTTCGCGCGCTCCCCTTGCGCATCACGGAACGCGGCGTGCTCATCGCCGTCGACGACGAGCCCAGTACTCAACTCGACGAGTTCGTGCGCAAACGCTGTCCGCACCCGTACTTTTGGACGATGGTCGAGCCGTCGCGTCTCCGACAGGCGATCGAACGTTCCTACACCTTCGGCGACGATCGCCGCAAGCCGCTCGGCGTCTATCTGCTGGACCACGGCTGGCTCACGCGCGCGCAACTCGAGGCGACGCTCGTCGAGCAAGACCGAACGCACAAGGGACTCTTCGAACTGCTTGCCGAGCGCGGATTTCTCGCGCCCGACAAGGTGCGCGCGACGCTCGAGGAATACTTCGGCCTGCCGTTCGTCGAGCCGCATGGCGCGCGCGTCGCAGCCGAGTTGGTCATGAAGGTACCGACGCGGGTTCTTCGCGATCACGCCGTCGTGCCGTATGAAGCCGGCGGCAAGTGTTTCATCGCGTCGCAATTTCCGCTGGATCAGCGAACCAAGGAGCTCCTCGCCCACGAAATCCCCGACGCGGTGTACGTGGCGGCATCCGCCGAGTCGCTCGCGCCGTTGCGCCGCGAGGTCTTCAAACTGATCGAGAAACGCCGTCAGCTCGGCCAAATGCTCGTCGACGAGAAGCTGGTCACGAACGAAGATATCGCCTACGCGCTGGAGATGCGAACCGAAGGCGAACGCCTCGGCGAGGCGCTGGTGCGACTGGGCATCATTACGGAAGGAGCCCTGAACCACGCGCTGGCGCGACAGGCATCACCGCGGCCGCCGATCGGGCTCTTCCTCATCGAGAAGCAGTATCTCACGCGCGCGCAGCTCGACGAGCTGCTGCAGCGTCAAGACCGCAAGCATTTTCCCATCTTTGCGATGGCCGTCGAAGAGCATCTTCTCACCGGCGAACAAGCCGCGGTCGTCATCTCGGAGTACTTCGAAACGTCCTACGATACGCCGCCCGCCGGGGCTCACGTCCCGATCGAATACCTGCGCCTCATTCCGACGAAGCTGTTGAAAGAGCACCAGATGGCGGTGTATGAATCGGACGGGAAAGCGTTTCTTGCGGCACCGTATCCGTTGCCGGATCCGTTGCGAGAGCGTATCGCCGGCGCCGCGGCAGGGCGAATATCGTTCACGCTGGCGTCGACGGAATCCGTTGCGCCGTTGCGCCGGCAGATGTTACGCGATATCGAGATCTACGACATCGACGTTTCCGACGAGGAACCTGAAGTCCTGAGCTAGGGAAGGTCTGAAGTGGCGCGCACTCTTCTGTCATCCTTCGACAACCCTTCGACAGGCTCAGGGTGACAGAAGGCTCAGGGTGACAGAAGGCTCAGGGTGACAGAAAAAATGCGCGCTATTTCAGGCCTTCCCTAGGTTCCGTTGGTCCGTAGCAACGCGAATTGACGGGGGTCGGCGAAGACGTAGCCCATCTTGCGTAGGCCTTGCACGTAGGCCGCGACCGTTCCGACCGAGAGCAGCGCCGGATGGATGAACCCCGCGGCGACGCAGTAGCGGCATGCCAGCAGGGCATGCGCTCGCGTCAGCTGGTCGTTGACCGTATGCGTGCCGTCGAGCGATACGTAGCCGAGATTTTCGGGAAGGAGCACCGAGCCGTATTGGTCGCGTTGCAGCGGCCACGGCAGCCAGCCGACCGGGCGGCGCAACTCCCACGACGTATCGAAAACCTGCGCAACGGTGGCGTAATCGACCGGTGAAGCCGAGTAGTGCGGCGTCTCCCACATCTGCGGATGGAGACCGAGCGAGGTTTCGTCTTTGAAGCCTTCGGCGATCTGGGCGCGCATCCACGCCGCCGAGTCGTACGAGAGCGGCGCGTTGTGGTCGTAATCCCAAAACTCATAGCCTTCGGCATCCTGCGCGGAGCAGCAGTGATGCAAACCGTGCAGGATGATCGTCGCACCGTGCGCTTGCGCCCATTTGAGCACAAAGACGAGCATCGGATTCTTCCCTAGCGGGCCGGCCGTTCCGTGCTCGATGCGCAGATCCGGAATGACGCCGATCCCGTAGGGGACGTGCGCGGACCACAGGTAGTACGCGATCGACGCGAGACGCGTGGCCGGAGTGATCGACGAGACGTCCTCCAAGCGCAGCATCGCGAGCGGCCGTGGATTGGGCGCTGCGCCGAGGAAGGATGCAATCGCGTCGCAGGCCGCCGGCATCGCGGCGTGCTGCGCGTCGGCGAAGACGAATGAGAGCGGCGCGTTGACGAAGAGCGCCGCGCCGTCGGCGACGATATACGGAATGTGTTTTCCGCCGGGCAGCACGTAGTCGGCAAGTGCGCGCGCCGGGGAACGAACCTGCAGGTCCAGCAGCTCGGCGAAAGCAACCGGCGCAACGAAGCCACGATAGGTCATCGTCGTCCCCGGTGGCATCGTCATCGACGTCCCGCCGGCTACGTCGGCGAAGGCGACACCGCCGGTACGCAGATCGCTCAGGTGATGCTGCGAGACGATCAAGCGGCGCGCGGCGCGCAACGTCGCAAGGTCACCGGGCGAGAGATGCGTCAAGCCGTTGAGTCCGAGATAGACGACCGCCTGCGCGCGGCGAACGCTCTCGACCGATGCGGCATCCAAGAAGGCCCACGACGTGCGCGGGGTGAGATAGCGCAGACCGATCGCCACTTGCTCGGCCCGCTGGCGAGCGAACCGGTCGTCTCCGGGAAAATGGTCGATCAGCACGAGAATGGAGCCGATGTGCTTGGGGAAAACGATCGGTGCGGTCGCGACCGGCACGATCGACGCACGCATGAAATACAAAGCCAAAATGACCGCAGTTACGATTGCGGCCGCTACGGCGTAGCGAACCTTCGCCATCACGTGAGCATTTTGACGAGATAACGTACAGTCTTGCCGCCGCGCTCGGGAACCGCGGCGCGACCGACTTCCTCAAAGCCCATCGCGGCGTGAAAGGCGTCGGACTCGGGATTCGGCGGATCGAAGTAGACCTCGGCACAGACCACGCGGCGTCCGTCCGCGCGCGCCTTGGCGAAGAGCTCTTCGTACAACCGCCGCGCATTGCCGCGCCCGCGCGCGAGCGGTGAGACCGCGACGCGATCGACGTAGGCAAAGCGCGGGTAGCGTTGCTTGAACCAAGAGAAGTTCGGGCTGTCGTAGGCCGACGTCTCGTCGAACGCGATCAGCATCGCCGCTTTGTCGCCGGTGAGCGCCACGTAGTAGGCGTTGTCGATCAATGCCGCGAGCCCCGGAAGATCGATCGGCCAGAGTTGCGCTTCGCACTCGCGATTGATGGCGAGCATCGCGTCGAGATCGAGATCCTGCACACCGCAACCTTCCGCGCCGGCGCGGCCGCTCCCCGCACCGCGTTAGCGCCAGGGAAGCTCGGCGAGCAGGTCGTCGAGCGGCTCGTAGTAAGCGCGGAGTGTTTCTTCGAGCAACGCTTTCGTTTCATCGTCGAACGCCGTGAGCGAACGGCCGGTCGTGCCGACATTCTTGTTTTGCCGTGACTGCGATTCCGAACCGGCGGCCGCACGCGCTGCCGCAAGGCGCTGCGCATCGACGCTTCCGCCGATGCGGCTGATGATTCGTTCGAAGTAGGCGCTTTCGCCGGCAATCATATCCTCGAAGTGAAAGAGCGGAACACCTGCGCGCCGCCAGCCGAGGTAGAAGCTGATGAACTCGGCGAGCCGGAAGCGAATGAGAAACCGGTAACGCGCCTGCGCATCCATGGCAGCATATTTCTCGCCGTCGGGCTCGGGCGAGATCTCGTGCAGGCGCCGAAGATGATCGTCGTTCGAGACGATCGCGTCGGCGAGATTGCGCCAAAGGACGACCGGCACGATCGCCTCGTCCGCGATTGCGCGAAGGTTTAGCGCGTTGGGGAACAGATGCATGTGCACGACGTAGGCGCGGCCGCGCAGCCGTTCGAGCGCCCAATCGTCGAGCAACGGCTGCGTGCCGCGGAACAACGCGCCCGGGGTCAGCTCCTGCGTGCCGAAATATTTCGTCAGCACGAGCCAGGTGTACGTCGATCCGCTCTTCGGTGCGCCGCTGACGATGACACGCGGGAACGTCGCCGGCGAAGCCTCGGGTGCCGTCACGTCGAACGGCCGCTGTTCGACGCGATACAACGACCCATCGGCGTCTTCTGCGACGACCGAGAGCAGATGCTGCTTCGGTACGAGGTCCGCGGTGTCGATCGCCATGGCGAAACCACAGTCGGCCAGCGCCGCATTGCCGAAGTGCGTGCTGACGTCGTGCCGGACGATCGTCGTTGCGTGCACGATGAGCGTATCGTCGACGATGCCGAAGACGCGCCGCGGAACCGTTGCGCGATCCGCGTCGACGACCCAGCCCGAAACCTGAATCGAGCTTCCCTGCGCGACGCTCAAGACGCCCGACCGTGCGGCGGCTTGCGTCCCGAACTCATCGATACGACATTGGAATGCCATCACGCGACGCTTACGGCCGCGCGCGACCAAACTCCGCCCTTCCGCGACGTCCGGGAATATAGTTGACTTTGGCAAGTATATATTCCATACTGGCCGCATGGCCCTTCCCGTCGATCGTATCCGGCGTTTCAACCGCTTCTACACGCGGCGGATCGGCGCGCTGCAAAAGCATTTTCTCGGCACGCCCTTCTCGCTCTCGGAGGCGCGCGTGCTCTTCGAGCTTGCGCATCACGAGGGTGTTACCGCAAGCGAGCTCGGCGAGTCGCTCGATCTCGACGCGGGATACCTGAGCCGCATGCTACGCGATTTCACGCAGCGTGGCCTCATCCGCCGCAAGAAATCACCGCAGGACGGACGCGTGAACTTCCTCTCGCTCACCGCAAAGGGACGCGACGCCTTTGCGCCGCTCGAACGTCGCCAGATCGATGCGGTGAACGTCATGCTCGGTGCGCTCTCCCCATCCGAGCAGACGCGTCTCGGCGGCGCGATGGAGACGATCGAGACGTTGCTGAACGAGCCGCGCGCAGCCGAGCCTGCGTATACGGTGCGCACCGAACTGCGTCCCGGCGATCCCGGGTGGATCGTCGCGCGCCACGGTGAGCTCTACGCGCGCGAGTACGGCTGGGACATTTCGTTCGAAGGGCTGGTCGCGGAGATCGTTGCGAACTTCATCAACGAGTTCAAACCCGGACTCGAGCGGGCTTGGATTGCCGAGCGCGACGGCGTGAACGCCGGTTGCGTGATCGTGGTGCGCAAGAGTGCGACCGTCGCGCAGCTGCGCATCCTTCTCGTCGACCCGTCCGCGCGTGGCCTCGGCATCGGCAAGCGCCTCGTGGAGTGTTGCATCGACTTCGCACGTGCAGCCGGCTACCGCAAGATAGTGCTCTGGACCAACGACGTCTTACACGCGGCGCGGCGCATCTACGAGGCGGCCGGCTTTGTGCTCGCCGGCTCGGAGCGCCACCATAGTTTCGGCCATGACCTCGTCGGACAAACCTGGGAATTGAAACTCTAGCGCTCGTCGGGAAAGAAGAAGACGGGTTCGCGTAAGCCGGCGAGAAAGCGTGGGAATGCTCTACAGCACCTGGGCTCCGCGCTGCATGGCGGTCGCGCCGCACGCGCTCGCCGCGCAGGCCGCCGTCGCGATTCTGCGCGAGGGCGGGAACGCGATCGAGGCGATGCTCGCCGCCGCATCGACGATCGCGGTCGTCTATCCGCACATGAACGGCATCGGCGGCGACGGTTTCTGGCTTGTCGCGCATCCGGACGAAGCCCCGGTCGCGATCGACGCGAGCGGTCCGGCAGCGCAGGGCGCGTCCATCGCGCTCTATACGGAGCAAGGCCTGGACGCGATCCCCACGCGCGGCGGATTGGCGGCGATCACCGTCGCCGGCACGGTCGGGGGGTGGGAGGAGGCGGCCAAGATCGCGCAGCGCTGGGGCGGCCGGCTTTCGTTGCAACGGCTGTTGAGCGACGCGATCTTCTACGCGGAGCACGGCGTCGCCGTCACGCACTCGCAGGTCGAGCGAACGCGCGGCAAGCTCGCCGAACTCGAGACGCAGCCCGGCTTCGCGGCGCAGTTTCTCGGCGGCGGTCGCGTGCCGGCGATCGGCGAGCGGCTCGTGCAGCCGGCGATGGCTGCGACGCTGCGCGCACTCGCGAGCGACGGGCTCGACGCGTTCTATCGCGGCGCGATCGCCGCATCGATCGCGCAAGATCTCGCCGCGGCCGGAAGTCCGCTCACGCTCGAGGATCTGCGCGGCTATCGTGTGACGACGAGCGCGCCGCTGCACGTGCGGCTTCGCTGCGGCGACGTCTACAATACGCCGCCGCCGACGCAGGGCGTGCTCTCGCTTGCGATCCTCGCGCTGCTCGAGCGTCTGGAGATCGAACGTTTCTCGCCCGAGAGCGCCGCGTACGTGCACCGCATCGTCGAGGCGACCAAACAGGCGTTTCTGATGCGCAATCGCTACCTTGCCGATCCGCGCTGCATGACGATCGATCCACAAGCGATGCTCGACGACGCGTTTCTTGCGCCGTATCTCGCGGCGATTCGAACGGATGCGGCGTTGCCGTGGGGCGAGCCGGCGCGAACGGCCGATACGATTTGGATGGGCGCGATCGACAGCGAAGGGCGGGCGGTCTCGTTCATTCAGAGCCTGTATCACGAATTCGGCAGCGGTATCGTGCTGCCGCAGACGGGGATCGTCTGGCAGGATCGCGGCTGCAGCTTTTCACTCGATCCAGCACACATCAATGCGCTTGCGCCGGGGAAGAAGCCGTTTCACACGCTCAATCCGGCGTTCGCGCGGCTGCGCGACGGGCGCGCGATGGTCTACGGCACGATGGGCGGCGACGGTCAACCGCAGACGCAAGCGGCGTTCTTCACGCGCTACGTCGCGTTCGGGCAATCGGTGCAGGCGGCGATCAGCGCGCCGCGATGGATCCTCGGACGCACGTGGGGCGAATACACGCAGACGCTCAAGCTCGAATCGCGTTTCTCGCACCACGTTTTCGACGAACTGCGGGCGCTCGGTCATGACGCGGAACCGCTCGAAGCCTTCAGCGAATCGGCGGGACATGCCGGGGCGATCGTGCGTCATCCTTCGGGCATGCTGGAGGGCGGTTCCGATCCGCGCAGCGACGGCGCCGTTGCGGGTATCTGATCCGCAGCGCGCGACGCAGTCCGGGGCTCGCCGGCGGCCGTCGCGAGGGCCGCTGAAAAGAGCCCCGTCAAGCCGACGCTCACGAGCGCCGATCCGGCAACGACGAACAGCGCGCTCACATTGATTTGGGCGATCGCGCCACAAATCGCAAGTGAGATCGGTGCCACGCCGATCGAACAGAGCGTCACGAGGCTCGACACGCGACCGAGCATGTCGCGAGCAACGCTGCGCTGCAGCAGTGAAACCGCCTGCACGTTGACGTAACCGGCAACGAGGCCGCACGCGCACAGCACGGCGGCGATTGCCGCAACCGGCAGCGGAAGCGCGAGGGACGCAATGAGGAGCCCAAGGAGCCCACCTGCGCCGAGCAGCGTCCGCACGAGACTTCCGCGGAGCTTGACGATGCCGGCCAGCGCGATGCCCAGCAGCGATCCGATCGCGGTGACGGTCATGAGTACGCCGAACAACGCTGCCGAACCGAAACGCGCGTGGATGAGCGTGATGACGCCGATCTGCATCGTGCCCGTCAAGCAGAAATTGACGGCAGCGACCGCAATCAAGAGCAGTCGCAACCAGAGCTCGCGCGCGACGTATGCGAGACCCTCACCGATCGACGCGACGAGGCTCTTCGACGGCACGCGCACGTCGCCGGGTGCCCCGATCAGCACGAGTGCGGCGATCAGCGCAAGGAAGCTGGACGCATCGAACGCTAGCGCCGGAACGATCCCGGCGCGCTGAATCAAGAGTCCCGCGGCGGCCGACCCAACGAGCAGACACAGCTGCGTAGACGTTTGCAACATCGAGTTTGCTGCGGCGATGTCGTCCGCGCAGACGATCGAAGGGAGCAACACCCTCGTCGCGGGGCCTCCAAAGGCGTCCGCGGTGCCGAAGACGACGGCAACGACGTAGAGCATCCACAGCTGCAGCGCGTGCTGTGCTGCGAGCAGCGCGGTGATCGCTACGCAGACGGTCAAGATCGCGTTGGTCGCGAGCATCACGGTTCGCGCCGAAATGCGATCGCTCACGGCGCCCCCCACGAGCATCAGCGTGGCGCGCGGGATCGCGGCCGCCACGAGAACCGTTCCGAGGGCCGCCGGCGAACCGGTCAGGGCGAGGGCGATCCAAGGAAGCGCCACCATGAAGCAGACGTCGCCGAGCCGCGAGATTGTCGATCCGGCGAGCAGCAGCCGGAATCGGGGGGAACGAAAGAACATTATGTGAATGTATATTCACATTCGCATAATGTCAAGAGCCTGGTTATACTGGCGGGAATGAGCGAACCGGTTCACCCGCCCAAGCAACAACGCAGTCGCGAGACCCTGGCCCGCCTGCTCGAGGCCACGATCGAGACGGTGAACGAGCACGGTCTCGCCGGCACGACTATTCCACGGATTGCCGAACGGGCCAAGGTCGCGCCGGCCAGCATCTATCGTCGCTTCCGCGACAAAGAAGCGCTTCTGCGAAGCGCCTTCATCGGGATGCTCGAGCGATCGAACGCGGTGAACGCGGCAGCGATTCCGGCGCACCTGGAAGGGCATACGCTCGAGTGGGTCGCCGGCGCGCTCGCGCGCTCGCTGATCGCGCAATACCGCCGGAATCCCAATCTGATGCGCGCGCTCATTCGCTTCACCGAGAGTGACGACGATCAGAAGTTCCGAGCGCGAGCGATGTCGCTCGTAGCGCGTAACGCGTCATTCATGGTCGACGCGATCGTGAAGCGATTCTCCGCGCAGATCGCGGCAACCGATCCGCATCGTGCGGTCACCTTCGCGACGCTGGTCATGGCGAACGTCGTGCAGACGCGCACCCTCGAGTCCTCCTCTCTCTGGAGTGAAATGCTGCCGGTCGACGACGACACGCTCGTTGCCGAGCTCAAGCGTCTATTCGTCTCGTATTTGACCCAAGGCGCCTGATAAATCAGGCGCGCATACTCAGAGCTTCCCTAGCCCCAGCGGGATTCGAACCCGCGTTACCGCCGTGAGAGGGCGGCGTCCTAGGCCTCTAGACGATAGGGCCGCATGGCTCCCGGACCTCGACTCGAACGAGGAAAAACGACTTCAGAGGCCGCTGTGATACCATTTCACCATCCGGGACAGCGACCGTTATAGTACACGGCGTGTGGCCTGTCGTGCAACCTCGGCGGTCCCTTCAATATAGCGAACGTGCGTTCGCTCGTTATCGCCGGAATGTTGCCGGAACCGAAATTTTCGGGGACATAGAAATTGCGAAACGCGTCGAACGAGGCGTTCGCGCTGTTTACATTAGCAACAAGGAGAATTCGGTTTGCAAGCAATCGTGCTCGTGGGCGGTGAAGGGACCCGCCTTCGTCCGCTGACGTATGGAACGCCGAAACCGATGGTGCCGATCGCCGGCGTCCCGTTTCTCGCGCGCACGTTGGAACGTCTCTACGAAGCGGGCATTCGCGACGTCATTCTGCCGGCGGGATACATGCCCGACGCGATCATCGACTATTTCGGCGACGGCTCGCGCCTGGGCATGAGGATCACCTACGTGATCGAGGAGACGCCGCTGGGCACGGCGGGCGCCTTGAAAAACGTCGAGCAGTACATCGACGGCCCGTTTTTCGTGCTCAACGGCGATATCCTCACCAGTCTCGATCTGCGAGCCATGATCGCGGAGCACGAACGCAAACGCGGTATCGGCCTCTTACATCTGATTCGCGTCGACGATCCGTCGGCGTTCGGATGCGTCGTGCACGACGCCAACGGGCTCATCGGCGCCTTCGTCGAGAAGCCGCCGGCCCAAACCGCGCCGACCAACGAAATCAACGCGGGCACGTACCTCTTCGAACGCGAAATTCTCGACGCGATCCCCGCCGGACGTAACGTCTCGATCGAACGCGAGACGTTCCCAGAACTCATCGCGAAGGGCAAAGGCCTCTACGCCTACACGACCGACGACTACTGGATCGATCTCGGCAAGCCCGAGCAGTACCTCGGCGCCCATCGCGACGTGCTGGCCGGCCGCATGCCGCTGCTCACCGGCGAGCCCGGTCTGACCGGGGCAGGGGCTCCCGCACTTGCACGCTTAGGAGCCAAGCTGCATCTCCCGGTGCATGCCGACGCCGGCGTCGAGGTCGACGCGACCGCCGAGATCGGCCCCGACGTGGTGCTCGGCGAGGGCTGCCGGATCGGCGCGCGCGCGATTATCGGCGACAGCGTGCTGTGGGACGGGGTTATTATAGAAGAGGGGGCGGTCGTGCAGGGCGCGATCGTCGCGAGCGGTGCCCGGATCGGGCGCGATGCGCGCGTTGAGGAGGGGAGCGTGATCGGTCACGACGCCGTCGTTGCACCCGGAGAGAAGCTAGGGCCCGACAGCCGGGTCGGCGCGTCGGCGCCGATTAGCCGGTGAGCCAACGGGGTAGGTGAAGCATCCAATGGTTTTGTTACTCGGATCCTATCCGCCGCGTGAATGCGGCATCGCGACCTTCATGCAAGATGTGAAGCGCTCGTTCGATGGCGCCTTCTCAACCCGCAACGACGTGGTCGCGATCGACGAGCCCGGCGGCGAGTCGCGCCGCTATCCGCCGGAAGTCGTCGCTCGCCTGCAAGAGCAAGATCGTTACTCGTACCAGGCGATCGCGCGCTTTATCAACGGTCATCCGGCCGACCTGCTCAACATCCAGCACGAGTACGGCCTCTTTGGCGGCGAGCGCGGCGAATGGCTGGTCGATCTGCTCGACGAGGTACACAAGCCCGTCGTCTTGACGCTGCATACGGTGCTACCCGAACCCGACGACGTGATGCTGCGCGTCACCCGCGAGTTGTGCGCGCGCTCGGCGCGCGTCGTGTCGCTTTCGGCCACCGGCCGCGACTTGCTGGAAACCGTTTACGGCATCGATCCGCATCGCATGCGGGTGATTCATCACGGCGTGCCCGACGTGCCCTTCGCCGCGACCGACACGGCAAAAGCATCGTTCGGCATCGGTCAGCGCATGGTCGTCTCGACGTTCGGCTTGATCAGCCGCGGGAAAGGGCTCGAATACGCAATCGACGCGATGGCCGACGTGGTCAAACGTCATCCCGAAGTGCTCTACTTGATACTGGGCGAGACGCACCCGGTGGTGCGCCGCTACGAGGGCGAGTCCTATCGCGAGTCGCTGCAAGAAAAAGTGCGTTCACTGGGACTGCAGCACAACGTGCAGCTGGTCGACAAGTATCTCGACTTCGACGAGCTGCTTTCATACTTGGCCGCTACCGACATCTACCTCACGCCGTATCTGAATCCGGTGCAGATCGTGAGCGGAACGCTAGCCTACGCCGTGGGCTGCGGCAAGGCGATCGTCTCGACGCCGTACCTCTACGCGCAGGAAGTGCTGGCGTACGGACGCGGACTGTTCTGCGAGTTCCGCGACGCGGACTCGATCGCGGAGGGCGTGAACGCGCTGCTCGACGATTCCTCGCTTCGCCGGGCAACGGAGCGGCGCGCCTATCGCTTCGGCCGCCAGATGACGTGGCCGCACGTCGCGCGCGAGTACGGCAGACTCTTCGTCGAGTTGCGCCCGCCGGGCAAATTGCCGTTGGTCACCTCTGCGTAGCGGCTTCCCGCCGCTCGATCACGTGCTGATCCTCACGGATGACGTGGGGATCTTACAACACGCCCGCGAGACCGTACCCGATCGATCGCACGGCTACTGTACCGACGACGTCACCCGGGCGCTGATCGTCATGCTCGTGCGATTGCGGCAAAACAGCGAGCGCGACGCGATGCGCCTGGCTTCGACCTACCTTGCCTTTCTGCGGCACGCGCAGCTCGACGACGGGCGATTCCACAACTTCATGAGCTACGAACGCACCTGGCTCGACGAGACCGGCGGTCAGGATTCGTTCGGCCGCGCGATCTGGGCGCTCGGCTACACCCTGCGCTACGCGCCGCGGAAGTCGTGGCGGCGTCTCGCCGCCGCGATGCTCGACCGGGCGCTGACGCACGCGGAGCGGCTGGAATTTCCGCGTTCGCAGGCCTATGCGATGCTCGGTCTCGCGCATGCGGTCGACGCGAAGCCGACGCCGGAGCGCACGCAGCTCTTGCGCTCGCTCGCGCAATCGCTCGCCACCCTCTACGAACGCGAACGCAGCGCGGAGTGGGAGTGGTTCGAGCCGATGATGACGTACGACAACGCCCGGCTTCCCGAAGCGCTGCTTCGCGCCGCGGCCGCGCTCGGCGACGACCACCTGCAAACCATCGGCCGGCGCACCCTCGGGTTTTTGGAGCGCGTCGTCTTCGAGGACGGGATCTTCGTGCCGGTCGGCAATGACGGATGGCTGCGGCGCGGCGGGCCGCGCGCCCGCTTTGCGCAACAACCCCTGGAAGCCGCCGCGATGGTCGACGCCGAGCTTGCCGCTTGCGACGTCTCCTTTAAAAGCGCGAAAGCGGCGCACCGCGCGGCAGCAAGAGCGGCGGCGGCATGGTTCGACGGAAAAAATCTGCTGGGCATAAGGATGGCACATGGCGGCGGATGCTATGATGGGCTGGAGCGCAACGGTCCCAACCGCAACATGGGTGCAGAATCCACGCTCGCGTATCTCGCAGCCGCCGGGCGCATACAAGAGTAGAAGGGACCACGCACGGCGAAGTACCTCCGGATGATGATCCTGGAGAGCGAAGCCCTCAACGATGTACAAACGCAGGCCGTCGAACAAACCGACGGTCCCGTTTTGATATTCGCCGGCGCCGGTAGTGGAAAAACGCGCGTGCTGACGCACCGCATCGCGCTCTTGCTGGGTCAGAGAAAAGTCGCCCCGGATCGCATTCTTGCCGTGACGTTTACAAACAAGGCCGCGGGCGAGATGAAGTCGCGGCTCGAGCGGATGGTCGGCGCGTCGGCGCGCGATCTTTGGGTAGGGACGTTTCACTCGATGTGCGTGCGCATTCTGCGCCGCGACGGCAGTAAGGCCGGCATCTCGCCGAGCTTCGCGATCATCGACGAAGCCGATCAGCGTCAGCTCGTCAAAGATATTCTCGACGACCTCGATTACGACGAGCGCCAGCTCTCGCCGGGCGCGTGCATCCACGAGATCAGCAAAGCCAAGACCTCGCTCATTTGGCCGGACAAGTACCACGAGCAGCAGACCTCCTTCCTCGGCGAACGGATGGCCAACGTCTACACCGAGTACGAGCGGCGCCTGCGCGAGTCGAACAGCCTCGACTTCGACGATCTCATCGTCCGCACGATCGACCTGCTCGAAAAAGACAAGACCGTTCGCGAGAAGTATCAAAACAAATTCGAATACGTCCTGGTCGACGAATATCAGGACGTCAACGTCGCGCAGTATCGTTTGATCGCGCTGCTCGGCGGCAAGCACAAGAACGTCACCGTGGTCGGCGACGACGATCAGTCGATATATTCATGGCGCGGCAGCGACTACCGCATGATCCTGCGCTTCGAAGAAGATTTCCCCGGCGCGAAGGTCTTCAAGCTGGAAGAGAACTATCGCTCGACGCAGCGCATCCTCGACGCGGCGAATGCCCTGGTCGCCAACAACCGCACGCGCGCGACGAAGAAACTCTTCACCCGCCGTGGCGAGGGCGAGGCGATCAGCGTCTACGCCGCAGCCACCGAACGCGACGAAGCGCGCTACGTGACCGAGAAGGTCAAGCAGATGGTTCGCGACGGCGCGGCCTATCGCGATTTCCTCATCCTCTATCGCACCAACGCACAGTCGCGCGTCTTCGAAGAGGCGCTGATCACCGACGGTATTCCGTACCGCGTCGTGGGCGGCGTCGGCTTCTACGCACGAGCCGAGATCAAAGACGTCATCGCCTATCTGCGTTACATCGTCAATCCGGCCGACGCGCTCGCCTTCAAACGTATCGTCAACGTGCCGCGTCGCGGGATCGGACAGCAGACGCTCGCCGCACTGGTTCATGCCGCGACCGCGCGCGGTCTTTCGGTCGGCGAGGCGATCTTCGATTCCGACCTGCTCAGAGAAGCCGTCCCGAAGAAGCTCAAAGAACTCGAGCGCTTCGCCGAGCTCATCCGCAGCTTCCGCGAGCGTCTGCAAGACATGGGCGTCGCCGACCTGCTGGTCGCGGTGATGGAAGACTCCGGGTACGTGCGCGAATTGCAAGCCGAAGAGACGCACGACGCGCGTGCGCGAGTCGAGAATCTGCAAGAGCTCATCGGCGTCGCGCGTGAGTACGAGGGAGGCGAGGCCGAGTCGTCATTGGCGGGGTTCCTCACGAACATCGCGCTGATCAGCGATCTCGACGGACTCGATCCGGAAGCATCCTACGTGACGCTGATGACGCTGCACAGCGCGAAGGGGCTCGAATTTCCGCACGTCTTCCTCTCCGGACTGGAAGAGGGCGTCTTCCCGCACAGCCGCGCGCTCACCGACATGACCGAGCTCGAGGAAGAGCGCCGTCTCGCCTACGTCGGCGTGACGCGTGCCATGGACCGGCTCTTCCTGTCGTACGCGCAGCGCCGCGCGCTCTTCGGCAACACCTATGCGTATCCGAAGTCGCGGTTCATCGAAGAGATGCCGGGTCTCGACGTGCTCGAGAGCGACAGCATCGTGCTTCCGCGACCCTCGGGCGGCCGCTGGCGCGAAGTCGCGATCCACGAGTCGGCCGGCGCCGGGGTGTCGATGAATCTGCGCGACGGCGACAAAGTACGCCATCCGAAGTGGGGCGAAGGAACGATTCGCGGTATCGTCGGCGCCGGCGGCGACGGGCTCGTGACGATCGATTTTCCCAACGTCGGCCAAAAGATGCTGATGTTGAAATACGCGCCCTTAGAGAAGGTGTAGCGCTTCCCTCGACGTCGTTCGCCCCGCGAACGACGCTCGGGATGACGCGAGGCATTTATGCTCCGAATCGCCGTGGCCGGTGCGCTCGGCAGGATGGGCCGGGTAGCATGTAGCGCACTCAAAAATACGGACGGCGTTGTCTACGCCGGGGGTTTGGCGCGCGCCGCGGTGCCGGACGAAAAGATCGTGACCGACCTCGAGCAGCTCATCCGCGCGGGCAAACCCGATGTACTGCTCGACCTCACCACCTGCCCGGACAGCGTTGCGATTTCGACCAACGCTCTGCTGCACGGCGTGCGCCCGGTGATCGGCGCGAGCGGCTGGAGCGACGACGACCGGCGCGCGCTCGACGCGCTGTCGCGCGAGCGCAACCTCGGCGCGATGCTGGTGCCGAACTTTTCCATCGGCGCGATGTTGATGATGCGCTTCGCGCAAGAGGCGGCGCAGTTTTTCCCGAGCGCCGAGATCATCGAGCTGCATCACGATCGCAAGAAAGACGCACCGTCGGGTACCGCCAAACGCACCGCCGAGCGCATCGCCGCGGGCGGCGGACCGGCCCACACACCGATTCATAGCGTGCGTATGCGCGGTTTGCTCGCGCACCAAGAAGTGCTCTTCGGTACGGAGGGCGAGCTGCTCACGATCCGCCACGACGCCCTCTCGCGCGAAGGCTATGTTCCGGGAATGCTCGCCGCCGCGCGCGCGGTGATGACCGTGTGCGGGTTACAGATCTGGTCCTTCGACAATGCTTAACGTTGCGGTGGTCGGCGCGACCGGTGTCGTCGGCGAGACGATCGTGCGCGTGCTCGAAGAGCGCAAGGTTCCGCTGAACACGCTGGGCCGTTTCGCGTCGCGCGCTCGCGACGGCGTCGAGGCGACGAGCGCGCAGCGTCTGCGGGATTTCGACGTCGTCTTCTTTGCAAGCGGCGAAGACGCAAGCGAGGCCTACGCCCCCGCGCTGATCGAGCACGGCGTCTACGTGATCGACAATAGTTCGACGTTTCGCATGCGTGCGGGCGTGCCGCTGGTGATTCCCGAGGTCAACCCCGGCGCCGTCGAGCCGGCGCACCGGCTCTTCCCCGTCGCCAACTGTACCGCGATCATCCTATGCACCGCGCTTGCGCCGATTCGCGACGAGGCCGGGCTGCGCAGCGTGCGCGTTGCGACCTACCAATCCGCGAGCGGTGCCGGTCGTGCCGGTCTCGAGGAGCTGCTCGCCGGCGAGCAGGCCGTCGCGCGCGGCGAACGCGAGCCGGAGCCTACGACGTTTCCCCGTCCGCTCGTGCGTAACGTGATTCCGCAGATCGGCAGCTTCGAGGGAAGCGGCTACAGCGGTGAGGAGCGCAAAGTTGCCGACGAAACGCGCAAGATGCTCGATCTGCCGCAGCTCCTGGTGAGCGCGACGACGGTGCGCGTCCCGGTGCGCACCGCCCACTCCGAAGCGGTATGGGTGGAAACCCAACGCGAGACGAGCACGCAAGCCTTGGGTGCGGCGCTCGGCCGTGCGCCGGGCGTCGTCTACCATCCCGACGGCATCGTGACGCCGCGCGAGGTCGAGGGCACCGATCTCGTCCACGTGGCCCGTCTGCGGCGCGAGACCGGCGATTCGACGCGGAACTTCGTGCTCTGGTGCGCCGGCGACCAACTGCGCAAGGGAGCCGCGACCAATGCCGTGCAAATTCTCGAACTGCTGCTTGCACGAGGTCTCGTAGGATGACGAGCGCAGTTGCCCGCGTCGCGGTGCTAAAATTCGGCGGAACGTCGGTTGCGACGCGCGAGCAGCGTGAGATCGCCTTCGCACGCATCCTCGACGCGCGCGAAGCCGGTTTCGCACCGGTCGCGGTGGTCTCGGCCATGGGCCGCGCGCCTTCGCCGTACGCGACCGACACGCTGCTCGAGCTGATCGGCGGCAATACCGGCAGCACCAACGCCGATCTGCTGCTCGCCTGCGGCGAACTGATCTCGGCCGCCGTCTTCGCGGAAGAGCTGCGCGCGATGAACGTCGATGCGCAGGCGCTGACCGGCGCGCAAGCCGGCATCGTCACCGACGGTGCGCACGGCGATGCGACGATTTTGCGCGTCGAACCGAGTGCGGTCGCGGCGTTGCTCGAACGAGGAACCGTCCCGGTGATCGCGGGATTTCAAGGCGTTACCGAAGACGGCACGCTCACGACGCTCGGCCGCGGGGGTACGGACCTCACGGCGATCGCAATCGGACACGCGCTGGGCGCCGACCGCGTCGACATCTACACCGACGTAAGCGGCGCGATGACCGCCGATCCGCGCCGCGTCCCCAACGCGCACGTGATCGAGCGCGCGTCGCTCGAAGAGATGCACGAGCTCGCGCAGCACGGCGCCAAGATCATGCATCACAAAGCCGCCGGGTTTGCCGAAGCGACCGGCACGCGCTACTCGATCAAAGGCTTGCAGAGCGATCTCGGCACGATCGTCGACGCGAGCTACGACTCGGAACGGCCGGTGACGGGCGTCACCGCCTCGGGCCGGGTTACGTGGATTCGCGTGATCCGCGGCGACATCGAGAATCCCAAGCATCGGATGGAGACCGAGCTCGAGATGTTTCGCCGCATCGCGGCAGCCGGAATCTCGATCGATCAGGTGACGATCAATCAGGCCGGCGTCGCGTTCGTGGTCGATGGCGACCGCGGCAACGAGGTTCGCAGCTTGCTCGGCGATCTCAACCTCGCGGTTCGCGTGCGCGAGGGCTGCGCGAAGATCTCGGTTGTCGGCACGGGCATGCGCTACTTGCCGGGCGTCGTTCACCAATGCGTGCTCGCGCTCAGCTGCGCGGACGTCGAGATCATTCACTGCACCGACAGCAACGTGACGATCTCCATCCTCGTGCCGGAAGCCGACGTGACGAAAGCCGAGGCGGCGGTCCACGACCAATTCCACCTCGCGACGGAGGAGAAGGCATGAATCGATTCGGCACGATCCTGACGGCGATGATCACGCCGTTCGACGACCGCGGCAATCTCGACACCAAGGAGGCGGCGCGGATCGCGCGCTGGCTGGTCGACCGCGGCAACGACGGGTTGGTGATCGCCGGCACGACCGGCGAAGGCGCGACGCTCGATCCGTTCGAGCGTGCAGCGCTCTTCACCGCCGTCAAGGAGGCGGTCGGCACGCGCGCGACGATGATCGCCAACGTCGGCACGAACGACGTGCGTTCGACGATCGCGGCTGCCGACGAGGCGCGCACCTGCGGCGCCGACGCGGTACTCGTGGTCGTGCCGCCGTACTGCAAGCCGACGCAGGGCGGGATGCTGGAGTTCTTCGGTGCCGTTGCGCAGGCGACGCCGCTGCCGCTTTTCATCTATAATATCCCGGGCCGAACAGCTGCGAACATGTTGCCGGCGACATTGCTCGAGCTCGCGCACCGTCACGCGAATATCACCGGCGTCAAGGAATCGAGCGGCGATCTCAAGCAGATCGCGACGATCGTGCGCGACCGGCCCGACAACTTCATCGTCTGGTGCGGCGACGACCATCTCTTGCTGCCCTCGCTTGCCGTGGGCACCGACGGCGTCGTCGGTGTTGCATCGCATCTGTGCTCGCGGGAATTTCGCGCGATGGTCGATGCGTTCAGAGGCGGCGACGTCGCTCGTGCCGCCGAGATTCACAACGGCTTGCTGGAATTAATCGACGCGCTCTTCGCCGTCACCAGCCCGATCCCGGTGAAGTGGGCGATGGGCGAGCTCGGCTTCAAAGCGGGGCGCTGCCGCCCGCCGCTCGATACGATACCGGTGCAGCTTGCGGAGCGGCTGCGCCCCCTCGTGCTGTCGTATCTCACGACCGCATAGCACGTGGAATCGATCGAGATCCTGGGATGTCGCCTCGATCTGCTCGACGAGCACGAGGCGACTGAGACAATTCTGCGCTTCGCTCGCAGCGACGGCGCGGCGCAAGTGGTGACGCTGGGCACCGAGATGGTCGTCTACGCGCAGCACCATCCCGAGTTTCGCGCCGTCATCGACGCAAGCGCGCTCTCGCTGTGTGACACCGTCGGCGTGCTGTGGGTCGCGCGGCGCCGCGGCGCGCGGTTGCAGGAACGTGTTACCGGCGTCGAGCTCGTCGAGCGGATCTGCCAGCGCGCCGCCGGCGAGGAACTTCCGGTCTATCTGCTCGGCGGCGCGGAGGGCGTGGCGGCCGACGCGGCGGCGATTCTCGAGGTGCTCTTTCCGGGTCTGGCGATCGCCGGGGCACGCAACGGTTTTTTCTCACGTGAGGAGGAGCCGGCCATCGTCGAGGCGATTCGCAGCAGCGGTGCACGGATTGTTTTCGCCGGTTTGGGCTCGCCGCGACAAGAGATGTGGCTCGCGCGCAACCTGCAAGCGACCGGCTGCGGCGCCGGAATCGGCGTCGGCGGTTCGTTCGACGTGATCAGCGGCCGCGTCAAGCGCGCGCCCTTGATTTGGCGGCGCCTGCGTCTGGAGTGGCTCTATCGCTTGATCCGCGAGCCGCAGCGCGTGCGCCGGCAGCTTGCGCTTCCCTACTTCGTGTGGCTCGTCGCGCTGGACTCGCTCGGCGTGCGTAGAGAGGGTACGAACGAAAAGTGAAGGCGATGATCTTGGCCGGCGGCCTTTCGACGCGCCTCTATCCGCTGACCAAGACGGTCCCCAAACCGCTCGTCCCGGTCGCGGGCGTGCCGAATGCGATTCATCTCATCCGCTATCTCGAGTCGTACGGGTATAACGAGATCGCGATCAACGTGCATTATCTCGGCGATGCGATCGCGGCCGCGCTCGGCGACGGGTCGGCGTTCGGCGTGCGTCTGGAGTACCTGCATGAAGAGACGCTCATGGGCAGTGCCGGCGCGCTCAAACCGATGGAGCATTTCTTCGGCGACGAAACCTTCGTCGTCGTCGGGTGTGACGACCTGACCGATCTCCCGCTCGACTCGCTGCGCGAGATGCACGAGGACCGTGGTGCGGTCGCGACCATCGGCCTCGTGCCGCGCGAACAGGTCGATCAATACGGCGTCGTCATCACCAGAGCCGACGGGCGCATCGTGGAGTTCCAAGAGAAACCCGCGCCGGGGACCGAACGCAGCAAGCTCGTGAACACCGGCATCTACGTCTTCTCGCGCGAGATCTTTGCGCGAATTCCCGCCGATACGTTCTATGATTTCGGCAAGCAGGTCTTTCCCGAACTCCTGATCGATGACGTGCCGTTCTTCGGCTTCGACGCAACCGACGCGTACTGGTGCGACATCGGAACCCCGAGCGAATACCGGCGCGCGAGTTTCGACGTCGTCAACGGCGTCTTTGCGATCCCGCAGACGCGCGGCGCCGGCGTGGATCCGCGTGCGCGCGTCGCACCCGGGGCGCGGATCGATCCCAACGTGTGGATCGGCGCCGGCGCTCGCATCGCCGAAGGCGTGCGCATCACCGGGCCGTCGGTGATCGGCGATCGCTGCGTTATCGGCGAGGGCGCGCATCTCGAAGGCAGTATCGTGTGGGAAGCGAGCACGATCGGCGCCGGGGCGTATCTGCGCGACGCGATCGTCGGCGCGCAGACCCAAGTAGATCCGGGCAGCCGGCTCGTCGACGAGATCGTTGCCTCTTGCCAACCCGTCTAAGTCGCGTGATGGAAGCCGTGGATGTTCCACGGCCTTGTCGACCTGTTCTTTCCTCCCCAATGCGCGGCGTGCGGCGCCGCCGGTACGGGATTGTGCGAGCGTTGCGTTCCGCACGGTACGCCGCCGCTCGTGCGCGCGCTGCCGACGCTACGCGTGTACGCGCTCGGTAAATACACCGGCGCCCTTCGGCGGGCCGTGCTCGCGCTCAAAGATGGACGGCGTGACGTTGCGCAGACGCTGGGCGAGCGTCTCGCCGAGATGATCTCCCCGCCGATGCTGCTGGCGCCGGTGCGCACGACGCGAACGCGGCGCCGCGTGCGCGGCATCGACGGCGTCGAATACCTGACGCGCGTTGCCGCGCGCCGCACCGGCGCGACGGTCGTCTGCGCGCTCGTACCGTTGCGGGGTGATGCGCAGCGCGGACGGTCACGGTCGCAACGCCTCGCGGCGCGCGAGCGTTTCTGGTGCGATGCGGGGCTCGTACGCGGGCGCAGCGTGACGCTCGTCGACGACGTCTGCACGACCGGCACGACGCTCGAGGACTGCGCCGCGGCTTTGCGCGCCGCGGGAGCGGTGGTTTCGCAAGCATTGGTGATCGCCGTCGCAAACGACGATACTTTACTAAGTTAGCTAAGTCTAGTAGACTAACTGGATGAAGCCGGTTAATATGCACGAAGCCAAGACGACGCTCTCGGCGCTCGTCCGCAAGGTTCGCTCGGGCGCGGCGCGCGAGGTGGTCATTGCCGTCGACGGCGTGCCTGCGGCCCGGTTGGTGCCGGTCGAAGCGCCGGCCTCGCGTCCACTGGGTATGGACCGCGGGTTGATCCGCCTACGTGACGACTTTGACGCCGGCGACGCCCGGATCGAGAAGCTCTTCGAGGGTAACTGATGCGAGACCGTTATCTTCTCGACACGCATATCTTTCTGTGGAGTCTCTCTGAACCGGAGCGATTGAGCGAGAACGTGCGTACAACCATTGCAAGCGCCGAGGCCGAGTTGTTCTTCTCGGCGGCGGCGGCGTTGGAGATCGTCATCAAACACCGCAGCGGCAAGCTCGATCTCCCCATCGAGCCCGCCGCGTTCATCCCTTCTCGGCTAACCGCAATGCACATCGTGCCGCTGGACATGACGATGGAACACACACTCGCGATCTCGCTGCTGCCGCGCCATCATGCCGACCCATTCGACCGGATGATGATTGCCCAGGCGCAGGTGGAAGGTTTGACGTTCGTGACGGCGGATGCGATCGCGCGCCGCTACCCGATTCGCGTTCTGGGTGCCGCGTAACGAATGTTCAGCGGACTGATCGGCCACCGCGGGACCGTCATTTCGAACGAACCCGCACCCGGCGGCGGACGCGCGCTGGTCCTCGAAGCACAAGGGGCAAGCGACGAAGACGCGGGCGTCAAGGATTCGATCGCGGTCAACGGCGTCTGCTTGACGGTGACGCGCGTCGACGGCGACCGCCTCTCGTTCGACGTCGTCCCCGAGACGATCGAGCGCAGCACGCTCGGCACGTTACGCGCCGGCGACGTGACGAACGTCGAGTATTCGCTGCGCGTGGGTGACCGCGTGGGCGGACACTTCGTCTACGGCCACGTGGACGCAACGGTTGCCGTGCTTTCGCGCGTCCCCGAGGGCCAAGGTGAACGCGTACGCTTCGAACGGCCGGCCGAGCTCGCACCGATGATCGCCGAGAAAGCCTTCATTGCCGTCGACGGCGTCAGTCTCACCGTTGCGGCCGTCGGCAACGGTTGGTTCGAGATCGCGCTGATTCCCGAAACGCTCGCGCGCACGACGCTCGCTCGGCGTCCCCCCGGTTCGCGCGTCAACCTCGAAGTCGACCCGCTCGCGCGCTACGCCCATCAGGTGCTTGCCGGTGCGGGCTGACCGTCATCGCGTGTTGAGCGAGGCGGCGATGGCGGCGTACAGCGCGGCACGAGCGCGTTCCATCGACGCGATCTCGGCGCGCAAGCTCGCCTGATCGGCGGCGTCGGCTTCGCCGATCGACGTAAAACGCTGCGCGATCGCGTTGGCTGCCGACGTGAAGCCGGCTTGCGTGCGCGCCGTGTTCGCCGGGGCATCGGCCTCGAGCGCGGCAAGGCTCGCTTTCCCCGTTTGCATCGTCTCGCGCAGGGCCGAACCGAAGGGCAACGTCACCTGCGGGGGCGCCGCCAACTGTGCCGCGGTGACGGTGCGGCGGATCGACCAATTCGCTTCCGCCTTGCGATGGAGATCGTCGATCGTGGCGCGATACTCGGCTGCGGCGGATTGCTCGAGCGCGCTGCGGTACGCGGCGAGCGCGGCGCCGTCGCGGCGACGCTGCGCGGATGCGGCGGCGTCGAGCGTGCTGCTGATGGCGTCGAGTTCGGCCGCAATTTTATGGTGCTCCGCCGCGGTGCGCGCGACGGCGATGTAGCGGATGCGCAGCTGCAATTGCCGGCTCGCGACGGCCGCCGCGCGCTGCGCGTCCGCCTCGCCCTCGCGCTCGGCGTATTGCTGCGCGCGGGCCGCATACGCGTCGGTTACGCGACGGTCGAGCGCGCTTGCCAGCGCGGCGCTCTGCGCGCCGACCTGATTGTCGAGCGCGCGACCATACGCATCTTGCGCGCCGCTCGCCTGAGCGCGGACTTTCGCCGCTTCATTCGCGTAGTCGCGCTCGATCGCCGACTGCACGGCCGCGGCGTCGAAGCCTGCTTCGCTCGCGACGTACGACGCCGCCCGAGCGTAGAGCGCGCCGACGTCGCTGGCGGCGCGTGCGCCTTGCGCGCGCGCGACAGCTGCGCTGCGATTGGCGGCGCTTTGCGTCCCCGCAAGACCCGCAACGTGCAGCAGCGCGCGCAGCGCTGCGATTTGACGGTCGTATTCGAGCAGCGCCGAATAGTACGGACTCTTGCGTACAAGAGCGTCGACGCCGGAGGCCGCATGCGGGCGCGCAGGCGCCTGCGGGTGCGCCGAGACGCTGCACCCCGTGAGCGCCACGAACAAGGCCACCACGAGCGCGCGTTTCACCATGACCGCCTCTGATAGACGAGGCTGAAACCGTTCGTGCCGCTGCGTTGCAGCAGTTGGAGTTGCGCGGCTTGCCCGACGGTATCCGGTGGTGGGAGCGCGGGCGGGGGCGAGAGGAAGAGGCCGACGTCCGGCTGCGTGTAGGCGCTGAGTCTGACCGCGCTCTCGTTGTTCATCGTCATCGCGAGTGTCATGGTGGTGCGTTGCGGGTAGCCGAAGCTTTGGTTGAATATCGCCTGCAGATTGTGTCCGAACGCCTTGACGAACTGCGCGCCGTACTGCCCTTGCGCGAGGTTACTGGTGAGCTGCACGTTGGAGAAGCCGAACGTACTTGCAAGCGCGGTGTTGAGCGGTTCGAGCATACTGCGCGTGAAGAGCGTGTTGACTTGGCCCACGGCGAGCGACGAGACGGCGCTCGTTGCCGAGAAGGTGCCGCCCCCGGTCGCGTTGACGCCCTGGACGGCGCCGAATGCTTGCGCACCCACGAGCAGCCCGAGGATTTGCGAACGGTTGTACGGTGGTTGTGACGCGAACGCGATGTTCATCCCGGTCGCGGGCCCGGTCACGTGGAGGCGGATCTCGGTGTCGGGGTTGGTTACGTAGGTCGTCGCGACGGCGTTGACGTCGGGGATGATGCCGCTCGACGGCGCGAAGGTGACGTTCGCGTGCTGAAGCTGGAACGTCCGGTAGAAACTCACGGTGCCGCCGGTCGCAAGGAAACTTCCCGAGGGCGCGAGGTGTGCAAGCGGGCCGTTCAAGGTGAGATGCCCGGTTGCGCCGACGTCGACATTGGGACTTTGCACGCGCACGTCTTGCCCGACGGCGATGGTGAAGTCCCGGAACGCAACGCTGACCGGCAGCGGCTTGGCGGCGCTCGTTGACGACGGCGTGACGAATGCCGTCATCGGCACGCGTGCCGATGAAAGGGTCATCGTCCCGCCGATCGTCAGGGCTGCGTCGGCCGGGTGCGTCGCGACGAGCGTCCCGTCGATGCGGCCTTTGAAGTATTGCGGCAGGTCGACGACCGCGTTGGTCGCGGTCGCGCGCATCGAGAGCGCGATCGCGTTGAGATCTTGAACGGAGGGCACGGTGGCGATCGCGCTCATCACAACGGTGCCGCCGCCGGCCCGGAACGAGGCGTTCTGCAGCGTGACGCGGCGGCCGGCGAAGGCGAGCTGCGCACCGCCGGCGATCGGCGTCGACTCCTGCGGCCCGCTGTACGACGCGTCGTCGAGCGTGAGCAGACCGTCGAACGCGGGATTGTCGAGCTCGCCGGTTGCGCGTACGGTTCCGTCGATACGTCCGGCGAGATGCGTGCCGCTCGGAAGAACGCTCGCGAAGCTCGTGAGGTCGAGATCGTCGGCGGTGACGGCGGCTGTGAACGGCTCATCGCGCGGCACGCCCGGCGGCGACAGCTGCAACGGCACCTGTGCCACGAGGAGCGCGCGTCCGTGCTGAAGATCGGCTTCCGCCTGCGTAATCGCGAGCCAATGCTGTGACGCCGACACCTGCGCGACGACGCGCGGAATCGTGAGCTTATCGTACCGGAGGGAGGTGAGCGTGCTCTGATCCGCGATCTGCGGCGCGAGACGCGTGCCCGAGAGGCGCAGCGTGGTGTCGAGCGCGCCGGCGAGTGCGTTCGTTTTGCCGGTGGCCTCATGGGCGAGCAAGCCGATGTTTGGGCTCGTGGCATGCACGCTCACGGCGAGCGGGTCGTTGGCGTGGAAACCGAACGTGCCCGCCGCGGTCGCCGTCAGGTAGGGAACCGTGACGTTCGCAGCGTCGATGCGCCCGGCGCCGCCGGTGGTGTGCAGCGCGATCGTAGCGCGCTCGAGCGGGAAGGGACCGGCGCGCCCGTTGACGATCTGCGCCTGGAACGATGAGTCGACGTTCGGGAAGACGCCGGTCGCGTAACCGGTCGCGTTGAAATCGCCGCTCACGGGTTCGGTGAAGCCGAACTGCGGAAGCCACGTGCTCAGATCGACCTTTGATACCGTCATCGCGAGATCCAACGCGTGCGTCGACGAATCGATCGTGCCGCTGGTCTGCAACTTTCCGGCGGCACCGCCGGCGAGCAGTGCGAGCGCGATACGCGTTCCGGTCGTCGACCATCCGGCTTCGGCGTTCCCGATGTTCAACCGCGCGTACCGCAGGCCGTTGAAGGTCGCGCTGCCGCTCGATGCGATGGCTCCCGGCGCGTAGGCGAGGGTCGCGGAGAGATTGCCGCGTCCGTCGAGCATGTCGCCGGCGTTGAAAAGATCGTCGAAGTCGGCAAGGTTGGCGTGCGGTGCGCTAACCGTGAGATCGACGTCGCGCGTGCGCGTGGCGCTGCCGGAAAATGCAAGCATGGTCGTGCCGACGGTCACGCCGGCGTTGCGCAGGGTCATGCGTTGCATCGTGCCGTCGAGCGAACCGTGCAGATCGGCAAATGCCAACCCGTTGACGCTGCCTTCGGGGATGCTGAGCGACCCGCGGATGTCCGGCGACGTGCCGGATCCGCGCAGGTAGGCATCGCCGTCGATGCTGCCGGTCACCAGATTTGCACGCGCGGGTGCGGCGATCGCGACGAGTGAGTGCGCGTCGGCCGCGCGCACGCGTGCCTCCACGTCGTAGCGCGGCACGATGCGCTTGCCGATGGCGAGCCCGCCGACCGAACCCGAGACCGCGACGTAGGCGGCCCCGGCGCCGAGCGACGTGGCGCCGATGCCGAGCGTACCCTTGGCGTACTGCAGCGAGCTCATGCCGGAGATCAGGAGACGGTCGTACCGCATGCCGCGCGCGAGCACGGTCGACGAAAGCGACGGCGCCGAGAGATCGGCGTGCGCGATTGCCGCGAGACTCAGCGCGCCGCCCAAGAGCGGAAGATTCTCCGCCGAGAGTGCGATTGGATCGTTGTTGCCCAGCGTTCCGCTCGCCAGCGCTTCGCCGCCGTTCGCGCGAGCGTCGATGGCAAGCACGTGCACCGACCGTGGTGTGAGCGCGACGGTTCCGCTGAGTCCGGCTTTGACGTGCGCGCCGGAGAAGCGCGCGCCGGTGATCTGCACGATCGCTTGGTTCGAACCGTACACGAGCGCGAGCGGCGCATCGACGTCGTATCCGCGAAACGATCCACGCAAGCGCGCGGTCCCGGCAGCCGCCGGACGTCCTTGATCGAGCGTGCCGAGGACGTCGGCATCAAACGTACCGCGCACGGGCGGTAGCGCGCGCACCGGAAATCCGGGCAGCGGCGGAACGTTGACCGATGCGACGCGCAGATCCCGCGCATGGAGAAATCCGGCGTGATCGTTGCTCGGATGATCGAGCGCAACCTGGGCGAACAGCTCGCCGCGCGAACCGGTCACGAGCAGCGGTCCGACCGAGCCGGCGCCTTTGCTCGTTACCGCAAAGGCGGCCGCAAGCCGTTGCGACGACGAGCTGCCTTCGAGCACGCCATGCGTTTCGATGAGCTTGGGGTCGCTTGCCGTTGCGAGCAGCGTCCCCTCGATCGGCATGCCGGGCACGACGTCCGTGGCATACGGAACGGTATTCGCGGGAGCGCTCGCGTGCGCGAGCACCTCGATATCGTTCGTCCGCGGCGTAAGCAGGATGCGCCCGCGCGCCTGCGCGGCGAAATGCGCGTAGTACGCGTGCGCGTCGAGGATGTCGAGCTCGTTATTTTCGTACGCGACGAGTCCCGCGCCGTCTCGAATTGGCGCGTGGAGATACCGGATCTCCGGCGAGCGGACGGAAATCATCACGAGCGGCGAGGTGGCCGCTCCTTCGGCGAGGACGTTCAATTCGACGTTGCCGGCAATCGGCAGACGCGCCATTTGCGCAACCGCGCCGCGCAGCGTCGCGAGATTCCCGCGCATGCGCAGTGCGACGCGCAGCATGGGCCGGCTCAAGTCGTAGACGCCGCCGGAGGCGTGCACCGGTATGCCGGCGAGTGCGCCGGTGACGTCTTCGAGGATCGCGCCCTGCGTGGAGACGTCGAGCCGGCCGTGGAGATCGCGGACGGGCTGCAGCAGCGATGGACTCGCGATCTCCACGTCGCGCACGAGCGTGGTCGCGATCACGCCGGTTTGCGATGCACCGCCGGGCAGCGGTAGCGAGAAGATGCGCACGTTCGCGCCGCTGATGCTACCGTTGATAAGGCGGAATTGCGAATTGGCAGCGGCAAAGTCGATGAGGCGCGCGACGGGCATCGCCGGGATCGACCATCGCTGCATGCCCAGTCCGCTCGACGCGTCGAGCCGGCCGGAACCCGCGATCGGATAGCTGCGTCCGCCGTCGTGAAACGTCAAGCCCGCGGTGTAGGACGAGCGTCCGGCTTGATCGATGGCAAAGGTCGCGTGCGCATCCGTGACGAGCATCGGCGGTCCGAAATTCGGCATTCGATCGATCGCGGCGACGGTGGCGCCGACGACCTTGCCGGTGACGTTGAACGGTGCCGCCGGCCCGCCGGACGGCGCGGCTTGCGGAAGCGGAATATTGAACGTGCCGTTGCGATGACGAATCAACGTAATCTGCGGACGGATGACGTCGAGCGTCTCGAGCCCGAAACGCCGATTCTTTCCGGTGATAAGATCGCTCAAGTTGTACGTCGCTTCGATACCCGCGATGGTTGCGATCGGTTCACCGCTGCGCGATTGCACCACGAGATGCTCGAGCGATATGCCGCCGAGTCCGATCTTGACCCCGCCGATTGAAACGTCGGTTCCGGTTACGGACCCGGCGATCGCGGCAACCAGGCTCTTGCCGATGAGGTTACGTGCCGAAACGAGCAGGACGAAGCAGCCTGCCACGATGCCAACCGCGATCAACCATTTTCGGCCCCGTGCCACGTCCATGAAAAGAGTTTTCCGCGGCGGCCCGTCGATCAATCGGTTTGGAAGGTTCGTCCACTGAACATGAACTGCGGGCGAGCGTCCACCTGGTACTCGACTTCCCTCTTTGCACGAGTAGCATCGTAGACGACGTCCTCGAATCGGTAAAAAACCCGACCTCGCCGGGCTACAATCCCGCGCTTGCAGCGGATTAGAGTGACAACGATTGCTGTCATCCTGAGGTGCATCGCCGCGAAAGCGGCGATAACGATCACTGTCATCCTGAGGTGCATCGCCGCGAAAGCGGCGACAACGATCACTGTCATCCTGAGGTGCATCGCCGCGAAAGCGGCGATGCCTCGAAGGACGCGGCCCTTCGACAACCCTTCGACAAGCTCAGGGTGACAGCTCGATTACCGTCATCCTGAGGTGCATCGCCGCGAAAGCGGCGACAACGATTACTGTCATCCTGAGGTGCATCGCCGCGAAAGCGGCGATGCCTCGAAGGACGCGCCCTTCGACAACCCTTCGACAGCCCTTCGACAAGCTCAGGGTGACAGAGTGCAGCGAGCGCGCCCTTCGACAGCCCTTCGACAACCCTTCGACAGGCTCAGGACGATGGCTCAGGGTGACAGGGGCGGCTTGACATTTGTCCGGATGATATACCTGGCTCACCAGGGGCCCGGACAAGTGTTAGGCCATGCTCCTGAGCGGTAGGCCAAGAGGCTCCCGAGGCCGAGGGCTTCCGGACGCGAAGGGTGTGATATGTTCAGGCGCTTCAAGCTTGTCGCGGCCATTGTCGCGGCGATATTGGGTATCGTGGGCTATTTAGCTGCTTTCTTTTACACGATTCTCGCACCGACCGACCAGACCGTGAAGAATCTTTATCTCCTGGTAATGGGCGTATTTTGTGTCGTCTGGATAGTGGCCGTGGTGATCGCTGTGGTTGCCGAATTCCAGATTGATGAGAAACGTCGTAAGAAAGAGAAGCGCGAGAAGAGGAAACAGCGCAAGCGCGACAAGCAACATGAGTCGCAAATCTCGAAACTGAGTGAACAAATCGAACGTTTGACGGGTGCGTCTCCAAGAGGTTCATCGAATGATGAGCCGCCGGCGGTAAGTGGGAAAGGCGCTCTCGTCCAAGCGCCGCAAACTGTCGCTGGGATAGGCACGCAAGCGCCGCAAGCTGGCGCAGCATCAGTCACCGTGGAGGAACCACGCACCTTGCGAAGAGCCGCAATGGCATTGGCTACGCGGTACCGTGATTTTGCTCAGAACTATAAACCCAGCGGACCCGACAGTGCTGTGCTTACCGACTTTTGGAAGGAAAACCCGTTCGATGAACTTAGGGAAATGAAAGACCGTCTGGAAACTGTTCTTGGTTTCAACGAAGTCAGAAACTCGACCGAATGGTTGCCTAGTACGTTGGAGAATATCAATAAAATCTCACGGACCTTGATGCGAGAAGCCGTGCGCGTCCCAGCGGATATTCCATTTTGAAAGACGGGAACGGCGATTCAGCGATGAAGCGCTTCGAGGATTTACTCGGTCGCGTCATTCGCGCTGGCAAGAAGAAGGCCGAACAGGTCGAGGAGGTCATCGAAGAGGCCGTCGAACCTACGGAGAAACCCGAGGCCGATGAATAGGTCCGCGCTGATTGATTCGCGGTTCGGCGTTCGCCCAACGCAGCGCATCATACGTCAAACGGCGTCCGTCCACGCGCTTGAGAACTGTCGCGAAACGTCCAGCGTCGTCATTCTCCCGAGCGTCCGAACGGTGGAGGATTCACAACGCGTGGCCTTGTGGGTGGCGCAACCCGCTACCGCTAAACGGCGCTCGCTCGCACTGTCATCCTGAGGCGCGTCGCCGCGAAAGCGGCGACAACGATCACTGTCATCCTGAGGTGCATCGCCGCGAAAGCGGCGATGCCTCGAAGGACGCGGCCCTTCGACAGCCCTTCGACAGGCTCAGGGTGACAGAGGGCTGCGAGCGCGGCCCTTCGACAGCCCTTCGACAACCCTTCGACAGGCTCAGGACGATGGCTCAGGGTGACAGGGGCGGCTTGACATTTGTCAAGTGGCGGCATAGGGTTGGGTGGCTATGAGCCAGTTTGCCGCCACCCTGAACGCCGCGCTCGATGCAGCCGGACTGACAGCTGCCGAGCTCGCGGAGAGGGCCGGGATGAGCGAGTCGGCCGTCTCGCTGCTGCGCGCCGGGCGCCGCGAGCCGTCGTATCGCACGTTGCAGCGGCTGACGGCTGTGCTTCCCGAACTCGCGCCGTCGCCTCCGGCCGAGCCCGAGAGCCCCTTCGATTCGATCGAGGACGCGATCGAGGACATCCGCGCCGGCAAGATGGTCGTGGTCCTCGATGACGAGGATCGCGAAAACGAGGGCGACCTCGTGATGGCCGCCGAGAAGGTCACGGCGCAGGCAATCAATTTCATGCGCAAGGAAGCCGGCGGATTGATCTGCGTCCCGTTGCTTGGTTCGCGCCTTGACGACTTGCAAATTCCGCAGATGGTGCGCGACAACACGGCGGTGCACGAAACCGCGTTCACCGTGTCGGTCGAAGCGCGCGGTCTCACGACGACGGGGATCTCGGCGCACGATCGCGCCGCAACGATTCGCAAACTGCTCGATCCCGGAGCGACGGCAGCCGATTTTCTGCGTCCGGGTCACACGTTTCCGCTGCGCGCGCGCGAAGGCGGCGTGCTGGTGCGCGCGGGACAAACCGAAGCGTCGGTCGATCTCTCGCGGTTGGCCGGTCTGTATCCTGCCGGCGTCATCTGCGAAATCATGGCCGAGGACGGAACGATGGAGCGCCTCGACGGGTTACGGACCTATGCCGACCGTCATGGATTGCGGCTCATCACCGTCAAGGATCTGATCGCTTACCGTATGCGCACAGAAAAACTCATCAAACGTATCGCCGAATTCAAACTGCCCACCACGATGGGAGAATGGAACGGCGTCGCCTTCGAAACGACGATCGACGGCAACACGCACGTTGCGCTCGTCATGGGCGACATCTCCAGCGGCAAAGACGTGCTCGTGCGCGTGCACTCCGAATGTCTCACCGGCGACGCGCTGCACTCGGTTCGCTGCGACTGCGCCGCGCAGCGTGACGGCGCGATGGAAATGATCGCCAAAGAGGGGCGCGGCGTCTTTCTGTACCTGCGTCAAGAAGGCCGCGGCATCGGTTTGGCCAACAAGCTGCGCGCCTACGAACTGCAAGATCACGGCGCCGACACGGTCGAGGCCAATCTCGCGCTCGGATTGCCGGTCGACAAGCGCGACTACGGTATCGGGTCGCAGATTCTCGCCGATCTGGGCATCAAAGAGTTGCGTCTGATCACGAACAATCCGCGCAAGATCTTCGGTCTGGAGGGCTACGGGATCACGATCGCTGGCCGCGTGCCCATGCAGACCGCTCCCACCGTGCACAACCGGCGCTACATGGCGACCAAACGGGCCAAACTCGGGCACATGCTCGATGAAGAGACGGTGGCGTCGTGAAACCGCGCGACGCGAACGGGAAGCAGTCGTATCCCTTGCCGGATTGCGCCGGCCGGCGCTTTGCGATCGTCGTGGCGCGCTTCTATCGTGAACTTTCCGACGATTTGATCGATGGCGCGCGGCGCGGCTTGGCCGATTGCGGCGTCGCCGGCGACGATATCGACGTGATCGAGGTGCCGGGCTGTTTCGAACTTCCACTCGCCTGCCGCAAGTCGATCGATGCGGATCGCTACGACGGACTCGTCGCGCTCGGCGTCGTGATCCGCGGCGAGACGCCGCACTTCGAGTTCGTCGCGGGCGAGTGCGCGCGCGGCCTCATGGACGTGCAGCTCGAAACGATGGTGCCGATCGGCTTCGGAGTGCTGACGACGGAGAATCTCGCGCAAGCGCAGGAACGCGCCGATCCCAAACGCGGCGACAAAGGCTACCAGGCCGCGATCGCGGCTGCGTCGCTCGTCAGCGTGCCGAAGAATCTTCCGCGGGCCGGCTTTCGCGCGTAAGCCGGCGACCGGCTCAGCCTCAGGGTGAGAGGTTGCGGATCGTGCGCACGAGCGTGGTCGAGACGCCGGCGACGAGCGCCAGCAGCGCAATCACGATGACGAAGGCGAGCGGACGCGCGATGCGATTTCCGGCGGTGAGCGCCGCGCCGCACGCGACGCCGAAATTCCGGAACCACAGCGCGATGCGGTCGAGCAGACTGCTGCGCTCGCCGCTTGCGCTCTGCAATTCCGCGAGAATTTCACGCGGTTGCCACGAGTTGCCGGCGGTGAACGAGACCAAACGCTCCTGCGTGTCGTAAACCGCGATCGCTTCGCCGTGCTCGAGGGTGCCGGGTTCGCGGCCGGGTGAGACGAGGACGTTGAATCGTTTGGCGAGCGTGAGCACCGTTTGCGAGTCGCCGGTCGCGAGCGTCCAGCGGCTGGGATCGGCGCCGAACATCGCGCCGTAGCGCTTCAGCACGGCCGGCGTGTCGTAAGCGGGATCGATCGTGATCTCCAGCAGGTGGGCGCGTGGCGGAAGCTCGTGCTGCAAGCGGGCGAACTTTGCGGATATTGCCGGACACTCGGCGCTCTCACGGCAGCGCGTATAGATGAACGCGACCGCGAATGACTGACCGTTCAGTTGGCTCCAGCGCAGTGTGCGCCCGAGCTGATCCGTGAGTTGCGGATCGGCCGGCAGTCGTTCGCCGACGACCACCGTGGGGACCCATGGAAGCACCATGCGGCGAAGCATACCGCAGGGCCGAGAAGAGCTCGGGAAATCGGTCCTTCCTGGGAGGGAGGCGTCTTACTTAAGTCGCAATTTACCCGGTCTTAACGGTTGTAACTCCGGAGGCTCCGACCCAGTGGAAGACAAGATGATCACGTGCAAGGACTGCGGGACTCAATTCGTCTTTTCCGCCCGCGAGCAGCAGTTCTTCGCCGAAAAAGGGTTCCAGAATCAGCCCCAGCGTTGCCGTGAATGCCGGCAAGCCCGCCGTGCGCAAAACGGCGAGCACGGCACTGCACCGTCGGGAGCTCGCCCGAATTTCGAGGCTGTGTGCGCCTCGTGCGGCGTGAACACGACCGTCCCGTTCCGTCCCCGGGGCGACCGGCCCGTCTACTGCCGCGCTTGCTACACCGCGCAGGTTCCAGCCGGGGTCTAAGCCGGGGATCCAGAAGGATCCCCAGCCATGCGGGATCCTTCGCACCACGACTTCGCCGCCGTCACCTTTGACGGCGCTGCGCTTACCTATGTCGATCAGCGCCGGCTTCCGCACGCGGTGGAGCGCAAGCGCGCCGCCACCGTCGACGAGATCGAAGAGGCGATCAAGACGCTCGCCGTTCGCGGAGCGCCCGCGATCGGCGTCTTCGGCGCCTACGGCGTCGCGATGCTGCGCGACGCGATCGAGAACGACGAGGAGTTTCACCGCGCGGCCCAACGCATTCGCGACGCGCGACCGACCGCGGTCAATCTTGCCTGGGCCGTCGATCGCGTGCTGGCCGCAGACGACATGCGTGCCGAGGCGCGAACGATCCATCGCGAGCAGATCGCGATCGATATCGCGATCGCCGACGCGGGTCTGGATCTGATCCCGAAGAACGCGCAGATTCTCACCCACTGCAACACCGGCCCCATCGCCACGGCCGGTGGCGGAACCGCACTCG
Source organism: Candidatus Acidiferrales bacterium (assembly GCA_035504755.1). Lineage (GTDB taxonomy): Bacteria > Vulcanimicrobiota > Vulcanimicrobiia > Vulcanimicrobiales > Vulcanimicrobiaceae > Aquilonibacter. Next base: position 192,869 of record DATJRM010000008.1, read on the forward strand.
GCGTCATCATCGCCGCGCAGCGTGCCGGCAAGCATCCGCACGTGCTCGTGGACGAAACGCGGCCGCTGTTGCAAGGCGCGCGGCTGACGTACTTCGAGCTGCGCGAGGCGGGGGTCGATGCAACGTTGCAGATCGACGCCGCCGCCGGAATTGCGATGGCGCGCAAGAGCGTCGATCTCGTCATCGTCGGCGCCGATCGCATCGCTCGTAACGGCGATACGGCCAATAAGATCGGCACGTACGGCTTGGCGGTACTCGCCGCGCATCACGGCATTCCGTTCTACGTGGCGGCGCCGCGCTCGACGTTCGATTTTGCCATCGGCTCGGGTGCCGCAATCACGATCGAAGAGCGTCCGGCGCACGAAGTCACGGCGTTCGGCGAGACGCCGGTCGCACCGCCCGACGCGCACGTCTATAACCCGGCATTCGACGTGACGCCGGGCCATCTGATTACCGCCTTCGTGACCGAGTACGGGGTGGTTTCGCCGCCATATCACGAGACGATTCCGGCACTCGAGCTGCGGCCGAACGCGACGACGCTCCTGGGGGGCCCGTGCGCGTAGTCGCACGGGGCCATGTCCATTGAAATTCTACGAGTTCGTCGACAAAGCGCCGAAGATCGGGAAGATCGTCGTCGTCGAAGGCACCGAACGGGTCTTGGCCGAGCGCGCGCTGGACCTGTTGCTCGAGCGGTTGCTGCCCGAATCGTTGCGCGAACTCAATCTCGAACGCATTGCGGCCGGCGAGTGGAGCGACGCGACGCGCGCCCGCGAAGCCGTGAGTGCGATGCCCTTTCTGGCCGAGCGGCGCGTCGTCGTGGTGACCGACGCGCAGACGCTGCGCGCGGCGGCGCGCCGCGAGCTCTTCGAGGTCATGGAGTCGGTGCCGGACGGAAACACGCTGGTCGTTCTCGACCTGCTCTCGCCGCGTTCGCAGCGCCCGCAACCGCTCGGCGCGCAGGCCGGCCGCGCGGCGCTTCGTATCGACACGACGGCCAACGAAGAGACACGCGCGCGCTACATCGACGAGCTGCTCGCGCAACTCGGAGCGAGCGCCGAGCCCCGCGTGCGCAGCGAACTCGCCCGCGGTGAAGTGGATCTTGCGAGCGTTCGTAATGATTTGGAAAAGCTCGCGCTCGCCGGAAAAAAGATCACCTACAAGGATTTGGAGGGCGAAGCGCTTTCGATCGAGGACCCGAAGGCCTATCGCTATGCGAGCGCTCTGGTCGAGGGACAGGTACGCGAGGCGCTCGGGATCGCGCACGAGTTCTTTGCAAGCGATCCGCGCGGGGCCGCGATTCCGCTGCTTTCGGCGCTTGCGACCGAGTGCGGACTGCTTTGGGAGCTGGCGCGACCGGGAGGCGAGCTGCCGGCGCGCGCCAAATGGCGGGAACGCGTCTTACGACCGATCGCGGGGCGCGTTGGCGAACGCCGCGCGCGCGTGGCGTATGAACGGGCGGTGCTCGGGGTGGAGGCGATCGTGACCGGCGCGGCGGGCAGCGATCCCGACGACCACCGCACGCTGGTCGAACGCATCACTGCCGAACTTGCCGGCCTGGGACGCCGATAACTACATTTATGGATGTCGTCGACACGTCGGTGACCGACTCGCGCGACGTCGACCCAAAGCAGCAGCTTATGGACGACGTCGCGCGCGTACGCGCCGAGCGCGAGGATTTGGACCGGCAGATCGCCGCCGACCGCGAGCGGCTCGGTCCGATTCGCACCGCGCTGGACTCGATGGTCAACGCCACGTGGCGTGACATCTACGCCCAGCAGCATCGCCAGCGCGAGCGCGATATCATCATCGGGGCTCTGACCATGGCCTGGGCCGGCGTCTACCAGTACGTCATCATCGGGCTCTTCGTGCTGGCGGCCGTGGCGGTAATCTACTTCTTACAAGGGCTGGGCCTCGTGCTCGCCGCGGTCGCCTATCTGGTCCTCGCAGCGATTGGCTATTTCGTCGTTGCCGAGCAGGTCCTCATCCCCCTCAAGAAGGCGCGAAACTCCTATCTCGGGAGCGACGGCAAGGACATTCGTTTCGTTGCGTTCACCCGCTACGAGTCGAGCCTCAATCATCCGCTCATCGGGTACGACGGGCCGATCGACGGCGCGCTGGAGGATCGCGCGTGGAAGATTCCCGGGGTGCGTGAAAAGGACGCGCTGACCGAGACGTTCGTGGAAGTCATCGACGAGCGGCGCAGCAACGTCTTGCTGACGCGGTTCCCCGACAAGAAGCCGACGCTCGTTCACGCCGACCTCGAAAATCCGTTCATTCGCGCCTACGGCGTATTCTTTCAGCGCGCGCTCGAACGGCATCTGCCCAGCGTCGCCGCGCAAGCCAAGGAGTTCCACGAAGTCGTTGCGCACGCCGGCGCCCGAAAGGAACTCGACGACCGGTTGCGCCGCATGGAAGAAGAGCTTCGCGAGTACGACGGCACCGCTGCGATCGTCAAGAGCCTCGCGCTGCCGTCCACCGTTCGCAACGCGCTCATTCATCAGGTCATCCTCTACCGTCTCGACGATCCCGCCGTGCGCCGTGGACTCTTTCTTCTCGGCAACGATCGCATCGACATGACCGACGTGATGCAAACGCTCTCGCGCGCTGCCGCGGCAACGTTGCTGCATCTTTCGTTCTCACAAATCAAAATCGGCTACGTCGGTCAAGGCGCCGCAACCGTCTCGCGGATCTTTGCGACCGCAAAGCGGGCGCGGGCGATCGTCTTCATCGACGAAGCCGAACGGTTCTTCAGCACGACCGGTTCGGCTGCGTACGAAGCGATGCGCAAAGAGGTCGTGCAAGCCCTGTGGAACGAGTGGGCCGACCTCGAGGATCATCCCGGCGTGTGGGTCGTCGCCGGCGCGACCAACCGCGAGGGGCTCGACGAGGGCGTCATCGCGCGGTTCGGTTCGGTGATCGACCTCGTGCCGCCGTCGTTCTCGTCGGTCGAATCGGCGACGATGGTGATCGACACGAGCGCCGGGGACGGCGCCGCCGACCTGCCGACCGACACGAATCTGCCCGAGCCGGTGCTCCGGCGCAGTCGCATGCTGGCGGCGATGTTTGCGCACGTGGCGATGATGGAGTCGCAAGGGATCACCGTCCCGCGCGCGGTGCTGGTCGCGGGTCCGGTACCGCAAGCGCGGGCCACCGCGATCAAGAACCTCGCCGATCAAACCGGTCTGCCGGTCATTCCCGCGTTCGTCGACGATATCGACGAAGCGCTGGCGAGTGCGCGGGCCGCCGGGCACGCGATCATCGCCGTCGACGTGCCCGCCTATGGGGATCCGGGATCGATCGCGCACCTCGCGGTGACGATCGATCGCCTCACCGAGACCAAGGAACCGGTCTTCATCCTTGCCGAGACGTCGAATGCCGCCGAGCTCGATCCGGAGCTGCGCGGCCGCTTCCCCGAATTCGTCGATTTGACCGAACTCACGGCCGACCAGCGGCGCGAAAAGCTCACCCAATGGTTGGAGGACAAGCCGGTCGGGTTCGATCTGGCGGTCGCGATCGAGGGCCTCTTGGCGCAGACCGACGGCATGACCGACGAGCAGCTGCGTCACTTCGTCGACGAAGCGGGCCGGGCCGCGGCGCTGCGCGCCATCGACGCCGGCGCACCCGACCACGTCATCGTCGAACTCGAAGACTTCGAGCGGCGGACGGCGCCCGAGCCTGCGACGAAGGACGACGAGGCCGCTCTCTAGGCGGAGGCGAAGAGCGCCTTCGTCCCATGCAATATCGTACGTACGCATCGCCGTTCTCTTGGAGATACGGTCGCGCGGAGTTACGCTCGCTTTTCTCCGAAGAGGAACGCCGGCGGCTCTGGCGCGCGGTCTGGGTCTCGCTCGCGCAGGCGCAGGAGCGAGCGGGGCTGGTCAGTGCCGACGAAGTCGCGGATCTGCGCGCGCACGCGGACGAGATCGACATTGACGCCGCGCTTGCGATCGAGCGAGAGATCCATCACGACCTGATGGCCGAGATCCGCGTGTTTGCCTCGCAGGCCAAACACGGCGGCGGCAAGTTGCACCTTGGCGCGACCTCGATGGACATCGAGGACACGGTCGAGACCTATCGTCTGCGCGTGGCGCTGGCGTACGTCGGGGCGAATCTCGACGATCTGTTGCGCGCCCTCGCTGCCAAGGTCCGGCAGTACGCGGACGTAGTCTGCATGGCGTTTACGCATCTGCAGCCGGCCGAGCCGACGACGCTCGGCTACCGGCTCGCGGTCTACGCGCAAGATCTCCTCATCGACGAGACCAACCTGCGGTTCGTTTTCGAGCAGCTCACGACCAAGGGCTTGCGCGGTGCGGTCGGCACCGCCGCGTCGTACGAGCATCTGCTCGATCACCAAGGCTCGTCGGCGTCGATGGAAGCATTCGTGCTCGAGCGGTTCGGTCTGCAAGCACGCGACGTGAGCACCCAAACGTATCCGCGTAAGCTCGACTACCTGCTGCTCTCGGGGCTGGCCGGTTTGGGCGCCTCGCTCTCGAAGTTTGCCGCCGACGTGCGCATTCTCTCGAGTCCGGAGTTCGGCGAGGTCGCCGAACCGTTCGGCCGCGCGCAGGTCGGCAGTTCGGCGATGCCGTTCAAACGCAATCCGATTTTGTGCGAACGTATCGACTCGCTTGCGCGCCTGCTCGTCGGCTACAGCGACGTGGCGTGGCAGAACGCCGCCACCAACTATCTCGAGCGCACGCTCGACGACAGCGCGAACCGCCGCACGATTCTTCCCGAAGCGCTGCTCTGCGCCGACGAGATCGTCTCGCTCGCGCGCACGGTGATCGACGGACTGCGGGTGGAGGAGCGGCGCATCGCGCACAACCTGCGTACGTACGGCCCCTTCGCGGGCACCGAAGCGGTCATGCTCGAGGCGGCGCGCGCGGGCGGCGATCGTCAGGTGCTGCACGAGCACATTCGCACCGCGGCGATGGAAGCGTGGGGCGCGCTCGCGCGCGGCGAAGATAATACGCTCGCGCAAACCCTTGCCGGCGACACGACGCTCACCGCGCTCCTCGATCCGGCCGAAATCCGCCGTCTGCTCGATCCGAACAAACATATCGGCACCGCGCCGCAACGCGCACGTACGCTCGCCGATCGCATCGACGCCTTGCCCGCATTTCCGCAGCAAAAGAAGGTAGAGCTATGAATAAAGGCGTGGAGATTGCCTCGGGCAAGACCAAGATTTTGTTCGAGAATCCGGGGCAGCCGGATCAATTGGTGGTCGCGCAGACGGACAATATCTCGGCGGGCGATGGTGCGCGGCGGAATGTGATTGCGGGCAAGGGGCGGCTGGCGGCGCAGACGACGGCGCGTGTCTTCCGTTTGCTCAATCTCTGCGGGCTGCCGACGCACTATTTGAACGGTGGCGAAGACGACGACAACAACGAGATGCTGGTGCGGCGTTGCAACATGATTCCGCTGGAGGTCGTGGTGCGCGGCGTGGCGGCGGGATCGTTCGTGAAACGCAATCCGGGCGTCGCGCGCGGCATGCTGCTCGTGCCGCGGATCATCGAGTTCTTCCTCAAGGACGACGCGAACCACGATCCGCAGATCGCGCCCGACGAAATCGTGGCGCGAGGCATTGCCACGCCGGCCGAAGTCGCGGCGATGAGCGAACTCGCGCGCTTGACGTTCGACATCCTCACGCATGCGTGGCGCCGGCGCGACGTCTTGCTGGTCGATCTCAAGGTCGAGTTCGGGCGTTTGACAGCCGGTGCCGACAAGGGACAGCTCGTGCTTGCCGACGTCATCGACAACGACTCGTGGCGTATCTGGCCGCAAGGGCGTGAGGATCGCATGCTCGACAAGCAGATCTATCGCAATCTCCAGAGCGTGGACGACGAAGGGCTGGCGCGCGTCAAGGCCGCCTACGAAGAGGTCGCGGAGTTGGTGGGGTCGTTTCCGGTGATGCGTCCGGGCATGGCGGCGATCGTCGCCGACGCGCCGGAACGAAACGACGCGCTGACGGCGATGGCGAATGCGCTTCAACAGCTCGGCATCCCGACGATCCGCCATATTGCGAGCCCTACCAGGACGCCGGGTTACGTGCTGCAGATCGTGCAGCAGCTCGAAGTAACGTTTGCGCGCCTCGTCTTCATTTCGATCGCGGGAGATCAGACGCTGCGCATCATGTTGGAAGCGGCAGCCTCGGCACCGGTCATCAACGCCTCGCCGGATCCGCAACTGGCGCAGCCGGCGGCGCTGCACTGCGCGAAGATGCTCGGGCTCGACGACACCGTGCTCTACGGGCGGACGCTGCTCATGCAGGCCAATGCGCGCTCGGCCGTGTTGCACGCCGATGCGGCGCTCCAACAAGGGACACCAGGTGCTGCGCCCTGACGAACGGGAGCGGATTCGAGAGCGGCTTGGCCGCGAACCGTCGACGGTCGAGACTCACGCCTTCGACGCACAATGGAGCGAGCATTGCAGTTATAAATCGAGCCGCCACCAACTCAAGCGCCTGCCGACGAGCGGCAGCGCCGTCGTGCTCGGACCCGCCGAAGACTCCGGGATTCTGCACTTAGGCGAGTTCAACGGCGAGCGCTACGGCATCGTCATCGCGCACGAGTCGCATAACCATCCCTCGCAAGTCGTGCCGTTCGAAGGCGCGGCGACGGGCATCGGCGGCATCGTCCGCGACGTGCTTTGCATGGGCGCGCAGGTCATCGCGGTTGCCGATCCGCTGCGCTTCGGCGCGATCGAAGATCCGCGATCGCATCAGCGCTACGTTGCGCAAGGCGTCGTCGACGGCATCGCCGCCTACGGCAACGCGATCGGCGTGCCGAATATCGCGGGTGACGTCTATTTCGACGAACGCTTCGACGAGAATTGTTTGGTCAACGTCGTCGCGATGGGCATCGTCAAGGAAGCGGAGATCATTCACTCCTACGCGCCCGAGGGCGCCGACGGATGGGACATCGTGCTCGTCGGGAAGGCCACCGATCCGAGCGGATTCGGCGGCGCGTCGTTCTCGTCGCTGACGCTGGACGCGGCCGACGAAGATGCCAACAAGGGCGCCGTGCAGGTGCCCGATCCATTTCTGAAGAGCGTCATCATGCGCGCAAGCTATCGCGTCTTCGCCTATCTGCGCGAGCAGGGCTTGACCGTCGGCTTCAAAGACTTGGGCGCCGGCGGCGTGATGGGATGTTCGGCTGAGATCGTTGCGGCCGGCGGTTACGGCGCGCGCATCGATCTCGACGCGGTGAACGTCGCGGTCGAGGGCATGCCGCCCGAAGTGATCGCCGTCGGCGAGACGCAGGAACGTCTGCTGTGGGTCGTGCCGCCGGCGGTCACGGCGGAATTGCTGCGGATCTACAACGAGGAGTTCACGCTGCCGCAGATCGCGTACAACGCGCGCGCCGTCAAGATCGGCACGGTGACCGCGGAGAAGCGGTACGTGCTCACGTATCGCGGCGCCACGGTGATGGACGTCGACGTCGAGTTTCTCACCGGGTCGATTCGCGACGAGCTGCCGGTCAACGAACTCGCGACGCCCCAGACGCCCAGCGAACGGCCCCTGGTGACCGGCGTCCAACTCGACGAGCTGATGGAACGCGTCCTCGCGCATCCCGACGTCTGCTCGCGCGAACCGCTCTATCGCCGCTACGACAGCGTCGTGCGCGGATGTACCGTGATTCCGCGCGGAGCCGCGGCGGGCGTGCTGGCGCCGGTCCCAGGCAGTCCGCTCGGCGTCGCGCTCGGGGTCGCCGGCAATCCGCGTTATAGCCACGTCGACGTCCGTGCCGCGGCGGAGCACGCCGTCTACGAGGCGGTGCGCAAGGTCGTGGCAACGGGCGCGCGGCCGATCGGCTTGACCGACTGCCTAAATTTCGGGAATCCGCGCGACATCGATCATTACAGCGAGTTCGTTGCCGCGATCGACGGCCTGGCGCGCGCCGCGGAGCGTTTCCAGACGCCCTTCGTGTCGGGCAACGTGAGTCTGTACAACGAGTCGGCGGGCGGCCGGGCGATTCCGGCGTCGCCGATCGTCGCCTGCGTCGGCGCGTTCAGCGACATCGAGACCGTCGTGACGATGCCGTTCAAAGCCGCGGGTTCGATGCTCTATCTCATCGGCAACCCGCAAAGCGCGCTGGGCGGATCGGTGTTGCTCGAGGTGCTCGGACGCAGCGACGAACGTCTTCCGCGCATCGACTACGAGACGATTCTGGCGCAACACGTCCTCATGTACGAAGCGGCGCAAGCCCGGTTGCTGCGTTCGGCGCACGCGGTCGGCAACGGTGGATTGCTGACGGCGATCTGCGAGATGGCCTTTCCGACGTTGCGTCGCGGACACACGCAGGTCGGTGCGCAAGTCGACGACTCGTGGCAGTGGACGCATGGGGCGGTCGGCGATCTCGAGGCCTGTTTCGGCGAGGCCGGCGGTTTCGTGGTGGAGGTTGCCGCCGACGACGTCGAGGCGTTCGAAGGCCTGGCCGATGACGTCGCGGGGGTCTACGAGATCGGCGTCACGATCGATCGTCCGCTTCTCGCGGTCGACGACGAAGCGTTCGATCTGCATCGCCTGCGCGACATGTGGCACGCGCCGCTGCGCGAGGTGTATCCGTGAGCAGGCGCATCGCGGTGCTGGTCTTTCCCGGTACGAATTCGGAGGACGAGACGTGGCGGCTGTTGCGCGACTGCGGCGGCGACGCACACTTGGTCCACTGGAGCCGCGCGTCGACGTTGCCGTTGTACGATGCGTACGTGCTACCGGGCGGCTTTGCGTACGAGGACCGCATTCGCGCGGGCGCGATCGCCGCGCACGACGCGATGATGGATCACGTGATCGCGGGCGCGGAGCAAGGAAAGCTCGTGCTCGGCGTCTGCAACGGCGCGCAGATTTTACTCGAAGCAGGCTTGGTTCCCGGCACCGGCGGCATTCGCCGTCCGACGGCCGCCTTCACGCGCAACGGGCCGGCGCCGCACTTCGTGTGCGCGCACGTGTACGTGAAGCTGGCGGTCGATCCCGTGCGCAGCGCCATCACCGCCGCCCTGCCCCGCGATGCGGTCTTTCCGGCCTGGTGCGCGAACGCGGAAGGCAGGCTCGCGGCAAGCGCCGAGCATCTGCAAGAGCTGCGCGCGGGCGACCACGTCGCGTTCGTCTACGCGCACCGCGATGGCAGTGTGGACGATTCCGCCACACCGAATCAATCGGCGCTCGGTGCCGCGGGGCTGGTCAATCGCGAGGGAAACGTGCTCGCGATCATGCCGCACCCCGAGCGAGACGCGTGGACGTTCAACCATCCCGATCGCCGCCGAGGCGACGCGATGCTTGCGACGTCGGGCGGCGACGTGTTTTTCCGCAGTTTCATCGAGGCGCTGACACACTCGTGAGCGCGCGCGCCGTGGCCATCAGTTTGAAGATTCCCGACAACGCGGCGTATACGGCGCTCGTCACGCTGCGGCGCTTGGGCATCGACCTCGCGGACGTCGAGCGCTCGCAGATCGTGCGCTTCGCGAATGCATCGCCTTCGGCGGACCTTGCCGAACGGGTCGAGCGCGATGAATCGCTGTTCAATCCCAACAAGCACCGCGTGACCGTTCTGGAGCGCGACGCGCCGCGACCGGGCGAGGTGTGGATCGTGCAAGACGACGACGAGCGGCCCGTGGGCTGGCGGTTGTTCGTCGCCCCCGGCGTTCCGGCGGATACCGCGATCCTCGCGCAGGCCGCGGAACGCCTTCTCTGCAATCCCGCCATCGAAAGGGCTATCTATCCGGCATGAATCGACCGTACACGATTGCGACCCTCGGTTCTCACTCGGCGCTGCAAATTCTCAAGGGCGCGCACGACGAGGGATTTCGCACGCTTGCGGTCGCGAGCCGCGAC
>DATJRM010000009.1:0-43620 GCA_035504755.1 Candidatus Acidiferrales bacterium
CTCAAGAAGCGCCGCTCGGCGGTGACGCCGGCGTCACCCGTGAACAGCATGCGAAACGAGCGATATTGCAAGATGAACGCGATCGAATTGTCGTTGATTGCGTTCTTTCCGCCGATGAATGGCAACGACGGGCCGATGAACGTAAGTGTCACGCCATCGCTTGTATGCCAAACGTCGCCCGCGCGTGGATACACGATCGGCACATGATCCGCGCGCGCGGTGTCCAGGCAATCGTGATAAGCGTGTCCCCCGTACGTTTGTCCGCTGTCCGCGATCTCGGCTACGCGCGTCAGCTCCTGTGAAGGCGGGCAAACAGCTGGCCCCTACGAACTCCGGTATTCCCCGGAAGCTATCCGGGAACCAAAGAAGGGATACGAATCTCTCTCAGCTGCACATACTACATAGACCTGGTCGAAGAAGGCACACTGCTGGCGCGACGACATGCGTAGGTTTTCGGTGCAGATTCCGCGCAACCGTAGTTCCGAGTCCAGTTGATAACAGCACACATGTGGTCGCTCGGCTATTTGAGTTGCGCGCAGCGTTAGGCAAGGCAAAATAACGTAACGTAGGGTAGGAAACGCATTCGGTAGCGGACCGTGCCATAGCGATCGACTTTTCTCAGAGGTCGCTGCCGTCGCTTGACGCTCTATCGCTAACAATCAACTCCGGCGACACGTAGCCGTTTGGTGGGACCAGGATATGCGATTCGAAGGGCTTCGTAGCGTCTTGTCTCGTAGAAAGCGACGCCCGCCCCGAATGATCTGCCGGAGAGGTGTCGCTCATGACGAAAACCACATGACCGGTCTCTTGATCATAGACCACTCCACAAACGGTTCCGAGAATAACGCGGTCGCTGCCGGTGAAACGGAATCCCCTCCATCCGGCCGGCGTTCCCGGAGGAACGGGCTCAGGGATCAGACGCAAGAGCGAAACAACGGCAAAATGCCCAATCCGTTTGATCGTCGAACGGCCCGCGGCTTCGATCGACTCCGGGGTGCCAACGCACGCCTCCGGGTGTGCCTGGAGCTTGAATTCCTTAAGGGAGTCCCCTGGATCGTAGATGCGCCACCCGCCTTCTGCTGTGCCGTGGCTCGGATACGCTAGCGCACTTGGCGAGCGTGCGATATAGGCCGCGGGGGCCGCGCACACCAAGGCGATGGCGAAGAGCCGACCCATAATCATCGAATTTACCCTTCATTCCTTTTCGCCGGGTGTTTCGGACATTCATCTCACCCGTTCCGACCACACGCGAATGGCGCCCGAGTCTTCGGTTACAAAGACACAAACCGCGCCATTCTCATCTGTTCGATAGATGCGCGCGTTGACGCGCTGTAAAATTTCGATCGTTGATGGCGCGGGGTGGCCGAACATGTTGTGGCGGCCGACGGAGATGATCGCGTAGCGCGGGCGTACCGCGGCAATGAATTCCGGTGACGAGCTGTACGCGGAACCGTGATGGCCGACTTTCAGGACGTCGGCGCGCAGATCGATGCCTTCGCTCAAGAAGCGCCGCTCGGCGGTGACGCCGGCGTCACCCGTGAACAGCATGCGAAACGAGCGATATTGCAAGATGAACGCGATCGAATTGTCGTTGATTGCGTTCTTTCCGCCGATGAAGGGCAACGACGGGCCGATAAAAAGCAGCGTCACACCATCGTTTGTATGCCAAACGTCGCCCGCGCGTGGATACACGACCGGCACGCGATCGGCTGAAGCGATGTCGAGGCAATCGTGATACGCATGTCCGCCATATGTTTGTCCACTGTCCGCAATCTCGTCGACGCGGAGCTTGCGCAGCACCGGCCGGCACCCACCAACGTGATCGCCGTGCGGATGCGAAACGATGAGCGCATCGATCCGGTGGATTCCCTCGCGGATCAAAAACGGCACGACGATACGTTCGCCCACGCGCTCGGCGACGGAGTCGTCGTTTTGCGAGCCGCGTTCGAGCCGTCCGCCGGCGTCGACGAGGATCGCGTGGTGCGCGGGCGTCTCGATCGCGATCGCGTCGGCTTGGCCGACGTCGAGCACCGTGATCCGCAGCCGGGAGGCAAACGACTGCGGCGGCCAGAGTACGAGCGAGGTCGCGGTGAGCGCAAACGTGAGCGCGAAGGTGGCGCCGCCGCGGCGGACGAGCGGAACCGCTGCGAGGAGCGCAACCTCATAGAGCCCAATGCACCACCGCGGCGCCGGGGTCATGACGATCGTCGAAGCGGGCAAGGTCCCGAGCGTGCGCACGACGCCGACGATCCACGCGACGATCCAGCCGTTGAGATTTGCGCACGCTTGCGCGAGCGGGGCGCACCAGGCAAGCGCGAGCTGCGCCATACCAAGCAGCATCGTCGCGGGCACGCAGGGCACGACGCAGAGATTTGCCGGCAGCGCGTAGCTCGACCACTGCAAGAAGATCGCGGCGGTGATCGGCCAGGTGCCCAGTTGCGTCGCGATCGTCAGCACGACCGCCTCGCGAACGCGCTCCGGCAACCTCACGCGTTCGCGCAGCAGATCGTCGACGGCGGATCCCACCGCGAAGATCGCTCCCACGCAGCAAAACGAGAGCCAAAACGACGGCGCCGCTACGCTCCCGGGAATCATCGCGACGACGACCGATGCAGCCACGATCAGCGTGTTCCATGAGAGCGCGGCGCGTCCGCAGGCACGGGCCGCTAGGGCGCACGTCGCCATCGTCGCCGCGCGCAGCGCCGGAAGATCGAGTCCGCTGAACGCGGCAAACGCCCAAACCGCGACGATCCCGGCACCGCAAGCGAGGACACGAGGCGCGCGCAGGTATGCGCAGCACCATGCAACGATGAACGCAATCAATCCGACGTGTAAACCGGCCGTCACGAGAATGTGGACGGTGCCCGTCTCCTGAAACTCGGCGCGAAGATCGGGCGGCAATCGCCCGCGTTCGCCCCAAAGCTCGCCGGCTACGATCGATGCGGCAGGCTCTCCGAGGCGGGACTGCAACTGCGCGTGTGCACGTTCGCGCAAGCGCGCGAGCTGCGCGCGCAGGGAGTCGTCACTCCCTAACGTGGCAATCAGCGTCGCGCTCTCGATGCGGGCGCGGATGCCGTGTTCGCCTTCGATCTCGCGCTCGCTCGTTTCGCCGGGATTGCGGGCGTCATCGAGGGGAGCGAGCCGCCCACGTACGATCGCGCGCGTGCCGCTCGCTACTTGTTCGGAGAACGAGACGAGCGCGAGCGGCCCTGCATCGATCGCAAAGGTGTAGGTCCGAAGTCCCGAATCGCCGTCGCGCGCATCGAGGATCGTCCCGTGCCAGCGCGCGGTGCGTGTTTCGTGCACCGGTGCGAGCGTCTGTTCGCGCCACCATGAGCACAATAAAGCGGCGGCGACGAGGGCGCCCAGCGCGGCAACGCGAAGCACGCGAGCCGAGGTGTGACCTGGGTTCATCCGCGGCCTCTGCGTCGGCGCGCGGCGATGACAAGTCAATTAAGGAAGACCGCGTGCGTATCATCGTGACCGGCGGGGCCGGTTTCATCGGTTCACATATCGTCGACGCCTACCTCGCAGGCGGACATGATGTACTCGTCCTCGATTCGCTCTGGGAACATGGCGGCGGCCGGCGCATTCACGTGCCGGAGCGCGCCAGCTTCGTCCATATGGATATTCGTGACGAAGGCGTAACGCGAATCTTTCAAGAGTTCAAGCCGCAAATCGTGAGCCATCACGCGGCGCAGCACTCCGTCGCAATCTCGTCGCGCGACCCCAAGTATGATGCCGACGTGAACGTGATGGGCTTCCTCAATATTCTCGAAACCAGCGTGAAGAGCGGCGTCAAAAAAGTCGTCTTCGCGTCGAGCGGCGCCACCTACGGCACGCCGGACCGCTTGCCGATCACGGAGCAGACGCCGCAACGCCCCGAGTCGCCGTACGGCATCACGAAGATGGTCGCCGAACATTACTTGCGATTCTACCGGCGCGAGAAGGGGCTCGACTTCACTGCTTTGCGCTATGGGAACGTCTACGGTCCGCGCCAGGACCCCAACGGTGAAGCCGGCGTGATCGCGATCTTCATCGGGAAGTTCCTAAAGCGCGAGGGCGTACGTATCGATTGGGATGGCGAGCAGACGCGGGACTACATCTACGTCAAAGACATCGCGCATCTCAACGTACTTGCGCTCGAGCGAGGCTCGGGCGAATGCTACGCCATCGGCACGAATACGCGCACGAGCGTGAACGACATCTATCGCGCGCTGGTTGAGATCAGCGGCTTCAAGCCCCCGGTGACGCAAGGGCCCAAACGCGCCGGCGACGCGCGCGACGCGCAGTTCGACGCCGCGCTCGCGCGCCGCGATCTCGGCTGGAAAGCGGAGACGAGCATTCGCGACGGCGTGCGCGAGACGTACGAATACTTCAAGTCGGCCGTTCCGGTATAAGCGGCCGAGCCGGCCGTTTGCGGTTAACGCTGTAACCCGACGTGTTCGGGCCGGAAGCCGATGCCGACGATATACGCGGGGATGCGCCGAAGAACTTCGATCGAACTCAGCCACCGCAAGATCGCCGGCGCATGTTTCGGCGGTGCCGTCGAGCGCAAGACATTGGCGACGATGTTGCGTTGGATCAGCACTTGTAACCCTTGCGTCATGACCGTCGGATACATGCGCCGTCTCTGCACCGACGCGAGCACGCCGTCATCTACGGGCCCGGGTCGCGCGAGCGCGGGCGCCAGAATATTCGCGGTTGCCACGGCGTCCTGAATCGCGAGGTTGATCCCAACGCCGCCGATCGGCGACATCGCGTGGGCCGCGTCACCGATAAAGAGCAGGCCGGTAAGATACCAGCGATCGAGGCGGTTGACCGCCACCGAGAGCAGTTTGACGTCGTCCCAACTCGTGATTTCACCGACGCGATCGGCGATCACCGGTGCGGTACGTGCAAGCTCGGAATGAAACGCGTCCAGACCGCGCCGGCGAACGTCGCCGGCGCTTCCTTTCGCAATCACGTAGCCACATTGCCAATAGTCGTTACGATCGATGAGGACGAGCACGCTTCCGGCGCCGATGAAGCCGAGTGCCGCGTTTTGATCGCCCGCGTGCTTCGAGAGCCGCATCCAGAGCACGTCCATCGGCGCACCGAGGTCGCGCGGTCCGAGCGCCGACGCCTCGCGCAACGTCGAGCTTCGGCCGTCGCACGCAACGACGACGTCGGCGCGAATCTCGAGCGGGCCATCCGGTCCCTGCGCGAGCACGCCGGCGACGCGTCCCTGCTCGCGAACGAGGTCCTTGCCTTCGGTACGCATCAGCAAGTGAAAGCCCGAGTAGGCGCGCGCGTTGTCGGCAAGAAAGTTCAGAAAGTCCCACTGCGGCATGATGCCCAGAAATTTCGTCTTAGCGGGCACGTGGCGAAAATCGCCGATGGTGATCGTATCTTCGCCGACATGGCCGGAGATTTCCACGATCTCGCTGTGCGGGCGCTCGAGAAATGCGCCAAGGAGTCCGAGCTCGTCGAGAACGGTCATCGTCGATGGATGCACCGTGTCGCCGCGGAAGTCTCGCAAGAAGTCCTCGTGCTTTTCGAGGACGATGACCGAATGGCCGGCGCGCGCCAGCAGAAAACTGAGCATGATTCCGGCGGGCCCTCCGCCGACGACGCATGCTCGAGCCTCCATCGCCGGCGCGGTGTTCATCCTACGACCAGGTTCACCAGCTTGTCGGGAACGTAAACCTGTTTGCGAATCTCTCTGCCGTCGAGATACGAGCGCACGTTTGCATCGAGCAACGCGAGCTCGATAGCTTCGTTCTCATCGATGCCCGGCGTCGCGGCGATGCGTGCGCGAATCTTCCCGTTGACTTGGACGACGAGCGTAATCTCGTCGATAGCAAGTGCTTCGTCCTCGGGCTCGACCACGTGCTCGAGATGCACCGACTGCGTGTGACCCATCCGCGACCACAGCTCGTCTGCGATATGCGGAGCATAAGGAGCTATCAGCAGCGGGAGCGCGTGGACGGCATAGTGATACGCGCGCGACGTCTCCTTGTTCGCAAAGGTCGTCATCGCGTTGATGAGCTCGTCGAGCTTCGCGATCGTCGTGTTGAAGTGGAAACGGCGCGACGCGACTTCGTCGACAACCGACTTCGCGGCCACGTGCACGGCGCGCACCAGCGCCCGCTCCTCCGCGTCGAGGCCGGCCGGAAGGACGCGCGGCGAGACCTCGCGAGCCCGTTGCAGATACGGTTCGCAAGCGCGCCACACGCGCGCCAGGAATCGAACGCGTCCGTTGATCCCTTCATCGGTCCAGTTGCTCGTGTCCTCCGGCGGTGTAACGTAGAGCAGGAACAGGCGCATCGCGTCGACGCCGTTCTTGTCGGCGGTTTCGTCGATTCCGATCACGTTGCCGCGCGACTTCGACATCTTCTCGCCGTTGTAGAGCACCATGCCCTGATGAAAGAGCCGCTCGAACGGCTCGTCACCTCCGCTCACCCACCTCTGGTCGTGAAAAAACATGTAGAAGAAGCGTGAGTAGAGCAAGTGCAGCACGGTGTGCTCGGTGCCGCCGATGTACTGATCGACGTTCATCCACTGCCGTGCGAGCGACGGGTTCCACGGGGCGTCGGAGTTATGCGGATCGAGGTAACGCAGATAGTACCAGGAGGACTCGAAGAACGTGTCCATGGTATCGCTCTCACGACGTGCGGGGCCGCCGCATTTCGGACAGGTCGTGTTGATGAAGGCTGGGTCGCGTTGGAGCGGCGAGCCTTCACCCGTGATCGGCACGTCGGGGGGGAGCAGCACCGGAAGCTGCTCGTCGGGCACGGCGACTTCGCCGCAGCGCTCGCAATACACGATGGGAATCGGCGTGCCCCAGTAGCGTTGCCGCGAGATGAGCCAGTCGCGGAAACGATAGTTGATCCTCGTTTGTCCGATGCCCATCGCGACGATGCGTTCGGCAAGCGCGCGCCGTGCGTGCGCGCTCGACATGCCGCTGTAATCGTCGCTTGCAACCACGCGGCCGTCTTCGCAAAAGGGCGCCTCGAGCGGTGCGACCACCTCTTCGCCAGGCGGCACGATGACCTGCACGATCGGTAGACCATATTTCTTGGCAAACGCGAAGTCGCGCTCGTCGTGCGCGGGAACGCCGCCGACGGCTCCGGTCCCGTATTCCGCGAGGACGTAGTTTGCCACGAAAATCGGCACCTGTTCGCGTGAGAACGGGTTGATCGCGTACGCACCGGTGAAGACGCCTTCTTTTTCCATCAGGCTGGTGCGCTCGAGTTCCGATTTTGAGGCCAAGCTTTCGGCAAAGCGCTCGATCTCGGCCGCGTGCTCGGCTGAAACGATCGTCTTGATGCGCTCGACGACCGGGTGCTCGGGAGCTATCGCAATGAACGTGGCACCGTAGACGGTGTCGATGCGCGTGGTGAAAAGCACGATCTGCGCGTCGAGCTTGTCGATCTCCCAGGCAAACTCGACGCCGTCGCTGCGGCCGATCCAATTGCGCTGCATCGTCCGCGTGCGCTCGGGCCAGCCGGAAAGTTCGTCGAGGCCGCGTAGCAGACGCTCGGCGTAATCGGTGATCTTCAAGAACCACTGCGAGAGGTTGCGGCGTTCGACCAAATGATCGCAGCGCCAGCAGCGGCCGTCGATGACCTGTTCGTTTGCGAGCACGGTCTTGTCGTGCGGACACCAGTTGACGGGCGCCTCACGCTTGTATGCCAGGCCCTGTTCGTACAGCCGCAAGAAGATCCACTGGTTCCAGCGATAGTAATCCGGCAGGCAGGTCGCAATTTCGCGCGACCAGTCGTAACCGGTGCCCATCAAACGAATCTGCCGGCGCATGTTGTCGATGTTGGAGGCGGTCCACGACGCGGGATCGACGCCGCGCTGGATCGCGGCGTTTTCGGCAGGCAGCCCGAACGCGTCCCATCCCATCGGATGCAGCACGTCGTACCCGAGCATGCGCATCGTGCGCGCGACCGCGTCGCCGAGCACGTAATTTTTCGCATGGCCGACGTGCAAATCGCCCGAGGGATACGGCAACATCTCCATCGTGTAGTACTTGGGGCGCGACGCCCGCTCTGGGCTGGTCGACGGGTTGTGCGCGCGGTAGATGCCCTCGCGTTCCCAGCGCTCTTGCCAGGTGCGTTCGATGCGTCGGAAGTCGTAGGTCTCGGCCATAGAGAGCATGGTACTTGGCACGGCTGCGTTGCCGCCACCTTTCCGGTCGGATCTTTGGGCGTGAAGGAACAGCATGATGTTGCGCGTGCTCGTCATCTCGGCGCTGGTCGCCATCGTGGCGCTGGCGGTTTGGCATCCGGCGCCCGGACCCGCGATCGTCGACTCGATCGCTGCAAGCGCTGCTCCGCGACCCCGTCGAGCTCCTCACCCCGCGGTACCGAAGACCTCGACCGGCGGACTGGTCTACGTCGTGGGCGCCGTCGTCCGGCCGGGGCTCTACCGCATCGCCGGCGGTGCCCGCGTCGACGATGCGGTGCGGGCGGCCGGCGGTTTGCGCGCCGACGCCGATCCCGAGGGAATCAATCTCGCGGCCTACACGGCCGACGGCGACGAGATCCTGGTGCCCATGCTCGGTCAGGTGGTGGCTTCCGCTTCAGGCGCCAAGCGGTCGCGCAGTCTACGCTCACGCGCGAAGACGCACGGGATCGTCGACGTCAACACCGCGCCGGCGCACGTACTCGCGTCGGTCCCCGGCATCGGCGACACGATCGCCGCGCGCATCGTCGCGATTCGCGAACAGGATGGCGCGTATCAGAATTTCGACCAGCTGCTCGACGTTGCGGGCATGACGCAGAGCCGCCTCGATCGCGCTCGTCCGTATTTACGATTGTGATAGAAAGATCAACCTGTCGTCCGGCGAAAATCCGACCGCATGTCCGATCCCGTTCTGCCGAAAGTGACGCTGCCGCAGCTCATCCGTCGCGCCCTCTCCGATCCTCGTTCCGACACGTTCATCGAGCGAGTGAACGGTACGTGGACGCCGAGCTCCTCGCAGCGCGTGCTCGAACGCGTCTTGGACCTTGCGTGCGCGATTCGCGCCGCCGGTCTGGAGCAGGGCGATCGCGTCGCATTGATCGCGCACGATTGCGTCGATTGGATCGTCTGCGACTTTGCGGTGCTCTTCGCCGGGTGCGTCGTGGTGCCGGTCTTTCCGACGCAAGCGGTCGACCTCACCGACTACATTTTCAAGCACAGCGAATCGAAACTGCTCTTCGTCGACACGCCTGCGACGCTCGAGCGTCTGCGCGCCGCAAACATCCCGGTTCCCAAAGCGATCATCTTCGATTCGGCCGGAGACGACTCGCTTGCGGCCTTCGAGCGCCGGGGCCGCGACCTGCGTGCAGCGCGGCCCGACCTGCCTGGTGAGTACGAACGCGCGCTGCAGCCCGACGACCTCGCAGTCTTGATCTACACGTCGGGTACGACCGGCGTGCCCAAAGGCGTCATGCTCTCGCATGACAACATCGGATTCGACGCCCAATCATCGCTCGAATATGGCTTTGGACTCGAACACAAAGGCGAGGACGTGCTCTCGGTCTTGCCGTTTTCGCATATTTACGAACACACGATGGTCTATATCTACCTGCTGGAGCAGGTACGTTACAACATCTGCCACGATCCCAACGATCTTCTCGTCGACATGCGCGACGTTCGTCCGCGATACATGACCAGTGTGCCGAGGATCTTCGACCGTATTCTTGCGGGCGTTCAGGGTCAGGCGATGCGCAACGGTGGATTGCAGGCCAGGCTCGTGCCGTGGGCGCTGCGTGTCGGACGCGAATACATGGAGGCGCGGAGCAACGGCGGCAGCAATCCCGTGCTCGCGATGCAATACGCGATCGCCAAGCGCGTCGTGTTCGATAAGCTCCGCAAGGTGCTGGGGCTGGACCGCGTCGAGTATCTCACCAGCGGCAGCGCCAAGTTGCATGTCGACGTCGCGATGACGTTTCTCGCGATGGGCGTGCCGATCATGCAGGGCTACGGGCTGACCGAAACGTCGCCCGTGATCACCGTCAGCCGTCCCGACAAGAACGAGTACGGCGCCGTGGGCAGGCCGATTCCGGGTTGCGAAGTGAAGATCGCCGGCGACGGCGAGATCCTGGCGCGCGGCCGAAACATCATGCACGGGTATTACCGCGATCCGGAAGGCACTGCGGCGGTTTTGGACGCCGACGGTTGGTTCCATACCGGCGACATCGGCGAGATCGACGGCGACGGTTTCCTGCGAATCACCGATCGTAAGAAGGAAGTCTTCAAGACGGCCACCGGCAAATACATCTCGCCCGCGCGCGTCGAAGCCGCGCTCAAGCGCTCGGTCTTCGTTTCCCAAGCGATGGTCATCGGCGACGGCCGGCCGCATCCGGCCGCGATCATCATACCGAACTGGGATCTCGTTCGCGTCGAACTCAACCTTCCCGGCATCACGCCCGGCGAACTTGCCGCGCGTACCGACGTGTTCGACTTCATCACCGCGGAGGCGCGAAAGCAAACGGCGGATTTGGCGAGTTACGAACAGATTCGGCGCATCGTCGTGTTGCCAAACGAATTCACGGTCGACGCGGGCGAACTTTCACCGTCGATGAAAGTGAAGCGCCGCGTTGTGGAGGAACGTTATCGCGACGCGATAGAGCGTGCGTACCAAGTCGATCTCCACTCGCACGCGCATGCGTGACCCGCTCGCGGCGGGCAGTCCCGCGACGCGGCGGGTCGACGAGGTCATTCGCGGGCCGATCAAAAGCAAGACGATCTTTCCCGTCTTGATCTTGCACCTGTTGCACGAGCATCCGGATCATGGCTACGGCTTGATGCAGCGCATCGAAGCCGTGTGCGGCGACTTGATCGCGGTCAACACCAACAAGATCTATCCTCTGCTGCGCCGCCTCGAGGAGCGTGGCTTCGTGACGGCTACGTGGGATCACCCCACCAAGCGGTCGCGCAGGATTTACTCGATAACGGCGGCCGGCAACGAGCGCTTGGCCAAGATCAAAGGCGCAATGCTGCCGTACCTCGATTCGATCGAGCGCGCGGTGGGGCGTCTCAAACGGCGGCTCTACCAGAGTGAGGAGCCACGCGCCGTTTCTCGCGCTCGTTCATCTGCTTGAGCTGCGCTGCCCGATCGGGCGTGATGCCACGATTGTGGCCTGAAGGAAGGCGGGCTCTTCTCGCCCATTAAACGGCCTATGAACCGTGTGCTTTCATTTGTGATGCTCGCGGCGCTCGCTTGTACCAGCGTCATCGCGCGAGCTGCCGACGCACCGCCGCCCAAGAAGCCATCGCCCGCCTCTGCGCCGGCGGCACCGTCCGAGAAAGGCGTATTTCCGGATTCGGTCACCTCGCACTCGATCACGATCGACGGCAAACCCATTGCGTACACGACACGCGCCGGTTTGATCGCGCTCTACGACCAACAAGGGAAGAAAACGGCCGAAGTCTTCTACACCGCCGACGTCGAGGACGGCGCCGATCCGGCGACGCGTCCGGTAACCTTCATTTATAACGGCGGCCCCGGAAGCTCGACGATGTGGTTGCGCATGGGGTCGATCGGCCCGGTACGCGTCGTCGCGGCCAATGGCGAACCCAGTGGACCGCCGCCCTACCGGATCGTCGACAATCAATACAGCTTGCTAGACAAGAGCGACTTGGTCTTCATCGACATGCCGGACTCCGGATTCGGTCGCATCGAGCCCGGCGTCGACGTCAAGAACTTTTTCGGCGTCGATCAAGACGTCGCCGCGTTCGGACAGTTCATCAGTAACTACATCTCGAAGTTCGGCCGTTGGAATTCACCGAAGTTTCTCTTCGGCGAGAGCTACGGCACTACACGGTCTGCCGCCCTGGCCGATTATCTGCTCAACCAAGGCATCGCGCTCAACGGTGTCGTGCTGCAGTCGTCGATTCTGAACTTCGGGCTCGACTACACGAGCGGCGCGCCGATCGGCGGCGCCGACTGGCCCTTTGTGCTCTACCTCCCGACCGAAGCGGCGACAGCGTGGTATCACCACAAGGTTGGGAATCAATCCGCCGACTTGGCGACGTTCGTGAGCACGGTCGAGCAGTTCGCGATGGGCGAATATCTCGACGCCCTGTATCGCGGTGACAAGATCTCGAACGCCGAACGGGATGACGTCGTGCGCAAGCTCAGCGACTACTTGGGACTTCCGCAGCAGTATATCCGCGAATCGGACCTACGCATTCCTTACTCGCGCTTCCAGGCCGAGTTGCTGCGCGGTCAAGGAGAAGTCGTGGGACGGCTGGATGCCCGCTACACCACGTGGACGACCGATCGTTCCAGCGAGGAAGGACCGCCGTGGGACCCGACCGACTCGTCGATCGACGCGCCGTACACGACGGCGATCAACCAATATTTGCGGGTTGACCTCAAGTATAATCCGCCTATTCCGTACCGGACCAACATCTACGGCATCATCTATGGCCCGAACTTCTCGAATTCGGACGGGTGGAACTTTTCCCACACGCCTCCCGGAGAGCCGTTGGGGCTAGGCGGCTATCCGACCAACGTCGCGCCCGATCTCGCCGACGCGATGACGCAGAATCCGAGTCTGAAGGTCTTTTCGGCTAACGGATACTTCGATTTCGCGACGCCGTTCTTCGCGACGCAATATACGCTCGAGCACCTCAATCTCTCGCCGTCGCTTCAAAGCAACATCACCTTTGGATTCTATCAGTCTGGGCATATGATCTATTTGAGTCCACAAGCATTGTCACAGTACAAAACCGATCTGGCGCGCTGGTACGACAGCGCGACCGGACACTAGGAGGCGCACGATGCTACATGTTCGTTCGATCTGCGCCTCGCTGGCGGCCGCCGTTCTGATTGCCGCGGCGCCGGCGCCCGAGCCCACTATTGCCCCTGCTCCGTACACACCCGACGCCGTGACGCATCACGTCGTAACCGTCGCCGGACAGCGAATCGCGTATACGGCTCGCGCCGGCACGATCGTGCTCCACGATCCGACGACGAACGCGGTGACGGGCCGGATGTTCTACGTCGCGTACACCAAAGACGGAGCGGACCTCAACACGCGTCCGGTCACGTTCTTCTACAACGGCGGTCCGGGCAGCTCGACCGTCTGGCTGCACATGGGTTCGTTTGCGCCGGTGCGCATTCACGTCACCAACGGCGCACCGACCGGCCCGCCGCCGTTTGCGCTGCTGCCGAACCCGTACAGTCTCATCGACAAGACCGACGAGGTCTTCATCGATGCGCCGAACACGGGCTACAGCCGCGTCTACGGCGCCGGTAAGCCATCCGACTTCATGGGCGTTGATCAAGACGGCCGAGCGTTCACGCAGTTCATCGAACGCTACATCACGCAATTCGGGCGCTGGAACTCCCCCAAGGTGCTCTTCGGTGAAAGCTACGGCACGACGCGCGACTGCGTGTTGGTGAATATGCTGCAAGAAGCGGGCGTCGAAATGAACGGCGTCGTGTTGCAGTCGTCGATTCTCAACTTCAATCTCGGCGGCTTGGGCGGCGGCAACCCGGTCGGCGGAGGGGACTGGGGCTTCGTGCTCTATTTCCCGACCGAGGCTGCAACGGCGTGGTACCATCACAAAGCCGGCGCCGGGTACTCGCTCGAGAGCTGGGTGCACAGTGCCGTGCAGTTCGCAAGCACGACGTATCTGCATGACCTCGCGAAGGGTTCGACGCTCTCGCCGGCAGACTTCAACAATGACGTCGCGCAAATGCACCGTTACCTCGGGCTTTCGGAAGCGTATATCCGCAACTCCAACTTGCGGATTCCGTACTTCCGCTATCTGAAGGAACTGTTGCGCACCGACAACACGCTGATCGGCCGCTACGATGCGCGGTACGAAACCTACTCGATCGACCAGCTCTCCAACTACCCGGATTGGGATCCCTCAGACGTCGGTATCGACGGAGCGTTTGTCGCGGCCTTCGGTCAATACATCAACGGTACGCTGCATTACGACTCCAAGATCCCGTACCGTCCGGTTTCCTACGGCGGCCTGCTCGGAGCGCGTTGGGACTTTCATCACGACGGCGACGATCCGCCGACGAACGTCACCCCCGACCTCGCCCGCGCGATGACGACCAATCCGCACTTGCAGGTCTTTTCCGCCAACGGATACTTTGACTTCGCAACCCCGTTCTTTGCCACGGAGTACACGCTCTACCACCTCGGTATTGCGCCGCCGCTTCAGAAGAACATCAGCTTCGGTTTCTATCCGTCAGGTCACATGATCTATCTGAATCCGAGCGCCCTGGTGGAATACCGCAACGATCTCGTCAGGTGGTACGACAAACTCCCGTCCGAACGCTAGCGTGAAGGCAAGCGTCGCCGGCCCGAATCATTTCGGGCCGGCGATCGCCGCGAGCTTCGCGATCGTCTGGTCGAGTGTGTGCGAGAGTTCTCCGTAGGCCTTTTGCTGATCGTGCGTCGGCGGAGCGTCAGCGCTCTGCACCGCGTAGAACAAGTTCCCGAACTGCTCGTTCAGATACCGTAGCGTCGTAAAGTCGCTCGCCGGTCTGCCGACTGAATCGTCGGGATCGCTGGGCCCGCGCACGCCGAGGATCTGGTGACGGACGCGAGCCGCCACGCTCGCGCTGAGTTTGCCCGACTTCAAGAGTTTCTGTGCGCGGTCGCGTGCGGCGGCGATCTGCCCCAGCTTGCCATCGATCGCCATCGAGAGATCGTACTGTTCCCATAGCTGCGCGTCGGTGACGTCGATGCGCGGATCGCGTATGAGCGCGACCGTTCGGGAATAGGTGACGCCGCCGACCTGCAGGCGGACGGTGTAGGTTCCCGGCGGCGCAAGCGGTCCGCCGTCGTGATGCGCGGTGAAATCCCACACAAAACGGTGCGCACCGGGATCGGTGTCGACGATGACCGGCGCCGGGATCCAGCGCGGTGCGATCTCTTGCGTCGAGGGATCGATGTAGTTCGGCTTGGTGGCGCTCGAATAACGGCGCATCAGCGCACCGTGCGGTCCGACGATCTCGATGACGACGGGCGTCGACGGTGCGCCGTGCAGATAGTAGTCGATGTACATCCCGAGCGGCGGATTCGGCGCCTGCGGATCGTCGGGCTGAATCGGCGTGCCTTCGTCGGCGACGCCGCCGCCCACGCCGCCGGCGCGGCGGAAGCGAATCGTCGTACGCGGCGCGAAGAGGTAGTTGCCGCCGCTTGCAACGGCTCGCGCCATCTCGCGTAGCGGCTCGATGTCGTCCATGATCCACATCGAACGGCCGTGCGTGCCGATCACGAGATCGCCGTCGTGCACGTCGATGTCGCGCACCGAGGCTACCGGCAGATTGCGCTGCAGCGGTTGCCAGTGCGCCCCGTCGTCGAAGGAGACGTACATGCCGCGCTCGGTGCCGGCGTAGAGGAGGCCGCGGACCTTCGGATCGGCGCGTACCGCGTTGACGAACGAACCGTTGGGAATGCCGTTGGCGATGGCGGTCCAATGCGCGCCGCCGTCATCGGTCTTGTAGATGTATGGCCGATAGTCTTCGAGCCGATGACGATCGACGGCAATGTAGGCGGTGTTGCCATCGAGACGTGACGCGTCGATGACCCCGACTTTGCTCCACGCCGTGAGCTGCGGTGGCGTGACGTTGACCCAATGATTGCCGCCGTCGTGCGTGATCCACACGCGGCCGTCATCGGTGCCGGCCCACAAGGTGTTTGCATTGAATGGCGATGGCGCGAGCGCATAGACGACGCCGCGTCGCGGCGAGCCGCTGCTGTCGGCGAGCGTCGACGGATCGAGATTACGCGGGTTGTCTTCGCTCGGACCGCGGGTGAGATCGGGACTGATGATGGTCCAAGAGTTTCCGGCGTCGCGCGAGCGGAAGATCTGCTGTCGCGCGGTGTAGAGCGTGTGATCGACCGGCGAGACGACGAGCGGCAGCGTCCAGGTATGGCGCCACACCTCGTCGGGATACGCGGTCGTCGGGTCGATGTTTCGCTCCCATCCGGTCGCGAGATCTTCGTACGTGACGGTGTCACTGCCGCCGAAGAGTTTGCCGGGATGTTCGGGATCCGGCGCGATATAGCCGTTCTCTCCGCCGACGTCGATCGGCCGCCAATCCATGAACGTGATGTTTTGATGGATCGTTTGACTCGGCACGGCGATTGCGCCTGAATCTTGCTGTGCACCGTAAACCCAGTAGGGATAGCGGTTGTCGGCGATGATGTGGTAGAGCTGCGCCGTCGGCTGATTGTACCAGGAGCTCCAGGTCTTCGCGCCGTCGAGCGAAACGACGACGCCTTGGTCGCTGCCGAGAATCATGTGCGTGGGATCGTCGGGATTGATCCAAAGCGTGTGATAGTCGTCACCGCCGGGGGAGCCTTTGATCGCGTTGAAAACTTTGCCACCGTCGTCGGAGCGATAGGTGGCGGTATCCATGACGTAGACCACGTCGTCGTTCTTCGGATCGACGGTGATGCGGCCGAAATACCAACCACGCTCCCAAATGCGTTGCTGCGCCGCGCCGCCATCCATGTGCTTCCACGTCGCGCCGCCGTCGTCCGAACGATAGACGCCGCCTTGTGCCACGTCAGTCGGAGCATCGACTTGCGCGTAGACGCGCGAAGGATCGCTCGGGGCGACGGCGACGCCGATCCGTCCGACTCGCGCAGGGAGTCCGCTCGTGAGGTGCGTCCAGGTTGCCCCGCCGTCGGTGGTTTTGTAGAGACCGCTGCCGGGGCCGTTTGACGGCGGATAGGTATTCCAGGGCGGGCGCCGCGTTTGCCACAGCGCCGCGTAGACGGTGTTGGGATCCTGCGGATCCATCGAAAGCGAGATCGCACCGGTGTCCGCGTCTTTGTAGAGCACCTTGCGCCACGTCTTCCCGCCGTCGGTCGTCTTGAAGACGCCGCGCTCGGCGTTGGGTCCGTACGCGTGGCCGAGCGCCGCCACATACACGGTGTTCGCATCATGCGGATCGACGACGATCGAGCCGATCTGACGCGTGTCGTCGAGCCCGATGTGCATCCAGCTCTTGCCTCCGTCGGTCGACTTGTACATCCCGTTGCCGTACGCGATATCGGAGCGCATGTCGGCCTCACCGGTACCGACGTAGATGGTGTTGACGTCGCTGGACGCAACGGCAATCGCTCCGATCGAGGCGATGTCCTCACCGTCGAAGATCGGATTCCAGGTACGACCGGCGTTCATGCTTTCCCACACGCCGCCGTCGACCGCGCCGAAGTAGTAACGATCGGGTTCGCCGGGAACGCCGGTGACCGCGAGCGCGCGACCGCCGCGAAGCGGGCCAATCAGCCGCCAGGAGAGCGATGTCAGGTAGGCGGCATCGACGTGTGCCGGACCGCTGGCAGCCGAAGGCGCGCCAAGCGCACCACTCGACAACACAAAGAACGCTGCAAGAACGAAGGTGAGATATCGCATGAGTTGCTGCTACTCTGCGATGTTTTCCGAAGCCTCTCACCCGTTCGGCAAGTGATTCTCAACCTGCGTACGTACGCTGAGCACGCAACTCGAGGTGAGTCGACATGAAAACGATTGCATCGCTCCTGGCCGCCCTGCTGTTTGTTGCATCTCCCTCGTGCGCGGCGGCCTCCGATCACGGCAGTAGTTCGAGCTCCAGCGACTCGTCGAACAGCAATACGCGCTCCGATTCCGCACCGGCACCATCACGCGTCGACTCCGCACCGGCACCATCGCACGCCGACTCTGGTCCGGTCTCGCGTCCGGATCCGATTTCACGTCCGATCGATCCGGGGCAGCCGAGCCGCCCGCCGAATTCACCGCCGGTCCAACCGCTGCCACGGTATCAAGCAAAAACGCCGGGGAAGGTTGCGTCGTCGAACACGTCAACGCAAAACTCGCCGCCTGATCAAAGCGATTGGTATGCGTGGTCGTGGGATAACGATCTTGCGTGGTCCGTGGCGCCGTCGTATTGGGGCGACGGTTTTTGGGGTCCGCTCGCATTTGGTTTAGGTGCGAGCGCGTATCTCGCAGCGCAAGGATCTCCGGGTTACCGGCTGCTGCAAGACTACGGTCTACAGCAGACGCCGTGCGGTCCGCCGGGATTGGTCGAGATCATTGGTCCCAATGATAGCGAGATCTGCGCGTCTCCGAACGCGTTCGTCGCGGCCGGCGTCTACTACGTCGACGTGTCGATGCTCACGCTCTACAGCCGTTGAGAGCTCGTGACTCTAGCGGACAAAGCTTCAGCTTTGGCCGACTGCAGCTCGTATCCAGAGTGACTCTAGCGGACAAAGCTTCAGCTTTGGCCGATAGAGTCTACCACCCCCCGCCGCTGCCCATGTCGCCGCCGCCGAAGCCGCCGCCGCCGCCGAAATCACCGCCGCCGCCGCCAAACCCGCCGCCGCTCCAATCTCCCGCGCTTCCCGCGCCCATGTCGGGCTGTCCGGCGGCATTGCCCCAGCCGCCCGCGTCGCCGCCGCCCCACGACCCGCCTTGATCGGCGGGCATCATATTGCTGCCCGGCTGCTCGACGATCGTCGTGCCGCGGTTGCCGAACATCTCGTTCCCGAGCCACGCGCCGCCGAGGCCGCCGAGCAATCCGCTCCAAAATCCGCCGCCGCCTCCGTAGTAGCCGGGGCCGTAGCCGTAGCCGCCGTAGCCCGGCCCGCCGTAGCCCGGCCCGCCGGGACCCGGCGGCATGCCCGGCCCGCCGTAGTAGCGCGGGCCCGACATCGAGCGAAAAAGCGAGCGAATGATGAGGAAGCCGACGATGATGAGAACGATGAAGAGCCACATGTGACTTGCTCCCGAGTACCTGGTTCGAGTAATCGTGGAGGCCGACGGAACGGCCGGATAATTTTGCGTTTGCGCTGCATTCGCGCCCGGCAAACTGTTGAGGTGCGCGCGGAAGACGTCGAGTACGCCGTGGACGGCAGACGTAATGCCGCCATCATAGTCTTCGGCCTTGAACAACGACTCCATCGTTTGACGGATGGAAACAATGGTAAATTCCGGGAAAAACTTCGCCGTCGCCGTGTCAGGCAGGATGTAATCTTGGCGATCGTCTCTTGCGATGAAGATCAGGACGCCGTTGATGTTCTGCTGAGCGAAGACTGCCTGCGCGGCGGCGGCAAGCGGTTTGCCGTTGAGCGAAGGGACGGTGACCACGACGATCTGCTTCCCGGTCTGGGCGGTGAAGTTGCCGATCTCTTGGTCGAGCTGCGAGGCCGTCGCCTGCGAAAACATCCCTGCGCCGTCCTGGATGGGCGCCGTTGCTGCAGCGGCCGCCAACGTGCTTGCCAGCAGAGCGAGCGCGAGAGCAGCGAGCGGTCGAAAGCGTTTCATGGGTCCTCCGGTAGCTAGTATTCGGCTCGGGCCGGCGGTGTTTCAGTGTACGACTGCAATCGCCACGACGCCGCCGGCGACGCTGAACGCGAAAAGGACGATAAAGGCCCAGATGAAGAGCCTTTTCCAGCGCTCCCGCTGGGCGCGCTTGGCGCGCGTTTCGTGGACGACTCGAACGCGATTGCTCATGATCCCTGTGCCTGACGCTTCTCTACCTCACTCCAGAGGCGCTCCAGATTGTAGAACTGCCGCTGGTCGGGTGTAAAGACATTGACGATCGCGTTGCCCAAGTCGAGGAGGATCCATCCGCCGTCGGCATAGCCCTCGACGCGCTTGACACCGAGGCCCTCGGCCTCGCAGCGTTCGACGATCGCATCGGCGATCGCACGCGTCTGGATCTTCGAACGTCCGGTGACGATCGCGAACGTGTCCGCGAGGATCGTGCGCCCGCTCACGTCGATGGTGATGAAGTCCTCGCCCTTCTTTTCGAGCGCGGCGTCTTGGATGACATCGATTAGGTCAGCGATGATACAACCCCCGTGACGTTTGTGGTTCCGCCGAAAGCGCACAGCGCCGCAAGCGTCTGCGGCGCCGGTTTTCGGCCTTGACGATGAAGATAGGCGATCGACGCGGCAATCGTTGCCGGCATCGCTGCGCGCAGGTCGGCCAGCGCGAGATCCCAAAGCGCATCGCGCTCGGCGAACGTGCGCGCCGGTTCGAGCGAGTCCGCGAGATAGACGACGCAGTCGAGCGGCGACATCACCGGATCGGCGAGCGTGTGCTTGGCGATCGCCGAAAGCACCTGCGCGTCGCCGACGCCGAACTCTTCGCGCGCAAGCGCTGCCGCGAGCGGAGCATGCAGCACGATTGGGTGCTCGCGTTCGAACGCGCCGATCGGTATTCCACGCCGCGCGCATTCTTCCAGCAGATCCGATCCCGTGTAGAGCCGCGCGAGATCGTGCAGCATCCCGGCGAGCCGCGCTTTGGAGGCGTCGAGGCGATGGCGTTGTGCAAGGAGGTCGGCGCAGCGTGCCACGCGCACGCTGTGGTCGTATCGGTGATCTTGATCGATGTGCGCGCGCACGGAGCGGGCAAGTTCGGCGTAGGTCACGGGTCGAAGTGCAATTCGTGCAATAACGAGTCGTCGGCGAGCGTCATTTCACGCAGCACGCCGGGAGCGGAACCGTTCGGCGCGAAGTCCGCGCGCAACTCGAGACCGCCGTCATAATGGTACTCCCGGCACTGAGCTCCGAAACCTCCCTCACACGCCGTATCGGGGGCGTTGAGGTCGAGGTCTGCGTAACCGCTTTGATTGAGCGTAAACCCGCTTTCTTGCGAATCTTCGTCGACGACGCCCGGCGGCTGGTCGGACGGCGCCGCGGTCAGGTCGACGAGTTCGACCTCTCCGGAGGACGACGTCAAGACCGTAATCACGAGTCCGGACTTCTGGCGCCACTGATACCCGTGTCGATCGTGGAAGACAACGGCCGCCGGCGCTCCCAAGGTGGCGCTCACGCCGGCCAGCGGCTCACCGAGGAAGATGTTCTCGAGTGCTGCGATCAATGCGTCATGCCAAACGTGCGCGCAGCGCTTCCAGACGCGCGCGGAAGAGTTCGCCTTTGAGATTCCCGGCCCACATCACGAGCGCATTTTCGTTGTTGTCGCTGTAATAGCCCTTGCGTGTCGTGACGGTCGTGAAGCCGTATTTGCGATAGAGCTGCTGCGCACCGACGTTGCTCTCGCGAACCTCGAGCGTCATCCACGACGCACCACGTTCGATCGCTTCGTCGAGAAGATAGAGAAGCATCCTCTCGCCGTAACGGCGCCCGCGATATTTCGGGTCCACGGCGATGGTCGTAATGTGCGAATCTTCGAAGATCACCCAGATACCGCCGTAGCCGACGATCTTGCCGCCGACGCGGCCGACGTAGTAGTGTGCGAGCTTGTTGGTGTGAAGCTCGTTGTAGAATGCGTCGGCAGGCCACGTGGTTACGAAGGAGGCGCGTTCGATCGTCAGCACGTCGCTGATATCGACATGCGCCATCGGTTCGATTGCGAGCGGCTCCGGAGAGCCGGAAGGCGAGCGCGAGAGTTCCGCTTTCATCGAAAGCGTGGGACCTTGGCGGCAGGCAGTTCGCCGTAATCGGCGCGCACTTCGTGGACGCTTGCAGCGGGGCGCGCGCTCATGCCGAGCAGTGCGACGGCTGCCGCGGGTGGCGTATGGGGCGGCGCGAGCGCTTTCACGGTCCAGCCGCCTTCGGCGAGCGCTCCGAGTACGTCCTCCGGCGCTCCGACGACGGGCAGCTCACCCCCTGCGGCGTCACGCAATACCCGCTCGAGGACCTCGCTGGTGCGTCCGGAGGCGCGTGCCGCGATCCCGGGCGACCGGTAGCGTGCCGAGATGACGCCGCGGCGTCCCTCGACCACGCACAGCACACGCTCGAGGCCGAGCCCGAGTTCCAGGAGGTCGAAAGACGAGACGGGCACGAGCGGACGTTCCCACGCCTGTGCCAACGACTTCGCATAGGCGATCGTGATGCGCAGCCCGGTGAAGCCTCCCGGCCCGATGCCAACCGCGAGCGCTCCGAGCTGCTCCGGCGCGACGCCCGCGTCGGCGAGCGTGGTCTCGATTGCACCGAGCCCGCCTTCGAGGGCAACGTTCCCGGCGAGAAGACGGGCTGCGACGATCGCGCCGTCGCGCGCGAGCGCAGATGAAAACCCGCCGAGCGCGCCGTCCAGGCCGAGCACGATCACGCCGGCGTCTTGACCTCGACCGTGCGCGGCTGCTCTCCGGAGCCTTCGAGGTGGACTTCGTAACGGCGAGCCGGCAAGAGCGCCGGTGCGTGCGTCCACCACTCGATGAAAGCAATCGAGCGTCCATCGAGCGCGTCTTCGAGGCCCAGTTCGCGCAATTCCGCAGCATCGTTTACACGGTAGAGATCGAGATGGTCGACCGGCGGTTCGCCGGGATACCGATGCCAGAACGTAAACGTCGGACTCGACGTCTGATCTTCGCCGTGGAGCGCGCGCACGGCCGCGCGAACGAACGTCGTTTTCCCCGATCCGAGCTCTCCCGAAAGCGCAACGACGTCGCCGGCTCGCAAGCCGCGCGCGAAGTCGCGCGCGAAAGCTTCAAAGGCCTGCTGCGTTGGGAAAGTCTGGCGCGCCGTAGCGGCGAAACTCTCGGGCATGTCGAGCGGCGATTTCGAAACGGAGCTGCATCAGTCCGTCCAAGATCACCTTGCGCTGATCGCCAACGCGGCGAAGGCCGCGAAAGCGCGCATCGGCGAAGGCGTCGAGTCGCACCGGACCCCCGAAGCCGAGCCGGCGGCCCCGCCGGCGCCTTCGGCCGAGCCGCGCCCGGCGGTCGACTTCGACGCTCCTGAGCCGGAGTTCGACGCCTCGTTTTCGGCCGAGTCGACCGCGTTTAGCGAAGCGGATGCATTTGCCGCCGAACCGGCCCCGTCGCCGCTGCCCGACGGCGCGATCGCCTTCGAGGACCTCGCGGTCGAAGGGATGGACGACGAGGGCATTCCGGTGTGGGAAGACCCACCCTAAAAAGCGAACATATTAAGGAAAGTCGAGAAAGGCCGAACCGGCCGCGCTTGGGCGCGGCTCTTTTAAATAATGCACAACGATATCGTCCAGCACGTCAACGTCGAAGACGAAATGCGGGAGAGCTATCTCTCGTATGCTATGTCGGTCATCGCCTCGCGGGCGTTGCCCGACGTTCGCGACGGCCTCAAACCGGTGCAGCGGCGCATCCTTTACGCGATGCGCGAGATGGGGATGGACCCGAGCAAGCAGCACCGCAAATGCGCCGGTATCATCGGCGAGGTGCTTAAGAGCTACCACCCCCACGGCGATAGCTCGGTCTATGACGCGCTGGTGCGTATGGCGCAAGATTTCACCCTGCGCTATCCGCTGGTCGACGGCCACGGAAACTTCGGGTCGATCTTTCCCGATTCGCCCGCGGCCTACCGCTATACCGAAGCGCGGCTCGCGCGGCTCGCGCTCGAAGCACTGGGCGACATCGAAAAAGAGACGGTTCCCTTCGTTCCCAATTTCGATAACCAGAGCACCGAGCCAAGCGTGCTTCCCGGCAAGCTGCCGCAGTTGTTGCTCAACGGCTCGAGCGGCATCGCCGTCGGCATGGCGACCAACATTCCGCCGCACAATCTGGGCGAGATCGCCGACGCCATCGAGTTGTTGATCGACGAACCCAACGCGTCGATCGAGGACGTTATCGAGAAAGTCAAAGGCCCTGATTTCCCGACCGGCGGTTCGATTCTCGGCACGGAGGCGATCAAGGAAGCCTACCGTACCGGGCGCGGTTCGATCACGATGCGCGGCAAAGCCGAGATCATCGAGGAAAAAGGCAGATTCCGGATCGTCATCAGCGAGATCCCTTATCAGGTGTATCAGAGCCGGATCGTCGAGGCGATCTCCGATGCGCACAACGAGAAGCGCATCCAAGGCATTGCGCGTCTCGACGATCTCTCCAATCGCAAAGGCATGCGCGTCATCGTCGAGCTGCAAAAAAGCGCGACGCCGAAGGTTGTGCTCAACCAGCTTTTCAAGCACACGCCGCTGCAATCGAGCTTCGGCTTCAACATGCTCGCGCTCGTCCCGGTTTCTTCGGCGAGCTCAGGGCAGGGCTCAGGGCAGGCGCAGCGTCCCGACGGCTCCACGGCGCTCGAACCGCGCGTGCTCAACCTCAAGGAACTGCTCGAGCATTTTATCGCGCACCGCAAAGACGTCGTCACGAGGCGCACGCGTTACGATCTGCGCAAGGCCGAAGAGCGCGCGCATCTGCTCGAAGGCTACCGCATTGCGCTCGACAATATCGACCGCGTCATCGCGATCGTGCGCGGTTCGGAAACGACCGACGAAGCCAAGACGAAACTCTCCGCGGAATTCGGCCTCTCCGAGATTCAGGCGCAAGCGATCGTCGATATGCGTCTGCGTACGCTGGTCGGCCTCGAACGCAAGAAGATCGAGGACGAGTACGCCGAGCTGATCAAGACTATAGCCGAATTACAAGACATTCTGCGCAGCGAACGGCGCATTGCGCAGATCGTCAAGAGCGAAACGCTCGAGCTCAAGAAGAAATACGGCGACGAGCGCCGCACGCAGATCGAGTTCGCCGAAGACGAGATCTCGATGGAGCAGCTCGTCCCGAACGTCGACGTCGTCGTGACGTATACGGTCGGCGGCTACATAAAACGCGTCGGCATCGACACGTTCCGCACCCAGAACCGCGGCGGACGCGGCGTCACCGGGATCTCGAATCTCAAGCACGAGGACGTCGTTCGCAATTTTTTCATGACGAAAACGCACGATACGGTCCTCTTCTTTACGAACAAGGGACGCGCATACCGCTTGCGCGGCTACGAGATCCCCGACACCACCCGCACCGCGCGCGGCACCGCGTTGGTAAACCTCCTCACGTTGCCGCCGGGCGAACACGTTACCGCGGTCTTCCCGATCAACGAGTTCGCCGAGGGACGTTATATGGTGATGGTCACGGCCAAGGGCGTGATCAAGAAAACGTCGCTCAGCGAGTTCGCGAACGTGCGCCGCAACGGCCTAAACGCCATCAACCTCGATGACGGCGACGAGCTCCTCGCTGTCGATCTCTCCGACGGCACGCGCGATATCATTCTGGCGAGTTCGGCCGGGATGGCCGTGCACTTCAACGAGAAGAACGTACGCCCGATGGGACGTAATGCGCGCGGCGTCAAAGCGATGACGCTCGACGAGGGCGACACGATCGTCGCGATGGACGTCATCGAGAACGAGCGCAAGGAAGTGTTGCTGGTGACGTCATTGGCGTTCGGCAAACGGACGCCGATCGAAGACTATCGTCACACGTCCCGCGGCGGCAAGGGCGTCAAGGCGTTTGCACGCGAACGCGAGGACATCGGCCAGGTCGTCGATCAGATCATGGTCGCGCCCGAAGATCAGCTCCTCATGATTACGAGCGGCAACCAGGTCATTCGCTTGAAGGTCGCCGACATTCGTAAGGCCGGTCGCTCGACCAAGGGCGTGCGTTTGCAGCGTCTGGGTGAAGGCGACGAAGTCATCGCGATCACGAATCTCGGCAAACAAGCCGAGCAGGTTACCGGCATCACGGGCGAGCCGGCGGAAATCGATTAGTGGTGTCACCCGGAGCCTGCCGAAGGATGCAACCCGAGCGGGCCCAGCCGGGTCATTGGCGAGTGGAGGTTTAAGAACACAACCCATGAGTGCTTTAGCAGACGTCGGACAAAGTAATTTTCAGGACGAGGTGCTCGGCAGCAAGGAGCCGGTCCTCGTCGACTTCTGGGCGCCGTGGTGCGGGCCGTGTAAGATGCTCTCGCCGGTCGTCGAGAAGGTCGCGGCGGCGAACAGCGGCAAGGCGAAGTTCGTCAAGCTGAACACCGACGACAATCCGAGCATTGCCGGCCAGTACCAGGTCTCCGGGATCCCGTGTCTGATCCTGTTCAAGGACGGGCAGCCGGTGGACCGCATCGTCGGCTACGTCCCCGAAACCGTGATTTCAGGTATGTTGGCAAAGCACGTCGCATAATACGGCCGTATGGCCGACCTCCGCGCGGTTCCGGCGATGAACCGCTTACTCGAAGATCCTTCCGTCGCGCCCTACGAAGCACTCGTGGGGCGCGATGCGTTGCGCGAGCTGGTCGCCGCCGAGCTCGACCGTTTGCGCGCCGGTGAACGTGTGCCGCCGTTCGACGCGATCGTGCAGCGTTTGGTGACGCGCGCGCAGGAGCACGCCGCCTCGAGCCTGCGCGGAACCGTCAATGCAACCGGGACGCTGCTGCACACGAACCTCGGCCGCGCGCCGATCGCGCAGGCTGCCTTCGACGATGCGCGCGCGGTTGGCGGCGGCTACTCGAACCTCGAATACGATTTGGCTGCGGGTGAGCGCGGTTCGCGTTACGTTCACGCGGGCGACGTGCTGCGGCACATCACGGGGGCGCAGGACGCGCTCGTCGTCAACAACTGCGCGGCCGCGATTCTTTTGATCCTCGATACTTTCGCGAGCAACGGCGAAGTGGTGCTCGCGCGCAACCAGCTCATCGAGATCGGTGGCGGATTTCGCCTGCCCGAGGTGCTCGAACGCAGCGGCGCTCGACTGATCGAAGTCGGCACGACGAACAAAGTCTACCTGCACGACTACGAGCGCGTGCTTTCGCCGCGTACGGCGCTGCTGATGCGTTCGCACCGCTCGAACTACTCGATCGAGGGTTTCGTTCACGATGTCGCCCCGGCGCAGCTGGTTGAGCTCGGACGGCGCGTCGGGGTAGCCGTCGTCGAGGACTTGGGGAGCGGTGCGCTCGTCGATCTGCAGGAGTACGGCTTGCCGCGCGAGCGCACCGTGCAGGACGCGCTGGCTGACGGTCTTTCGCTGGTGGCGTTCTCGGGCGACAAACTGCTGGGTGGCCCGCAGGCCGGCGTCATCGTAGGTTCGCGCGCGCACGTTGCGCGGCTGCGTTCCAACCCCCTCGTGCGCGCGCTGCGCGTCGACAAAGTCACGCTGGCCTTACTCGCAGCGACGCTGCGAATGTACGCCGGCAAAGAGACGCGCGAGCGCATCCCCTTCTATCGCATGCTGGCACTTTCGCTCGACGAGCTGCGCGAGCGGGCTGCGCGCATCGCCGCACAAGTGCCCGGCGCGGAGGTCGCGGAGCTGGAAGGCCGGGTCGGCGGCGGTGCGTTGCCGCACGCGCGTATCGCGTCGTTCGGCATCGCGTTGCGAGACGTCGATGCCGGCGCGCTGGCCGCGCAGCTACGGCGTCACGTCGTACCGGTCATCGCGCGTATCGACGAGGGAGCGCTGCTGCTCGACTTGCGCACGGTCGCGCCCGAGCACGACGAGGTGCTCGTTACCGCTTTGACCACGGCGTGAGGCAGATCTTCGCACGTCAGCCCCTGGAGTGGATCTCGCCCGAACGCGAGGGTCCCACCCTGCGGCGCACGCTCGGATGGCCGGCGCTGACGGCGATCGGTTTGGGTACGATGCTCGGCGGCATCTTCCCGACGATCGGCGCCGGCGCGCACGCGGCCGGTCCGGCGGTCATCTTGGCCTACGTGCTTTCGGGCCTGGTGAGTCTCTGCGTCGCACTCTGCTATGCCGAGTTCGCGTCGATGGTGCCGGTCGCGGGCAGCGCCTACACCTATGCCTACGCGACGCTCGGCGAAGTCGTCGCCTGGGTGATCGGGTGGGATCTTATCCTCGAATACGGGCTATCAGTAGCGCCGACGGCGTCATCGTGGTCGGCGTACGCGCAGCAACTTCTCGGCACCGCCGGCATCACGCTACCCGCCTGGATGCAGACCGGCGCGATCGCGAGCGGCCAGATCGACGTCGTCGCGGCGCTGATCGTCGTCGTCATCACGGTGCTCGTGGCGATCGGTATCCGTGAATCCGCCAACGTCAACGGCGTCCTCGTCGTCTTCCAAATCGTTACCATGATCGTCTTTATCGCCGCCACGATCGGTGCGACGCACCGCATCTTCTTGCACCCGTTCGCGCCGCTCGGTTTTCACGGCGTCGTGGCGAGCACGGCGCTCGTATTCTACGCCTATATCGGATTCGATACCGTCACCGTCGCATCCGAA
Organism: Candidatus Acidiferrales bacterium; assembly: GCA_035504755.1. Classification (GTDB taxonomy): domain Bacteria; phylum Vulcanimicrobiota; class Vulcanimicrobiia; order Vulcanimicrobiales; family Vulcanimicrobiaceae; genus Aquilonibacter. The sequence continues at coordinate 27,889 of DATJRM010000009.1, forward strand.
GAGGCGAACGACCCCGTCAGACACGTGCCCGTCGGGATCATTCTGGCGCTGGCGATCGGGGCGGCGCTCTACGTGGCGCTGACGTTCTGCACCGTTGCGGTGATGCCGTACCAAAAGTTGAGTGAAGGCGCCGCGATGCTCGACGCAGTCAAGAGCGCGACGCGCAATCCGCTCGTCTTCTGGATCGTCGCGCTCGGCGGTGTGGCCGGCAATACGACGGTCATGGTGACGTCGCTGTTGGGGCAGATTCGCATCTTCTACGTCATGGCGCGCGACCGCATGCTGCCGCCGGGCGTCGCAAAGATCCATCCGCGCTTTCGCACGCCGGCGCGCATGACGTTGATCACCGGCGGTATCGTCGCCATCCTGGCAGCGCTGCTGCCGCTCTCCGACCTGCTGGACTTCGTGAACATCGGCACGCTCTCGGCATTCGCGATCGTCTGCGCGGGCGTGCTGGTGCTGCGCATCGTGCAGCCGCAGGCGCATCGTCCGTTTCGCGCACCGTTGGTCTGGATCTTCACCATCGCCGGCGCCGCGTCGTGCCTCTTCCTCATTACCGGGCTCTCGCTCCCGACGTGGATCCGCTTCGCAGTGTGGTTTGTCATCGGCATCGCGATCTACGCGGTGTACGGTTACCGGAAAAGCAGGCTGAGGGTAGGAAGCTGATGCACGTCATCGGGACGGCGGGTCACGTAGACCACGGCAAGTCCTCGCTCGTGCAGGCGCTCACCGGCACCAATCCGGATCGCTGGCTCGAGGAGCAGGTCCGTGGGATGACGCTGGACTTGGGGTTTGCGCACCTGCGGTTCGACGACGGTCTGGAAGCCGGCATCGTCGACGTTCCGGGGCACGAACGATTCCTGCACAATATGCTCGCCGGCGCCGCCGGTATGGAAGTCTTGCTGCTCGTCGTCGCCGCCGATGACGGCGTGATGCCGCAAACGGTCGAGCATTTGCAGATCCTGCGCTTTCTCAACGTCAAGCGCACGATCGTCGCGCTGACCAAAATCGATCTGCTTGCGCCGCAGGACGTCGATCCGGCGCGGCTGCGCGTTCGCGAGGAACTGCAGGGAACGATCGCGGCCGGCGCGCCGATCGTGGCGGTGTCCGCGGCGACGGGCGCGCATCTGCCTGCGCTCAAGGAGGCGCTGCACGACGCGCTGGTCTCGTTGCCGGCGCGCGAATCCGACGCGCCGGCGTATCTGCCGGTCGATCGCGTCTTCGCGTTGCCGGGGCGCGGCACCATCGTCACCGGCACGCTGATGCAGGGGCGGATCACCGTGGGCGACACGATTGCGATCGCGCCGCCCGGGACGCGGGCGCGCGTGCGCAGCCTCCAGGTCTTCGGCGCTGCACGCGAGGCGGCGACCGGCGGCACACGCGTCGCGCTCAATCTTCCCGGCGTCGAGCGCACGCAGATCGCTCGCGGCGCCGTCGTTGCCGATCCGTCCTTTACCGCGCGCTGCCAGTTCAGCGTTCGCTTCGAATCGTTGCCCGAGGCGCAGGCGCTGCTTCGGCGCCGCACGCCCGTGCGCGCATACATCGGATCGGCGGAGATCCTGGGAACGCTCGTCTTCGACGCAACGGTACGCTTGCTTTTGCGCGAACCGGTGTTGGCGTTTCCGGGCGTGCGGTTCGTCGTGCGGCGGGTTTCACCCAAGACGTTGCTCGGCGGCGGCGAGATCGTAGCCTACACGGACGAGCGTACTGAGGCGCCGCCGTCGGCGCATGGCGCAATCCTCGAGCATCTCGTGCGCAGCGGACTCGAGCCGCAGGACGTCGCGTCGGTGGCGTTCGCAGCGAACGTGCGCGAGGAGATCGCGCAACATGGGCTCGACGACTTGGTCGAGCGCGGTGAAGCCGTCGCGCTCGCGAAGCCGCGCGGCTATCTCGATGCGCATGCCTTTGCGCAGTTTTCCACGCGCATCGCCGGCGAGCTCACGGCGCTCCATGAAACCGAACCGTGGGCGATGGGAACGACCTCGCTTGCGCTCGCCCGCGCGCTCCGGGTCAATGAAGGGCTGCTGGTCCGCCTTTTGAACGCCTTGGTCGAAGATGGACGGATCTCGCAACGCCACGGCTACTTTGCGGCCACCGGACACCAGCCCAAGCTCAGTGCCGAGCAGCGCGCGTTCTTTGAACACCACGTGCCGCTCGAGTCGTCCGATCCGTTCCGGCCGGTCGCTTTCGACGACGTTGCGGCGAACGTGAAATCGGCGACGATCGAGGGGCTGGCCAAGGCCTTCGACACGTTGCTTGCGCGCGGCGTGCTGATCAAGGTCGGTGACGCGCTCTATCGTGGCGCGCAGATCGAGCGTGCGCACGAACGCATCGAAGCCTTTATCGCCGGCCACGGCCGGATGACGATGGCGGAGTTTCGCGACGTCTTGGGAACGTCGCGAAAGTACGCGGTGCCGCTGCTCGAGTGGTTCGACGCCCGCGGGATAACCGTCCGCAGCGGCGACTACCGCATGCTTCGCAAACGCGGTTGACGGCGAGTCAATGCCGGACCAGCGTGAGAATGCCGATGATGATCTCGATGACGATCAGCAGAATGATGATCACCTCGAGAAACTCATCCCGCCGGCCGCGCGCCTGATCGATGAAGAAGCCGTAGAGGTCGCGAACGCTTGCGAGCTTGCTGTCGATCTGGCGTTGCCAGTCGGCGAGCCCCAAGCGCGCCGCGGCCGCGCGATAGATGCGTGCGTAATACGCGTCGCCGACGACCTTCAACGCGTTGCTCGAGCGGTCGATGAGTTCCAGCACGTCGACGATCAGGTAACGGATGTTGGCGGCGAGATCGGCTTCGCGCCGCCCGAGCACCGACCGCGCGCGCTGGCCGGGCTGCATGGCGTAGATGGCGTCGAGTTCGCTGTCGAGCAACGCGTCATAGGTGCGCAACTCGAGCAGCTGCGAGTTGGCAAATTCGAGAATGTCGCCGATCGTCTCGCTCGACTCGCGACGGTCGTACACGAAGGCCGTATCCCACTGCACGATCGTCAGATCGTCGCCATAGTACGAGAAGCGCGTGCGCAGCGACTCTTCGATCTCCGCTTGCGAGAGCAAGCCCGATTCGCCGAGCAGCGTATTTGCCAGCGCCTCCGAGTGGTCGTGCAGTAACGCGTCGGCATCGATGCGCGGCTCGAAACGGTCGACCTCGATGACGACGTAATCCTCCATCAAGGCAGGATGCCGCTCGTTGAGCGCGTCGCCGAGATCCGTGCAGATCCGTTCGATGAGGGTCTTCGCCGCGGCGACGAGTTCGTCGTTGCGGCGCACGCGCAAAGCGGTCGCTTCGAGCTCCTCCCACGATCCGGTCACCGGGAACGAGAAGCGAAGCGAGATGACGCCGTAGTCGAAGAACTTCGCGCGCACCGAGTACTGGAGACCGCCGAGCGATCCGTCGGCGAGCCGAGCGACGAGCGGCGGCGTCGGGAATAGCAGATAGGGGCTGGCGAGCGTTCGCAGCGGAAGGTCGGCTTGCGCGACGCCCTCCCCTTCGACGGTGCGCAACGCACGGAGATCGATCGTGTCGGCGACGTCGAAGAGCAAAAATGCGCGCACCGCTCCCGCAGCGATCTTCATCGTAGAGCTACAATAGCTGCGGGAGCGCGCAACTCCTGGGCGTTATGCGACCGCGGGCTGCCGGGTATTGACGGCTTGCACGGAAAGCGCGATCTCGACCTCTTCACCGACGAGTACGCCGCCGGTTTCGAGCGCCTGATTGTAGGTCAGGCCGAAGTCCTTGCGGTTGATCTTGACGGTGGCGCTGTACGCGATGCGATCGTGACCCCACGGATCCTTGCCGCGCCCGTCGAGCGCGGCCAGGAGGCGAACCTGGCGGCTGACCCCGTGAATCGTCAGCGTCCCCTCGACGGTAAGTGCGTCGGGCGAACCCGAAATACTCGTGCTGAGAAATTCGATCGCCGGGTATTTCGCGACGTCGAGAAAATCGGGGGATTTGAGATGGGCGTCGCGATCGGCGACGTTGGTGGCGATCGATGCCGCATCGATCGTCGCCGCGACGGCGGTCGGCAGGTTGGTCGTATCGTCGACCTCGAGGGTGGCCGAGAATTTTTCGAACGTGCCGCGAACGCGGGAGAAGACCATGTGGCGGACGGTAAAGTCCACCGACGAGTGGGTGGGATCGAGAGCAAACGTAGCCAAGGCGATGGCGACCTCCGGTAGCGTAGTTATGATATATTGCCAGGCTATCATAAGTAAGATTCGGCGTCAAGAGCGCATTGCTTCTGGCGGCAGGTGCGCCCTGCAACCAACCAAGGCGAGCGTGGGTTTGGAGAGATAGACCAATGAACGTAGACAAGATGACCGAGCGCGTAGCGGACGGCCTGAATCAGGCGTACTCGCTGGCGCTTCACGAACACAACACCCAAACGACCCCGGAGCATCTCCTCGCCGCACTCCTGGAGCAAGAGCGCGGCATCGTGCCCGACGTTCTGGCCAAGGCGGGCGTCGATCTGAAGAACTTCGACGCGCGCGTGCGCGCTGCGATCGCGGCGCTGCCGCGTCTCTCCGGCCCGAACGCCGACTCGGCGCAAGTAACGCTTTCACCCGAGCTTTCGCGCATCATGACGGCCGCCGAACACGAAGCGAGCGCGCTGCAAGACGACTACGTTTCGGTCGAGCACGTGCTGCTCGCCATGGCGCAATCGAGCGGCGCGGTCGGCAAGCTCTTCCGCGATATGGGGTCGGGCCTCACCAAAGACAAGCTGCTCGCTGCGTTGCGCGACGTGCGCGGCAACCAGCGTGTGACCTCAAAAGATCCCGAGGGAACGTACAAGTCGCTCGAACGCTACGGACGCGATCTCACCCTGGAAGCCGAGCGCGGCAAACTCGATCCGGTCATCGGCCGCGACGACGAGATCCGCCGCATCGTGCAAGTGCTCTCGCGTCGTACCAAAAACAATCCCGTCCTCATCGGTGACCCCGGCGTCGGCAAAACGGCGATCGTCGAAGGGTTGGCCCAGCGCATCGTGCGCGGCGACGTGCCCGAAGGTTTGAAGAACAAGCGCATCGTCTCGCTCGACATGGGCGCGCTGATTGCGGGCGCGAAGTATCGCGGCGAGTTCGAAGAGCGGCTCAAAGCCGTGCTCAAGGACGTTGCGAGCTCGCAAGGGCAGATCGTGCTCTTCGTCGACGAGTTGCACACCGTCGTCGGCGCGGGAAAGGCCGAGGGCGCGATGGATGCCGGCAATCTGCTCAAGCCGATGCTGGCGCGCGGCGAGCTGCATCTGATCGGCGCGACGACGCTCGACGAGTATCGCAAATATATCGAGAAAGACGCCGCGCTCGAGCGGCGCTTCGCGCCGGTGCTCGTGGATCAACCGAGCGTCGAGGACACGATCTCGATTCTGCGCGGTCTTCGTGAGAAGTACGAGACGCATCACGGCGTACGCATCAAAGATGCTGCGCTCGTCGCCGCGGCGGTGATGAGCAACCGCTACATCTCCGATCGCTTCTTACCCGACAAGGCGATCGACCTGGTCGATGAATCCGCCGCGAAGCTGCGCACCGAGATCGACTCGATGCCGCAGGAGCTCGACGAAGTCTCCCGCCGTACGATGCAGCTCGAGATCGAACGCGAAGCGCTGCGCAAGGAAAGCGATGGCCAGAGCCGGCAGCGGCTCGAGGCGCTCGAGCGCGAGCTGGCCGAGTTGCGCGAGCAACAGGCGAAGCTGCGAACGCAGTGGGACAAGGAGAAGAACGCGGCCGTGCGTCTGCGCGAGATCCGCGAACAGATCACCGAAACGAAGGTCCAGATCGAACAGGCGGAGCGCCAGTACGATCTCAATCGCGTGGCGGAGTTGAAGTATGGCCGCTTGGCGCAGCTTGAGAAGGAACTTTCGACCGAAGAAACGCGCCTGCGCTCGGCGGACGGCGGGCGCCTGTCGAAGGAAGAAGTCGACGAAGAGGACATCGCCGAGGTCATTGCGCGCTGGACCGGCATTCCGGTCGCCAAATTGCTCGAAGGGGAGCGGCAAAAGCTACTGCACCTCGATGCGGAGTTGCACGAGCGCGTCATCGGTCAAGATGAAGCGGTCACGGCCGTCGCGGAAGCGGTGCTGCGTTCGCGTTCGGGACTCTCGGATCCAAACCGCCCGATCGGTTCGTTCATCTTTCTGGGTCCGACGGGCGTCGGTAAGACCGAGCTCGCGCGTGCACTCGCCGAGTATCTCTTCGACGACGAACGCGCGCTCGTGCGCATCGACATGTCGGAGTATGGTGAGAAGCATAGCGTCGCGCGCCTCGTCGGCGCACCGCCGGGATATGTCGGTTACGAAGAGGGCGGTCAGCTCACCGAAGCGGTGCGCCGGCGCCCGTACACCGTCGTGCTCTTCGACGAAGTCGAAAAGGCGCACCCCGACGTCTTCAACGTCTTCTTGCAGATTCTCGACGACGGCCGTTTGACCGACGGTCAAGGCCACACCGTCGACTTCCGCAACACGATCGTCATCATGACCTCGAACATCGGCAGCCACCGCATCCTCGATTTCAAGGGCGCGCTGGGCGGAGCCGACGAGGCCTTGATGCGCGCGACGGTGATGGAGGAGCTACGGGCGCACTTCCGTCCGGAGTTTCTCAACCGCGTCGACGAGATCATCGTCTTCCATGCGCTCTCCGAGGAGCAGCTCATGGAGATCGTCGAGATCCAACTTGCGCGCCTGCGGGCTCGCCTGACGGAACGACGCATCACGCTCGTGCTGGACGACGCCGCGAAACGTCACCTGGTCAAGGCCGGGTACGATCCGAACTACGGCGCGCGTCCGCTCAAGCGGACGATTCAAAAGGAAGTGGAGACGCCGCTCGGCCGCAAGATTCTTGCGGGCGAGATCAACGACGGCGACACGGTGAACGTGGGCTTCAACGACATCACCGGCGAGCTCACGTTTGCCGGCGGCACCGCTGCACCGGTTCCCACGGTGCCATCCCGAGCTTAACCGGTCTTCTCGCAGGCGTTGAGCACGCCGTCGAGCAGGCCCGGAAACATCTCGTCGATCAAATCGCGGCGCAACCACACGAACTTCTGGCGTCCCTCGTAGCGCGCCATGATCAACCCGGCCTCTCGTAACACCTTGAAGTGGTGCGAGAGGTTTTGCTTTGAGGTGAGATCGAGAAAATCAAAAGGGCAGCGTTCTTCGTGCTCTGCCAATTGACGGACGATTTGGAGACGGGTGGGGTCGCTGAGCGCGGCGAGGATTCCATAGATCGTAATGTCCTCGCGCTCGGGGTACCAGTGCGCCCGCGGGGCTTGGACGGGTTCCGAAATCTCGGTGCTCATGCTTGACAGTAAAATATCCTTTGAACTATTATCAGTTCAAGATGTATTTTACTATAGACGAGCGGGAGCCGTCTAGCGCCCTCCAAGACGCCCGGCGGTCCTTCAACACTCTTCGTGGCCACGCGATGAGCCTGGCCGGTCTCTCTGCTTCCTTCTCGGATCAAGCGGGCGAGGCGATGGCGGCCTACCATCAGGCGCTGTGTGAAGGTACGCAGGTTGCTTGGGCCCGCTTCATCTACGCCGCCTCCGACATCGCCCATCACGGCGAGCAGATCGAAGCGCTGCTGGGCCTGCAAGACCGTGAGCGCGCAGCCTGGCGCATCTTCCGGCAAATCGCCGACGAGAATGCGGACCTTCTCGATCTTCAACCGGCGCTCGCTTCAGCCTAAAACCCACTAAAAAAAGGAAATCCCGGTGTCCACCGTCGTCGAATACGGCGCACGTCGCGTTGCCGTCGTCGCTGCCGTCATGCTCGCGTCCCTCATGCAGCTGGCCGACACCACGATCGTCAACGTCGCGTTGCCGTCGATCGACGGTGCGCTCGGCGCGTCGACCGATGAGGGCGCGTGGTTCATCACCGCCTACATCATTGCCAACGTGATCGTGATTCCGCTCACGCCGTGGCTGCAGTCGATCTTCGGGCGCAGACGCTACTTCGCGCTCTCGATCGCCGGTTTCACGGCGGTGTCGATTCTTTGCGGCTTGGCGAACGACACCAACACCGAGATCCTATTGCGTTTCGTTCAGGGCGCGTTCGGCGGCGGCTTGATGGTGCCGGCGCAGCAAATCATCCGCGATACGTTTCCGCCTGAGCAGCTGGGCAAGAGCCAATCGCTCTTTGCGCTCGCAATCGTCATCGGGCCGACGATCGGTCCGACGCTCGGTGGGATTCTCACCGACGATCTCACGTGGCGCTGGGTCTTTTTCGTCAATGTGCTGCCCGGGATCTTCGCGACGCTGCTGGTGCTGATGTTCGTGCGCGACCCGCAGGGCATCAAGCGCATTCCCGTCGACGGTATCGGCATGGGGTTGCTGGCGGTCGGACTGGCGACGATGCAGTACGTGCTCGACGAAGGCGAACGCAACGGCTGGTTCGGCGACGCGACGATTCTGGCGTGCGCGCTCGTCTCGGCGGTCGCACTGATCGTCTTCGTGGCGTGGGAGCTCGCCGGCACAAAGCATCCGGCCGTCGCACTGCGCGTCTTTCGCGATCGCAACGTGTGGTCGTGCTCGGTCGTGATGTTCGCGATCGGCGCCACGATGTATGCGTTGATCTTCATCCAACCGCAGTACGTGCAAGAGTCGCTTAATTTCACCACGACGATGGCCGGCTATCTGCTGATGGTCCGCGCCGGCATGCTGGCGATTCTCTATCCGGTGACGACCTGGGTCGTTTCGCAACACAAATGGGATCTTCGCGTGATTGCGGCGGCCGGCATTCTCCTGATGGGCGCCACGACGTGGCTGCAAACCTTCGACATGGCGACGAATGCGACGTTCGGCAACTTCGTCATCACGCAGGCGCTCGGAGGAATCGGATTAGCCTTCGTCTTCGTCCCGGTCAACGTCGTCCTGCTGGCGGGCATCGAGCATGCCATCGTGCCGTCCGCACTCGCGCTCGTTCGTCTGATGCAGCAGATCGGCGCCTCGGTCGGCTCCGCGCTTGCGGCGACGTTGCTGGACCGGAACTTCGACGGTGCGCTCAGCGGCATCGCGAGCGCGATCAATCTGAGCCGTCCCGCGATCGCATCGGCGATCGCCGCCCACGGACCGCATGCGATTCTGGCGCTCAACGGCATTGCCAACGAACAAGCGGCGAATCTCGCGGCGGTGTCGACCACCCAATTCTTCGCGCTGGCGACGATTGCCACGACGCTGCTTCCGCTGCTGATGATCCGCCGGCCGATCGTTCCCAGCCCGGCGCCTGCTCCCGTTGCTGCGGTGCCGGTCACGCGTGGTGAAGTGCGCGAGCGTGAGCCGGTCCACGCGTAGCGGGCAGCCGGCCCCTGCGTGTATTGGCGCCGAGCACCGGGCAAGAGCACCCTCGGAGGTTTTCAGCCCATGGTAGCACTCGCAATCATCCTCGCAGGCGTCGTCGGTGGAATCGTGCCGGCAGTCCCGCACGTTCCAAGCGCGCCGCAGATACTGCCTCAAACGCAGACGCAAACGCAAACACAGACCCAAACGCAAGTCTCGCAGCCGGTCAAACCGCTCAACGCGCAACCTTCCGCGCAGATGCAGTTCGCCAGCCAATCCAGCCTTGCGTCCGGTCAGCAGCCGTACCAAGCCACGCTTCTGAGCTCCGGCAACGGTATGGCGAGCGTTCGGTTCGCGAACGGCGCGTCGGAGACGTTCAGCATCGATTCGGGTACGAGCACTGCGCTCAACGGCTCGGTTGGGAAGACGATCGCGTTTCGAGTCACCAAGAGAACGCTGCGTCTGGCCAAGGACGTGCAATGGGCGACGTTGCAGGCCGTACACGACGGCGTCGCAACGCTTCGCAGCGCGGCAAACAAGACCACCAGCTTCTCGGTGAACGCCGCGACCGCCGCGCAGTTGCAAGGAAACGTCGGGAAAACGCTTGCCTACACGGTCTCGGGCAACACGATCATCCTGGCGAGCGGCCAGGGTCCGTCGGGATCGCGCTAGAGCTTCGACAAGCTCGGCCTACGCTCGGGATGACAATTCGCGGCGTTTGGCCTTGAGGCGCTCGGACTCGTTGAGGATGCGCTTGCGCAGCCGGATCGACTGCGGCGTGACCTCAACGAGTTCGTCGTCTTCGATAAACTCGATCGCGCGCTCGAGCGACATGACTTCGGCCGGTGCCAGCTTGACGTTCTCGTCGCTGCCGGCGGCGCGCATGTTGGTGAGCTTCTTTTCGCGTACGACGTTGAGGCCGACGTCCTTGTCGTCGTTGGCCCGGCCGACGATCATGCCTTCGTAGACGTCGACGCCGGGATCGACGAAGAACCGGCCGCGCTGCTCGACGCCCATGAGCGCGTAGCCCGTCGCGCGCCCGGTATCGGTCGCAACGAGCGCGCCGACGTTGCGTCCGGGCAGTTCGCCCTGCCACTCCTGGTGGTCGTAGTACGTGTGCGACATGACCGCCGTGCCGCGCGTGAGCGTGAGCAATTCGCCGCGCAGACCGAAGATCGCACGCGTCGGCATCGTGTATTCGAGACGGCGCGAGTCGCCGACGTTGAGCATGTTCGACATCACGGCTTTACGTTTGCCGAGCGCTTCGATGACCGCGCCCGCGTATTCTTCGGCAACGTCGACGACGACGTACTCGACGGGTTCCCACTTCTTCCCGTCGCGTTCGGTCACGATCACTTGCGGCTTGGAGACCGCAAGCTCGTAGCCTTCGCGGCGCATCGTTTCGATCAGGATCGAAAGATGCAGCTCCCCGCGCCCGCGCACTTCGAACGTGTCGGCCGACTCCGTGTCGGCGACGCGGAGCGCAACGTTGGACTCGAGCTCCCGCATCAAGCGCTCGCGAATCTGGCGCGAGGTCAGAAACTTCCCTTCTTTCCCGGCGAACGGCGAGTTGTTCACGGAGAAGAACATCGAGACGGTTGGTTCGTCGACGGCGACGGCGTGAATGCCCTCGGGCGCGTTGGCATCGGCGAGCGTGTCGCCGATGTTCAGGTCGTCGATGCCCGAGACGCACACGATGTCGCCGGCCGAGGCTTCGTCGACCTCGATCCGTTCCAGACCCTGGAACGTCAGAAGCTTCGTCAAGCGCAGGCCGGTTGCGATCTCGCCGTCGCGCGCGACCTTGGCGATCGGCATGTTGACGCCCGAGCGGCCGCGGAAGATGCGGCCGATGCCGATGCGACCGACGTATTTGTTGTGATCGATGGCCGAGATCAAGAGCTGGAACGGCCCTTCTTCGGCCGGCGCTTCGGGAACGTGCGTTTTGATGATCTCGAAGAGCGGCTCGAGATCGCCGGAGCTATCTTCGAGGCTCGGCTTGGCGATGCCGAGCTTGGCATTGGTATAGACCACGGGGAAGTCCGCTTGTTCGTCGCTTGCGCCGAGTTCGATGAAAAGGTCGAAGACTTGGTTGACGATCTCGGTGGGGCGCGCGTCCTTGCGGTCGATCTTGTTGATCGCGACGAGCGCCTTGAGGTCGAGCTCGAGCGCCTTACGCAGCACGAAGCGCGTCTGCGGCATCACGCCTTCGGCCGCATCGACGAGCAGCAAAACGCCTTGCACCATCTGCAGCACCCGCTCGACCTCGCCGCCGAAGTCGGCGTGGCCGGGCGTGTCGACGATGTTGAACTTCACGTCGCCGTGGCGGACCGCCGTGTTTTTGGCCAAGATGGTGATCCCTCGCTCGCGCTCGAGCGGGTTGGAGTCCATGATGCGCGTCTCCACCTGCTGACCCTCGCGGAAGACACCGCTCTGCTTGAGCATGGCGTCCACCAGCGTGGTCTTGCCGTGGTCGACGTGGGCGATGATGGCGACGTTACGAATGTCGGGCCGGGTCTTCACGCTCCCGGTTCTACCATAAGAAGTGCCGGAAAGCTACTCCTAAGGTTAAGACCGGCTCGGGCTTGCGGCGCCGGCGCTACGCTCGCGGCAATGAAAACCAGAAAGAGGTGAGTTTTTCGGGCTCGCTTTCAAATCCGATCTCGCCCTGCATCATCCCGACGAGTTCGCGGCAGATGTAAAGACCCAGACCCGTGGATCCCTCGCCCGACGACACCCGCCCGAACCGCGTGAACAGCTTCAGCCGATCCTCTTCGCCGATGCCGGGCCCTTCGTTGACGATCGCGATGCGCACCCTGCCGTCGTTGATCTTGACGTCGATGTGAATGGGGCTCGTCGGATAGCTGTATTTCACCGCGTTGGAGAGGAGGTTGGTGAGAATCTGGACCGCGCGGCCTTCGTCGGCAAGCATGCTCGGAACCGGCTCGAGATACGCGGAGTTGAAGCTGCGCTCAGGGTATTCGCTGCGCATGCGCGCCATCGACTCCTCGATGATCGCAACCGGCGACACACGCTCGATGCGCAGCGCCAAGTGTCCCGCGTCCATCCGCGAGAGTAGCAAGAAGTCTTCGAAGATCGACGAGAGGCGCGAGGTCGAGCTGGAGAGGACGCCGAGGAGTTCTTGGCGCCGCTCGACCCCGAGGGTCTCGAAGTGCGTCTGCAAAAGCGCCGTTGCCCCGCGGATCGCCGCCAGCGGCGAGCGCACTTCGTGTGACACCATGCTGAAGAACTCGTTTTGCAGGCGGGCGCTTTTCTCCACGTTGAGCCGTTGTTCGATCTCGACCGCATGAGAACGCGAGCTCGCGAGTGCAAGGCCGACGAGGTTGGTGAAGAGCTGCATACGCCGCAACGTCTCGATCGACGGCACTTTCCCGTCGAGCGGCGCGTCGGCCGAGAGGTACCCCAGCATGTTGCCGTCACGATCGGGAAGCACCAGCGTCAAGGTGTCGCGTTCGTGCCATGCGTCCGGCGACGTGCGCGGTTCGTTGAGCGGACGGAAGCCGGTGTAGATGCTCTGCTTCCAATAGATCTCGCGCTCAGCCGGATTGTAGAAGCAGTACGGGAGCACTTCCGACTCGGGCGGCAGGATATCCAACACCGCGGCACGATCGATGTGCTCGCCGAACCGTTCGCGAATTACTTCTTCCGGAAACCCCAGCAGCACGCGGCGGTAGAGTTCCCCGCCGGGCGTGTCGGCTGCGACGATCGTGACGTATTTGAAGCCGAAGAGCTCGGCTACGGCGCGCGCAATCGATTCGAGGGCCGGTGCGATCTCCTGCGCGTGCAAGATCTCATAGGTAATACCAAGCAGCCTTTGAAGCAGCCCTCCATCGCCCGTTGCTTCGAGATCGTAGAACATGGTCAACGCGCCGTCTCTGCTCAGCTTATATTGGGGGGACCCCGGTCATCCTGCGCTATTTACGACTCCTTAACCGCAACGATCCGGAGGCGCCGCGTGTGCGAGGGGCCAAGATGTTGCCATGGTAGGCTCCGTGCGAGCGGCATTCGCGGCAACCTGGGTCCTCGCGCTCGTCTTGGGCTGCGCCGGCATTGCCGCCGCCGACGCCAACGCCGGTGCCCGTCTCGTTGCCCAAAACGGATGCCAGAGCTGCCACGGCGCCAAATTCCAGGGAGGGAGCAGTTTCCCGGCACTCTACGGCATCGAGCATCGGCGAAGCCACGCTCAGATCGTATCGGCGATCCTGCGTCCCAAAGCACCCATGCCCAACTATGGCTTTACCACAACGCAGGCGAGCGACATCGCGGACTATTTAGCGAGTCTCGACGGCGGCGCGACCGCGAATGGGCCGGTGATCACGATCGCGCCCGCGCATCCGAGCGACTACGCTGACGTTACGATCCGCTTTCGCGGTGCGCCGCCCAAGAGTGTTACAGCCGTCGCGTCGCTGGCGATGGGAAGCACACCGATGAAGTCGCCGAAGGTCACGTTCAAGCCGACGTCCGATCCGCACGTCTTCACCGGACGCGTGGAGTTTTTGATGAGCGGTTCGTGGACGATTCACATCGTGTACGACGGCAACACGATCAATCAAACCGTCGTCGTCGGTCAATAGACTGCTATGGGAGCGTACGAGTCTGGTGGCTCGCACGGTCTTCAAAATCGCTGAGGCCGCCGCAAGGCGACTGGTAGGTTCGATTCCTACACGCTCCCGCCACTATCCGCCTTTCGGCGGCCTTTTCTTCCGCGATCGCCCCTTGCCGGTCGCGTAATGGCCAAAGTAGGACCCTAGGGCTCTCGCAGGACTAAATAGGCCCCAACGAGCGTGGTCGGAACCGGATCAGGTATAGATTGGATGTCAACAAACGCTATCGCAACTTGCGAGTACGTTTCGCCGCCATAGCGGATGAGACCGAGAGACCTCTCCCGTACAGCATACAGCGACGAGCCCTGTGTGCTGAAGTCAATCATCCATCTCACTTCCGTTCCTGGACCATCTGTGAAGTTTCCATCTTGCACGACTCTTACCGTGTTGAATGAAGCCTGAGCAACCCAAAGTTCGCGTAGGCGATATTTCGCAGGGTCATGAACGGCAGAAAGCATAAGGTGAAAACAGCGAATCCCGTTTATGACTTGTTCTCCATCGAACCGCATATGGTAGTTTCTATTGGCTGTTGTTACGGTAATGATTTCTGGCAAGGAAGACGGGCTCGGAGTTTGCGTTACCCGATCGCTTGGCATCGGATCGTTGAAGTCGCGCCGGATTTCGCGAACGATTTCGTCTGACGTCGGCGAAGGAGGAAGCGTCGCTCTTGGAATGACTGCAACACCAAAAGCGTAAACCGGCGACAACACCGGTACACCAAAGAAGTCAGTGTACGGGTCGGGTTGCGGGCCGCCTGGGCACGCGAATAGGCAGAAACGGAAGCCGCCGCGCGGCGTTGCTGGATGGGCTCGCTCATAATCACTGATTGGGTCAACTGAAATTTGCCCGGTGACGTTGTTGTAGGCGCTTTGGTAGGCTTCCGTGCGAACACCACGCGAATCTTTAACAGAAAGATCTACGGCGTAGTGGAGATACAAGGGGTATTGCTGAGACTCCCAAACCTCGCTCGCATGTTCGAAGATCCGATACGGATCAGTCGTCAGAGGCGCGGCATTGGCTTCCGAAGTTAGTAAGCAGCCGATGACGACTAATAGTAACCATGGTACTCGTGCCACGATGACAGGCTTCTAGGACTAAAAGCCGCCCGTCCTGCCGATGAGGCGGATCCTCAACGCATCCAGGCGTGCGCATCCAGCTGCGCCTCCGCAAGCGTGTGGAACCAATGCGCGTTGAGCAGTTCGGTGCGACTCGCCCGTTGAAGGATTCGATGTATGCGTTCTGCGTCGGCTTTCCGGGTTGAATGAAGAGCAGCTCGACGTCGTGATCTTCGGACCGGAGCTGCATGAGCTTGGACGTTCGTTCGGTACCGTTGTCGATCCGCAGGTACTTGGGATAGCCGTAGATCGCGGCAACGTCATCGAGCACGTTGACGACTGATCACACGCCAAATATACCGCCGCCACTACGGATGCAATAGCGCCGGCCCGATCGTACGGGGGCCACTCGTACCGCAGCATGTGGATCGGCGCCTATTCTCCAAAGGCTTCGGGGGCGGCTAAGTGCTAATATTCTAGACATTAACGACAATAAGTGCCAGAATACTGTCTATGGCCAGGACCACCGCGCCTCTGCTCCCCCGTGTCCAGCGCCGTTTGGACCAGCTTGGGGAGCGTATTCGTAGCGCTCGCCGCCGCCGCGGGCTCCCGGCGGCCCTCGTCGCGGAGCGCGCCGGCATGTCGCTCATGACGTTACGCGGGATCGAGCGGGGCCGTCCGGGCGCGACGATCGGCGCCTACACCGCGGTCCTCCACGTACTCGGACTCGACGCTGACCTCGACGCCGTTGCTGCCACCGATCCTATCGGGCGCGATC
>DATJRM010000010.1:0-10915 GCA_035504755.1 Candidatus Acidiferrales bacterium
GCCGACCACGACGACGTCGAGCGTCGTGAGCTCACGTTTCAGTTTCAACCACCACTTGCCGCGACGGCCGGGCGCGTATGGAGCATCGGTGCGCTTGAACATCGCGCCTTCGTTTCCACGCTCGCGCGCGCGCTCGAAAAAGGCGTTGACGGCTTCTGCTGCGGCGTGGGAGGGAAGCTCTTCGTACGGGGCGATGCGCACGTGCGCGCTTTCGGACAAGGCGCGGGCAAGACGCAGGCGCCGTTCGCGCAACGGAAGTTCGAGCAGAAACTCGTCGTCGAGCGCGATGGCGTCGAAGACGACATATTGCAAGGGGACGGCCGAGAGCAGCTCGGCGTCGATCTCCTTGCGCTGCAAACGCGTTTGTAACGTGCGAAAGGGCAGCACGCGGCCGTCGCGTACGGCGACGATCTCACCGTCGAGCATGACGCGGTGGGGCTGCGTACGCAATGCCTGCGCGATCTCGGGGTACGAGCGCGTGACGTCGTTGAGCGTGCGCGAGAAGAGAACGACGTTTCCGTCGGCGGCGTGCGCCTGGGCGCGGATACCGTCGTACTTGTCCTCGGCGAACCACGCGTGGTCGCGCAAGTCGGGGTACTGGTCTGCGTATGGAATCGGCGAGGCGAGCATAAAACCGATCGGCGAGCCGAACCGGATGTGCAACCGGTCGAGTTCGGCGCGTTTGGCCGCAAGCGCGACGGCACCGACGTCTCCCGCAACCATGACGGCGCGCCGAACTTGCTCGAGCGGCTGATCGAAAGCGGCCGCGATGGCATCGTGAACGAGACCCTCGCGCAAGCCGATCCGCAGATCGCCCGTCATGATCTTGATCACGTAGGTCGCTTCGAGCGGGTCGACGCACGCGCCGAGAATCCGCTCGCACAGGAGCAGACGGCGCTTTCCGGCCGACTTCCCCGACGCTGCGGCGATCTGATCGAAGAGCGCGGCAAGCGACGAAGGCGTCAGTGTTTCGCGAAACAACCCGAGGTCGGCGGGCTCTCGAACCAGCGGTCCGAGGGCGTCGCCGAGGTCGCCGTGCTCGCGATAGCCCGCGTGCAGCTGTGCGTCGGTCACGCCCCAGAGGCGTTGCGCGGCTTCGACGATCGTGCGCCCGCCGACCGAGAGCTGCCGTTGATCGCGCGCCGCAAAGACCGCTCCGGTGAAAAACCGCGTCGCGGCTCCAAGGTCGTCCTCGCCCAGCGCGCGCAGATACCGCGCCAAGAGCTCGACCTTTTCGAGTTTGCTCGACGTTGCTGCGATTGCGGCGCAGGTCCGGGCAAAGGCGATCATGGAACACCACTTCTCATGGTTACCGCCTTCATCCTGATGAACGTCACGCGCACGCGTCTGCGGTCGATCGCCGACGACCTACTCGCGATCGACGGGATCGCCGAAGTCTACTCGGTCGCGGGGCCCTTCGACATCGTCGCGGTCGCTCGCGTACGCCGCCACGACGAACTCAACGATCTCGTCACCGAGCACATCGCGGCGCTCGAAGGCGTCGAAACCACTGAGACCCTCATCGCCTTCAAGACCTTCGCCAAGAAGGACCTCGGCCTACTCTGGGATATCGGCGTCGATTAAGACCATCCCAGGCAAAGCGAGCGAAGCGAGTACGTGCCGTAGGCGGTCCGCAACCCAAGCCGTTCTCGTTTTACGCCGTGCGCGTCGATTTGCGATAAGCGATTGCGTGGCTCCCGAATGGCACGTGCTCGCGCAGCGAGCGTAAACAGGCAAAGCGAGCGAAGCGAGTACGTGCCGTAGGCGCTAGGGCAACTCGACGCGATACAAGTCCGCGCCGTCGAGCCATAAGCGCTGCATCTTGCCCTCGAAGAGCGTGTCGAAACGGATCGTCGACGATCCGAGCGCAAAGGTACCGTTGGGGTTCGGCTTGAGCAGCGTCATACCGTCGACCGTCAGGTGTCCCTTCACGGCGACGATACGCATCACGATCGGCGTGCCGTAAGCTGACGATTCGTAGCGTCCGGTTAGGCGATTCCATGCCGGCGGATACGTGAACGTGGCCGGCCCTGAGTGTTTCGCGTTGACGTAGTATGCGCTGCCGTTGGTAAAGCCGTCGACGGCCTTTGCCTTGTTGCGTTCGAACGCCACGAAGAAGATCGTGAAGCGCGGATCGTCGGTCCAAAACATGTCGCGATCCCGTGCCACCAGCTGGTAGCTCTTCGCGCCGTCCTGCAGCGAGAGCGACCCATTGTCGTTCGTGATGACGACGCGGTTACCGTCGGCCGTCCGGTAGGTTCCCAGGTAGTCGTTGGCGTTGAGCTTCGGCGGCGCGATCGGGGGTCCCGACGGCGGCGCCGGCAGCGGCTGACCGAGGCTTTGCGCGCGAAGTACCGCCATTGCGTATTTGACGATCGCGCACGGATGCAGCGGAGCTTCAACCAGATTCGAGAGAGCGACGACGCCGAAGCCGCGGGTCAAATTGGCTTGAAAGCAGGCCGTGTACCCCGATACGCCTCCGGTGTGACCGACGAGATGATCGCCTTTGGTGTGGAAGATCGAAAGCCCATACCCGTACTCGTGATAGAACGACGGCCATTCGGCGAGCTCCACCATCTTTGCGGTATCGACCGCGCCGTTCTTGAAGTGATCGGCGTTCGTCATGGCGGCGAAGCTGGCGGGCGAGATGAGCTGGGTGCCGCCGGCGGTCTTTCCGCCGTTGAGATACAGACGGAGGTACTGCGCCATGTCGCCCGGCGTCGAGATGATCGAACCCGCCGGGTCGACGAAGTCGACGTACGGCGACGGTACGAGCGGCGGGTGCGGCGGCGTCGCGACGTAGTCCGCGTCGCGGAATTGGTAGCCGGTCGCCGTGTCGTCGCTGAGCGTACGATCGTTGAATACGGCGAAGCTGTGCGCCATTCCGATCGGACCAAAGACGTGCTGCTCGATGTTGCTTTGCCAGCTCGCGTGCGATACGGCCTCGACGATGGCGCCCACGGTGGCATAGCCGTCGTTTGAATAATCCCATGCGGTGCCGGGAGGAAAGATCGTGTGCGCGTCACGCAGCGCGGCGATTGCGTAGCCGTACGGCTGAAACGAATAGTCGTCGGGCAGGCCGGCGGTATGCGAAAGCAGTTGATGCACCAGAATCGGCACGCCGTTGCTGTGGATCGACCACGACGGCAGGTACCGCTGCACGCGAGCATTCAGATCGATCAGCCCCTTGTCGTGCAATTGCAGCAACGCGAGGGTCGTCATCGATTTCGAGATCGAGCCGATCGGGAAGCGCGTCTGCGGGCTGACGGGCGTCTTGCTCGCGACATCCGCCATGCCCTCGGTGATGATCGCAAGGGTGTGCGTGCGATCGGTGATCGCGACGGACATGCCGGGAGCGCCTTGCTCCGCGAGCGCTTTGGGCGCGTACGCCCGAATCGCTGCGATAGCGTCATCCATGGTAGGCGCGGCCGAACTCGTTTGTGCCGGCGCCGGGATGCTCTGCGCCGCGAACGCTAGCGCGAGGACGAGACTAGAAAAGCGTAAGCTGCGCATGTTCCTCCATATACTCGGCATCGATGCCGAGCGCACGCAGACGATAGACGAAGTCGCGCCAGCCGTGATTGAGGATGACCTTGCGCGGCTGCGCGCGTTCGATATATTGCAGCAGCGCAGGGTAATCGGCATGATCCGAGAGCGCAAAACCGCGCTCGGTTCCATAACGGAAGAGCGCGCCGCGATCGAGCGACCATCCGGTCAACACGGCCGTACGAACGGGTTTGTTGCGCAGCGCCTTGGGTAACGCCTTTCCGCCCGGCGGCCAGATCAGCGCGCTGCACGTGTCGTAGCTTTCGGCGTCGTAACGCGTGTACGGCGGCAGCGAGACACCGCATTCCTCGTAGACCTGCGCGAGACGGTGGACCGCGCCGTGCACGGTAAGTGGCACTCCCGCCCGGCCCAAAATCGCCATTGCCTCCTGCGCCTTGCCGAGCGCATACGCGAAAAACACCGGGACGGCGTCGCGCTCGATCGTTTCGCGCGCAAACGCGACCATCTGGGCTGCGACCTCCTCGTGCGGCGGAAAGACGTACTGCGGCCTGCCGTAGGTGCATTCCATGAGCACGACGTCGCAACGTTTGACTTCCGGCGGCTCGACGGTCAGCGATTCACGCAGCTTGAAGTCGCCGGTGTAGACGAAGTCTCCCGCGTCACTCTCGATGAGGAGCTGCGCGCTGCCGAGCACGTGACCGGCGGAGAAGAGCGTCAGCCGGTGATCGCGCTCCTCCCAAGGTTCGTTGAAGGCATGCTCCTCGAACGCCACGGGAGGGCGCGGTGGCGCCTGCGGCTCGAGCAGCGAAAGCTGCGCTCGCTCCGCTCGGCGTGCAAAGCGAGCTCTGCAGATCCGCGCCGTATTGGGCGTCGTGACCAAGGTACGGTGCTCGCGAGCGTGATCGCTGTGCCCATGCGAGACGTAGCAGCGCTCTTGGGAGCGCAGGCTATCGATCCAAAGGTCGAGGGCTTCGACGTAGAGCGACTTCGCGCAGAGCGAGAACACTTCTCGAACATTCGTTCGAGTGGGCGGGAATCATCTCCCTCGCGCAACATAACTGCGCGAATACGGGGTTTGAAGAACATCATGGCACGCATTTACGACAATCTGGCCGACACGTTCGGCAACACGCCGCTGGTGAAGATTCCGCGGTTGAACAAGGGACTCGGCGCAACGATCCTCGTGAAGATGGAATCGTTCAATCCGGCCGGCTCGGTCAAGGATCGCATCGGAGTCGCGATGATCGAGGCGGCCGAGCGGGACGGGCGTCTGCTGCCCGGGATGAAGATCCTGGAACCGACGAGCGGCAACACCGGGATCGCGCTTGCCTTCGTCGCCGCGGCGAAGGGCTATCAATGCATCCTCGTGATGCCCGACACGATGACGATCGAGCGCCGCAATTTGCTCAAAGCCTATGGTGCGCAAGTCATTCTCACGCCCGGTGCCGACGGCATGAAGGGCGCGATCGCCAAAGCGCTCGAGATCTACCAAGCCGCGCCGAACAAATATTTCATGCCGCAGCAGTTCGAAAATCCGGCTAACCCCGAGATTCACCGGCGCACGACCGCCGAAGAGATCTGGCGCGATACCGACGGCGGCGTCGATATCTTCATTGCGATGGTCGGGACCGGCGGCACGATCACCGGCGTCGGCGAGGTGCTCAAAGCGCGCAAACCCGGCGTCAAGATCATCGCGGGCGAACCCGCTGCCTCGCCCGTGCTCTCGGGAGGTACGGCCGGTCCGCACAAGATCCAAGGCACGGGGACGGGCTTCGTGCCCAAGGTGCTCGACACCAAGATTTACGACGAAGTGATTCGCGTGACCGACGCGGACGCGATTGAGACCGCGCGGCGCTTGGCGCGCGAGGAGGGGATGCTCGTCGGCATCTCCGCGGGCGCGAACGTGTGGGCGGCGCTGCAGGTCGCAGCGCTTCCCGAATCGGCCGGTAAGGTGATCGTCACCATCGGCTGCGATACCGGCGAGCGCTATCTCAGCAATGCTGTTTTCGCCGATCAAGAAGCGGTCGTCGTGGAGAGCGCACTGGCTTGATCGTCGTCGAGGTCACGCGCGGCGATTTCGTCGAATCCGTCCATTACGGGGCCGCGTGCGCGGCGAACGCGCGCGGCGAGGTTGTGTTGCAGACCGGCGATATCGAATCGCCGGTCTTTCTCCGTTCCACGGCCAAGCCGTTCATCGCGGCCGCCGCGATCGAAGCCGGCGTGCGCGAAGCATTCGATCTCGATATGCGCGAGATCGCGGTGATGAGCGCGTCGCATACGGGCGAGCCGTTTCACATCGAGGCCGTGCGTTCGATCCTGCGCAAGATCGGACTCGACGAGTCCGCGTTGCAATGTGGTGCGCAAGAAGGGCGCGGGCCCGAGCCGGTCTACAATAACTGCTCGGGCAAGCATGCCGGAATCCTCGCGCTCTGCCGCATGGTCGGTAGCGATATCGCGACGTATATGGACGAGAACAATCCGGCCGAGCAGTACATTCTGAACTTCTGCGCGCGGATCTCCGGCGACGATCCGCAGACCTGGCCGATCGGCGTCGACGGCTGCGGCATCCCCGTCTACGCAACCTCGTTGCGGCGCGCGGCGACGGCGTTCGCGCGCTTTGCTACGCTGAGCGATCTCGAGCCGCGCGATGGGATGGCGCTGCTCGTCGTGCGTGATGCGATGGTTTCGCATCCCGCCTACGTTTGCGGAACGGGCGAGTTCGATACGCGACTCATGAGCGTCGCTGCCGGCTCGATTGCGTGCAAGTCGGGTGCCGAAGGGGTACACGGGGCGGCGCTGATTCCCGCGGGCGTCGGGCTGGTCACGAAGGTCCTCGACGGCGCCGCACGCGCGCGGGCACCGCTCACGATGGCGGCGCTGCAAGCCTTGGGCAGCCCGCTTGCGGAAGCGACCGAGTTGGCGGGCTTTTGCGCTCCTATCGTGTATAATCGGGCAGGGCGCGCCGTTGGAGCGATCCGCGCGGTGCCCGGCTTCGCCGTCGAACAAGCGAGTACGTAAAGCAAGAATTGCGCGACTATCTGCGCCTGCTGCAAGAGCGGGTCTTGATTTATGACGGCGCCATGGGCACGCAGCTCATGGCGCTCGAGTTATCCGCTGCCGACTTCGGCGGCGAGCGCTACGCGGGATGCAACGAAGCGCTCGTGCTCACGCGCCCGGACGTCGTTCGCACGATTCACGCCGCCTATCTCGAAGCAGGCGCCGACGTGGTCGAGACCGACTCGTTTACCGCATCGCGCCTCAAACTCGACGAGTATGCGCTGGGCGAGCGGACGCTCGAGATCAATCGCCGCGCGGCCGAGATCGCGCGCGACGCATGCGACGCGATCGCAACGCCCGAACGTCCGCGCTTCGTCGCCGGGTCGATGGGCCCGACCGGCATGCTGGTGTCGTCGTCGGATCCGGTGCTTTCGAAGATCACGTTCGAGCAACTCGCGCAGATCTACGGCGAGCAAGCCCGCGCGCTGGTCGAAGGCGGCGCCGATCTCCTGCTGCTCGAGACGATGCAAGACCTGCTCGAGCTCAAAGCCGCCATCGCCGGCGTCGTGCGCGAGTTCGATCGCGGGCTTCGGCGCGTGCCGATTCAGGCGCAGCCGACGCTGATCACCGAAGGGCGCATGCTGCTCGGAACCGACATCCGCGCGGTCACCGCAACGCTCGACGCGCTCCCGATCGACGTGATCGGTCTCAACTGCTCGACCGGTCCGTCGCAGATGCGTGACGCCGTGCGCTATCTCGCGGAGAACTCGCGCTGCTTCGTGAGCGTGATTCCCAACGCCGGTCTGCCGTTGATGGGCCCCAAAGGCGAGACCATCTATCCCGAGTCCCCCGAAGAACTCGCCAAAGAGCTCAGCGATTTCGTGCGCGAGTTCGGCGTCAACATCGTCGGCGGTTGTTGTGGCTCAACCCCCGAACATATTTCCGCCCTTAGAAATGCGATCACTGCGGAGGCGACGGCGCGGGCACGGGCTCGGGCCGCGAGCGTAAACAGCCTCAGCGAGCTGCGCGAGTTCGGGCCGCAAAGTGCGGCGTCGGCAATGACGGCCGTTCCGCTCGAACAAGAGCCCAGACCCTTGCTCGTCGGCGAACGCATCAACAGCCAAGGCTCGCGCAGGATCAAACGGCTGCTGCTCGAGGACGACTACGACGAGATCATGCTCGTCGCGCGCGAGCAGGTAGAAGGCGGCGCGCACGTGCTCGACGTCTGCTGCGCGCTGACCGAGCGTACCGACGAAGACGTGCAGATGCGCGAGTTGGTGCGGCGTTTGGCGCAGACGATCGAAGCGCCGCTGATGATCGACTCGACCGAGCCGAAAGTCGTGCAGATCGCGCTCGAGAACTACCCCGGCCGAGCGATCGTCAACTCCGTGCACCTCGAGGCCGGACGCGCGAAGATCGACGTCGTGCTGCCGCTGGTTAAGGAGAGCGGCGCGGCGGTGGTCGCGCTGACGATCGATGAGAGCGGCATGGCGAAGACCGCGGATCGCAAGCTCGCGGTTGCAAAACGCATCTACGGCATCGTGGTCGACGAGTACGGTCTGCCGCCGGGCGCGCTGATCTTCGACGACCTTACGTTCACGCTCGCGACCGGGGATCCCGAGTTCGCGACCTCGGCAATCGAGACGATCGAAGGCATTCGCCTGATCAAGCGCGAGCTGCCGGGCGTGCTGACCTCCCTCGGCGTCTCGAACGTGTCGTTCGGCTTGAAACCGGCGGCCCGCGCCGCGCTCAACTCGGTCTTTCTGCATCACTGCGTCGAGGCCGGCCTGGATTGTGCGCTCGTGCACGCCAAAGAGATCACGCCGTATACCGAGATCGATCCCGCCATGCGCGAGCTCTGCGACGACTTGGTCTTCAATCGCCGCCCCGATGCGCTGCAACGGCTGATCGAGTATTTCACCCTTCGCGACGCGTCGCCGAGCGACGCTCCTACGGATGAGGGTAGCGCCGGCGAACTGCTTCCCATCGCAGAGCAGATTCACAACGCGATTCTGCGTCGTCGCAAGGACGGGATCGAAGCCAAAATCGATGCGGCGCTGGAGGAGCGCGACGCGGTTGCCGTGCTCAACGAGATCCTCTTGCCGGCAATGAAAGAGGTCGGCGACCGGTTCGGAGCCGGCGAACTCATCCTGCCCTTCGTGCTTCAGTCGGCCGAAGTGATGAAAAAGGCCGTTGCGCACCTCGAACAGTTTCTCGAGAAGAAAGAAGGCGCGACGAAGGGCACGGTCGTCTTGGCGACGGTCTTCGGCGACGTGCACGACATCGGCAAGAACCTCGTCAACACGATCCTGACGAACAACGGCTATACCGTTCACGACCTCGGCAAGCAAGTGCCGATGAATACGATTCTCGAGAAGGCGGTTGCGGTGAAGGCCGATGCGATCGGACTCTCCGCATTGCTCGTCTCGACCAGCAAACAAATGCCGATCTGCGTGCAAGAACAGGACGCGCGCGGTCTGCATTTCCCCGTGATCGTCGGCGGAGCGGCGATCAATCGCGATTTCGGACGCCGGATCGCGTTGCTCAACGACGGCCAGCGGTTCTTCGAACCGGGGCTATTCTACGCCAAGGATGCGTTCGAAGGGCTCGAGATCATGGACCGTCTCACGAGTGACGGCACCGCGCGCGACGCTTTCGTGGAGCGTATTCGCGACGAGGCGTTCGCGCAACGCGACCGCGTTCGCGATGCCGTGCCGGCGCACGCAGCGGCACCCGCGATCTCGGCGGTCAAGAACGAACGCGTCGACGTCCCCGAGCCGCCGTTTTGGGGCGCAACGACGATCGAGGACGTGGATCTGCGCGAACTGTGGCCGTGCTTCGACCTCAAGAGTCTGTATCGTCTGTCGTGGGGCGCGAGCAACACCAAGGGCGAGGCTTTCGACGCGTTGGTGCGCGACGAGTTCGATCCACGCTTGCGCCGCTATCAGCGGCAAGCCGAAGCCGGCGGATTGCTCGAGCCCAAGGTCGCCTACGGGTACTATCCGGCGGCCGGCAGTGGCAACGACGTGATTCTCTACGATCCCGGCGACACGCGACGCGAGATCGCCCGCTTCACCTTTGCCCGGCAGGCCGGCGGCGATCACCTGTGTTTGGCCGATTACTTGCGCGAGCCGAACGAGGGCCGCGCCGGCGACGTCGTCGCGTTACAGGTCGTAACCATCGGTACGCGCGCCTCCGAGCGCACCGAGGCATTGCACGCGAGCGGTGATTACAGCGAGTCGTATTTCTTGCACGGGTTCACCGTGCAGTCGGCGGAGGCGCTCGCCGAGTGGACGCACCGCCGCATTCGTACCGAGCTGCGGATCGACCACGAGCGCGGTAAGCGCTATTCGTGGGGGTACGGTGCGTGCCCCGACCTCGCCCAGCACGCGACCGCGTTCGCGGTGCTCGATGCGCAGGCGCGCATCGGCGTCGAACTCACCGAAGCGTTCCAGATCGTCCCGGAACAATCGACCGCGGCCATCGTCATCCACCATCCGCGCGCAAGCTATTTCAACGCCGCGGCAGTGCGCTAGGCGGCCGGCAGCGAACAGCGCCGACTCATGAGCACCGTCACCGTCCTTCTTGCCCTTCTGTGGCTCATCGCGGTCGCGTTCGCGATCTTTTGGCTGATCGCCGTGCGCCGCAGCGGCGAGTTCGTCTGGCCTTCGCCCGGAAATCTCGGAATCGGTTTCCTCACCGATTTCTTCGATACGCTCGGCATCGGCTCGTTTGCGCCCACGACGTCGCTCTTCAAATTCTTCCGCCTCGTTCCCGACGAGAAGATTCCGGGGACGCTCAACGTCGGCCATACGTTGCCGACGATCACCGAGGCGCTCATCTATATCACCGTGATCGGCGTCGACCCGCTCACGCTCGTCCTCCTCATCGCGTCGTCGGTTGCCGGAGCATGGCTGGGTGCGGGGTTCGTTGCGCGCTGGCCGCGGCGTTACGTACAGATCGGCATGGGCGGCGCGCTGGCGGTTGCTGCCGCGATCTTTTTGATGCAGGATCTCAACCTGCTTCCCGGCGGCGGGGACGCGCTCGGATTGTCGGGGCCGCTGCTCGTTGCGGGCATCGTGGGGAACTTCGCGCTCGGCGCGCTGATGACGATCGGCATCGGGCTCTACGCACCGGCGATCATCATGATCAGTCTGCTCGGAATGAATCCGCGCTCGGCGTTCCCGATCATGATGGGTTCGTGCGCGTTCCTCATGCCGATCGCGAGCGCTCGATTCGTCCGATTCGACGCCTATCAGTTCAAAGCGGCGCTGGGACTGACGATCGGCGGTATCCCGGGCGTGCTGATCGCCGCGTTCATCGTCAAATCGCTCTCACTCTTCTGGATTCGCTGGCTGGTCGTCGCGGTCGTGCTCTACGCCGCGATCTCGATGCTGCGCTCAGCCTACCT
>DATJRM010000011.1:0-2174 GCA_035504755.1 Candidatus Acidiferrales bacterium
GTCGTCGAGACGCCGACGTTCATGCCGGTCGGCACGGCGGCCACGGTGAAAGCGCTCACGCCCGACGAGCTGCGCAGCGCGCACAGCCAGATCATCTTGGCGAATACCTATCACCTTTGGCTGCGCCCCGGGCTCGAAACGCTCGTGGAGGCGGGCGGTTTGCATCGTTTCATGGCGTGGGACGGCCCGATTCTCACCGACTCCGGAGGCTTCCAAGTCTTCAGCCTGCAAGCGCGCCGCAAACTCGACGACGACGGCGTCACGTTTCAGTCGCACGTCGACGGCAGCACGCACCGCTTCACCCCCGAGAGCGTGATCGCGTTTGAAGAGGCGCTCGGCGTCGACGTCGCGATGGTACTCGACGTCTGCACGAAGCTGCCGGCGACGCGCGAGCAACTCGAGGAAGCCGTGCGGACGACGACGGCGTGGGCGCGCCGTTCGCGCGAAGCGTGGAAGAGCGGCCGTACCGCGGTCTTCGCCATCATGCAAGGCGGTCTGGATCTGGAGTTGCGCGAGCGCAGCGCACGCGAGATCGTCGCACTCGACTTTCCCGGTTACGCGATCGGTGGGCTCTCGGTCGGCGAGACGCGCGAGGAGATGGCGGCCACGGCGCGCGCCTGCGCTGCGCTCTTACCGCACGACAAACCGCGTTATCTGATGGGGGTCGGCACCGTCCGCGACATCATCACGGCCGTCGACTGCGGGATCGACATGTTCGACTGCGTCTACCCGACGCGCTGCGGCCGCAACGGCCGCGCCATGACGCGCAGCGGTGAGTACAGTATTCGCAACGCCGCGTACACGCGTGATTTTTCGCCGGTCGATCCTGCGTGTGATTGCTTCGTTTGCACGACCTACACGCGCGCGTATATTTCGTATCTCTTCCGCACCAACGAGATGCTCGGCCCGCGCCTGCTTTCGTATCACAACGTCTACCTGCTCAACGACCTGATGCGAGGCGCCCGCGAGGCGATCGAGTGTGGGGAGTGGCAGTCATATCGCGATGACGTGTTGGAGCAATCATCATGACGAAACAGCCGTTCATCATTTCCGCCATCGATCACGTCGTACTGAACGTCAACGACGTCGAAGCTTCCGCCGGTTGGTATGCGTCGGTCCTCGGCATGACGCGCGCCGAGTCGCATACGAACGGTGCCATCCGCGTTTCGCTCCACTTCGGCGCGCAAAAGATCAATCTCCGCCCGGCTTCGGAAAGCACGGAGCGCTGGTTCACGGGCGATATCGTGGCGCCGGGCAGCGCAGATCTCTGCTTCATTACTGACGCGGCGCCCGAGTTGGTGGTCGCACATTTGGAACGGCTCGGCATTGCCGTCGAACGCGGCCCGGTCGAACGCAATGGTGCGCGCGGCGCGATGATCTCGGTGTATTGCCGCGATCCTGACGGCAACCTGATCGAGATCGCCCGCTACTTGTCGTCGTCCGAAAACACGTGATAGTCTATGCGTGAGATGGCACGCGGCATCGAGACCAAACCCTATCTCGAGTGGCTCGACGGTGTGGAGAGCGTCGCGGTGAGCGCGAACACGCCCCATGGCATCGTGGCGATCACGCTAGCAGAGCTGTTCAATAATCAGGGCGATAGCTTCGGCCTAGCCATGCCGGAGGTCCATCTACGCCTGAACGACACTCCGGGAAAGCGTACCGTTCTGCTCCCCGACGTTGCCTTTTATCGCGTCGAGACGCTCCGATCGCTGGACAGCGCAGACCGCCTGCTGCCGAACGTTCCGCCCGAGATTATCGTCGAAGTGCGCTCGCCCGTTGATCGGCCGGGATTTCGCGAGGGAAAGATTCGTCGCTACCTTGCGTGGGGGTGTCCGCTCGTTTTCGAGGTGGATCCCATTCCCCGCTCGCTCGCGGTACACGCGCTCAATGGTGTTCGAACACTTGGAATCGGCGATCGCTTCAGCGATCCGCTCGTGCCGTGGTTGGCGTTCGACGTCGCCGACGTCTTCGCGCGTCTCGAACTATTCGGCTTTTAGGTTCGAGCCGACAAATCGTTGACCACCCGAGCGCAGTCGGCGCAGATCGACGGATGTTGCGGGTCGACGCCGAGTTCGCGGAACTTCCAGCAGCGCCGGCACTTCTCGCCGTGCGCAGGGAGAATGCTCAGCGCAAGGTCATCACCGGCCGACTCCTTCAGCTCGAGCTGCGAG
>DATJRM010000012.1:0-8341 GCA_035504755.1 Candidatus Acidiferrales bacterium
GTCAGAATCGAGCGCAGGTGAGCCGCGGCGGCTTTGGCGTCGTCGGAATCCATCCGCTGCAGCGTGGTCAGACAGCTATAGAGCAGCATCGGCATGTCGCGATCCCGCGGATACACTTTGTGCATGTCGTCGATCGACTGAGCGACCAAGACGGTCTGCGCCGCCTCGCGATTGCCGTAGTTGTAGTCGAGCATGAAGTTGATGTGCTTGAGTTCGTTCTCGATACCGAGAATCGAGTAACCCATCTGGCCGAAGTACTCGTCGGCCGGCGCTAACGTGCTCAGGTACGCATCGTGCGGCATCGCGGTGACGCTCGCGATGATCAACGGCGAAGTGAGATCTTTCAGACGCGCAACGATGATCCGCGCGTTCGCCCGGTCGCCCTGCGTAAAATCGCCGCCGGTTCCGCTTTGGGCCTGCTCGACTGCACGGACGAATTCCGGGCCGTACGTCGTCGGCAGATGCGCGAGCGGAAAGTTCGTGGATGCCGCCTTTTGGAACGCGAGCGAACGCCACGACCGGTCGCCGGTCAGCAGCCAGCCGCGCCAATTCGCTTCGAGTGTCTGCAGCCGGGTGTCGACGTCGGCGGGATACTGCGCAGCGTTGGCTTGCGCGTCTTCGTCCGCCAGGCTCGCGAGCTTCTCCGGATCGTCTTCGGAATTGACGCGCTCGAGTAACCCGTTTGCATCGGCAACCAGCGTTGGGTCGCTGCTGTTGCGGCTGACCCACACAGCTGCTTCGCGCACGTACCACACGGCAGCGTCGTGATTGATCAACGGATTGTAGTGCAAGCCCGAGCCGATTTGGACGGTCAACGTTTCCAGCTCGCGAAAGGCCGGGTCGTCGGGGCGTTGCAGCGAGTAGGCGCGGCCCGCGTTGAAAATCGTCGAAAGATAGACGGCTTGGTCGAGGTAATCCCACTGCGCCGCCGCGGCCTTGTCGTACGCCGCCTTCATCTGCTGGTACAGCACCTCGGGATCCGCCTCCAGCGCCGCGCGCGCCGGTAGTCCCGGCCAGGCCAGGACGGCGGCCGCCACGACTGCGGCAAGAAGTCTCTTAAAGCACGGATCCATCATCCAAAACTAAACGCAAATTATTGGTCAGAAGTGCGTTCTTGATCTCGCGGGCGATTCGGCGCCCGGTCGACATCGGCTCAGAGTAGTTGAGATACGAGTACGGCGACCCGTCGATGAAGAGATTGGTTCCGGCCACGATCCGCGCCGAGATTTCCATACAGTAGAACTTGATGTCCGGCGTGATGATCGTCTCGATGCAAAACGCACCGAACAGGCCTTTGGGTCCCGCGATCTCCTTGCTGACTCGTACCACGTTTTCGCCCATGCGTAACGCTTCGGCCAACATCGATTCGCGCAGACTTACCGGCTGATTGCCCACGACGACATACGAGGGGCTGACGTCCATGCCTTCTTGGGCGTTGGCGGGGATGCGTCCCAGCGAGTCCACGTTGGTCTCGTAGCGCCGATCCATCGACATGATCTCGAGCCGATCCTCGAGCGGCGAATAGAAGTAGTGGATGTAGAGCGGCACGCCGATGATGTATTCCTGGATCGTGTACGCCTTCTTCAGCTCCTTCGAGCGCTGTTCGAAGTCGGCGGCATCGCGAATGAACATATAGCCCTTGCCGCCGCCCGCGCCGTAGAGTTTCACGATGACCGGCCGATCGATTTCCGCGCCGGTTTTGAATTGGCGCGGCATCGTGATATCCGCGCGCGTCAGCCACTCGCGCTGCAATTCGCGGCTGGCTTCCCAATCCAGCACCGCCTTGTTGCCAAAATATGGAATCGTCATCTGCTTGTGTTCTTCGAGCGAAAGATAGGCGACGAACGATCCGTGCGGCACGATGATGACCTTGCGGCGCTCGAGCTCACCGACGAGCTTTGGAAACTCCGAATAACTGTCGACCGCGATGACTTCGTCGACGAAGGCGAACGAACGATAGAGGCGCTCGGTGTCGCGAGTTGCGACCGCGAGCGTATGAAAGCCCTCGTCGTGCGCGCCCTTGAGGATCTGCAGCGCCGAGTGCGAGCCCAGCGTCGCGATCGTGTACGGTCGGTTCATGAAGGAGCCTCGGATGAAGTCAATGCGCCACCCGTTTGTGGCGCGATGCGAGCGTATGCAAGGAGACGGCGAGGGAGCGTACCCTCTGCGGTCCGTGACCGAGCCGGCGACGACGCAGACGCCGCGTCCCGCCGCAAACCCTGTGGGCAACGGCGTTCTTGATGCAACTCATCGTTGCTGCGTCGGTCACGATGCGCCGGGACATCGCTTCCTCCTCGCTCCTCGATTTGCATCAAGAACGCTCGTTGCGGGTGGTGTATTGATTTCATCCGAGACTCCTGGGAAAAATTGCCCTTTCGATGGCGGGATTGCAGAGCAGCCGTTCCGCGGCCTGCGCGAGCAGACGGTTGTCGGCGGGTAAATCCGGTGCGGCATACAGACGCCAGCCAACGGGGCGGTCGGCATCGTCTTGCACGATCCAGACTTCGCCCGGACGCGGCGCATCCGCATCGAGCACGCTGACTTGGTGTTTGTTTGGATTGAAGAGCGACTCGTCGCGCTCGACGGCGGCGATGAGCGCAGCGGGATCCGGCGCATCCGCGAAGCGCACGATCTCGGAGCGCTCGAGGCGCGCGACATCGATGCCGAGCCGCCGCAGCGTCACGAGCGCCGTGTACGCCGCATTATCGGGAATCTTCAAATTGATCGCGACCGCGCGTCTCATCGATTCAGTACCTCGACGAAGCTGCGAAAGAGCGCCACGCCGCCCGACGGCGCGAGCATCGTGCCGCCCCGACGGCGGTCGGGATGATTGAACGTCCACGCGTCACGCTCGGGATGCGGCATCAACGCGAGCACGTTGCCCTCGCGGTTGCATAAGCCGGCCACGCCGAGCGCCGATTGATTGGGACTTGCCGTCTCATCGACGCTGCCGTCTTCGTGCGCGTAGACGAATGCGATGTGGTCGCCGTCCTCCAGCTCCCGCAAGTGCTCGGCGGTGGCCGCCAAACGCCCCTCGGCGTTTGCCGTCCACGCCGGGATGAGCTCTCCGTGCTCGAGCAGTCGCGTGAGCGCGCAGCGCCCCGGATCGATTGCTAACTTGACATACACATGCGAGCAAACGAAATGCGGCACCGGTCCGTTGCGCGTAAACGCCGCGGTCGGGCGGCGAATTGGGGCGGTACCGGGCACGAGGCCCGCCTCGAGCAGGATCTGCGCGCCATTGCAAATACCGAGCACGAGCTTCCCCTGTTGTGCTCCGGCGATCACGTGGTCCATCATCGTATCGTGTGCGGCAATGGCGCCCGCCCGAATGCGATCCTCGTACGCGAAGCCGCCGGGCAATACATACGCGTCGAAGTTCGCGAGCAAGGCACCCCGGCTCCAATGCACCAGGTGCGCGTCACCGCCGCAGTCGCGCAGCACGCGCAGCGTTTCGTCTTCGGAATTCGTCCCGGGAAACACGAGCACGGCGATGCGCGCGCTCATGGGTAGACCTCACGCAGCGGCGTCGCCCAAATATTGCGCAGCCGATGCAGATCGAACGCTTGATCGTCGACGACCAGCATCGGCCGGTCGATCGTCACGCCGATCTCGTAGACGCCGCTCACGTCGTCGGCGACGCCCTCGAACGCCTCGACGTCGGCGGCGGCTACTTCGACCACGAAGCCTCCCGCCTCGCCGAAATACGCCTCGAGATCGCCCACGCTTCCGTGCGTCCACTGCCAGGCGTCGTCGATCTGCGCGCCCACCGCGGCGTGCCCTTTGCGCATGGTTGCAAACGCCATCTCGGCAATCGCCGCGAGCAAGCCGCCGTTGCCGATGGCGTGCGCCGAGCGCAAGAGGCGCGCCTGGGCCGCTTCGTACAACAGATCGTGTTGCGCAATCACCGCCTCGTAGTCGATCCGCGGCAGGTGCTCGTCGCTGCGCCCCAAGACGTCGAGCAACACCGAGCCGCCCAGCGCCGGTTGCGGCGCGCCAATCAAGTACAGCACCGATCCGGCGGATTTGAACGGCATCGTCACGACCGTCGCGATGTCATTGAACGCGCCCACGCACGCTACGATCGGCGAGGCCGGGATGTTGCGCCCCGCGGACGACTCGTTGTATAGGCTGACGTTGCCGGAAACGAACGGTGTCTTGAATGCCTCGGCCCCGTGCGTCAGACCCTCGATCGCCGCGACCAATTCGTTATAGTGTTCGATCTTGCGCGGATTGCCGAAGTTGAGGCAATCCGTAAGCGCGCGAGCGCGCGCGCCGGTCGCAACCACCTTGCGCACGGCCTCGTAGACCGCGTGTTCGGCCGCAAGGCGCACGTCGATGTGACTCATCCGAGGATTTCCCGCGACCGCGAGGGCCACGCCGAGCGGACTCCCCGGTACGGGCGCGAGCACGCCCGCGCCCGACGCGCCGCGTGGAATGACGGTGCAGCCGCGCACCACGCTGTCGTACCGGCGATAGAGCGGCTCACGCGAACACGCGTCGCCATGCCCGAGCACGCGTTCGAGCAGTTCGTCGAGCTGCACGCCGGTTACGAGCGGCCGTTCGGCCGTCGCCGCCGGGGGCGGAGTTTCCGTGTACGGCAAATCGTCGCGGATCGTTCCCGTAAGAAATTCGATATCGACGTCCATCACCGTTTGCCCGCGATACTGCAACACGTAGCGCTTGCGCGCCGTCACCGTGCCGATCTTCGTCGCGCGCGCGTTATACGCGATTTCGGGAAGCGTGAACTCTTCGTTGTAGATGCGCAGCAGGTCGGGGGTGACGGCAGGCGGCACGACCCACAGGAGCCGCTCTTGCGTTTCACCCACGGCGACGACCTCGGGAGGCATGCGTTCGACCGCGACGTTGACCGCATCGAGATCGATCTGCGCACCGTACCCGCCGGCCGCGGTGATCTCCGCCGAGCAACCCATGATGCCGCCCGCACCCAAGTCCTTGAAGCCGACGGTCACGCCGCGCTCGCGCAAGAACTCGAAGACGCGGTAGCTGGCCCGCATCACCACGCTTTTGAGGAACGGATCGGGTACCTGCACTGCGCCTTTGTTCGAATCTTCGTCGGCTGAATCGAGCGTGAGCGAGGAGAACGATGCGCCGCCGAAACCGCTCGGATCGGTGGCTTTACCGACGAGCACGATGTCCCAACCGTCGGCGCCGGGCGGCGCGTAGGAGTGGATGATCTCCGACTCTTTGACGATCCCCAGCGCTACCACGTTGACCAAACAATTGTCGTCGAAGCGCGAATCGAAATATACATCGCCGGCAATGTTCGGAACGCCGATCGCGTTGCCGTAGGCAGAGATGCCGTCGACGACGCCTTGCGCAACGTAGCGTTGGTGCGAATGCGGATCGTCGATTTGGCCGAAGCGCAGCGGATCGGCGACGGCAATCACCTGCGCGCCCATGCAGAGCACGTCACGCACGATGCCGCCGATGCCGGTCGCGGCGCCTTCGAACGGCACGACTTGCGAGGGGTGATTGTGCGATTCGTGCGCGATCACGATGCCGTAGCGCTCGCCGTTCCATTCGCCCAAATGCACGATGCCCGAATCCTCGGCCGGCCCGAGCACGACGGCCGTGCCCGACGTCGGAAGTTTTTTGAGCAGATGGCGGCTCGATTTATAGCTGCAATGCTCGCTCCACTGCGCATCGAAGGCGTGCAACTCGACGATGGAGGGCTCGCGCCCAAGCCGCTCGCGAATGCGCGCGAGCTCGTCGGGACGCAGTGCGACCGCGACCTCAGCCAAGCGGTGCTCCCGCTGGACCGGCTTGTTGCTGCAGTGCCGCATCGGCGTGCAACACCGCCGAGCGCGCGTTGGCCTGCATGAGCAGCGTGCGGCCGTACAACACCGTATCGTCCATCGCCAAGAGTTTGGAACAGTGCTGCGCGACCGCGTTCGCATCGCCCGTCCAGGCAAGCACCGGCGCCGACGATGCCGCATCGAGCATCGCGCGCAGCGTGTCGTCGCCGATCGCGACGAAAAACAGCCGCGCAAACGTTGCTTCCAATTGCTGCACCAACTGCAGAACGAAGCCGGGTGTGCGCGCCGGACTCGCGATGTGGCGAATCGTGGGCAGGCCGAGGCCCTGCAGCGCGCCGGCTACAGCGTTAAGCGCCTCGGTGCGTTCGGGGCCGTCGGCAATGATCGCCGCCATTCCAGGGCGCATCACCGGAAACGTCCCGACGAGCTCTGCAACCTCTTCGTACGCCGCCTTGACCGTAGCCAAGCCGGCATCGTCGACGGTCTGCAAATTGCGATAGAGCTGCTTGTCGAGCATGCGGTCTTCGCGGCCTTGCGGCCAAATGCGCCACGAGTCGTTGTCGATGACGTCGGCGATGACCAGCTGGCCCTTCTCATTACCCGCGGTCAAACGGCCGAATTCAACCTTGAGATCGACCAAGAGCACGTCGCGCTTGCGCCACGCATGGGAGAGAATGTCGAAGGTCAGCCGCGCGAGTTCGCTCATCGCGCCGACCTCGGCCGGATTGGCGATGCCGCGCGAAACGATCTCGTCGGGGGTGATCTGCGGATCGTGGTTTGCGTCATCCTTGAGGAAGAACTCGATGACGCGCGGGACGAGCAGCATACCGCGCGCGACGCCGGGATTACGGCGCACGAACGAGCCCGCGGCCACACCGCGCACCACCACCTCGAGCGGCAGCATGTTGCAACGCCGCACGAGCATCTCGTTATTGTCGTCGTCTTCGCCGCCGCTCAAATAGTGCGTCGGCAGCCCGCACAGATTCAGCAGACGAAACACCCGCGCGGTGGTCTGCGCCGCTAAACGCCCTTTCCCCGCGATCTCATTGCGCCGCGCACCGTCCCCCGCGGAAATCTGATCCGTCTGCACGACCACGAGCTGATCCGCATGCCCCGGATTCTCATAGAGAACCTTGGTCTTACCGTGCGCGATTTCGTTACCCTTATTCATGCCTTGTCATCCCGAGCGTAGCGAAGCGAAGTCGAGGGACCGGACAACTGTTTGTCATCCCGAGCGTAGCGAAGCGTAGTCGAGGGAAGCGCCTCACAACTCAACTACTTTCTGCTTAGGAAATTCCGGCAACGCGCCGATACGGTCGGCCAGCACGTGCGCGCGCTGCGGGGCGGTGCCGACGTGTTTGACCGGATCGAGCAGCCGCCGAATTTCGGCGGGATCGAGTAGCGTGGTCAGCGCCGTATCACCGGCGAGCGTTTGCGCGAGCGGGTTGTCTTCGCCGCGTGCAAGCGCGCCCCACGCGTCCATCGCCGCGCGGCGAATGCTCTCGTGCAGCGCTTGACGATCGCCACCGGCGCGTGCCGCTTCCATCATGACCGCTTCGGTTCCGGCGAACGGCCCGTAGACACGAAGGTTGTGCGCGATCCGGCGCTCCTCAACCCGGAGGCCATCGATGACCTTGCGCGCCAGCGAAACGATCTCGTCGGCGCAAAGCAGCGCCTCGGGAAGAATCGTACGGCGATTGGCGCTATCGTCGAGCGTGCGTTCGAGATAATTTGTCGCAGCGTTCTGCCATGCAACGTCGCTGTAACTGATGAGGAGCCGCGCGAGCGAATCGATCCGTTCGCTCAAGATCGGGTTACGCTTGAACGGCATCGCCGAACTGCCGACCTGCGAACGGCCGAAGGGTTCGGCGACTTCGCCGAACTCCGGGCTGCTCAGAATCCGCACGTCGGCAGCAAACTTGGAGAGCGACGCCCCAAGTCCGGCCAGACCCGAGAGCAGCAAATAGTCGAGCTTGCGCGGATAGGTTTGCGTGCTGATGTCGCGGGCGCGCAAGCCAAAGCGCTCGAGTACGTGCTCTTCGAACTGCCCCGATGTGCCTTGGTGATCGAGCAGCTGCTCGTAGGAGGCGGCCGTCCCGACCGCGCCCCGCAATCCCTTGGTGGTGAGCTGTTCGAAGACGAAACGCAAATTGGTGTCGTCGATCAGAAGATCTTGCGCGTAGACGCCGAGCCGGTAGCCAAGGGTCGTCGGCTCGGCCGGCTGCAAGTGCGTAAACGCCATGCAGACCAAATCCGCGTACTGCCGGACCTTCGCAGCAAAGCTGCGCAACAGCTCGTGAAGATTGGCGCCGACGTAGGCGAGCGCCAGGCGCAAGCGATAGGTCTCGACCGTGTCTTCGATGTCCATCGACGTGGCGCCGAGGTGCAACTTGCCGCCGCCAAGGGTCGCTTGCGAAGCAAAGACGCGAATTTCGGCCATGAGATCGTGGTGAATCTCGCGTTCGATTTCGAGCGCCGCATCGATGTCGATCTCGTGCGCGTGGGCCTGCAGATCGGCAACTTCTTCCGCTGAAATCAGTCCGGCGCGTTGTTGCGCTTGC
>DATJRM010000013.1:0-27842 GCA_035504755.1 Candidatus Acidiferrales bacterium
ACGCAAACGAACTATACGGGCGCGTTCACTGCTTCGACGACCAGCTGCAGCGCAATCGCAACGATTGCTAACACTGCGAGCACATTTACGGTAACGCCCGTTGCCGCCGGGACATGCAGCTTTACGGTTTCCGGCGGAAGCGACGCGACTGCGACGCTGAACGTCGTCGTAACGACAACCTCGGTCGGTGGATCATGAGGCGCAAACTCTCCTTCGTTCTTGCGGCGGCGCTGGTTGCCGGCTGCGCCGGCGGGGGAACGACGCCGCGTACGACCAGCGCGCAGCCGTCGCCGCAAGCGTCCGCACCCGTGCAAAAAGCGCCGCAGAACGTGAGCGTCGCGTTCTCGATCGCGATTCCGACGCCGCCGCCGGCGAGCTCGCGTCGTCCCGCCTATGTGTCCTCGTCAACTAAGTCCGCGTCAATCGCCGTCAACAGTGGAAGTGCGGTAACGGTGAACTGCACGACGACGTGCAGCGGTACCGTTAATGCGCCGGTCGGCAGCGATCTCTTTACGGTCAAACTCTACGACGCAATCGACGGCGCCGGCAGTCTGCTCTCAACGGGTTCACTGACACAAACGATCGTCGCAGGACAAGCGAACAGCGTCGACGTTACGTTCAACGGTGTCGTTGCATCGCTGCAGATGTCGGTGTTTCCAACGGTGACGCCCGGGACGGCCGGCTCGGTGGCGGTCGGCATCAACGCGCTCGACGCGGACGGCAACGCGATTATCGGCCCGGGGAGTTACGTCGACGCGAACGGCAATCCGGTAACGATCGCACTCGCAAATTCCGATACGTCGGGAAATTCGAGTCTCTCGCAAACAACGCTCACGGCGCCGCCGGCGAGTCCGGTGATGCTGAACTACACCGTAAACTTCGATGCGAATCCCACCATCACGGCTTCGGCAACCGGCTTCAGTAGCGTCAACGCGACGATACATTTCCCGGCGCCGACGTTTACGGCGATGAGCGTATGGTCGGGATCGCAGAGTACGGATGTGGACGAAACGCTGACCGGCACGAACTTCGTCGCGGGCGCCACCACGATCGTCGCGCCGGCCGGCATCATTACGAGCAACCCGAGCGTTACCAACAGTACGACGCTGACGGTACAGTTCGCCGTGGGTTCGGCGTTCGGGCCGCAGAACATCGCGCTTACGACGAGCAACGGTACGAGCGGCACGCAACCGTTCTCCGTCGCGAGCGGCGGCACGTGGGACGTTTCCTTGTCTACGGACACCACAGCCGGAACGCCGCCCGGCACGGGCGCGGGCGAATCGGCGGGAGCGACCAGCGGTGATTTGCGCTGGGTGCTGCAAAATGCTCCGGCCGGCGCGCGCATCGTTTTTCCCGGGTGCACGACCTCGGCACCGTGTACGATCGCGCTCAACGGTCCGCTTCCGCCAATCGGCGAGAATCTGATCGTTGACGGCGGCGCGTACGGCAGTGTGATCATCAACGGACAGAATTTGTATCGTGCGTTCTGGGCCGAGAGCGGCACCATCGTTCTCGCGAATGTGGAAATCGAAAACGCTGCGGCAATCGGCGGTGCCGGAGCCTCCACCGACGGCGCTGGAGGTAGCGGCGGTGGTGCGGGATTGGGCGCAGGCCTTTTCGTCGATTCCGCGAGCGCTGACGTCAGTCTGGTCAACGACTACTTCTCCGCAAACAGGGCTGTCGGGGGCGCGGGCGGGTCGGCTCCGGCCGGCGGTGGCGGAAACTTCGGCGGCAGCGGCGGAGGCGGCTTGGCCGGCGCCGGCGGCGATGGCTCGCTTGGCGGCGGTGGCGGTGGCGGGCTCCTCGGCGCCGGCGCGAACACGGTTTCCGCCGGCGGCAACGGCGGTGTCGGCTTCGATAACTGCAGCGCTGGCAGCTTGGGGGGCACGTCCGCGTCCGGCGAAGCGGGTGGCGGGGGAGAGAGCGGAGCCGCAAGCGGGTGCGGCGGCGGTGGCGGCGGTTCGGGTTCTGGCGCGACGGCGCCCAACGCGGATGGCTTCCCGGCCGGCAGCGGCGGGTCTGCTGCTTTTGGTGCGGGCGGTGGTGGCGGTGGCGCGGGTGGCGCTTCGAGCGCCTCCATCCCCGGGAACGGTGGCGATGGCGGGAACGGAGGCCTAGGCGGCTTTGGCGGCGGAGGTGGTGGCGGCGGCGAAGGCGGCTCGGGCGACGTATGCGCTTGCGGCGCAGGAAACGGCGGGAACGGCGGGCCCGGCGCAAATGGGGGCCCGGGCGGCGGCGGTGGCGGCGGCGGCGAAGGCGGCGGCACTGCGGACGGTTCACCTGGAACGCCCGGCGTGGGCGGCGTCGGAGGCACGCTTTCGCTCGCCGTCGCCGGGGGAAACGGCGCTTCGCCGGGCGCCGGCGGCGGCGGAGCTGCGGCGGGGCCGGCGATTTTCGTGAATGCGGGGACGCTCGTCACCGTCAATAGCGGGGCCGGCGGCTGCACCGCGGCGGGCGGAGCCGCTGGATCAACGGGCGGCGGCACCGGCGGCTCCGATGCGACGCCGGTTTTCAACTACGGCGGAACCGTTAACGGCGTCACGGTAACGGCAGGTAGCGGCGGCCCCGTTGCAAGCGCGCTCGGCACGACGGTGCCGTAATCGCGACATAAAGGGACGCTAATCCGAAAAGCGCAAAGCGCGGCGTATGTCGATTGCACGTTCGTTCGCACTCGCGGCTTTGCTGTTGGGCGCATCTTTTGTGCCGGCCCGCGCGGCGAATCCGCTGATCCTTCAAAGCCCAACCGTCAGCCGTACGCAGATTGCCTTCGTCTATGGTGGCGACATCTGGACCGTCTCGCACGACGGCGGCGACGCCCATCGCATCGTGACCGGCTTCGGTCTTGCGGGCGCACCGTACTTTTCGCCCGACGGTTCGACGATTGCGTTCAGTGCGAACTACGACGGTAGCACCAACGTCTACACGGTGCCGGCCGGCGGCGGAGAACCGACACGGTTGACGTATCATCCGGGCGCGGACATGGTCATGGGCTGGACGCCCGACGGCAGCAAGATTCTCTTCGCCTCGCACCGCGAGAGCCAGAACGACGCAACGCAGCTTTACACGATTCCCAAGGGCGGCGGCATCCCGACGATGATTCCGCTGCCCGATGCCAACGCCGCCTCGTACTCGCCCGACGGCACGCATCTCGCCTACGTGCCCAACGGTCAATGGGAGTGGTACTGGCAAGGCTACCGTGGCGGACAGACGACGCCGATCTGGATCGCGAATCTCGCGGACTCGTCGGTGACCTCGATTCCGCGCAATAACTCGAACGATCGCTTTCCGATGTGGATCGGCAACCGGATCTACTTCGTCTCCGATCGCAGCGGCCATTACACGCTCTTCGTCTACGATCCGTCGACGCGCGACGTGAAGCAGCTCGTCGAGAACCCGCGCGGCTTCGACATCGTCTCGGCGTCGGCAAACGATGGCGAGATCGTGTATTCGAAGTTCGATTCGATCCATCTCTACGATCCGTCGACGCATACCGACCGCGACGTGCCGATTACGATTGCCGACGAGATGCCCGACGTGCGTCCGCATTGGGTGCCGGTCGCCAATCAGATCGAAAACGCGGGCATCTCGCCGACCGGCGTACGCGCGGTCTTCGAAGCCCACGGCGATATTCTGACCGTCCCCGCCGAGAACGGCTCGATTCGTAACCTGACGCAAACGCCGAACGTCATGGAGCGCGATCCCGCCTGGTCACCCAACGGCCGGTGGATCGCGTATTTCTCCGACGCGACCGGCGAGTACACGCTGCGGCTGAAGGATCAAAAAGGGCTACAGCCCGAGCGGGTGATCAATCTCGAAGCCCATCCCTCGTTCTACTACTCCCCGACGTGGTCGCCGGACAGTAAGAAGATCGCCTACGCCGACAAGCACGGGGTTTTGTATTACATCGACGTCAGCGCGGAACACCCGCAACCGGTCCGCATCGCCCAACAACCGCACGAGTCGTTCGGCGTCAACTCGTTCAACGCGGTCTGGTCGCCCGATAGCCGCTATCTCGCCTACAACAAAGAGTTGCTGACGTTCTTGCATGCGATCGTGGTCTACGATACGCAAGACGGCAAGGCATACCAGATCACCGACGGCATGAGTGATGCCACCAACCCCGCCTTCGATAAGAACGGCAACTATCTCTATTTCCTCTCGAGCACGAACACCGGGTTCACCGCGTACGAGCTGGACATGGAGAGCGACGAGCATCCGACCTCGAGCTACGTCTACGCCGCGGTGTTGCATAAGACCGATCCTTCGCCGGTCGCGCTGCAAACCGATGAAGAACCGGTGACCGGCACGAGCGACGAGCCGGAGCCCAAACCGCCCGCAAGCGCGCCGCCGCACGCGGCGGCCGCGGCTGCCAGGCTCGGAGCAAAGCCCGAAGCAAAACCGATCGATTTCGACGGGATCGGTCAGCGCATCGTCTCGCTGCCGATTCCGGGCGCGAACTACGCGAATCTGCAATCCGGCGTAGCGGGCACGATCTTCCTCACGGAAGCTCCGCTGACCAGCGTACTGCCGCTTCCGCCGATGTACACGGTGCTGCGTTACGACAACGAGTCGCGCAAACCGATGCCGTACGCGGCGGCCGTCGCGTTCTTCGACGTTTCGTTCGACGGCAAGAAAGCGCTACTTGCGCGAGGATTGGGCACGCTGTCGTGGGCGATCATCCCGACGCAATTGCCCGTTCCGCCGCCTCCGACGCTCGGGACGTTGCCGACGAGTCAGCTCGAAGTCTACACGGTGCCGCACGAAGAGTGGGCGCAGATGTACCACGAGACGTGGCGTATCGAACGCGACTGGTTCTACGACCCCCACTACCACGGCCTGGACATCGCCGCGGCGGAGCGATACTTTGCGCGCTTTTTGCCCGGGCTCGCCTCGCGTTCCGACTTTACGTATCTCACCGAGGAGATGATCGGGTATCTCTCGGTCGGGCACCTTTGGGTCTATCCGGGTGCGGCGCCGCCCAAGACCGACAACGTCAACGTCGGTCTGCTCGGCGCCGACTATACGGTCGATCACGATCGGTTCCGCTTCGCGAAGATCTACAACGGCGAAAACTGGAACCCGCAACTGCACGCACCGCTCACGCAACCCGGCGTGAACGTCCACGTCGGCGACTACCTGCTGGCGGTGAACGGGAAGGGTGTGCACGCCGACCGGGAAGTGTCGGCGTACTTCCAGGAAACCGCCGGCAAACAGACGACCATTCTGGTAGGACCGAACCCGGACGGGAGCGGGGCGCACGAAGAAACGGTCGTGCCGCTAGCGAGCGAGTTCGCGCTGCGTAATCTCGCGTGGATCGAACACAACCGCGAGGAAGTCGATCGCTTGAGCGGCGGGAAGCTCGGCTACGTCTACATGCCCGACACGGGGTACGGCGGCTTCACGAACTTCAACCGCTACTTCTTCGCGCAAGTGAACAAAGAAGGTATCATTCTCGACGAGCGCTACAATCACGGCGGACAGATTGCCGACTACGTGATCGACGTGCTCAGCCGCAAACCGCACGGTATCATCGTCGGCCGCGACGGCGTGCCGTATCTCGACCCGCCCCTTGCGATCTACGGCCCGAAGGTGATGATCATCAATCAATACGCGGGCTCGGGCGGCGATGCGATGCCGTGGATCTTCCGCCAGGCGAAGTTGGGACCACTGGTCGGCGTCAAGACGTGGGGCGGACTCGTCGGCATCGGCGGCTATCCGACGCTGATGGATGGCGGCCGGGTGATGGCGCCGCGCGTTGCAATCGGCGGATTGAACGGCCACTGGCAGGTCGAGGGCCACGGCATCGCGCCGGATATCGAGGTGCAACAGGATCCCAAGCTCGTGCGCGAAGGCCACGATCCTCAGCTGGAAGCTGCGGTTGCGGAAGCGATGAAGGAACTACGCGAGCATCCGCTGCCGCACTACCTGCCGCCGCCGTATCCGAATCATCATCCGGTGCTGCCGCCGATAAACCAAAAATCGTAGGTGAGCTTCGGATTCGTGAAATAGGCGTCGGGAATCCAGAAGAAGCCGTCACGCGCGTAGCCGGCGCCCAATGAGTTGCGCGCGAGAAACGCCTGCTTGTCGCGATCGTAGCCGACCGCGATGAGGGCATGCCCGCCGAAGAGCGTGTCGGTCTTGCGCGGTAGGCGCAAGTACGCGGTCGTCGCGGCCTGCGTGAACGGTTCGCCGTACGCCTCGATCCCGAAGACGAATGCGTGTGCTTGCGCGAGGACGGCGTGCAGATGATCCAACCGCTGTCTGACGCGATGGTAGACGATGGGGAAGAGTTCATTGTCGCGGTAGCACGCGCGCGGCGGCCGCAGGGTGATCCGGCGTTTGCGAAAGGGCCACTGCGCTTCGGGCGGTGCGCCGTAACGAACCAAGGCCTTGAGCGCGGTGCGTATCGTCGTCCCGCTATCTTTGCGCTGCTGGCCTTTGAGCAGGCGCGCGTTGTAGTAGATGAATAGCCGCGACGGCAGCGCGAACG
This sequence comes from Candidatus Acidiferrales bacterium, assembly GCA_035504755.1. GTDB lineage: Bacteria > Vulcanimicrobiota > Vulcanimicrobiia > Vulcanimicrobiales > Vulcanimicrobiaceae > Aquilonibacter. The sequence goes on from DATJRM010000013.1 coordinate 6,491, forward strand.
CCAGATCGAGCTGATTGGCCAACACCACCAGCGCCGAGGCCAGCGCATTGGCGCTGCAGCTCTGCGTGCGGTATTGCTGGTATGCCGGACCGCAATAGCGCGAGAGGTCGACACGGCGCGGGAGGCGCGCGAGCGCCGGTGCAAAGCGGCGATCGCGCGAATCGTACTCGTCGCGATAGCCGCCGGGATGAAAATTCAGACGGGTCATGAACCGCCCATTCGATATGGGTTCGCGCCAAGCCGCCACATTGCACGTGACCAACGGCGACGCGGTGGTCTATCTGTTCAAGAAAGCGGGCATCGTCGGCACGCATCTACCGTGGCGTGACGTCTTGCACGAAGGCCCGATTCCCGCCGGCGCGTCGCTCGAAGAGCTCAGCCAGATTCGGGGCCAGTATCTCGCGGCTCGCGGCTTCGGCAATCCGATCAAGCTCTTGCACGACATGGCCGCGCGCGATGCCACGCTCCGGCGCGCGCCCGAGTTCGCGGAGGTCGTCTTGTGGTTCGAGCACGATCTCTACGATCAGATGCAGCTCCTGCAAATTTGCGCGGAGCTCGATGCGATGCGGCTCGAACCGGGCGCCGTGAGCCTCGTGCAGAGCGATGCCTACCTCGGGAGCATGACGGCCGATGAACTCGTCGCGCTCTTTCCGCGCCGGAGAACGGTGACGGCCGCGCTCTTCGATGCGGCGAAGCAGGCCTGGGACGCCGTGCGCGCGCCGGCGCCCGATGCGCTGTTCGCGCAAGCGCAGCGCAACCACAACGGCCTGCCGCATCTGCGCGCGGCGTTGCAGCGGCTGTGTCAGGAGTATCCCTGGGCGGGTGACGGGCTCTCACGATCGCAGCGCCAGGCGCTGCAAGCCGTCGCCGCAGGACCCGCGCGCGAAGAAGAGCTCTTTCGCCGTGCTCAAGCCCGCGAAGAAGCGCCCTTTCTCGGCGACACTGCGTTCAACGCGGTACTGGGCGACCTGCGAAGCGAGCCGGCACCGCTCGTGGAAGGAGACGACGGCAATTTCGAGCTGACCTCACGCGGGCGCAACACCCTCGCCGGTGCGGAAGACTGGCTCGCGGCACAACCGCTCGACCGCTGGATCGGCGGCGTGCACGTCGAGGCGGAGCGGTGCTACCGTTGGGACGACGACGCCGCGCGCTTCATTCCGTGAATCTGCCCGTGAATCTGCGCGAGCTGATCGAGGAGTTGGTTGGTGCATGGCAAGCGGGCGACGCGCACCGCGCAGCGGCATTTTTTGCGCCTGCCGGCGTCTACCACGAATCGGGTCGCGAACCAATTGCCGGACGCGAGTCGATCTTCGCGCACTTCGCGCGATTCTTTCGCGACGGGCCGGCGTGGCGGTTCGAGATCGCTGAAACGATCGTCGAGGGCGAGCGCGCGGCGGTCGCGTATCGCTTCGAGATCAACACCGGCGGAACGTGGCGCGCAAGCGACGGCTTCGCGCTCGTGCGCAGCAAAGACGGGCTCGTGACGCTATGGCGCGAGTATCACGCTTGAGCGTACGCTTCGTCGAGGAGTTCGACGATATGCTTGACCTGCGCGCGAACGCCCGCGGCGCGAAGGCCTGCCGCGACCTGGAGCGCGCAGCCGGGGTTGGCAGTGGCTACGACCGTCGCGCCGGACGCTTCGATGTTGGCGACCTTGCGAGCCTGTAGCCGCTGCGCCATCTGCGGTTCGGTGAGATTGTAGATACCGGCACTGCCGCAACATACCGCGCTCTCGCTCATCTCGACGAGCTCGAGCCCCTCGACCTTCGCGAGCAGGCGCCGGGGCGCGCCGCTGATGCGCTGCGCGTGCACGAGGTGACAGGGTTCTTGATAGGTCACGCGGGCGTCGATGCGCCGCGGCGGCGAGGGCACGTCCATCGCGTCGAGCACTTCCGTGACGTCGCGTACGCGCGCCGAAAACGTGCGCGCGCGTTCGCGCCAGCCGGCGTCGCCCTCGAGGAGACGCCCATACTCTTTGAGCGTGCTGCCGCAGCCCGCGGCATTGACCACGTACACGTCGGCGCCGCTGCGTTCAAACGACGCAATGTTGGTGCGGGCCGCCTCTCGGGCAAACTCGTCGTCGCCGGCGTGGATCGCAATTGCGCCGCAGCAGCCTTGGTCGGCGGGAACGACGACCGAAAGACCGGCCCGGTTGAGCATGCGGATCGTCGCTTCATGCACCGCGGGAAATGCGACGTGCATGATGCAGCCGGCGTGCAACATCGCGGTCCCGGCCGCGCGCGAGACGTCGTAGCGGCCGCCGCTCGGGACAAAGTAGCGGTCGGGAATCTGCGGCGCGAGTCGCGCGAGGTCCCGCAAGCCGCCGATGCCGGCAAGCGTTGCAAGACCGCTGCGTTGCGCAAAGCGCAGCAGCGATGCGGCCAAGCGCAAGCGCGCCGGTTTCGCGAAGAGCCAGTGGAGCAAGACATATCGCGTCCAGTGGGCAGGCGCGGGTCGCGACGCGGAACGCGCGTGCTCGATGCGTGCGCGCATCTCCTCGAGCATCGAACCGTAGGGAACCGCCGACGGGCACACGGCTTGGCACGCGCGGCAATCCAAACACTCCGACATCTGCCCGACGAAACCGGGGCTCAAGAGATCGAGTACGCCCTCGTCCACGGCCTTGATCAGCGCGATGCGACCGCGAGGCCCCGACGTTTCCGTCAGCGTCTCCAGGTACGTCGGACAGGCCGGAAGGCAGAGGCCGCATCGGACGCACGCTTCATAACCGTTCATCGCGGCCTCATGCTTCATGCGACCAGCGCCTTCGCCGGCCGCTCCGACCTTTCCGGTAGACCGGCAGGCAGGCATGGGCGTACGTTCTCCTGCGCGAATCAACGGCTCTATTGGAGGCCTTCTTTGCCTAGCGCTACCACCTCGAAGTACTTTCTCACGACCGAGGACAAACTCAAGCATTTCATCGTTGAAGTGCTCGAGCGGTCCGGCGTCGCACGCGATCACGCACAAGTGGTTGCCGACGTTCTCGCGGAAGCCGACTTGCGCGGCATCGAGTCGCACGGCGTCGCGCGTTTGGAATCGTATTACGTTGGCCGCATCCGCAGCGGACACCTCAATCCGCAGCCGAACTATCGCGTGGTTCGTGAAAGCAAAACCTCGATCGTCTTCGACGCCGATAACGGCTTGGGACACCCCGTCTCGAAGATGGCGATGGAGGCGGTCATCGCAAAGGCGAACGAGTACGGCTCGGCCTTTGGTGCCGTGCGTAACTCGAACCACTACGGCATCGCGGGATATTACGCGATGATGGCGCTACCGCACGACATGATCGGTATCTCGTCGACGAACTCGGTCAAGTACGCGGCGGCGACGTTCGGACGCGAGGTTACGCTCGGGACCAACCCGTTTGCATTCGCCGTCCCCGCCGGCAACGAGCCGGCCTTCGTGCTCGACTTCGCGACGACGACGGTTCCCAAGGGCAAGATCGAAGTCTACAAGCGCAAGCACAAAGAGTTGGAACCGGGTTGGGCGATCGACACGCAGGGCAACATGACCGAGGATCCCGACGAAGCCTTACGCGGCGCGCTGTTGCCGTTGGGCGGCTTCGGCACCGAAGGCGGCGGTCACAAGGGTTATGGGTTGGGATTGCTGGCCGACATTTTGTGCGGCGTGCTGTCGGGGGGCTGTTTCGGACCGACGCTACCCTTCGCCGACGAAACCAAACAAGGGGCGATCTCGCACTGGTTCGGTGCGTTTCGCGTCGACGGATTCCGCGACGTGGCGGACTTCAAGGAAGACATGGACGTCGAGCTTCGCTACTACAAGGAGAGCGCGGTTGCGCGCGGCGCGCAACGCATCATGGTCGCCGGAGAACCGGAGATTCTCAAAGCAGCATATTACCGGCAGTACGGTGTTCCCGTGCACGAGCGAGTCTGGGACGGCCTCAGCCGCCTCGCCGGGACGCTCGATATCCCGTTCGACCTCCCGAAATAAGCGCCCGTCCTCCTTATGCGGTCGCGGCCGCGGCGGCTCGCGCATCGCCCGGAATCAGTCCCAACTCGATACAAGCGTCGCGCTCTTTGCGCAACTCGTCTTGCGTTTTCTCGAGCATCTTGCGACCGAACTCGTCGAACTCGAAGCCGTCGACGATGCGCGAGACGCCGTTCTCGGTGCGCGACGGATACGAGAAGATGAGGCCGTGGTCGATCCCGTATTCGCCGCTCGAGTAGCGCGCGACCGAGTAGACTTCGCCTGCGGGCGTGTGATGCGTGAGGCGGTAGACGCCGGTCACCGTCGCGTGGGCGGCCGAGGCGGCAGAAGATGCCAGACGTGCCTGAATGACTTGCGTCCCACGGTTCTGGACCGTCGAGATGAACTTGCCCTGGAGCCACTCCTTGTCGTCGATGACTTCGGGAGCCGGGCGGCCGCCGATCTTCGCATGCGCGAAATCGGGGAACTGCGTCGCGGAGTGATTTCCCCAGATGATCATCTGCGAGATCTCGGAGACGTCGACGCCGGCTTTCTTCGCAAGCTGCGCGCGAGCGCGCAGCTCGTCGAGCGTCGTCATGGCAAAGAAGCGATCCTTGGGTACGCTCGGGGCGTTGTGCATCGCGATGAGGCAGTTGGTATTGCAGGGGTTACCGACGACGAAAATACGCACGTCGTCGGCGGCATTCAGCTCGATCGCGCGGCCCTGCTCGGTGAAGATCTTGCCGTTGACGCGCAGCAGATCGGAACGCTGCATGTCGCCCTTGCGGGGCACGGCGCCGACGAGGATCGCCCAGTCGACGTCGCGCATCATCGCGTCGGCGTTGGAGCCATACTGCACGTTCTTGAGGAGCGGGAAGGCGCAATCCTCGAGTTCCATCAGCGTCCCGCGAAGCGTGCCGAGCGCCTGCTCAATCTCGAGCAAATGGAGTTCGAGCTCCGTCTGGGGGCCGAACATTTCGCCGTTGGCGATTCGAAAGATCAGCTGATACCCGATCTGACCCGCTGCGCCGGTAACCGCTACCTTGAGACGTTTCTTCACGATACCTCCTGCCAGGAATTTCGTTCGGCCTTGCCCGATTAGGCATCCATGCGCGGTCCCCAGGGCCAGCCCGACCTCGAGCTCGTCCACGTCAGCGTCGCCTCCGCCGCCGGTGCCTACACCGTGGGCAATTCCTCGTTCTTTCGCTACATCATTCGCTTGACCGAGATGGGACTGCCCCTGACCGGTCCGGACCGCGAGGCCGTCGACATCCTCGCGGCGATTCCGCACGCATTCGAAGCCGAAGACGAAGTACCGGCGATCTCGGGGGCGGGATGGCGGATCGTGCCGGCGCAGGGAGACCTCGACTGGCCGGTACTCGAAGCGACGCCTCAGCGGCTGCGCACCGCGCTCGAGCGCGCCCGCACGTTACTGTGGAAAAACGCCTCCCGCTTTCGGGTGAGCGCGCGCGAGATCTCGTCCATCGAAGACGAACTCGACGCCGTGTACGCGATCCTCATGCGCGCTGAAGCGGCGGGCTGCGCGGTAAACGTCTCATACGTCTCATAGTCCCGCTGGTTGGTGCGGGCGGCGAACCGATCTCGTTCCTTCGCACCCTGTACTCGCACGGCTTGCCGTTTCTTCCGCCGGGGCAGATCGATGAAGAGCGCCACACCTACACGCTGGCCGTACGCATCGGCGCGACGGTTCGCTCGCTGCGGTTCAGCGCTGCCGATGGATCGCTCGGGGTTGAACTCGACGGCCGCGTGAGCGCGTCCGACAAGCGGGAGGCGCTGCGCATCACGCGTCGCGTCTTCCGGCTCGACCAAGATCTCTCGCCGTTTTATGCGATGATCCGCGAGGACCCGGCGCTCGATTGGGCGGTCGGCGCGGGTCGCCTCATCGCGAGTCCGACGGTCTTCGAAGACGTGATCAAGACGATTTGCACGACGAACTGCGCGTGGAGTGCGACGCGCCGGATGGTGAGCGCGCTCGTCGATCTCGGAGGCGGCGCATTCCCGCGCGCGACGCAGCTCGCGCAAACCCCTCCGAGCTGGTTCACCGGCGTCGCGAAGATGGGCTATCGCGGCGCCTACGTGCGCGCGATTGCGCGTGACGTCGCGCGCGGCGCGTTGGATCTCGAAGCGATGCTGCCGAAGACCGAAGCTGAAGAAGAAGCCAAGGAGAACCGGGTGGAAGAAGCGCTGCGCGAGCTTCCGGGTGTCGGACCGTATGCAGCGGCGCACATCATGCAGCTCTTGGGCTACCATCATCAGCTGGTGCTCGATTCTTCCACGCGGCCGAAGTATTTACGGATGAGCGGTAAGAAGCGCGCTGCGGACAAGACGATCGTGCGAGCGTTCAAACGCTACGGTCCCTATGCAGGCCTCGCGTTCTGGCTCTTCTTGACCCGTGACTGGGTAGAGGAGATCCCGTTCGAGCGTCCTGACGCTTCAGCGTTCTAGCCCAATGTCACCCTGAGGTACGAGCGCGTAAGCGCGAGCCTCGAAGGGCGAGGGACCAGCAATCAAACGTGATGGCAGCGCATCTGTTCTACAGTGAATCTCCAAAACTGATGTGAGCGATGCACGCATTGGGGGAACCTAGCGTACGAGCAGTACGGCAAGCGCAAGCGCCGGGAGCGTCGTCAGGATCCCGATCTGCAGAAACCGCCAAGGGCTCACGTCGTAGCCGTTGCGCCGTAGCGCGATCAGCCAAAGCATCGTCGCGAGCGATCCGGTGACGCTGATGTTCGGTCCGAGGTCGACGGCGACCAATACGGTATGTGCGATCGTCGGATGAATCGGCGAGGATTGCAGCGCGAAGCCGCCGGCAAGCGCAACCGGAAGGTTGTTGAAGAGATTCGCCGCAGCAGCAATGACCGCAGCGGTCAGGATTTTGCCGTGCGCCAGAACGGCGCGCAGGAGGCCGATCACGCCCGCCCGGTCGAGGGCTTCAACGATCACGAAGAGCCCGGCAACGAGCGGAACGATCTGCCATGCAACGTGCCGGATGACGAACGCTGCGGCACCGCGTTCGCGCACGCTCACCGCGATAAGGCACATGAGGGAACCGGCGAGCGCCGTCAGGCCGATCTCTGCGTGCAACGCCGACGCGACAAGGAGCGCAACCGCCGCTATACCGATGGCGGTGGCTGAAATCGCGGCAGCGGCCGGGAGCGGCGAGGGTTGCGCGTGCACGGTGAGCGGCGCGCGCAGCGTCGAGCGAAACAACGCGCGCAGCGTGAGATAGGTCGCCACGATCGCCCCGAGTGAAGGAAGGGCGAACGCGCCGAGCCAGAGGTGCAGCGGCGGGAGTTCGCGTTCGAAGACGACGAGATTGGCCGGATTCGAGATCGGCAAGCTGAACGAGGCTGCGTTGGCGACGAAGGCGCAGGCAAAAAGATACGGCAACGCGTCGGTTCGCGTGCGCGCGAGCGCCGCGCCGATCGCGGGTGTCAGCACGACCGCCGTGGTGTCGTTCGAGAGCAGCGCGGTGACGCCGCAACCCACCACGTAGACGAGCGCAAAGAGTCGTTCTTGGGAGCCGCCCGCGGCGCGTAACGCGTGCGTCGCGAGCCAATCGAAGAGGCCTTCGTGGCGCGCGAGTTCGGCGAGGATCATGATCCCGGCGAGAAATGCATAGACGTCGCTACCGCGGAGCACGGCCGACCACGCTTGCGCCGGTGTAAGCGTCTGCATGAGAAGGAGAAGCGCTCCCGCGCCGCACGGCCAGATCCACTCCTGAGAACGGCGGGGCCAAAGAATCATGCCCAGCACCGCGGCGAGGGAAGTGATGACCGTCAGCCAGCTTGAAGGACTCAACGCACGATCATCCATGGAGGCGGCACGCATGTACGTTCCCCGGCTCACGTTTGTTGTCATCGCTTTGGCGGCCGGCGTCGCAGCATGTGGGGGAGGCGGAGCCGTTCCGAAGGCCAATGCCGGCGCGGGCTCGCAATCCGCGAGTCGCACCGCGGTATCACTGCGGATGACGATTCCGAGCACCACGCAGATCACGTCGGTACGAACGAAGAAGCCGGAGTACGTTTCGGCCGCGGTGGCGTCGATCGTCTATACGATCACGGCAGCGGGCGGCAGCACGTCGCTGGTCAACGGCGCCGACTACACGAACGTGGCCGCGTCGCCGTCGCCGTGCAGCACGGCAAGTGCGACCGCGGGCGAGGTCTGCGCGATCTCGATTCCGGCATCGATCTCCACGAGCGGCACGTACGACGTGACGATCGCAACCTATGATGCCGCGCAAAGCGCGTCCTGTACACCGGGCGCGACCGGCTGCACCGGAAACTTGCTCGGCATAGCGACGTTGCCCGAGACGATCACGGTCGGAAGCGCCACGCCGGTTGCGGTTACGCTCGGTGGAATTCCCGCGTATTTGGAGGGTGTCTCGCTGACCGGCTACGCGATCGGCACCGGTCAGCACGTGCAGAATCAGATCACGATCTTCGGCCCCTCGCCGCAGATGGGTGTCGCCGAGTTCCTCGACGCCGACGAGAATGTGATCATCCCGCCGGGCGCGCCGACGGTGACGGCCAGCTCGTCGAATACGAGCGCGCTGACGGTGGCGGTAGCGACGCCGACGCCGGGTCAGTATCAGCTGACCTGGACGCCCGTAACCAGCGGAAACTACGTGCAGCCCGGAACCTACACCGTGACGCTTTCGCTCGCGGTGCCGAACACCAGCATCGTCGTCACCTATCCGATCTACACGACGATCGCGCACAGCGCGATCTTCGCCGGCGTTTGCGGCGGCGTCACGAATGCCGCGACCGTCTACGGCTATCTCGACGGAAACACCAACGGAAGCTCGCCGGACCTCACGATCTCGAGCAACCTTGCGTCATGCTCGCAAGCACCGGGGCTGGCGACCGATCAGGCCGGTAACCTCTACGTTGCAGATGGAACGACGTTGTGGGAGTACGCCGTCGCACCCGGCAGCAACCCGACGCCGCTCGCGTCTGCGGGGAGCGCACAAGGATTGAGCGCGCCCGAGACGGTCGCCGTCGACGGCAGCGACAACGTCTACGTCGGCGACGCGAACAATGGTCTCGTGGCCTTCAATTCGCCGGGGCCGGCCGGCTTTGGTAGCGCCGCGTTAACCCTCCCGAACGCCGACTTCGACGGCTCGATCGGCGGGCTTGCCGCAGACAACGCCGGGAATCTTTATCTCGCGGTCCTCCAGGACGGCGACCTCGGCGTGTTCAGGCTGCCCAGCATCCAAGGCGGGCTCACGAACGAATCCACCCCGACGCAGATCTATCAATTCACGCCCGCGCAGTACTACAACGGCGCTGCCGCCGCCGTCGACGTCCAGCCGTCGCCCTCGACGCCGCCGAATATCTGGATCGGGGGCCAAAATGCCACCGACGTGGCCGCACTGTGGTATCTCTCGATGTCCGGCTCGCTGCTGAATAGCTACACCTATGCTTCGCTCGGAAGCCAGGTCCAGAGCGTCGCGGTCGACGGGGCCGGAACCGTCTACGCCGGATACGCGAGCGGAGGCGCCCCGAGCGGTTCGGTCGACATCGCACAACTCGCGCCGGCCAGCTACACCGCGGGCGCGGGCATGCCGATTCCGTCGCCGACGCCGTACGTGCTCAACACCGGCAACCCCGCGCTGCCCAGCATCAGCGTCGCCGTCGCGCCCGCTGCGGCGGTGCGCGGCGCGCAGGGCAACAACGGATCGCCGCAACCGCTGGCAACCTCGTCGCCGGCAGCCGCGCGGCACCGCCCCTAGCGCAAGACAGACCCGCCGGATCCCACGGGCAGGGTGTTATCCACGCCTGCGCCAATATCCACAAACATTGATTTGGTGATGTGTAAGGGTTGTGGATGAGCGCTCGCCGAGCCCTCGAATGTTGCCATAGGATGGCGCACGCGAATAGCGCTGGCAAGCAGAGCTTTCGGCGGCCGTGGTACTGGCTCGCCGTGCTTGCGCTCGTGGCTGCGGCGGCGAGCCTGCTGATCGTCGGGAACGCTCGCGCCCGATACGCGCAGGAGCAACGCAATTTCGCGAGTTCTCAGGAGCTGCGGTTGCAGCGCGTCGAGCAGCGGGTGGACGAGTATTTTGCGCAGGCGATTGCGCTCGCAAGCTTCGGGTCGCATACGCTCGGGAGTTCGCGCGGCAACGTGGCGCTGACGCGGTTGCTGACGGTCGCGATGATACGCTCGAGCCATCGGCCAGACATCATCGGCGCAGGTGTGGCCTACGTCCCGTACGCGTTCGATCCGCGGTTTCGCCTGGTCTATGCGTACTGCTTCGCGTCAGCGCGCACGGCGGAGCTTTTCGAAGGCAACCACGCTCCACCGGGCAACGAGTACACGCAATTCGCCTGGTTCCAACGCGCGCTCCGGGAGCCGGCCCGCACGGCGTTCACGGGGCCCTACACCCACGGCGTAAGCTACATCTCGACCGAGAAGGCTATTTCGGTGGGCAGCCGCGTCGTGGGCGTCGTCGTCGTCGACACCCTGACCGCGCTCTTCAAGAGGTTGATGCGCATGCCGCTGGCAAGCGGCGACGTTGCGTGGATCGAGTCGAGCAAGCGGGGCCATGAGCTTCTGGCAACCGCGCCGATTCCCGCCGGCTACCGGGTCGACCGCCGAATGATGCTGCGCTACACCCATGCGTACGTGCATCTTTCGACCGACGCGACCCCGCTGCGCACGACGGCGCGTAGCTTGATCTCATCCGCCCTCGGTCTGATCATCGCGATTTGGTTCGTCGCGGTGCTCGCTGCCGTCGGCGTGCTGCAGCGTTGGCGTGCCCAGGAACGCGAAGGTGCGCTCGAAGCGGTGCAGCGCCGCCTGGAAGACGAGATCGCACTGCAGAAAACCGTCGAAGCGGAGTTGCGCAAGGCCGCATTCACCGACACCCTCACGGGCCTGCCCAACCGTGCCGCGTTTCTGGACTTCGCGCAGTCGGTTCTGTCGAGTGAGCGGCGAGACCGCTACACGATCTTCTTCATCGATCTCGACCGCTTCAACATCGTCAACGAGACGCTGGGACATCTCGCCGGCGACGATCTGCTGCGCTCGATCGGCGCCCGCCTGCGTACGGTCGTCGAACCGACGGATTTGATCGCCCGGCTCGGCGGCGACGAATTCGTCATCGTGGCAAGCATCGAGTCGCGTTCGTTTACCGAAGCCGCGGCGCTGCTGCTCGCCCACTTGAGCGATCCGATCATCATCAAGGGACGGTCGATCTATCCCGAAGCCTCGATGGGTGTCGTCGCCGTCGACGACTCGTATGCGAACCCGGAGGAGCTCTTGCGCGATGCCGACATCGCGATGTACGAGGCGAAGCGGCGCGGCCGGGCGCGGTTCGTCATCTTCGACGCTGCGATGCGGCGCCGCATAGCGCAGGATTCGCAACTCGAAGAGGAGCTTCGGCGTGCGATCGAACACGGCGAACTCGAACCGCATTATCAACCGATATACAGCCTCGACGCGCAACGTATCGTCGGGTTCGAGGCGCTGCTGCGGTGGCACCGTCAGGACGGTACCGTCGCCCTCGCCTCGGAGTTCATGGGGTTTGCCGAGGCGCACGGGTTCGTCGAGGCAATCGACGGTCTGGTTTTTCGTGCGGTCTGTTCGCACGGGAAAGCGATCTTCGATCTTTTTCCCGGAGCGTCCATTGCCGTCAACGTGTCGGCGTCGGAGATCGCGAGCACGGCATACGTGGAAAATACCGAGACGTTGCTGCGCCGCCACGGCTTACCGCCCGAACGTCTGAAACTCGAGATCACGGAAACGGCCATGATGACGAGTTCAGACGCGGCAAACCGCACGATGCAGCGATTGCGCGACCTGGGGCTCGAATTCGCGCTCGACGACTTCGGCACGGGGTATTCGTCCCTGGCGTATCTGCAGCGGCTCCCGATCCGCGGCCTGAAGATCGATCGATCGTTCATCGAACCGCTTCCCGGCGATCCGCGCGCCCTGGAGATCGTACGGAGCATCGTCTTGCTCGCGCGTTCCTTCGGCCTCTCGGTCACGGCCGAGGGCGTCGAGAGCGCAGAGCAGGTCGAACTCTTGCGTGAACTCGGCGTCGATTTCGCGCAGGGCTTCTTCTTCTCTGCGGCGGTGACGATCGCGGCACTAGGTAGTCTGGTCCCTACCGAGCAAGAGGGACCGTCGCCGGCCGCCGAAATGAACTCTCCGTGAGTTCGTATATCCCCGCGGACCCGACGATCGCCGAGTTTGCCGCGCATCTGCGGCTCGAACGCGGGCAGTCTCCGCGGACCTCCGAGGAGTACGCGCGGGACGTCGAGCTCTTCGGGCAGTTCCTAGAGCCGAGCCATCGCAAGAATCTGCCCTTTTCGACGTTGCCGAAGACCACCGTCTCCGATGTGCGCCGCTTTGTGATGGAGCTCATGGGTCCCCGCAAGTATTCACCGACCTCCGTACGGCGAAAGATTGCCGCGCTACGGTCCTATTTCGCGCTTCAAAAGCGCGAAGGGCGGCGCGCGGACAACCCGGCACAAGACGTGCCGCCGCCCAAGGCGCCGAAACGCCTGCCGCACGTCATGTCCGAACGCGAAGTCGGCAAGCTGCTGCGCACGAAGATCGCCGGAAAAACCGAGTTTGCACGGCGCCGCGACCTCGCGATGATGGAGTTGCTGTACGCCAGCGGCATCCGGCGAGCGGAGCTCGTCGGCTTGAACGTCAGCGACGTCGATCTCGACAAACGGCTGATGCGCGTCATCGGAAAGGGAAATAAACAGCGAACCGTCTTCATCAATCAAGCGTCTGCGGATGCGATTCGCGGCTATCTCGCGGTGCGCCCCCGCACGCCCGATGAAGCGCTCTTCATTTCCAAGCGAAAGACGCGCATGTCGCATCGCCAGGCGTGGGTGATCTTTCGTCAGTTTGCCGAACTGTCCGGTCTGAACAAGCACGTCACGCCGCACGTGATGCGTCACTCTTTTGCCACGCATCTGCTCGAGAACGGGGCCGACCTGATGACGATCAAGGAACTGCTGGGTCACGAGAGTCTCTCGACGACGCAGATCTACACGAACGTTTCACTGGAACACATGCGCCGCAGCTACGAGGAGGCGCATCCGCGCGACCGCAGCGAAGAACGCTAGCGTGAAATTACCGGCGCTGTTCCTGCTTCTTACTTTTGTCGCTTGTTCGTCGCCGCCGCCACCGTACGCCAACACGGTCGGCGTGCTCAAAGCGGGCTCGACGATGACCGTCAACATCGATAGCGGTGTCGTGAACGCGTACAAACCGGCGGAGGGTGACCCGCCGGACCGCTACACGATCTCGGCCACGGCGCTCTCGGCGTCTAGTCCGCCGCCCGCGCCGGCGGTGCGCTCGAACGGCAAAGGGATCGTCGTCGATGCAACCGGACCGTTGGCGTATCTCCTGGTGCGCGTGCCGGAGGGCGTCAATCTCGTGGTGCACTCGCGCAGCGGCAACGTAAACGTGACCGACATCAGCGGAAACGCCGACGTCACGGCGGAGAGCGGCGACGTGAAGATCATGATCGCCGGCCGGGCACAAGCGCACACGCGCAACGGCTCGATCGATGCGACGGTCGGCGCGGCGAGCTGGCCGGGTGTCCTGCGCTTCTCTTCGGACAACGGCGACGTAACCGTGTACGTGCGCACGACCGCCGCGTTCATGGCGCGGATGCACACCGACGACGGAACGTTGTTCACTGACTTCGACCTGCGCGGTACCTCGATCGGCAACAACGAGACGATCGACGCTCCGGTCAACGGTGGCGGCGCTTCTTCCGTGGATCTCTGGAGCAAACGCGGCGCGGTGCGGCTGCTGCGCTTGGTGCCGCAGGCATGAGGGCGCTGCGGCTCGCTTCGCTCGTTATCGCCTGCGCCGGCGTCGTGCTCACGAGCTGTTCGGGAAAAGGCGGCAACGGCGGACCGGCGGGTTGGAGCAAAGTCGACGCAACCACGTGGGTGCAGGGATCGGGCGCAGCGCAAGAGCGCTACGTCAGCACGAGCACCGCATTCAGCGGTTCGCTCAAGGATCTCGCCTCGCAGGAAACGATCAACGTGATTCTGCGCTACCCGGGCGCGCATTTCGTTTCGAGTGTCCCGCTCGCCGCGTGTCCCGGAGAAGCGGGGTTGGCGACGTTCCGTTCACGCAAAGCGACGATCGAGTCGGCATTTTCCGTCCAGAACGACCGAGCCTTGACGATCCTCTACGAACGACCGGCGGGCGCAAAGCCGTCGGATGCGGTAACGTCGGCGCTCGGCGCAGCACTCTGCAACGTTTAGGAGCGCACCGAAAGCACCGCGCCGGGGTTCATCAGTCCGTCCGGATCGACGGCGTCTTTCACCGCGCGCATCAAGGCTAACTCGGCGGCGCCGCGGTGCTCGCCCAACTCCTCGCGCCGGTAGCGGCCGATGCCGTGCTCGGCCGTGATGCTCCCGGCGAACTCCCGCACGATCGCGTGAACGGTCGCGGTGACCGCGTCTGCGCCGGCGTGCTCACCGAGTAGCACGTTGAAGTGTATGTTTCCGTCGCCGACGTGTCCAAAGGCGATGACGCGCGTCCCCGGGTGCTCGCGTTCCACCGCATGCGTCGCCCGCGCCAGAAACGCCGGGATCGCCGAGATGGCCACCGATACGTCGTGCTTCGCGCTGCGCCCCGCGCGCCGTTCGTTCTCGCTGATGCTCTCGCGCCAGCCCCAGAGCGCATGCGCCTGTGCGGTACTCGCAGCGAGAATCGCGTCGTCGGCATATCCTCGTTCGAGGACTTGGTTCAAAGCCGCCTCGAGGCCGTCGCGCAGCCCGGGAAGACTCGATGCAGCCTCGACCAGCAGATACCACGGGTGCTCGCCGGTCGGGCGCACGAGCTGGGGCTCGTACGCCAGACGTAGAGCGACCGCGCGCTCGCCGAAGAGCTCGCAGCCGACCAGCGCTTCGCCGAGCGCATCTTGGAGCGCGCCGAAGGCATCCACCGCGTGCTGCGGCGTTTGGACGCCGAGCAGGGCGGTCGCACGGTGCGAAGGCCGCGCAAACAGCCGCAGAACCGCCCCGGTGATGACGCCGAGCGTGCCTTCGCTGCCGATGAAGAGCTGCTTCCAATCGTACCCCGCGTTGTCTTTACGCAATGCGCGCATCCCGTCCGCGATCGTGCCGTCCGCGAGTACGACTTCCAGACCGAGGACCAGCGAGCGCATCGATCCGTAACGCAGCACCGCCGTGCCGCCGGCGTTGGTCGCGATCAACCCCCCGATCTGCGCCGTCCCTTCCGCCGCAAGCGAGAGGGGAAAGAACCGGCCGGCATCGGTCGCGGCCGCTTGCACGGCGGCGAGCACGCAACCCGCATCCACCGCGATCGTGAAACCCGCTGCATCGAGCACGCGCACACGGCGCATGCGCGAGAGACTCAGCACGATGGCGCGCTCCAAGCCGAGCGGCGTTGCGCCCGCGGCGAGGCCGGTATTTCCGCCTTGCGGAACGACCGCAACGCCCGCAGCGGCGCAAGCGCGCACGCAGGCCGCGACGGCGCTCGTATCGGCCGGGCGCGCGACGGCGAGCGCCGAGCCCGTGAAGACGCCGCGCCAGTCGGTAAGGTAGGAAGCGAGTTCGTCGTGATCGCGTACGAGGCCACCCGGGCCGCAGATCGTTGCGAGGCCGTCGAGCAGCGTTGCGCTCACGCCTGCGCCATCGTCCGCTGCGTCTCTTTCGCCTTGATCAGACGCACCATCGCGTCGTTGTACGGCGTCGGCACGCCGGCGCGCCGGCCGAGCGCGACGACGGCGCCGTTGATGTGATCGATCTCGCTCGGATGCCCCGATTCCAGATCGAAGGCCATCGAACTCTTGGAATCCGCGCCGACTTCGATCACCTGCACGACGTACTGCCACGGGCTCACGAACGGCAGGTTGATCTTCAACGCGGCGGCGACCGCTGCGGCTTCTTCCGCCAGCGACTCGGCGAGGTGTGCGGCATTCGCGTTGCGGATGATCTCGCCGCTTTCGCAGTCCAGCAGCGCGGAGATCGCGTTGATCGCGGCATTCGCGATGAGCTTTCCCCAAAGATGCGGGCGAATATCGTAGACAACCGACGCGCGCAAGCCCGAGCGCGTCAAGACGTCGGCGATGGTACGCGACGTCGGCGCTGCGGCGGATGCCGAACCGATCAGCGTCGTGCCGCCTACCGAACTGCGTGCGTGCCCCGGCGAGACCGTTATCGCCGATTCCGTGGTCACCCCGAGAACGACGGGGACCGCACCGCCCAGCGCCGTCTTGATCGCGTCTTCGTTGCCGACGCCGTTCTGCAACGAGATCACCGGGGTCGCGGGGTTGAGCTCGCCGGCGAAGGGACGCAGCGCACGCAGCGTGTCGACCGCCTTCACGAACAGAAACAGCATTTGCGAACCGAAGAGTTCGCGCGCATTGACGGCGACGTGCACGCGACGCGCCGGCTGTTCGTTCAAGCGGAGGCCCGATGCGGCGATCGCCGCGCTGGTTTCGGGATTGGCGTCGAGCACGGTAACGTCCGACGTCACGGCCAAGTGATAGCCGAAGAGCGTGCCCATCGAGCCGGCGCCGATGATGCCGATCTTCAGGCGTTCGGGGTTCGTTGTGGCCGCGCTCACGGGAATTGCGTCTGCAGGCCGTAGGTGAAGCGATGCTCGACGTGATTGAGCCCGCGCTCGCCGTAGAACAAATAGAGATTCTTCGTGAGATGCACGTTGCCGTACAGATCGATCTCGGGCCGCTCCAGGTCGTAGATCTTCGTATCGAGACCGAAGACGCCGGCATTGTACTGGCCGAGCAATCCGAGTTGCGAGTAGAGGACGCCGCCTCCCACGCGAAAATCGGAGCCGACCGAGTGCAGCCATGCCAGGTTGGCCGTCGTGTCGGAGCCGATGTCGTTGGCGCCGACCAGCAGGCTGTTCTCGGACTTCGGAAGCAGCACCGCATTGAGATCCCCTTGGGGGCCCTCGTTTTGCTTGAAGAGCGACGACGGGCAACAGACCGCCTCGGGTGAAAGCCGGCTGATGCGCAGCTGAATTTGAATCAGGTTGCTGGCGATTGCCGCCAGGCGGCTCTGCAGGTGCAGCGACTGCACCGTCGGTGTGCCGGAGCTGGGAGGCGCATTCCCGCCGGCCGGCGGTGCCGGAGCGCTGCTACCGAGCGGATAGGGCGTCGCGTTCGCGTCGACGCCGTACACGCTGCTCTTGCCGCCGAGCGCGCCCAGCAGCGAGTCGGCGCGCTGCATCGTCGCGTCGAGATTGGCAACCGTGTTCTTCAGTTGCGCTTGGGTCTGCGGGTCGCCGGTCACCTGACGCAGGTCGCGCGTGATATCGGCGATGTTCTTCGTGGTATCCGCGATGTTCTGCGTCGTTGCCAAGACGTTTGCCCGAAGATTCGGATCCTTCGCGATGGACTCGAGCACGGCCATCGAGGTGTTGAGCGCATGCGCCGTCTGCTGGAATTGCGTGAGCATGTCGCTGATCCGCGGCGAGTTCAGCTGCACGGTGTCGTTGAGCGTGCCCGTCAACGCCACGAGGTTCGAGCTCGCCTGCGCAAGGCTGCTCTGCAGTTCGCTCGACAACGCGGTGAGCGAGCTGCGCATCGAGATCGTCAGCTCGTTGGCGTTCGTGAGGGTCGACTGCAACGTATCCAGCAGCTTGGGCTCGCGCCGCTGCAGTTCACTGAGCATCGCATCGAATTTGACGATCTCGCCCTGACCCTGTTGGAGGAGATCGGCGATCGTTGCGGTGTTGATGCCTTGCGGTTGCTCGGCGACCGGCAGAACTTCGCGCGCGAGCATCGGCGGTCTCACCCCGGCCTGCGGCCGCGGCGGCAGAATAATGAGATTGGGGTCGCCCGTCAGCGGCGCTTGAATCAAAAACTTCGAATCCGACGGAATGTCGACGTCGCGATTGACCGCCAGAATCACGTCGACCGTGTTATCGGGCAGCAGCGTGATCGAATCGACCGACCCCACCGTCACGCCGCTGAAGTACACGAGCGCCCCGGAGTGCAAGCCCGCCGCCGACTCAAAATGCACGCCGATGCGATAACCGGTGTGCCTGGTGCCAAAGTCCGTGACCACATAGAACACGGCGAACAACAGCAGCAACGCCAGAATCGCGAATGCTCCAACCTGCGCCTGCCTACTCATTGCCGGTGTCTTACTCGAAGTGGCCCCGATGAACCTTGGCGACCGGCTCGGGGCCCCACGACGTGGGCCGCTGGGCCTGGGCGAGGCGCCTTTTCAAATGGGTATCGGGCCAACCTCGCTGCCCGTCAAGAATTGCTGCACGATGGGATTTCTCGAGCTCTTGATCTCGTCGACCGTTCCGTACGCGATTACGGCGCCTTCGAAGAGCATCGCGACGTAATCGGCCATCATGTAGATCGAGTGCAAATCGTGCGAGATCACGACCGCGGTGCCGTTGAGCTTCTTACGCAGGTGCAAGATGGTATCGGTGATGAGATGCGTGACGATGGGGTCGAGTCCGGTCGTGGGTTCATCGTAGAGCACGAGCTCGGGGCGGGTGACGATCGCGCGCGCGAAGCCGGCGCGTTTAAGCATACCGCCCGAGAGCTCGCTGGGCATCGCATCGTACGTGTGCGCGAGGCCGACCGAGTCGAGGGCTTCTTCGACCGTCTTGCGGATCTCGGCGTCACTGGCACGCGTGTGTTCGCGCAGGGGGAGCGCCACGTTCTCGCCGACCGTCAGACTGTCGAGCAGCGCCGCAAACTGAAACGAGAGGCTGATCGCGCGCCGCACTTCGTTGAGCTGCGTCTCGTGCATGTGGCAGATGTCCTTATCGTGCACGTACACGTGTCCGGAGGAGGGCTTGATCAAGCCGTCGAGGAGCCGCAGGATCGTCGACTTACCCGCGCCCGAAAGACCGATGATGCACGTGATCGCGTCGCCGACGACGTTGAGGCTGCAGTTTTTGAGAACCACGCGGTCCCCGTAGTTCAGATCGACGTCGTCGAGACGTGCAATGACATCCGACACGGTTTAGTGACCGCCGAAGAGCAGAAACGAGAGGACGAAGTTCGATACGAAGATCAAGATGATCGAGATCACGACCGAGCCGGTCGTGGCCGCACCGACGCCGGCTGCGCCGCCGCGCGCCGTAAGGCCCTGATAGGCGCCGACGAGCGCGATGATCAACGCGAAGACGAGAGACTTGAAGAGGCCCTTGACGACGTCGTCGAAGCCGATCGTCTGCCGCACCGAAGACATGAACGTGTCGTACGAGATGTGCGCGTAGGACTGCGCGATCCACATGCCGCCGCCGATTGCGACGACGTCGGCGAAGATGGTAAGCAGCGGCAGCATCACGACCATTGCGAGGACGCGCGGCAGTACCAAGAAGCGCGGAATCTCCAAGCCCATCGAGGTGAGCGCCTCGATCTGCTCGGTCACGACCATCGAGCCGAGCTCGGCGGCGATCGCCGAACCGGCGCGGCCCGCCACGACAACCGCCGTCAACATCGGGCCGAGTTCGCGTATCGTGCCGTAGGCGACGGCGCCGCCGACGAAGTTGCCGAATCCGTACTGCACCGCCTGAAGCGCGGATTCGAGCGAGATCACCATGCCGGTAAAGAGCGAGGTGAGGATGACGATCGAGAACGACTCGACCCCCAGGAAGTAGCACTGATTGATCGTCTCGACGAAGCGGATTCGCAGTTTGACGAGGAATCCACCCGACTCCGCCGCCAGGACGACGATGCCGCCGGCGTACTCGAAAAACTCGATCGTCGCGCGGCCGAAGCGATCGAGAACTTTCACGAGACCTCGATCGCGTCGAGTGCGGTGAGGACGGCCCGCGTCGCCTCGATGCGCTTGACGGCGACGCCGCGTTCGGCGGTCAAGTTGAAGTGTACTTGATTAACGTGCTCCAAACGCCGGTCGACGTCGCGCAGATGCGCTCGTGCCTCGCGCTCGAAGCCGGAAAAGTAACGCCGCACCGCTGCGAGGTAGGCCGCTTGCTCTTGGCCTTCGAGCGTACCGCCGGCGACCGCCGCCGCCGCCGCATCCTGCGCCTTGCGCATCGCGCGGTCGGTGATATGGAAGCCGCCGACGTGGTTCACCAGCGCCGCGATCGGGTCGTCCGCCATTACGGTTCACCGATGGCTTCGCGTTGGCGTTCGAATAGCGTGGAGATTCCGCGCTCCGCCATCGAGAGCATGAGGTCGAGCTGGCCGCGATCGAACGGCGCCGCTTCCGCCGTCCCCTGAAGCTCCACGAACTTGCCGGCGTCGGTCATGAAGACGTTCATATCGGTATGCGCCGTCGAATCCTCGTCGTAGGCGAGATCGAGCATCGGTACGCCGTGCACGATGCCGACGCTGACGGCGCCGACCATGCCGGTCAACGGCCAGCGGCTTCCGCGCAGGTCCGGGATACTGCGCAAGGCGAGCGCGAGGGCGACGTACGCCCCGGTTACCGAAGCGGTACGCGTCCCCCCGTCTGCTTGCAGCACGTCGCAGTCGATCCAGATGGCGCGCTCGCCGAGCTTCGACGTATCGGTCACCGCGCGTAATGCACGGCCGATGATGCGCTGAATCTCATGCGTGCGACCACCGAGGCGGCCCTTTGCGGATTCGCGTTGCGTACGTTCCTGGGTGGCGCGAGGCAGCATCGAGTACTCGGCGCTGACCCAGCCCAAGCCCTTGCCTTTGAGCCATTGCGGTACGCGGTCCTCGATGCTTGCCGCGCAGATCACGCGCGTGTTGCCGATCGTGATGAGCGCGCTGCCTTCGGCGTATTTCATGAAGCCGGGCTCGATCGAGACGGGGCGTAGTTCATCGGGCCTACGCCCGTCGGAGCGAATCATACGCCGGCTACTCTTTGTCGCGCCCGGCGGTCATTCCGCCCTCTCTTCGCCGCTATTCCACCGTCACGGTCTTCGCGAGGTTGCGCGGCTGGTCGACGTCCTTGCCCTCGATGTCGGCGATGTGATAGGCAAGCAGCTGCAGCGGAATCACGTTGACGATCGGCGAGAGGAGCTCGTCGACTTTCGGTACCCAAAACACGTGATCCGCGACCTGGGCCGCTTCGGTGTCGCCGTGATTGGCAACGAGGATGACCGGCGCCTCGCGCGCTTTCGACTCCATGATATTGGAGAGGATCTTCTCCCGCACGCGGCCGTCGGTCATGATACCGATGACCGGCGTTTCCGGATCGAGCAAGGCGATCGGTCCGTGTTTCATCTCGCCCGCGGCGTAGCCCTCGGCGTGGATGTAGCTGATCTCTTTGAGCTTGAGGGCGCCCTCGAGCGCGGTCGGATAGTTGATGTAGCGCCCGATGAACAAGCAGCTTTGCATCTTGCGAATCTTGCGCGCGACCTCACGGATGCGATCGGACGTGTTCAGGACGACGTCGACGCTTGCCGGCAGCAGCTTCGTGTTTTCGGCGATCTCGGCAAGTCGGCGCGGCTCGACGGTGCG
>DATJRM010000014.1:0-55118 GCA_035504755.1 Candidatus Acidiferrales bacterium
ATCCGAGGTGACGGTGACGGTATGCGCGACGGCGGTTGGATGGACCTCGGTGCGCTCGGGAAGCGTTTTGGGCGGAATCGAACCGAAGTACTGCTCGGCCTTGGCGAAGATCGTGGTGTGGTCGACGTCGCCGGCCACGACGAGTGTCGCGTTGTTGGGCGCGTACCATTCGTGATAGTACTTGGCGATAT
This sequence comes from Candidatus Acidiferrales bacterium, assembly GCA_035504755.1. GTDB lineage: Bacteria > Vulcanimicrobiota > Vulcanimicrobiia > Vulcanimicrobiales > Vulcanimicrobiaceae > Aquilonibacter. The sequence goes on from DATJRM010000014.1 coordinate 192, forward strand.
CTGCGGCCGTCGCGCGCCGGACGTCGGAGATGTAGCCGGTCGGCGTCCGTCCGTTGGGCTGACCGGGAAACGCCGCGGCCCGCACCCGCGCGAGCAGGTTGAAGAACGGCGAGCTGTCGTCGCCTTCCAGTTCGTTGAGGACCGCGCCGCGTTCGACGTCCCAATCCGACTGGCGCATCGCTGCGTGCTGCATGCGGTCGGCCTCGATGGCGAGGCCGACGTCCACTTTATCGGCCGGCAGCATGAAATAGAACTGCGTGTAGTCGTAACTCGTCTGACCGTTCATCTGCGCACCGAGCCGTGCAACGATGTCGTCGAGGCCTCCCGACGAAAGCGTCGGCGTGCCGCGGAACATCATGTGCTCGGTCGCGTGCGCAAGACCGGTTTTACCCGGCGTTTCGTCGAGCGAGCCGAAGTGATACCACACCGCCGTCTGCACGACCGGCGCAGCATGGTCCTCGACCACCACCACGCGCAAGCCGTTGTGCAACACCGTCGAATAGATGCCGGCATCGCCGGGACCGCCGGTTTGCTGCGCGCGAGCGCTGGAGCCCGTAAGCGCGATCAAGGCGCAGGCGATAAGAACGACGATGTGCTTCACGATTGCTTAGAGGCTCCCCAAATAATAGCGGGCCGCCGTCTCGACGGCCGCTCGCGGAATCAGACCGATCAACTCGCTTCGGCGCAGGGCGACGCCGTTCTTGGCGGCCAGGCGTGCAATGGTTTCGACGACGAGATAGAGCGGTGTGGCGTCGACGTCTGTGACATTGAGCGATACTTGTACCACCCCACCGCTCAAGCGAAGCCCGAGCGCGCGCAGCGTGCGCAAACCGCCGTCGCGCTCGCGCAGCGTGCGGGCAATACGTTTGGCCAGGGCCAGATCGCCGGTCTCCAGCTCGACGTTGAACGCGACGAGGAGGGGGCGCGCGCCGACCGCGATCGCGCCGGCGCGCTCGTGCTTGGGAATCTCCCCGACGTCGGGTGGCATCCGGGCGAAGCGCACGTCGAGCCCCTCGAACTCTCCCGAACGCACGTCGGCCAGCAGCTCGCGCTGCGGATCGCGCGCCGCGGCGCCATAGAAAAAGGAAGGGACGCGATACGTCTCCCAGATCCGCGCGGCCGCCTCGTGCGCCAGCGCCGCGGCATCGGCGAGCGACGCGCCACGCAGCGGGACGAACGGCAGAACGTCCAGCGCGCCGATCCTCGGGTGTATCCCGCGATGCGCGCGCAGATCGATGTGCTTGACCGCGACGCCGGCAAGGGCGACGGCGGCATCGAGCACCTCGCGGTCGCCGCCGGCGATCGTGAGCACGCTTCGATGATGCACGGGATCGCTCGTGCGATGCAGCACGCGCGCGCCGGTTTCGAGCACCGCGTCGACCGCCGCGTCGATCGTTGCCGCGTCGCGGCCCTCGGAAAGGTTCGGCACCAGTTCGAAAACGGCCATCTACGACAACGCCGCGGCGATCGCGGAGGCGACGTCGCGGTAGCCCTCGGGTGAAAAGATCGTGCTGTAACCGAGTTTTCGCGCTTCCGCCTCCCGGCGCGCGGTTGCGCTCACGCTGCGCAATTCGCCCGAGAGCCCGAGCTCACCGAAGGCCACGGCGTGCGGCGGCAGCGGCCGGTCGCGAAACGACGATGCGACCGCAAGCGCGATGCCGAGATCGGCAGCGGGCTCGTTGACCCGCAAGCCGCCGGCGACCGACGCGTAAACGTCGTGCGTGCCGAGGTGCATGCCGACCCGCCGTTCGAGGACGGCTAGAATCATGGCAAGACGCCCCTGATCGAGATTGTTCGCCAGGCGCCGCGGCGTGCCGTAGCTGCTTTCGCCGACCAGCGCCTGCACCTCGATCAATACCGGGCGCGAACCGACGATCGACGCCACGACACATGAACCGCTGGGACGCTCCGCGCGTCCCGCGAGAAAGAGCTGCGACGGGTTGGGGACGTCGACGAGGCCGCGATCGTGCATCGCGAAGACGCAGATCTCGTCGATCGAACCGAAGCGGTTCTTGTATGCGCGCAGAATGCGGTATTCGCCGGTCGTCTCACCTTCGAAGTAGAGCACCGTGTCGACCAGATGTTCGAGCAGGCGCGGCCCGGCGATCGCACCGTCCTTGGTGACGTGGCCTACGATGAAGGTCGCGCAGCCGCTGCGTTTGGCGAACTCCATCAATGCTTGCGTACAATCGCGAATCTGCGTGGCGCTTCCGGCGTACGACTCGGCGTCGGGCAGCCAGACGGTCTGGATCGAGTCGACGATGACGGCACGCGGCTGGATGCGGTCGAGCGCATCGAGCACCGCGCGCAGATTCGTCTCGGCATGCACGAGCAGCGGTGCGTCGATTCCCAGGCGTTGCGCGCGCAGCTTGACCTGCGCCGCCGACTCTTCGCCACAGACGTAGACGACGGGACCGTTTTCACAGAGGCGCGCGGCGATCTGGAGCAAGAGCGTCGATTTGCCGGCGCCCGGCGGGCCGCCGATCAGCGTGAGGCTGCCGGGAACGATACCGCCGCCGAGGACGGCGTCGAACTCGCTCATCCCGCTGCGGATGCGCGCGATCTTGGCACCGTCGATCGCCGCGAGCTCCGTCGGTGCGAGCGCGGCGCTGCGTGCCGATGCGACGGCCTTGGAGCTGCGTGCCGGAACCGCAAAAGGCCGTTCGTCGAAGGAGTTCCATGCTTCGCATTGCGGGCAACGGCCGAGCCAGCGCGCCGACTCGAAACCGCAGGCGTTACAGAAGAAGACCGCGCGCGTTTTGGCCACGACGCCATCTTACCGCCGGGTGGAACGCCATCCTTTAGCGAATCGCTGGCCGCGACCATGAGCGCACCACCGCATCTGCAGATTGCGATCGACGGTCCCGCCGCGTCGGGAAAAACCACGGTTGCGCACCGGCTCGCGCAAGAACTCGGCGTCCTCTACCTGGATACCGGCGCGATGTATCGCACGCTGGCCTATCTCGCGCTGCGCAGCGGCATCGATGCCGACAATGAAAGCGCGCTGGTTCGCTTGTGGGAAGGTGCGCGCGTCAAAGTGACGCTCGACCCCGACGCGCCACAAGGTTTTCGCATCATCGCCGGCGGCGTCGAGCTCAATGAGGCGACGCTGCAGTCCAATCAAGTCAGCACCGTCGTCTCGACGATTGCCGCACATCCTCGCGTGCGCGAAGCGATGGTGCGCAGCCAGCGCGAGATCGCACAAGACGGGCCGGTCGTCATGGCCGGGCGCGATATCGGCACGGTGGTGCTGCCGTTTGCCCGCGTCAAGATCTTCCTCACCGCGTCGGTCCAGGAGCGCGTCGAGCGCCGGCGCCTGCAGTTGCTCGAATCCGGTGTCGATATCAGCGAGCATCAGCTCGCGCAGGAGATCGAGGAGCGCGACCGGCTCGATCGGGAGCGTGCGGTCTCGCCGCTCGCGCCCGCACCGGATGCGCACGTCGTCGACTCGAGCAGCGTGAGCGTGGACGCCGTCGTTGCGGAGATCGTAGCGATCGTCGAGCGCGCGCGATGATCTTGTATGCGTTCGCAAAGGCCGTCATCGGCGCCGTGGGACGCGGATTGTGGCGCGTGCGCGCGTACGGCACGGAAAGCGTCCCGCCCGACGGACCGTTGATCGTTGCGTGCAATCACGTTTCGAATCTCGATCCGCCGCTGCTCGGTGCGTTCTGTCCGCGGCAAATCCACTATATGGCGAAGAAAGAGCTTTTTGAGATTCCCGTGCTCGGGCCGACGATCGCGGCACTCGGCGCATATCCGGTCGATCGCCGGGGCAGCGCCGCAGCTGCGATCAAGCGCTCCGTTGACGTGCTGCGCGAGGGGGGCTGCATCGGGATCTTCCCCGAAGGCGGCCGCAACGTCCACGGTGACAAAGCGCCCAGGATCGGGGTTGCGCTTCTCGCGTCGCTCACCGGGGCACCGGTCGTGCCGGCATGCATCGTGGGAAGCGCCAACGCCGGGCGCCTCGCTACGATCAAAGTCGCCTTCGGCCGGCCGATGAGGATGCCGGCCGACCGGAAAGCAACCCGCGACGACTTGGCGAAGTTCACGGACGACGTCATGGGCGCGATTGGTACCCTACGGGAAAGCATCGATGGAAATTCGCAAAGCTAAGGTTCAGGGATTCTGCTTCGGCGTCGCGATCACGGTAAAGAAGGCCGAAGAAGCGATCGCGGGTCGCGGCGACGTGACGACGCTTGGCCATGTCGTGCACAACCCGCAGACCGTCGCGACGCTCGAGCGCGACGGCTTGCGCAATGCGGCGAGCGTCGACGACGTCGAGAGCGGCGCGCTCTTCGTGCGCGCTCACGGCTTGCCCGTCGAGGTCTTCGAAAAAGCGCGATCCAAAGGCCTCGAGATCATCGACGCGACCTGTCCGATGGTCACCAAGATTCACGTGCAGGCTGAGAAGCTCAAGGCCGAGGGCTATAAGATCATCGTCATCGGCGACCCGAGCCATCCCGAAGTCAAAGGGACGCTGAGCCACGTCCCGGGCGCCTGGTGCATCGAGAAGGTCGAAGACATCGCCAAGCTGCCGCGGGGCAGCCGTATCGGCGTCGTCGTGCAGTCGACGTACTCCCGCGAGCGCTTCAGCGACATCGTCAAAGCGTTGAGTGAAAAATACTACGAAGTGCGTGCGGTGAACACGATCTGCACCGACACGAATAACCGTCAAAGCGAAGCGCTACGGTTGGCAGAAGAAGTCGAGGTGATGGTCGTCGTGGGCGGCAAGACCTCGGCCAACACCAAACATCTCGCCGAGCTCTCAGAGTCGCACGGCGCGCGCTCGTACCACATCGAAGGCCCCGACGAACTGCGGGCGGAGTGGTTCGACGGCGTGAAGATCGCCGGCTTGATGTCCGGCGCTTCGACGCCGGGCTGGCTCGTCGATCAGGTGCAAGCGCGCATGGAGGACCTCGCTGCTCAACCGGTCTGAGCGTTTCGAAGAGTATCTACGCGAGCGAATCCACGCGTATACCGGATCGCCCGCCATCGCCGAGATGCTCGCGTATCACTTCGGCTACGAGCCGCACGGGCCCGCCCGTCGTGGGAAGCGCCTGCGCCCGACGATGCTCATGATCGCGTGCGAAAGCGAAGGCGGTCCCCTCGAGAGCGCGCTCGATGCGGCGGTAGCGGTCGAGTTGTTGCACAACTATTCGCTCGTTCACGACGACATCGAGGACCGCGACGAGTTTCGGCATGGACGCCGCACGTTGTGGAGCGTCTATGGCATCGGCCAGGCAGTCAATACCGGTGACGCCATGTGCGCGATCAGTTTTCTCGCGCTGACCAACGCCAAGGCACGCGTTGGTCCGATGCGCGCCCTCGAGATGATCGAACGTCTGCATCGCGCGCATCGCACCATGTGCGATGGGCAGTCCCTCGACCTGCAGTTCGAGCGGGCCGGCCACGTTTCGCTCGCCGACTACCGGACGATGATCGCCGGAAAAACCGCGGCGCTGTTCGAAGCCGCCTGCGCGCTCGGCGGGTGTTGCGCGGACGTCGGTTCCGAGCAGATCGAGAGCTATGCGGAACTGGGACGCGCGTACGGCATGGCGTTCCAAGTGCGCGACGACATCCTCGGGATCTGGGCGTCCGCCGATCGAACGGGGAAGGCGGTCGCCCACGACCTGGTGCGCCACAAGTGGAGTTTTCCGATCGTCTGGGCGCTGGCCCAGGCGCCCTCGCCGGCACGCGAGGAGATTGCCGCGGCATACTGCCGCGAGCGCCTCCTCGAACCCGACGAAGTCGAACGCATCGTCGGCGCGCTCGAGGAGCTGGGCGCGCGAGAGGCCGCGGCGCGTGCGGTTGCAGAACCTATGGCCGTCGTGGAACGCCACCCCAACCGCGCACTGCGCGACTATCTGCTCGAAACGCTCGCCGAACCTGTCGGCTGACCGGAGGCCTACGCTACCGTGAACGCCAGGACGAACGTCCAAACGTCCGTCTGGGAGCGCGCGCTCCCGTACGCACTGCCATTGCTGCTGCTCCTGGCCTTCGGGGTGCGGATGCTCTTCATCGGCGCGAGCGGCTTTTCGACCGACGTCGAGACCTTCGTCGCGTGGACGCTCTCGCTGCTCGACAACGGTCTTGCGAACTTCTATACCAAAACCAGCTTCGCCGATTACCCGCCGGGTTATTTTTACGTGCTCGCGCTCTTCGGCCATCTGTGGGCGCCGTTGCGTGGGCTCGATCCGCACTACAACCTGCTACGCGACGTCGTCAAGCTGCCGGCAATCCTTGCCGATCTCGGCGTCGGCTGGCTGATCTACCAGATCGCGCGCCGGTTCGCGGCCCCGGCCATCGCGCTCGGTGCGGCCGCGATTTATCTGTTCAGCCCGGCGACGATCATGAACTCGGCCGATTGGGGTCAGGTCGACTCGGTCGCGGCCGGCTTTGCGCTGCTCGCCGTCTACCTTCTTTTAAAGAGCGGCGACGGCGCCGTAGGCAAGGTCTCGCCGCTGATCCCCGCTGCGTGGGTCGCGTTCGCGTATTCGCTGCTCATCAAACCGCAGGCCGCCGTCCTCATCGCGATCTTCATCGCGTTTGCCTTCGCCGATCGCGCACGCCGGCGCGAGCGGCTGATCGCGACCGGAATCGGCATCGCCGCGGCGATCCTCTTTTCGATCGTCTTGGTCGTGCCGTTCCATCCGACCGCCAACCCGTTCAACGCGCTGAACTGGTTGCTACAGCGTTACGAATACGGCTCGAGCGTCTACGATTACGCAACGGTCAACGCGTTCAACCTGTGGGCGGTCAAGGCACTGCTCGGGCAGAACGTGTTTTGGGGGCCGCCGCCGCTCCACGATAACCAGCTGATCGGCTTCATCGTCCAATTTCCCCAGTACGTCTGGGGAATCGGATTGGTGCTGGCCGCGCTCGCGCTGGTCGTGTGGCGTTACCTGCAAGAGGGCACGCCGGCCTCGCTGATGGAGTCGTGCACGATCGCGCTGCTCGCGTTCTTCATCCTGGCGACGCGCATGCACGAGCGCTACAGTTTCGACGCGGTTACGTTCTGTACGGCCTGTATCCCGATTGCACGGCGGTATCTGTGGGGATCGCTCGCGCTCAACGTCGTGCTCTTCGCCAATCTCATTTATTCGCTGCAGTACCTGCAAGTCGTGACCAACCACACGCCGGGGGTCGACGCCCTGAACCTCTGGGGAGTGCTGACGGGGTTCTACGCCGCCATGGCGGTCTGCACGTTCTTCGCGCTCGGCTACGCGTATCTGGGCTCCGCACCCGAATCCGCGAGCGCCGCGAAACCGGCAAAGGCCGGGGAGCTCGCGTTGAGGCCGCGGATGCGGAGGTGGTGGGAGCCGGCCCAAGGGCTCTGCGTCATGCGCGCGGTCGATTACGTCGCGATGAGCGCGCTCGGAGTCTTCAGCTTCGTCCTGTCGTTCATCCGCTATTGGTATCCCGACGGAAATACGGGCCAGTGCTGGACGATCGCCGGTGTCACGCGCTGCGGCATCTTCGACGAGATCTACTTCGCCCGCGCGGCGGAAGAGTATCTTCGCAACATGCGCATCTACGAGAACACGCACCCGCCGCTCACCAAATTGCTGGTGACCCTCTCGGTGCTGCTCTTCGGCGGTTTGAAGCACGGTGACAACACGTGGGGATGGCGTTTTCTCGACGTCGTCTTCGGCGCTCTGGTGGTGATGCTGCTCTACGCGTTCGCCAAGCGCGTGACCGGGTCGACGGTTTTCTCATCGATAGCGGCGTTTCTCTTGATCTGCGACGGTATGCACTTCGTGCAGTCGCGCATCGGTACGCCCGAAGGCTTCGTGATCGTCTTTTCGCTGGGCGCGGTCTATGCGTTCTACCGGTTCTGGATCGCGTCGCAGGTCGAGTCACGCGTGCACACGCGCGTTCCGGCGTGGGCCTATGTCGCGGCGGGCGCCGCCTCGATCGTCGCGGGCGTCGCGGTCGTGGTCATATGGAACGTGCTGTGGGGAAGCTTGATCCATCCGCCCGGCCACCTGGATCTCGCCTCGAGCCGCATCGTCATCATGTACGTTGCGCTCGGGGTGTATCTGCTGCTGCGCTACACGTTCTTCCGCAAGTGGTTTGCCGAGGGCGCGCAAGAGTTCACGTTCCCGGAAGGCTCCTACGCGCTCGTCTCCGACGCGAAGCGTTCGCTCTACGCGTGCGACGGCGGCTCGATCGAATCGACCGGCGGAAAGGCGAAGATCACTGCCGGCGCCGTGTCGCAGAATCGCGGCGGAACGCTGGTCTATCCCGGGAACGATTTTAGCATCACGTATCGCGCCGATCCGAGCATCGACTATCAGACGCCGGCCGGCGAAGCGGCCTACGCGCAAAACGAAGTGCGTGCCGGTGACGCGCGCGAGAAAGGATCTTCGGCGACGTTCTGGCTGGTGGCGTTCACGGTAGCACTCGGGCTTCTCGTGAGCTCGAAGTGGTACGGCGTCATGGGCTTCGGCGTGAGCTTCGTCGTGCTGATCCTCGTGTGGCTGCAGCGCTACTTCACCGGTGGGCGGCCCGCGCTATGGGGCAACCCGCGCGGCTTTCGTCTCGACGGTGCGCTTGCGACGATCATGTTCATCAGCGCAACGGTTTACATGCTTGCCTGGGTGCCGGATCTGGTCCGTCAGTCGCCCGACCCCGGCGAGATCCACAACTTCAACGACGTCGTCTACCGGCAATATTCGATGTTCGAGTATCACGACACGCTCAAAGCGCACCATCCCTACGCGTCATATTGGTACCAGTGGCCGATCGAAGCGATTCCCATTGCGTACTTCTATCAGGATCATCGCAAGAACCAGCAGGACCCCAATGGATGCTGTATCGAGGAGATCACCTCGATGCCCAATCCGATCATCATGTGGCTGGGCTTGCTCACGGTGCCGATCGTCGGCGTGCTGGCAATCATACGGAAGAACAAAGCCTACGCCCTGATCGTTTTGACGTACCTGCTACAATGGCTGCCGTGGATGGGGTCGCCGCGCATTACCTTCGCCTACCACTTTTACGTAGACATCCCGCTGATTTGTTTGTGCAATACGATCGTCTTGCAGCAGATTTGGATCTGGGGACGCAGCGGCGACGTGGCGAATCGAAGGATTGCAATCGGCGCGATCGCCGGGACCGTTGCGCTGATCGCGCTGGCGTTCGTATTCTTCTATCCGGTGCTCGCGGCGGTGCCGATCTCGTGGGCGCAGTGGCACCTGCGGATGTGGTTCCCGTGGTGGATCGTCGGTCCGTACGGCGGACCGGGATAAGGGACGTTTCTATGGGACGCAAGTGGCAGAATATCAAACTCGACAAGGGCAAGAGCGACGCCCAGCGCGGCGCGCTGTTTACCCGTCTCTCGCGCGAGATCACGCTCTCGGCAAAATCCGGTTCGACCGATCCCGAGTCCAATCATCGCTTGCGGATCGCCATCGAAAAGGCGCGGGAGCACAACATGCCATCCGACAACGTCAAGCGCGCGATAGCGCGGGCGAGCGGACCGGGTGAAAAGGAGATCGAGGAGATTCGCTACGAGGGCTACGGTCCGCATGGCCTTGCGGTCGTCGTCGACGCCGCAACCGACAATCGCAACCGTACCGCGGGTGAGCTGCGCTTTCTCTTTACCAAACATGGCGGGTCGCTCGGCGAAACGGGCTCGGTCGGGTGGATGTTCGAGCCGGTCGGCGTCATCGAAGTCGATCCGCAGGGGCGATCCGAAGATCAATTGACGGAAGCCGCGTTGGTCGACGGCGTCGTCGACGTCGACCACAGCGAGGAGCTCGCGTACGTCTACACGGAGCCGGCACAGCTGGCGGCAGCGCGCGATGCGTTGCACGGACTCAAAATCAAAGGCGTCTACTTGGGTGTGCGTGCGAAACAGACCGTTGCGCCGGAGGGAGGCGACCTCCGTGCCGCGCTGGCATTCCTCGACGCGCTCGACGACCACGAGGACGTTGCGCACGTGTTCAGCAATCTCGACGTGAGCGAAGCCGCGCTGGAGGCGCTCACCTGAACAGAATCGCGTGGCAAGAGCTCGTTCACCAATACATCCCGCGTGATTGGATCTTTTCCATTGTTCTCGCCGCATTCGTCGGCGTGTTGGTCTGGTTCGGACACCAGATCTACCAGTTTTTGCTCCCGCCGGCGAACACGATCACGATCCCGTCCTTCGTCGGACAAGCCGAGACGGACGCGGACGCGACGGCCACGGAGATGAACCTCGTGCCGCAGGTCGTCGACCACGCGACGTCCGACCGCTATCCCAAGGGCGTCGTCATGAGTCAACGCCCGGACGCCGGAACGACGGTGCGCGAAGGGCGCCAGGTCGACTTCGTGATCAGCGACGGTATCATTTCGCGCGTCATGCCGGATCTGCGGTATCAATCGATGCGCGAAGTCCAACTGGATCTCAATCGCGCAAAACTGGCGCTGGGCAGCGTCACCTACGTGAAGAACGACTTCATCCCCGGCGGCCACGTCGTCGATCAAGACCCGCAGCCGCTATCCAACGTCGTCGAGGGCCAGACCGTCAACGTCGTCCTGAGCAAGGGCGGCGTCTCGATGGTCAGCGTGCCGGTTTTCACGGGTTTGAAGATCGACCAGGCGCGCGATCTCGCCCAGCGCCTCGGGATACGGCTCGGTCAGATCGTCTGGACGCCGCTGGGCCCGAAGGGGCCCGCGCACGGTATCGTCGCGCGCCAGTCGCTGCCCCCGCAGAGCAAGATCTCCGCCTTCCAGCCGGTTTCGCTCCAGGTGAGCGCGGGCCCGGACGAGTCCGGCTATATCATCCGCCAGGTGCACGTGCTCGCGTCGGTTCCCGACTCCGGCGATGCCCAGGCGAGCCAATCGGAGCTGGTGGTTCTGCGGATGCGCGACGCAACCGGTCAATACGACGTGTATCGCGCCTACGCCCAACCCGGGCAAAAACTCGACTTTGTCGTGACGGCGGTCGGGACGTCGGTCGTCGATCTGTACGTCAACGACACGTTGGTGGGCGAAACGCGGCTCGGCAACGAACCGGCGCGCATCTACGGCGAAAAAGCGTCGCCGTCTCCCTCACCCGGAGGTCCATGATCTATGCCGCCGGTAGTGATCGCGCCATCGTTGCTCTCCGCGGATTTTGCAAGCATTGCCGAGCAGATTGCCTCCGTCGAGGGAGGCGGCGCCGATTTCCTGCACCTCGACGTGATGGACGGCCGCTTCGTTCCGAATCTCACCTGGGGACCGAAGATCATCGGCGATTTGCGCAAGCTCTCCAAGCTGACGTTCGACGCGCACCTGATGATCGTCGAGCCGGAGCGTTACGTGGATGAGTTCCGCGCCGCCGGCGCCGACGTCATCACGTTCCACTACGAGGCCACGCCCCATGCGCAGCGCTTGCTGACGCACATACGCGCGCTGGGCGCCAAAGCCGGCATTGCGCTCTGTCCGCAGACGCCGGTCGAGATGTTGCAAGACGTCATCGAGGACTGCGACCTCGTCCTGATCATGAGCGTGAATCCGGGATTCGGCGGGCAGCGTTTCATTCCGCGCTCGCTCGAGAAGCTGCGTGAAGCGCGAGCGTTGATCGACGCCCGCAATCCAAAGTGCATCCTGGAAGTCGACGGCGGTATCGGTACCGAGAACATTCGTGCGGTCGTGGACGCGGGGGCGCGCGCGATCGTCATGGGATCGAGCATCTTCGGGACTACCGATCCTAGCGCGACCGTGCGCGTCATGCGGCGGCTCGCTAGTGCACCGCATGAATGAGGACGAATTCGTCGCCGCAATCGCGGCTTTGGCCGGTGAATCGTCGCGCGTGCTCGTCGGCATCGGCGACGATGCGGCCGTCTGGCAGCCGTCACGCTCGCAGCGTAGCGTGATCTCGAGCGACGCGCTGATCGAAGGCGTGCACTTCTCGCGCGCATGGATGTCAAACGATCAAATCGGCTGGCGCGCAATGGCCGCCAACATCAGCGACCTCGCGGCGATGGCGGCGCGTCCGCGCTTGGGGACGGTGGCGCTCGGCGTGAGTGCGGACTGGAACGACGAAGCGGTGCTCGCCGTCTACACCGGGATGGCGCGTTGCGCGCGCGCCTTCGGCCTTGCCATCGTTGGCGGCGATCTCGTGCGGGCGCCGGTGCTGACGATTGCGATAACCGTCGTGGGCGAAGTGCGCGCGAGCCACTGCAAACTGCGCGGCGGCGCGCGTCCGGGGGACGTGCTCGCGGCCACCGGCACGCTTGGCGCCAGCCGGGCCGGCCTCGACGTCGCACGCGGCGCCGTGCAACTCGACGACGACCTCGCCGCGCAGGCGTTGCGCGCGCACGTGTCGCCGCAGCCGCGCGTGGCACAGGGCCGATGGCTGGGCGCGAGCCGGCACGTGCACGCGTTGATGGATTGCTCCGACGGACTCTCGACGGACCTTGCGCGCATGATGCGCGCCGGCGGCACCGGCGCGCGAATCGAGCGCGTTCCGGTTGCGCCGGCTGCCGGCGCCGCCGCTCGGGCGCTCCGCGTCGACCCGTGGGCCTATGCGCTGGCCGGCGGCGAGGACTTCGAATTGCTCGTCGCCGTCGAGGCGCGCGCGTTCGAGCATCTGGCGCGGCGCTTCCGCGCGCGCTTCGGCCGCGACCTCGAGCGCTTGGGAACGGTCGAGGCGGACGAGCGCCTCGTCATGGTGAACCAGGGGCGGCAAGAGCCGATCGCACCTACCGGCTGGGATCATTTCAGGGAATAGGAACGCGAGCTTTGTTCGACGACGACGTTCAATCGTTTCCGCTCATCGGCAGCATTCAGAACACCGTCGGCATGGGCTTCTTGGGCAACCAGGCGGCGTTCGCGGTTGCCAACGGGCTCGGTGCACGGCTCGTGCATGCGCAGTCGCAGTTCGCGAGCGCGCACGGCAGCGTCACGGGGCGCACCAGCACCATCGCGGATATCAACCAGTTCCGGCGCGACGTCGACTTCGTGATCCGCGCGCGTCCGGCGATTCTACACGTCGGCTATCTCCCCAAACCGATGCACGTCGACGTCGTGGCCTCGGCATTGGTCGAGTACAAGGGCGTCGTGCTGGTCGACCCGGTGATCGGCGACTACAAGAAAGGCCTGTACGTCTCGGAGGAAACGGCACGCGCGATTCGCGAGCACTTGATCCCGCACGCGCAAGTCGTCACCCCGAATCGTTTCGAGGCCGAGGTTCTGCTCGGCACCGGCGATCGCTCGCTGAGCGAGCACGCATACCTCAACGGCATCTTCGATCTCGGTCCCGAGGCGGTGATCATCACGTCGTTCTCGCGCGATCCCGAGAAGCACCGCACGACGAGCCTCTTCACCAACGGATACTACTATCACCGCGTCAACGGGCCGTTCTTTCCGCGCTTTCCGGCTCACGGCGCGGGCGACGTCTTTGCGGCGAGCGTGGCAGCGTTTATGGCGCTCGGCGGATCGCCGTTCGCCGCTACGTTGCTCGCAACCGCGCTCGCGTCGCGGGCGGTGGCGAACACCACGAACTATGCCGGCGCCAGCGTCGATCCCGTCGCGGCGCTCACCAAGTGGAACCCGCAAGGCTATCAGCTCGACGACGATCGGACGATGCGCTTCTGCGAACGTTCGAACGTCGATACCGAGGCGCTCAAGCCGACGGCTGCCGATGGCCCGCGTTTGAAGTTTGCGCCGCCGAAGCACAAAATCATCTACGGGTGATCGTCGGGTAAGAACGTTTCGATGCACTCTCATACCCTTCGCATCGGCGAGAACGAGCCGTACGTCGCGATTCAGATTGCCGGTTACGTGCACCCCGACGTCGCCGAGCCCGAAGGAATGGATCTGCTCGACTGCTTCGTACGCGCGTGCGCGCCGCCCGTCGATGCGACCTTTCCGATCACGATTCGCGTCGACGAATTGCGCGCGCTCGGAAGTTATTTAGCGACGATCAACTCGGGCAACGGCCCGGCCGGCAGCTTCTCGCTCTCCGGCGGTCTCTTCGATCTCTCGTTTGCACCCAGCCGGCGCGGTCCCGTGCTCTGTGCCGTCGGTCTGAAGAGCATCGAAGCATCGCACGTTCGCCTCGAATACCTCGTCACGCTCGAACCCGAGGAGATCACCAAACTCTTACAAGACTTGGCCGCGCTCGAAAGCGCGACGGCCGAATAGCGCGCAAAACGTGGCGCAGTAAAAAAGCCGCAGGATGCGGCTTTTGGAACGTTTTCCCAGGAAGGGCATCCGCGAGTTCTCAGACCGCCCGCTGCACCTTCTTCGAGCGCAGGCACTTCGCGCAGACGCGGATCGTCTTGTGCGTTCCGCCCATAGCGACCTTGACCGACTGCAGATTGGGCAGCCAGCGGCGGCGGGTCTTGTTCATCGCGTGGCTGACGTTATTGCCCGTCATCGGGCCTTTGTCGCACACGTCGCAGCGCTTCGCCATGGGGCCTAATCCTTTCTCACCGGCGGACGAACTTACGGATGATACCATGGGCCCCCGGGCTTGACAAGGATTCCGGCGGCGGGGGCTCGCAGACGGCTTCCCCGTGGACGTCACCACCCTGGATGGCCGCGCGTACGCCAAGTTCCTCGCCGCGGGCAGCTATTTCCTGAGGAAGTACCGGACGGTCCTCAACGACCTCAACGTCTTCCCGGTCCCAGACGGAGACACCGGGACGAACATGTACCTCACGGTCCGCGCCGCGACGCTGGAAGCCGGCAAGCTCCGCACCGGCAATCTGGCCGAGGTTGCCGCTGCGGCCGCGCAAGGCAGCCTCATGGGGGCGCGCGGGAACTCGGGCGTGATCGTCTCCCAGATGCTACGTGGATTTGCGCACCACGTGCGCAATCGTGCCGATGTCGACACCTTCGTGCTTGCGACGGCGATGCGCGAGGCGGTTGCGGCGGCGCGCCAGGCGCTGCTGCGCCCGGTCGAGGGCACGATCATCTCGGTTGCGGAAGCCGCCGCTGAAGCCGCGTACAAGTTCGCGCTCCACGAGCGTGACTTCTATCGTCTGGGCACGGCTATCGTGCGAGCGGCAAACGAAGCGCTCGATCGCACGCCCGATCAGCTTGCGGTACTCAAAGAAGCAGGCGTCGTCGACGCGGGCGGCGCCGGTTTCGTGTACTTTGTCGAAGGGATCCTGCGTTTTCTTCCGGAGTCGCGCACGCGCACGACGGCGTTTCCGCGCCGCCCGATCCGGCAGCGCGTGTTTACGCCGTTGCAGCCGGTTGGCGAAAATAAATTCTGCACCGAGTTCTTGCTGCAGGACGCCGCGTGCAGCGTAAACGAGCTGCGCGCGCAACTCGAACCGCGCGGCGAATCGCTGCTGGTCATCGGCGCGCCGCCGACGATCAAAGTGCACATCCACACCGATGATCCCGCTCACGTGCAAAGCATCGCGGGGCGGCACGGCCGGCTCACGCGCGTCAAAGTCGACAACATGGAGCGCCAACATCAGCTCCTCGTGGTCGACGCGCCGCCGGTCACGCGATCGATCGTTGCGGTCGTGCCCGGACCGGGCTTCGAACGGATCGTGCGCGAGCTCGGCGCCGAGGTGACGATCAACGGCGAACGCAATCCAAGCGTGCGTGAACTGCTGCTCGCGGTCAACAAGACGCTGGGAACCGACGTCTATCTTTTCGTCAACGATCGCAACGTCGCGCCGGCGGCGCGCGAGCTCGACGCGATGACGGCCAAGCGCGTCCACCTCTTGGCGACGAACGACATCGTCGAAGGGATCAGCGGGCTCTTTGCGATGCGCTCGGCGGGAGAAGCCGTGCCCAGCGACGAGGCGATCATGGCGGCGGCACACCGCGCGCGCAGCGCCCGGCTCTACCTTGCGGGAAAGGATACCGAACTTGGCGGCGTTCGTGCCGAACGCGGAAAGCCCGCGGCAACCGTCGACGGCCGTCTCGTCGTCGCACCGAGTCTCACGCAGACCGCCGCCGCGGCCCTGGCTGAGATGGGCGCCGCGGACGGGGGACTCGTCACGCTCTATTACGGCGGCTCTCAGCGAGAGAAGGATGCCCAACGGCTGAGCGAAGAGCTTCGTTCCGTCTACGCGAATACGGACGTTGAATACTACTACGGCGGTATGAAAAACGCGGAGTACTGGATTTCGCTCGATGAGTAATCCTCGCATAGCGATCGACGCGATGGGCGGCGATCATGCACCCGAAGAGGTCGTCGCCGGCGCGCTGCTGGCGGCCGGCGCGTTTCCCGACGTTTCATTGATTCTCTACGGCGACGAGCCGCGCGTGCGGGCGCTCCTTCGCGGGCCCGGCGCCGATCGCATCGCCGTCGTGCACGCGCCCGATGCCGTGCCGATGGATCAGCACGCGTCGCAGGCGTTGCGCTCGGCGGATCGCACGTCGCTCGGCGTGGCGGTGAGCGCCGTCAAGGCCGGTGACGCCGACGCGGTCGTATCGGCCGGCAATAGCGGCGCGTTCTTGGCGATCGCACTCATCAAGCTGCGCACGATCGAAGGCGTCGCGCGTCCCGCGATTGCGACCGTGTGGCCCGCTCTCGGCGGCCCGACGGTTTTGCTCGATTCGGGTGCCAACGTCGATTGCCGTCCCGAGTGGCTCGAACAGTTCGGTATCATGGGCTCTGCCTACGCTACCGCCGTGCTCGGTATCGAACGGCCGCGCGTTGCGATTCTTTCGCTCGGCGAAGAGCGCACGAAAGGGAACGCCCAGGTGCTCGAAGCGGCGGCGCTCCTCGAACGCGCGCCGATCCATTTCATCGGCAACATCGAAGGCAAAGACATGATCTACACCGTTGCCGATGTGATCGTAACCGACGGTTTCGTCGGAAACGTCGTCCTCAAGACCGGTGAGGGCATAGCGTCGGCAATGGCAAAGGTCATCAAGGACACGTTGCTCAGCGGCGGCGTCGTCACCAAACTCGGCGCGATGATGCTTGCCCCCGCCCTGCGGGGCCTGCGGCAGAAATTCGACTGGGAACGCTACGGCGGTGCTCCGCTCTTGGGTCTGAAGGGCAACTGCATCGTCACGCACGGTCGCGCCACGCGCCATGGAATCCAAGGCGCGATCGCAACGGCTATCGCCGAGGTGAATCACGACGTCGTGGGCCGGATTGCCGAGATGGTCACCCCGCATCTCACGGGCGAAAGCACCGTCGAGAGTGCGTAAGGATCACTGATTGTCGATCGCCCTCGTCACCGACAGCACGTCGGATATCGAGCCGCAGCGGGCGGCCGCGCTCGGGATTACGATCGTTCCGCTCTTCGTCGTCTTCGGCGATCGAAGCTACCGCGATTATCTCGATTTGAGCCGGCGTGATTTTTACGCGAAGCTCGGGCGCGAGAAGACCCTGCCGACGACCTCGCAACCGACAACGCAGATGTTCGAAGAAGCGTTCGAGCCGCTCGTGGCCGCCGGGCACGACGTTCTCTGTCTGACCATCTCGTCGCACCTCTCGGGTACGATCAACGCGGCGCGTTCCGCGGCTCGGCAATTCCCCGGCGCGAAGATCGTCGTGTACGACTCGGAGAGCGCGGCCGGCGGCCTTGGAATCATGGCGATGCGCGCGCAGGAACTGATCGCTGCGGGTGCGCCTTGGGACGCGCTGCTCGGCGCGCTCGATCGCGAGCGAAGGGTTCAGCGCCTGTACGCATGTATCTTCGACCTGTCGCATCTGCAGCGCAGCGGAAGGATCGGCAAAGCGCAAGCGGTGCTTGGTACCCTTATGAAGATCGTCCCCGTGATCGTGCTGCGAGACGGTCAAGTTTCGGCCGAGGCGCAGGTTCGTACGTTTGCGCGTGCGCAATCGACCATGGTCGACCTCGCGCTCGCAGCGGTGACGGATCCCGCGGCCGCTCGTTTTATCGTGATGCATACCGATGCGCCGAACCTGGCGGAAGGCGTGATGGAGCAGCTGCGGGGCAAGCTGGGCGGCGCGCGGCCGCGCTTACTGGAGATACTCGAGGCGGGCCCGGTCATCGCGACGCACAGCGGTCCCGGCTCGGTCGGTATCGCCGTGGCGCAGGATACATGAGGAGGTAGGATGGCGGTAACGATCGTCACCGACAGTGGCAGCGATTTCTCACGGCTGGAGGCCGAACGTCTCGGGATCGAGATCGTTCCGGTGTGGATTCTTTTCGGCGAGCAGCGATTTCGCGACGGAGTCGACATCGACCGCGGAACGTTTTTCGCGCGGTTGCGGGCCGGCGAGAATCCAAAGACCGAACCGCCGACCGCCGATCAGTTTCGTGCGGTGTTCACGCGAATTGTCGACGCCGGCAATCAGGCCGTCGCGATCACGCTCTCGTCGGGCATTTCAAAGACCCATGCCATCGCGAGCGACGTTGCCGGAGAGTTCGGCGCGAACGTCGCCGTCGTGGATTCGCGCAGCGCTTCAGGCTTGGAGAACCTGCTCGCACAGTACGCGAACGAGCTCGCGCACAGCGGCGCAAGCGCCGCGGAAATCGCCAAGCGCGTCGACCCGCGCAACTTCAAGAGCGCCACGTACTTCGCCGTGCCGGACTTGACGATGCTCGGCCGCAGCGGACGCTTACCGAAGGCGTTGGTCTCGCTGGGCTCGGTCCTCAACGTGAGCCTGGTATTGAAGATGAACGAGCACGGCGAGGTGGGTCCGGCCGGCCAGAGCTTTTCGTTCGACAAGACGTGTGACATCATGGTTGAGGCCGTCGTGCGCGGCATCGAGCGCTCGCCGCGCGCGCGCATCGCCTTCGGGCACGTGGAGGCGTCCGAAACCGTCGAGAAACTGCGCAAGATGTTTGAGGCCAAACTCGGTCACCCGCCGGGACAGGAGATCGTCAGCGAAACGTCACCAACGATCGCAGCGAACATCGGCCCGGGGGCGGTCGGAATCTCCGCCATCGTTCCCTAGACCCAATAACGAGCGCTGACGAAGAGATGGACCAATCAACGCTCGGCATCTACGTGCATCTGCCGTTTTGTCCGTATATCTGTCCGTACTGCGACTTCGCGAAGTGGCCGATGCAACGTTCGCGTGCGTCAGCCTATTTGACGGCACTTCGCACGGAGATCTCCGCGGCCCCGGGTGCGTCTGCAGCGACGATCTTTTACGGCGGCGGCACGCCGAACGCGTACGATGCGCAGGAGATCGCGGCGCTCACCGATTTGCTCGTGCTGCGCTTTCCGTCGGCCGCCGGGCGTGAGATCTCGATCGAACTGAATCCGGAGCTCGTGCGCGACGGCGACTTCGCGACCTACGCAGCCGCAGGCATCGATCGCGTCTCGATCGGCGTGCAATCATTCGATTCCGCGGAGATCGCGACGCTCGGCCGCAAGCACACGCCCGCGGAGGTCGGCCGTGCCGTCTCGGGCGCGCGCGACGCGGGTATCCGTTCGGTTTCGATCGATCTCATCTTTGCCGTTCCGGGGCAAACGCCGCGAAGCTGGGAACGCTCGCTCGATTCGGCGCTCGAGCTCGGCGCCGATCATATCTCGACCTATGGTCTGACGATCGAAGACGGCACGCCCTTTGCTCGCTGGCACGAGCGCGAGCCGGCCGCGTTTGCCGACGACGCGCTGGAGGCCGAACTGTACGCGCTTGCCATCGATCGTCTCGAAGGCGCCGGCTACGAGCACTATGAGATCAGTAACTTTGCTCGTCCGGGCCATCGCTGCGCGCATAACCAGAACTATTGGAAAAACGGTGAGTATCTGGGGTTCGGCGTCGGCGCGGCCTCGTACCGTGACGGCGAGCGGCGTCTCCACACCCGCGACCTCCGGACGTATATTGCTGCGGCGAGCGCGGGGCTACCGATCCCCGGCGAGGCCGAGCGTCTGTGCGGCATCAAGGCGGTCGGCGAGGCGATTATGATCGCGCTGCGAACCGCGCAAGGGGTTGCCCTCGCGGAGTTCAAAGAGCGCTATGGCGTCGACGTTGCCGAGCGCTACGCGCCCGTCGTCGCCCGTTACGTAAGCGACGGACTGCTGGAGCGTACGGACGACCGGATCATCCTTACCAAGCGGGGCCGGTTTTTCGCCAACGACGTGTGCGGAGCGTTTGTAACATTCGAGTGAGCGCAATCCAGTGAGCCCAAGCAACCTTTCAAGCGCGGTCTTGCGCACGGTATTCGTCATCGTCTTCTCGGTCATGGGCTTTCTGTTGGGGCGAGAGGTGTATCTCAGCGTGCTCTCGCTCCATTTTGCGAGTGAAGGATTGCAGCTGGCGATGCT
The DNA here is from genome assembly GCA_035504755.1 of Candidatus Acidiferrales bacterium. Taxonomy (GTDB): domain Bacteria; phylum Vulcanimicrobiota; class Vulcanimicrobiia; order Vulcanimicrobiales; family Vulcanimicrobiaceae; genus Aquilonibacter. Next base: position 20,331 of record DATJRM010000014.1, read on the forward strand.
GATCCTCTCCCCGGTCGCCGGAGCGATCATCGGGTTGTTCGTGGCACCGCTGGCACAGTCGTTCTTCGAAGGCGAGCTCAACGCCGTCGAGCATTCGATCGAGCGTCTCGCTCCCTCCGAGCTTGCCGGCGGCGCCGTGGGCCTGCTCCTGGGCTTGGGGATGGCGCTGTTGCTCAAGAGCATCCTCTTCGAACTCATCTCGGTAACGGGACGCGCCGGCAGCTACGTCGCGATCCTCCTGTACCTGATCGTGGCGGTCTTCTTCGCGTACCTCGGCGCGCGCGTCGGGGCCAAAACGCGCCTCGTGCCGCTACCGAAAGGCTCGGCGATTCGCGGCGGAAGCGCGAAAGTGGTCGACACGTCGGTCATCGTCGACGCGCGCATCGTGGAGATCTATCAAAGCGGATTCATCGAGGGCGTGCTGACCGTGCCGCGCTTCGTGCTGCGCGAGCTGCAAGCCGTCGCAGACTCCGAGGATCCGCAGCGCCGTACGCGAGGCCGTCGCGGCCTCGAAGCGCTCGCGCGACTGCAAGAGCTCAGTGCCATCGAAATCAACGAACGAGATTACGCCGACCTTCCACCGGGCAGCGTCGATGCCAAGCTCGTGCGGTTGGCGCATGAACTCCAAGCACGACTCATCACCAACGACTACAATCTCAACCGAGTCGCGCAAGTCGAGGGTGTCGAGGTGCTGAACATCAACGAACTTGCCAACGCGGTCAAGCCGGTGGTGTTGCCCGGCGAGGAGTTGCACGTTCACGTGATTCGCGAGGGCAAAGAGACGCATCAAGGCGTCGCCTATCTGGACGACGGCACGATGATCGTCATCGAGCAGGGAAAGCGCCTGGTCGGCTCCAGCACCAACGTCGTCGTCACGAGCGTGCTCCAAACCGTCGCAGGACGCATGATCTTCGCGCGTCCCAAGGCTACGAGTGCGGCGGCGCGATGACGTGGGGTGCGGTTATCGTGGCAGCCGGACGCGGCCGGCGCTTCGGCGGTCCGAAGCAATTGATCGACATCGGCGGCCGGCCGATGCTCGCGTGGTCGTTACAGACGTTCGCCGCGATGCCCGAGATCGCCGAAATCGTCGTCGTCACCGAACCTCAATGGCTCGACGACGTCCGTGGGCTGTGCGAACGCGTTGCTCCCGGCCGTATCTTTGCGGTCGTGCCCGGCGGTCCGACACGCCAAGCCAGCGTGAAGTGTGGTTTGGGAGCGTTGCCGGCTCGCTGCGACGCGGTGCTCATTCACGACGGCGCTCGTCCGCTCGTGCGGGGCGACGACGTACGCGCCGGCATGCGCGAGGTGCGCAGCGGCCGTGCGGCCGTGCTTGCGGCGCCGGTGGTCGATACGATCAAAGTGATCGATCCGCAGACGATGCTCGTGCAGCGCACGCTCGATCGCGACGCGTTGTGGGCAGCGCAGACGCCGCAATTCGCGATGCGCGACGAACTGACGCGAGCGCATGACGAAGCGTCGGATAATTCGCGAGAGGCAACCGATGACGTCGCGCTGCTCGAAGCGATCGGAATCGCGGTCGTCGTGATACCCGCAAGCGGTGAAAACTTCAAGATCACGCATCCGGGCGACGTTGCGCGCGCGTCGGGGCTCTTAGCATGACGCGCGTGGGCCACGGATTTGACGCGCATCGCCTGGTCGGTGGACGGCGCCTCGTGCTCGGCGGCATCACCGTTCCGCACGAACGTGGTGCCCACGGACACTCCGACGCCGACGTGGTCGCGCATGCGCTCTCGGATGCGCTGCTGGGCGCCGCCGCGCTCGGCGATCTGGGCGGCCACTTCCCCGACAGCGATCCGCAATGGAAGGACGCCGACTCGATCGTCCTCCTCGAGGCATGTGCCGCGCGCGTACGCGAAGCCGGCTACCGGATCGTCAACGTGGATGCGACGATCGTCCTCGAGCGCCCGAAGCTTGCGCCGTATATTGGAGCCATGCGAGAGCGCGTCGCTACGTGTTTGAGCCTTCCGCTCGAATGCGTCAGCATCAAGGCAAAAACGAGCGAGGGCATGGGGTATACGGGTGACGGGAGCGGAATCGCTGCCTTTGCGGTCGCAGCGATAACCCTTCGAGGCGCGTCCTTCGACGAACCGGGGACTGCGGCCTCAGGATGACGCTGACGCGCTCGCAGTTATTGACGCAGATGCAGCGGTGGGGATTTCTCGAGGATCCCGCCCCCGATGCAGCGCTGCAATGGATCGACACGTTTATCGAAGCCTACGGCGAGCGTACTGCGCAAATCGATGAGGCCTTCCGATACGTTGCGGCGCTGCGTGCCGAGTCGTGCGTCATTCCCGCGCTCGAACTCGAGCGTCTGCGTACGCGCGCGGTACTCTTCTTTCTCGATTCCGTCGGACAGTACATCGATCATCAGCCCGAACTGCGCGGACTTCCGCTCGGGCACGACATTCCGGCGATCGGCCAAGAGTTCGGCATCGCGCCGCGCGACGCGCAAGCTGCGGTGCGCATGGCGCTCACCGGTGAAAAAGACGGTCCAGCGCTCGAGCTGCTCTTTCCGCTGTTAGGGCACGACCGCATGTTGATTCGCATCGGCGCGGTGAGCTCGCGCTTGCTCCACGGCCGGGGACTCGAACCGATCGCGTTTGGGCCGGACGGCAAGCCGTTCGAGACGATCGAATCCAAGCGCGTTGACCCGTAGGTTAGACTAGGTGCTATGGCCGGCCCACTGCGAACGTTCTTGAACGATCTACGCGCCCCGATCGAGCGCGACCCCGCCGCGCGCGGCTGGGCCGACGTCGTCTTTTCGTACCCGGGCTTCCATGCGCTCGTCGCCCACCGCGTCAACCACCGGCTCTGGCGGTGGGGCTGGGTGCACCTGGCACGCTGGTTTTCGCACGTGGCGCGCTTTCTGACCGGCATCGAAATCCATCCCGGCGCGACGATCGGGCAAGCCGTATTCATCGATCACGGCATGGGCGTCGTGATCGGCGAAACGGCCGAGATCGGCGATCGGTGTACGCTGTACCAGGGCGTGACCCTGGGCGGTACGAGTCTCGCGCACGTCAAACGCCATCCCACGCTCGGAAAGAACGTTACGGTCGGGGCAAGTGCCGTCGTGCTCGGCGCCATCGTCGTCGGCGACGGCGCGCGCATCGGAAGCGGTTCGGTCGTCGTACGCGACGTACCGGCCAATGCCACCGTGGTGGGCATCCCCGCGCATGTCGTCGCGCTCGACGGGAAACCCGTGCGCGTCGTGCCGGACCGTCCGCAAGTCGAGATGCCCGATCCGAACGCCGACGCGATCGACCACCTGCGGCGCCGTCTGGATGAGTTGGAGAAGCGCCTTGCACAGGTCGAACGCGAAGAGGGCGAAGAGACCTGGTCGTGGGTCATCTGAAACTCTACAACACTCGTACCCGCTCGCTCGAACCCTTTGTGCCGCTGCGCGGAAACGCGGTGAGCATCTACGTGTGCGGACTGACGCCGTCGGCGCAGGCGCACCTCGGGCACGCGCGCTCGTTCCTCTTCTTCGACTTGCTGCGGCGCCATCTACGGCACAAGGGCTACGACGTGACCTACGTGCAGAACGTTACCGACATCGACGACCGCAGCATCAACCGTGCGAAGGAGACCGGCGAGCACTGGTACGATATCGTCTCGGGCTACTATGCGGAGTTCAAGGACTCGATGCGCAAGCTCGGCGTGATGGAACCCGATCGCGAACCGTATGCGACCGCATACATCGCGCAGATTCAAGCGATGATCCGCGAATTGATTGCAAGCGGGCACGCCTACGTCGTCGACGACGGTGTCTACTATCGCGTGAGCAGCTTTCCGCGCTACGGCGCGCTCAGCAACCGCAAGATCGACGAGCTCGAAGCGGGCGCTCGTATCGAAGTCGGCGAGTTCAAAGACGATCCGCTCGATTTCGCGCTCTGGAAATTCGCCAAGCCGGGCGAGCCGACGTGGCCGTTCGAGCCGTACGGCGACGGCCGTCCGGGATGGCACATCGAGTGCTCGGCGATGTCGCAGGAGTTGCTGGATCCGCAGCGCGACGGTTTCGACATCCATGGCGGCGGCGCAGATTTGATCTTTCCGCACCACGAAAACGAGATCGCGCAGAGCGAACCCCTCATGCATCATCCGCCGATGGCGAACTTCTGGGTTCACGGCGGTTTGCTCAACTTCGACAATCGAAAGATGTCGAAGTCACTGGGAAACTTCGAACCGCTCGTCGATCTGTTGGCGAGGCACGACCCGCAGGCGATTCGCCTGACGTTCCTGACGACCGGCTACAGCAAGGTCATGAACTTCACCGAGGAGTCTCTCGGCGTCTCGTATGCGACGCTCGAGCGCTTGAAGAAGCGGTATCGAACGCTTACGCCGGGCGACCATAGCACGGGACTGATCGAGCGCATCGAAGACGCCCTCGATGAGGATATGAACACGTCGGTCGCGCTGGCGGAGGTCATCCAATGGGATCCCGAGCCGGGAACGCGCGAGGAGTTCGAGCGCGCGCTCTGGCTGCTCGGTATCGAACCGAATGAGAGCTGGCTGCATGCCGAACCGAAGACGCTGCCGCCGGATTTTCTCGAACGGCTGCGCGCCCGGCTGGGCGACGAGTTTTCGCTCAACGGCGCAAACGCGGAAGATGCGATCGCCAAAGTTATCGATGCGCGCTCACGCGCTCGCGCAAACAAAGATTGGGCGGCTTCCGATCGCTTGCGCGATGCGCTCGCCGGCGCCGGCGTCGCGATCACGGATACCAAGGACGGGACCACGTGGAGCATCGCGGAGTGAACAAGCGCGCGGCGCGCGGTGTTGAGCCGACGGCGGCCCGCAACGTGCGAAGCGGTTTGGGGAAGCGGCTTGATTTCGACGACGTCATGTACGGCATACATGTCGTCGAGGAGGCGCTGGCAGCCGGTGAGCCGCTGCGTGCGATCCATGTCGCCGAGGATCGTAAGCGCGACCCTTTGCTGCGCAAGATCGCCGCGCAAGCCAAAGAGCGCGCTGTCCCGGTACGTTTCGAGCGGCGCCAGTTCTTCGCGCAGCTTCCCTTCAAGACACATCAGGGCGTGATCGCGATCGTTCCGCCCTTCGAGTACGCGGCGCTCACCGATGTGATGGGCTCGCGCAAAACCGGGCACGCCCTTTTCGTGGTCCTCGATCACCTCACCGACCCCCACAACGTGGGGGCCATCATCCGGACGGCGGAATGCGTGGGCGCGGACGCGGTCATTCTGCCGGAGCGGCGCAGCGCCGGCGTGAATGCGACGGTCCGCAAAGCGGCAGCCGGAGCCGCCGAGTACCTTCCGGTCGTTCGCGTCGCCAACGTCAACGAGGCGATCCGAACGTTGAAGAAGGCGGCCGTCTGGGTGGCCGGCGCCGCGGCAGGGGATGGCTCGGTGCCGATGGCCCAGGCGGACTTCGACCGGGACCTCGCGCTGGTCATCGGCGCGGAGGGTGCTGGGCTTGCTCCGCTGGTACGCCGGGAGTGCGACTACCTGGTCAGCATCCCGCTGCGGGGACGCACGGAGTCCCTGAATGCCTCCGTGGCCGCCGGCGTGCTCCTTTATGAGGCCCTTCGCCAGCGAAGCCGTTGACGGGAGGAGGACACCCTCCTATAATCACCTGGATGTGCCGCGCCCGATGAGGCTCCGGCCCCCGTTTTGCGGCGCATCGACCAACGAAGGCAAAACGACTATGGCAATGACCCATCCCGTGACGGATGGTTTGGAATACAACGAGAGAGTCGACGAAGATCTCGTTGCCATCGCAAAGTCCGGTGACAACCTGGCGATGGAATACCTCCTCAATAAGTACAAAAACTTCGTTCGCATTAAGGCCAAGAGCTATTTCTTAATCGGGGCGGACCGCGAGGACATCATCCAGGAAGGTATGATCGGCCTCTATAAAGCCGTGCGCGATTTCAAGGCTGACAAGCTCTCGAGCTTCCGGGCGTTCGCCGAGCTCTGTATCACTCGCCAGATCATTACGGCGATCAAGACCGCGACGCGTCAGAAGCACATCCCGCTCAACCAGTACATTTCGCTCAACAAGCCGATCTACGACGAGGATAGCGAGCGTACGCTGCTCGACGTGATGGCTTCGCAAAAGACCTCCGACCCCGAGGAACTCGTGGTCACGCAGGAGGTCTCCGACGATATCCGCCAGCGCATTCGGCAAAATCTCTCCGAGCTCGAATCGCAGGTGCTGGAATCCTATCTCGAGGGGAAGAGCTATCAAGAGATGGCACGCGATCTCGGGCGCCACGTGAAATCGATCGATAACGCGCTCCAGCGCGTCAAGCGAAAAATAGAAAAGAACTTGGCAGAGTTCGAATTCCAATAGAAAAGAGAAAGAAAGCGGCCGGTGAGAGCACCGGCCGCTTTCATGTGTGTCCCCGAATTTTGGCTAGAACACGCCGTTTTTGCGCAGCAAGGGCTTGTCGTTCTTGACGTACTGCACGAATGCCGTGACGTCCGGGCTAGCCGTCTTGAGCACGTACAGATGCTCGTCCGTTGCGAACGGGTACGTGTGATTGCGGATGTTTTCTTCGGTAGGCGCGATGCCTTCGTAATTGATGATCAAGTTTTGGTAGTTGCCGATAAAGCCTGACGCGAGATAACCGATCGAGCCGGGCGTGGCGGCGACCTTCTTGACGACGGCAGCCGCATTCTTCTCGATATCGAGCGGAACGAGCGTCTTGGCGACCTTGTCCTCGAAGACGAAGCGCGTGCCGGTCCCGATGTCACGGCCGATCAGCACGATGGGCTCGTCCTTGCCGCCGACGTCCTTCCAGTTCGTGACCTTGCCCGAGTAGATCGCGATCGCATCTTTGTGGGTGAGGTTCGTGATGCCGACGTCCGGATTCACCGCGAATGCAAAGCCGACGACGCCGATGATCGTGTCTTGGAAATCGGGATCACCGACCGCAACGTCCGACATCGCGACGTCGGCTTGTTTGTCTTTGAGTGCGGCGATGCCGGCACCGGAGCTGATACCCTTGACGGTGATCGCCACTCCGGCGTGAGCGGCCTGATATTCCTTCGCCGCATCGGCTACCAGCGGCGCGAGATTGGTCGTGCCGATCACGGTGATCGTCTGGGCCGCCGCGGCCGGCAGGATCAGACTGAGAATGATCGATAACGCGCCCAACGGCGCCAAGAAACGTGAGTGAAGTCTCATGCTGAAGCTCCTCGGGTACAACCCTTGGAGCGTAATAGCTCTGTTAATGACATTAAGCCCTTCCTTGTAGCCCTTCCTTGAGGTCGGTAGTAGTGGTTAGTAGATGCCGGAGGCCGCAAGTGCAGCCCGCTGGGTGGTGACAAAGGTTACGAAGTCGCGCAGCGACGCGATCCCCCGACCGGAATTCGTGCTCTTCTGCAGCGCTGCGGATCCGGGACCGGCCGCGGAGAGGATACCAAAGGATTTGAGGATCGCCGCCTGCGTCGCGACAAACGCCAAGAATGCTCTGGCTTCGTCAGGGGCGTCAGCCAAGGTGTAGGCGTGTTCGTCGGTCTCGAATTTGTAGACGTGGTCGAGAATGTTGGCATCGGTGGGGGCGACGCCCTCATACTTCACCACGAGGTTCTGATGATCGCCGACGTAGTTCGTCGAGCTGTAGCCGATGCCGCCCGGCGTTACCGCTACGGCTTTGACGACCGACGTTGCGTCGGGCTCGATCGTCATCGGGACCAGCGTTTTTGCAACGGTCATTTCGAAGATGAACCGCGTGCCGGCGCCGATGGGCCGGCTGAACGGTACGATCGGCAGGTCATTTCCGCCGATCTGTTTCCAGTTGGTGATTTTCCCTGAATAGATGCCCTGCACGTCGGCGCGCGTGAGATTGGTTACGCCGGCGCCGCTTCCCACGACGAAGACGAAGCCGACGACGCCGAGTTTCGTGTCGATGAACGCCGGATCGTTCACGGCAACGTCCGAGCAGGCAATGTCGATCGTGTGCGCGCGCAGGGCGGCGATGCCTTCGCCCGAGCTACTTCCCACGATCGAAAACGTTGCGCTCGGATGCGCGCTCCGATAGGCGGCGGCTACCGCCTTCAACGCGGGCGTATCATTGGTCGAACCGCCGACGCGTATGGCCGCATCGGCGCCCGCCGGAGGCGGCTCGTGCGTAATAAGCGGAAGTAGGAACGCTGCGGCGAGGGCAGCTCTCCCCAAACGGGCGACGAATCCCATGACAATAGCCCCCTGCCCATAAGAGCGGAAGTTGCGGGACGCACCCGGACCCGTGATTGGCTCTATAGGTGTTCGGTAGGGCGAGGCGCAGTATTTACCGTGAGCGGGAGTTTCGACCCATGGATTCGACGATCGTTGCGTAAAGTTTGCTGCGCTCGCCGACGGGATCCACGACGAGTACGTTTGCAGGGTCGCCATTCTTGGGGTCGAGGCAGACGGTCACTTTGCCCAATGCGCACACATCCATACAGGTGGTGGCAATGACCCGAATGTGCCCCCATTCCTCGTTGGCTTTGAGCTCGGCCTTCAGCCAGTCGCGTAGATTGAAATCGCCGATCCGTTCGGCGACTTCGGGAGACTCTTCTGGGATGCGCTCTTTGAAGCAGCGCTCGCACACGAGCACGAGTCCGCTTTCGAGCCATTTTGGGTTGACTGGTTGCATATGTGATGCTGCGCCTACACTAAAGAGATGGAGCCGACGGCCGGATTCGAACCGGCGAGCTCTTTCGAGGCGCGATTACAAATCGCGAGCTTTCAACCACTCAGCCACGTCGGCACTTCGCGGGTGCCACGTTCAACATCGCCGCACGGCGCCCCCCTTCGCTCAACGATCGCGCAGCATGACGCGTGCCGCGTTCCAACCCGCGGCTCCCATGACGCCGCCACCCGGATGCGCGGCCGATCCGCACATGTAGAGATTCTTGATCGGCGTACGGTAGTCCGCATAGCCGGGAACCGGACGAAAGGCGTAGAGATCGTGTAGCGGCATCGTGCCTTGGAAAATATTGCCGCCGGTGAGCCCGAAAATCTCCTCGATATCAACCGGGCTGAGAATCTGACGATCGATCACCGACGAGGTGAAGCCCGGCGCGTACTGCTCGATGAGCGCGAAACACCGATCTGCAAACGCGTCCTTGACGCCCTGCGTCCATGGCCGGTCTTTCAATGTATATGGTGCGTACTGGACGAACATCGACATGAGATGCTTGCCCGGCGGCGCAAGCGTCTCATCGAGCGACGACGGCAGACAGCATTCGATGACCGGCTCTCGCGACGGCTCGCCGTACTTCGCGTCGTCGTAGGCGCGTTCGATGAAATCCTGATCGGGGCAGAAGTGGACGGTGCCATGGTGCTGCGGCCCCGGTTCGTGACCGGGCAGTGCCGTGAAGCTCGGCAGGCATTCGAGTGCAACGTTGATCTTGACCGACGCGCTGTCATACGCGATGCGGCCGACGGCCTCGCGAAACGCGGGCGGCAGGGTCGAGGGGTCCAGAAAAAGCTCGAAAGTATGGTGCATGTCGACGCTGCTTGCGATCTTGCGCGCGTAGAACTCGTCACCGCCGGCGAGCGCGACGCCGGTCGCGAAAGATCCGGCGGTCAAGATCCTGACGACTTCGCTTTCGGTCTTGATCTCGACCCCGAGATCGATTGCTGCGCGCGCAAGCGCTTGCGTGAGTCCGCCCATTCCGCCGCGCATGTACGCCCAGACGCCCTTCTTGCCGTTGGTTTCGCCCATCACGTGATGGAAGAGCACGTACGCCGTGCCGGGCATCGAGGGCGCCATGAACGCCCCGATGATCGCGTCGGTTGCGAGCGTCCCTTTGAGCTCTTCGCTTTCGAACCAACGATCGAGGATCGGTCTTGCCGCGCCGGAGAGCATCTCGATTGCCTCGTTCATATTCGGCCCCATCTTTTGCAACGCGCGCGCGCTCGCGCCGAGCCGCACGAGATCGCCCAGACGCGGGCGCAGAACGTTGGGCGGAATCTGCGCGATCGTCGGTTCGATGACGCTCGCCACGCGCTCGAGCATGGCTTCGTATTTCGGAAACGCTTGCGCGTCGCGCCGGCTGAACTTGGCAATCTCCTCGGCGTCGCGCGCGCCACCACGACCGAGCATCAGATAACGCCCGTCATGAAACGGCGTAAACGAAGCCGGGTCGCGCTCGATCGGCTCGAAGCCGTAGCGCTTCAAATCGAGATCGCGCACGATCTCCGGACGAAAGAGACTATTGACGTAGGCCGCCGTCGATACTTTGAAACCGGGAAAGACTTCCTCCGTCACGCATGCGCCGCCGACGACGTAGCGCCGCTCGAGCACGAGCACGCGCCGCCCCGCGCGCGCGAGGTAGCATGCGGCGACGAGGCCATTGTGACCACCACCGATGACGATTGCATCGTAATTCTTCGGCATAGGAAGTCATTAAGGCGGAGGGAGAGGCGCCCCTGGTGGAGGTACTGTGACCACCATGGAGATCAACGTACGGCGCGCCACCCCCAGTGACGTCGACGTCCTCGTGCCGCTGGTGCGTTCGTATCGCGTCTTCTACGGACAGTCGCCCGATGATGCCGGCGAGCGGCGTTTTATGACGAAGCATCTGCGCGACGGATCGAGCGCGCTCTTCTTTGCAAGCGGCGACGGAAAGGCACTCGGCTTCATTCAGATCTTCGAAACGTGGAGTACCGTGCGCCTCGCTCCGGTGCTCATCGTGGAAGATCTCTTCGTCGAGCCGGAACATCGCATGCACGGCATCGCGCGTTTGCTCATTCATACTGCCGTCGCCTACGCTCGTGAGAGCGGGGCCGCCGCGATGTTTCTGGAGACGCCCGCGGAGAACGAGCGTGCGCAGGACGTTTACGAACGAGAGGGCTGGCAGCGCGAGCGCGCTTTGGTCAAATACAACGCCCCGCTGTAGCGGCGTCGACCGCTGCCGTCCTTGCGAGGACTCAGGCCCCGTGGTATCGTACCGTGGTTAGCCGTCCGGACGGCGCACTATGGGTCGGTGGTCGAGTGGTTAATGGCACCGGACTGTAAATTCGGCGCGCGAAAGCGCTACGCTGGTTCAAATCCAGCCCGGCCCAAGTTCGCGGGCGTTGCATAGTGGTAGTGCTTCTGCCTTCCAAGCAGACAGCGCGGGTTCGATTCCCGCCGCCCGCTCCAGCCGCCCTGTCACACAACGTGCCCCCGCCGTTGTAGCTTAGTGGTAAAGCACGTCCTTGGTAAGGACGAGACCGCGGGTTCAATCCCCGCCAACGGCTCCAGCGTCGCAAGCGGCCCGCGTTGATTCGCGGGCCCCTTGCTTTCCGGGCCGGAAGGCCCAACGCAAACGGGCCCCCTGCACTTCGAGTCTGTGCGAATGCTTCGGTTACGCTCGGAACCGTATGAGCAGAGCGTTGCGTGCCCTGGGCGTCCTCGGACTTTTCGCCGTTGCGGGTGCACTGGCGGCCTGCGGGGGCGGTGGCGGAGGGTCTCCGCTTCCGGGTTCTCCCGCCGTCGCCCCGAGCACCGCTCCGTCGAGCGTGCCGAGCGCGACCCCCTTGCCGTCGATGACGCCGACCCCAACGCCGGGCTTAACGCCGACACCATCGCCGCCGCCGGATTCGTCGCAAACGATCGAGACGTGCGCCGGCTGTGTGAGCGGTGAGACGGGCATGTTCACGCCGAGCGAGGGCGATACGTCGAGCGGCGGCACGACCGGCGCTCCGGTCGACGGCGACATCGACTGCGACCCGACGATGTCGAACAACTATCACATCCACATCTACCTCGGCATCTATTACGAGGGCGAGCAGGTGGCGCTACCGATTGCGGTCGGCATGGTAGACCCGGGTCAGGCGAGCGACGGCTTCATCGACACCGCGCAGTGCTTCTACTACATTCATACGCATGATCAGAGCGGTATCGTGCACATCGAATACACCGACCCGAGCGGCACGCCCATCACGCAGCCGGTGTTCGATCTCAAGAACGTCCTCGACGTGTGGGGAATCACGACCGGCCCGGATAGCTTTGGTCCGTTCAGCGGACCGGTCGAGGTCTTTACCTCGGGCCAAGTCTATCGCGGCGACCAAAACGACGGAGTCGTCTCGGAGACGAACCTGACGTACTGGGGCAACAATGCAAACTCGATCCCGCTCTACTCACACGAGATCATCGACATCCTGATCGGGCCGACCTATCCGCAGTCGCTCCCCAACGTCGCCTTCTACTTGGAGTATTAGCCGTTACGCTTGAGCGTCTCGATGATCTCGGCGAGGACGCGATCGGCGTCGGCCGGTGCGGGCTGGCAGGTTCCGGCTCCCTGATGGCCGCCGCCTCCGTAGGCGGCAAGCATGTCGCCGACACTGGTTTTGCAGTCGCGCTTGAGAATGTTGTGTCCCACCTGAATCGAGACGAACTCGTTGTTACGCCCGTCGGCCAGACGCACCGAGACGTTTGCCGCCGGGAAAAGGTCGTAGATCAGGAAGCGGTTCCCACTGGGCAAATTCTTCATGCCGCGCACGTCGGTGATGACGACGTTTCCGTCCTGGCGTGAGGTCGCACGCAGATGCTCGAGAAACGCCGGCTCTTCGTTCTTGAGCCGCTCGACGTGCTGGCGAACGTCGGGATCTTGCAGGATCTGCTCGACCGTCTGTTCCTTCGCGAGCGACATCAAGTGTCGGAAGTACTCGCGGAATGCGCCGAGTCCGCTGCGCGGGTCGAGCGTGTAGCCCAGCAGCACCCAGCCTTTCGGGTCGACGATGTCGTCGTGCGTGAGCAGCGCGGCGTCGACCCGATCGGTCGCGGCGAGCAGTTCAGCGTAACGCTCGAACTTCGCCGACTTGTAGTGGTCGGCAATCACGCGCGCGGCGCTCGGCGCGATCTCGAAGTTCCCGCGCATCTGCGAGTTCCAAGCGGCGTCGGACTGGCTGACGTGATGATCGAACCACAGCGCAGCCCGCTCGTCGTAGGGTAGGTTGGCGAGGATGTCATTGGACGTAACGGAGACCTTGCCGTCCTGCACGTCCTTGGGGTGCGCAAACTCGATCTCGTCGATCGGTTCGACTTCCTGTAGCAGAATGGCCGAGGTAAGGCCGTCCAGGTCCGCACGGGTGATCAATCGCATGGCAACTCCTCCGGGAGGCACCAGTTTCGCGCAACCAAGGGGCTGCCCCCTATCGTCTACAGTGTGAGATGAACGTGAAAAAGACCGACCAAGAATGGCTCGAACAGCTCGGCCCCGAGCGATACGCGGTCTTGCGACAGGCGGGTACCGAACGACCCTTTACCGGCGAGCTGCTCAACGTCCGCGACGACGGCACCTACCTCTGCGGGGGATGCGGCGCCGAGCTCTTCCGGTCGAGCGAGAAATTCGACTCGCACTGCGGGTGGCCGTCGTTCACGCATCCGGACGAACAACAACACGTCCGGCTGCTGGATGATTTCAGTCACGGCATGCACCGTACCGAGGTTCGTTGCGCGAACTGCGACTCGCACCTTGGGCACGTCTTCGACGACGGGCCGGGACCCGAGGGCACGCGCTACTGCATCAACTCGCTTTCGTTGCAGTTCAAGAAGGGGTGACGCGGCTGCCGCGCACATGCGCGACGAACGCGCCTACCAATCCCTCGATCCCCGCACGATCCTGCGCGCTGAAGCGCGCGCGAATCGGGCTGTCGACGTCGAAGACGCCGAAGACGCGGCCGTCGTCGCAGAGCGGAACCACGATTTCGGAGAGCGAGGCGCTGTCGCAGGCGATGTGATCGGCAAAGGCGTGAACGTCATCGACGACCATGGTCCGGCCCGAGGTGAATGCCGCTCCGCAGACCCCGCGGCCCCGCGGTAAACGCGTGCACGCCGGTCGCCCGTTGAAGGGGCCGAGCACGAGCTCTCCGCTCGGCGCGGGGAAGTAGAACCCGGCCCAGTTCAGCTCCGCCAGTTCGTTGAAGACAAAGGCCGCGAAATTGGCGGCGCTGGCGATGAAGTCGGTCTCGCCGGCTAGTAGTCCGATTACTTGGTCGAGCAGCAAATCGTAGTCCATGCCGGGGGTTTTCGTTTGATGGGCCGAAAGCCCCAGGTTCAGGTCCCAATCAGGAGCCGGCATGAGGGAGCATCTGGTCGGTAAGCGCGCGGAGGGTGGCGACGAACGTTCGCTGATCCGTCAGGCCGCCTCGCTTTTGGCGACCGATCTTTCGCTGGGTGAGCTCTTCGAGCGTCTCACCACCATGCTGCCGCAACACATCGACTCGAGCGTGGTCTTTATCGCGCTTGCGCATGCCGAAGGCAAACACGCGATCGAGTACATCTACGACCATGGGGAGATTCGGCGCTATCCCCACATCGCGCTGACGGAGCACTCGCGGGCTCGTGCCGTCATCGAGGGCGGCGAGGTGATCTGGGGCAATCGCCGGGCCGTGTGGGCACCGCAGGGCGCCTATCCGATCAATCCCGATCGTCCATGGACCAACGACACCAACTCGGCGATCTTCGTGCCGATGCGGGCGGGCGGAACGATGGTTGGCTGCCTCTCGGTCCAGAGCGTGCACGAAGACGCCTACACCGAGCCCGAAGTCGAAACGATCGCGGCGATCGGACATTTCGTCGGCGTGGCGGTGCAAAACCAGCGTATGTATCAGGCGCTTGCGCGCACCGCCGAATACGACTCGCTCACGGGGCTCGCCAATCACTCACGCGTGTCCCGCGAGCTGGATCGCGCGCTCTCGAGCGCGACGTCGACGCAGCCGGTCGCGGCAATCACGTTCGACGTAGTGAATTTTGCGCAGTTCAACGAGCTCTACGGTTATGCCGAAGGCGACGACGTGCTGCGGCGGATCGCTGCGATGCTCACCGCCTTCGAAGATGCCGACGACACGATCGCGGTCGGACGGTTCGGCGGCGACATCTTCATGGCGATCGTACGCGGCGGTACGGCCGATCTCGTCGAACAGAGCGTCGCGCGTATCGCGGCGCGGCTTTCGGAGCTGGTGTACGTGAGTTCCGATCAAACTCTGCCGATCACCATTGCCTGCGGTTTTGTCGTCGCGCCGTTCGATGCCGGAACCCGCTGCGAGGTCGTCGCGCTCTGCGAGCATCGAACGCGACTGAGCCGCAAGCTCGGCGGCATCCCGGTGGGTACCGACGAGGTAGCCGCAAACACGATCCACGGGCCCTTCGACGGACTCTCCTCGATCGTCGAAACGTTGCTCGACCGGGATCCGTTCATGCGGATCCATCTGCTCCAAGTCAACACGATGGCGAAATTGTGGTCCGAGCATAACCTCGACCTCGACCACGCCTCGCTGACGAAGCTGCTGCAAGCGAGCTTTCTTCATGACGTCGGCAAGTTGCTGATCTCGGACCGCATGTTGAGCAAGCCCGGAAAACTGAGCGCTGCCGAGTACGAGGCGGTTATGCG
The DNA here is from genome assembly GCA_035504755.1 of Candidatus Acidiferrales bacterium. Classification (GTDB taxonomy): domain Bacteria; phylum Vulcanimicrobiota; class Vulcanimicrobiia; order Vulcanimicrobiales; family Vulcanimicrobiaceae; genus Aquilonibacter. The sequence goes on from DATJRM010000014.1 coordinate 35,684, forward strand.
GCATGCGGAATACGGCCGCCACGTTCTGATGCAGAATGCCGGGTACGGCGAGGTCGCGGAGATCGTAGGACAGCACCACGAACGGTGGGACGGCAAAGGCTATCCGGGACAACTCGCCGGCGGGGAGATTCACCCGCTGGCGCGAGCGGTCTCGATCCTCGACGCGTTCTCGGCGATGGTTGCGGATCGTCCGTATCATCGCGGAATTACCGAGGATGCCGCGCTGGCCGAGCTGCAACGCTGTGCCGGCACCCAGTTCGATCCCGAGCTGGTCGAACGGTTCGTCGCTTGGCGAGAAGAGGGCAACCCCCCGCCGCTCGCGTGACGGGCGGCCCCGGGGCCGCCCGCCCAAACCTGCGCTCGGGCGGAATCGAACCGCCAACCTCGGCCTTAGGAGTGCCTTGCTCTATCCAATTGAGCTACGAGCGCCCACGCGTGCGCCCCACATGCTGGTGCGAGGCCTCGTCTATTCCTATCATCCACGCCGGCCTCGCCCTCCTTGGAGCCGGTCCCGGCTTCAAGGCTTGCGGGGGCGGGCTGCCCTATGATACAGTCTCTGGGCTAAGAACGGCTTCCGGGCCGTTTATTTCATGTCGCGTGGTAAGCTAAGAGATGGCGAAAAAAGAGAATCGCGTGATGGTCGTGATGGCGTGCACCGAGTGCAAGCGTCGTAACTACAACACGCAGAAGAACAAACAAAAAACGACGGACCGGCTGGAACTGAAGAAATATTGCCGCTTCTGTCGCTGCCACCGTCCCCACCGCGAGACGAAGTAACGACGCGACGGACGGAGACGAGCGCCGTGATCAAGGGATCACGAGCCCCGAGCGAACCAAGCCGGGGCAAAAGCGGAGGGCGGTGGCGCAATTGGTAGCGCAGCGGTCTCCAAAATCGCCGGTTGCAGGTTCGAGTCCTGTCCGCCCTGCCAAGATTGAACCCTCGAGAACGAAAGTAGTTTGGTGAACGAGCAAAAGAAGACCGCGTCCGGGCGCGGTGGATCCGCGGCGACGCGCCAGGTGCAGCAGCAGACCGGCGGCGACTTCGTGCGCGGCATCTTCACCGAACTGCGCCGCGTGACGTGGCCGACGCGCAACGAGTGGGTCTCGGCAACGGTGCTCACGCTGCTGCTGGTCATCGGGATCGGGTTCTACACGTTTCTGCTCGATCAGGGATTCGGCTGGCTGATTCAGCTACTGCACCTGCCCAATATCTAATATGATGTCCGATATCGAACGCGAATTCCAAACGCCGGAGGAAGTGATCGATCTGGCCGATCCGGTCGATCCGGTCGAGAATGCCGTCGACGATGCCGTCGACGCAGGCGAAACGCCCGTCGCGGACGTCGCGCCGCTCGAGGACGAAGCCGCGGAGGCGGCTGCGCCGGCCAAGAAAGACAACCGCAACTGGTTCGTCATTCACACGTACTCCGGCTATGAGAACAAAGTCAAAGCGAATCTAGAGCGCCGCATTCACTCGATGAACATGGCCGAGAAGATCTTCCGCGTGCTCGTGCCGATGGAAGACGAAGTCGAGTTCAAAGACGGCAAGCGCAAGATCACGCCCAAGAAAGTTTTTCCCGGCTACGTGCTGGTCGAGATGATCATGGACGACCAGTCGTGGTACGTCGTCCGTAATACGCAGGGCGTCACCGGTTTCGTGGGCAGCCCCGGTCCCGGCGAAAAGCCCGTGCCGCTGCAAGAGAAAGAAGTCAAGACGATCCTCAAGCAGATGGGCATCGAGGCGCCCAAGCTCAAGATCGACTTCGCCAAGGGCGATCGCGTCAAAGTCACGTCGGGCCCGTTCTTCGACTTCACCGGCGTCGTCGACGAGATCCAGCCCGAGAAAGAACGCCTGCGCGCGCTCATCTCGATCTTCGGCCGCGAAACCCCGGTCGAACTCGAGTTCTTCCAGGTCGAGAAAGTGTAAGCGCATTGCTTTCGGTGCACAGCGTTGGGCCTGCGCGCCGCTCCTCGCGATTCCATCCTTGGAATCGCTCCTGCTGCACTTCTCGCCGCTCTCGCCATCCTGGCTCCGCGGCTCGTACGTAGCCGCGCCGGCCCGACGCAGCCGCACCTGCGCACTGCGCTTGCGGAAGGGCAGGGATTGCGGTAGTATCTGACAGGTTTCTCGTGCGAACGACCCCGGCGCGCGAGACTGCTGAGGGGAAGGGACGCGCAACGAAGCGTTCCGCAACGAAGGAAGACTCGGGACGCGCCGGAGCCCTGGATGGGCGTGAGGCGCGGCCACGTAACCGAAGGCAACACGATGTTGCCCCGCGTCTTCCAAGTGCGGAACGCGTCCGGAAGCGGACCGTACTAACAAGAAAGACGCAGTCGTGGCTAAGAAAGTCGTAGGCAAGATCGGCCTACAGATTCCAGCCGGCAAGGCAACGCCCGCGCCGCCGATCGGCCCAGCACTGGGCCCATACTCGTTGAACATCATGGATTTCTGCAAGCAGTACAACGAGCGTACCGCGTCGCAGGCGGGCATGATCATTCCGGTCGAGATTACGGTGTATGAGGATCGCACGTTCACCTTCATCACCAAGACGCCGCCGGCGTCGTTTCTCATCAAGCAAGCGCTAAAGATCGAGTCGGGTTCGAAAGAGCCCAATCGTACGAAGGTCGGCAAGTTGACGCAGAAGCAGCTCGAGGATATCGCCAAAGTCAAGATGCCCGACATCAACGCCAACGATATCGAAGCCGCGAAGAAGATCATTGCCGGAACGGCGCGCTCGATGGGCGTGGAGGTGGAGTAATGCCGCAGCATCACGGAAAGCGTTACAAGAACCTCGTTGCCAACTTCGACAAGAAGGCGCTCTACACGCCGGCTGAAGCCGTCGGTTTGGTGAAGAAGAACGCCAACGCGAAATTCAACGAAACCGTCGAGATCCACATTCGTCTCGGCGTCGATCCGAAGAAAAGCGATCAGAACGTGCGCGGCACGGTGCTTTTGCCGCACGGCACTGGGCGAACGGTTCGCGTCATTGCGTTTGCCAAGGGCGACAACGCCAAGGCAGCGCAGGAAGCGGGCGCGGAGATGGTCGGCGATCAGGATCTCATCGACAAGCTCAAGGCGGGCTTCACCGAGTTCGACGTCGCGGTCGCGACGCCGGACATGATGGCGCAGGTCGGCAAAGAGCTCGGCCGCATCCTGGCGCAAAAGATGCCCAATCCAAAGGCTGGGACCGTTTCACCGAACATCGCCGGCGCAATCCGCGACATCAAGGCCGGTAAAGTGGAATACCGCCTCGACAAGGCCGGGATCATTCACACCATCGTCGGCAAATCGCAATTCGCGCAAGAGCAGCTGCTCGAAAACGTGGTCACCCTGCTCGACGCGATCGTTCGTGCCAAGCCGGCCGCGGCGAAGGGCACCTATCTGCGCAGCGTTACGCTTGCCAGCACGATGGGCCCCGGCGTCAGAGTCGATCCGAACCGGGTGAAAGCGACGGCATAGCGGTCGCTCCCCACAACCGCGAGCGAGAAAGCTCGAACGAGGGACCCCGCGCTTCCGGCGCGGGGTCCTTCATTTGCCGGAAGCCACCATACGGAAAATTGGAGGGTTGACAAAGGGGTTGTTTGGCTGCGTAATATGAGTTGGAATTCGATATGGGATTATGCATGTGACGAGAGATCGGGGACGGCGCGGTGAGCTCTCTCCCGCAGAGGCGCATGAACGCGCTATGGCCCTGCCGATCCGCCAGGTCGTCGAGGAACTCATGGACCTGCTCGGACTGAAAACGGTGGCGATGATCGGCGGTGTCGGCGAGACCCGGGCGGTCGTGCAGTGGACCCGGGGCCGCTTGCCGCAGCGCCCCCACGTCCTACGCTTCGCGTTGCAGGTTGCCTCGATGATTATCGACGCGAAGGATGCCGACGTCGCGCGGGCCTGGTTTCACGGAAGCAATCCGTATTTGGGCGATCGCGTACCGGCGACGGTGCTGCGCGATGAATCCCTAGGCGAAGTGCAGGCGGAAATCATGGCGGCTGCACGAGCCTTCGCCGGCCGTTAGGACGTACCGTGTCGCTGCGACACCAGCGTGATTTTATGCGCCCGTTGGGTTACGATGAGCCCGTGACGATGGGGTTGCGAAGCGTAACGGTCAGCGACGCTGAGTCGTGGGCGCGGATACTTTCCGTTGACGGCGAGCTCGACATCGGATCGGCCGCGCAGTTTGCGAAGTTGATCGAGGATGGGCTGCGCGACGGCCGTCCGCTGGTGATCGACCTCACGGCGTGCACCTATCTGGACTCGACGATCCTCAACGTCTTGATTCGATCGGCAAACCTCGCGCCGCAGCGTATCGGCATCGTGGTTCCGACCGTTGCGCGGATTCGCAGAATCTTCAACATAGCCGGACTCGAAGAAGCGTTACACCTCGCTGAATCGCGCAGCGCTTTGCAGGGGCGTTTTCCCGCCTAGCCCAACTCCCTCCGGGTGAATCAGGCCTGGAACATGCGACGCCGCCGCAAGGACGAGCGCCTGGCGCGTGTCGCTCATGTGGTTCGCGATGGCCGCATCGAAACCAAGGACGCCACGACGGTTCTCCAGGCCTTGCTCGAGCCCGGCGATCGCGTCTGTCTCGAAGGCAACAACCAAAAGCAGGCGGATTTTCTCTCGCGTTCGCTTGCCGCCGTCGATCCCGCGTTCGTGCATGACCTGCATCTGCTCATCTCGGTCATCGGGCGGCCGGAGCACATCGCGCTCTTCGAGCGTGGGATCGCATCTCACGTCGATTTCTCCTACTCCGGACCGCAGTCGCTGCGCCTCGCGCAACAGGTTGCCGACGGCCGCGTGCGCGTCGGGGCGATCCACACCTATCTCGAGCTCTTTGCACGCTACTTCGTCGACTTGACGCCCGACGTCGCGCTCGTCGCGGCCGACGAGGCCGACGCCGACGGCAACCTCTATACCGGCCCCAACACCGAGGAAACGCCGACCATTTGCGAAGCGACCGCATTTCGCGACGGCATCGTGATCGCCCAGGTCAATCGTCTCGTCGAACGCTGCACGCGCGTCGATATCCCCGGCGACTGGGTCGACCTGGTCGTCGTCGCGGATAAGCCGTATTATATCGAGCCGCTCTTTACGCGCGATCCCGAGCTCATCGACGACGTGCAGATATTGATGGCGATGCTGGTCGTTCGCGGTATCTACGAGAGGCATCGCGTGCGCAGCCTCAATCACGGCATCGGTTTCGACACGGCGGCGATCGAACTGATCTTGCCGACGTATGGCGAGCGCCTCGGTCTGCGCGGTGAGGTCTGCACGCACTGGGTCCTCAATCCGCATCCCACGCTCATTCCGGCCATCGAAAGCGGTTGGGTTCGCAGCGTCCACTGTTATGGCGGCGAACTTGGAATGGAGCGTTACGTGGCCGCGCGTTCCGACGTCTTTTTCACCGGGCGCGACGGCTCGCTGCGCTCCAATCGCGCGTTCTGTCAGGCGGCGGGACTCTACGCAACCGATCTCTTCATCGGGTCGACCCTGCAGATGGATCGCGACGCCAACTCGTCCACGGCGACGCTTGGCCGCATCGCCGGGTTCGGCGGCGCACCCAACCTCGGCAGCGATCCGCGCGGCCGGCGGCACTCGACGCAAGCCTGGCTCGAAATGACCTCTTCAGATGAAGAAGTGCGCCGCGGCCGCAAGATCGTCGTTCAGCTGGTCGAGACGTTTCAGGAGAGCGGCATCCCGACGTTCGTCGAGCGCCTCGACGCGGTTGAACTGGGACGCGGCGCCGGCTTTCCGATCGCGCCGGTGATGATCTACGGCGACGACGTGACGCACGTCGTCACCGAGGAAGGCATCGCGTATCTCTACCGTGCGCGGGATCTCGACGAGCGGCGAGCGGCGCTGGCGGCGATCGCCGGCGTGACGCCGATCGGCCTGCGCGCGAGCGAGCCGCAGACGCAGGACCTGCGCGCCGCCGGCGTGGTAGCGTTTCCGGAGGATCTCGGCGTACGGCGCAACGAGGCGAATCGCACGCTGCTTGCCGCCCGCTCGGTTCGCGAACTCGTGCAATGGTCGGGCGGTCTCTACGACCCGCCCAAACGTTTCAGGAGCTGGTGATGATCGAGACGCTCACCTATGAATATCCGGCCTCGCAGGGCGTGCAGCAACGCGCGCACGTCGGCGTCGTTGCGTCCGGAAACTGCGAGATTCTGCTCGAACCCGCAGCCGACGGGAGCGCATCGATCGTCGTGCGCACGAGCGTGACCGGTTTCGGGACGACGTGGCAGGCCGTGCTCAAGCGTTTCTTTGCGCGCAATCCCGTCGCGGTTCGGATCGAGATCAACGACTTCGGCGCGACGCCCGCCGTCGTCGCGTTGCGACTCGAACAGGCGTTGGAGAGCGCGCTATGACCGTGCTCCTCGCCGAATCGTTCGCCGAGCGCGGCGCGCGCGAACGCGCGCGCGCATTGCTCGACGCCGGCAGTTTCCGCGAATTGATCGGCCCGTTCGAACGTCTGTCGTCCCCGTACCTCGCAGCGCAAGGCGTCGTGCCGCAGTCCGACGATGGAACCGTCGTCGCGCGCGGAACCATCGGCGCGCAGCGCGCCTGCGTGGTCGCAACCGACGGCCGTTTCCTCGGCGGTTCGATCGGCGAGATCGGCGGATCGAAGATCGCCGGTGCGCTCGAGCTCGCGCGCCGGGACTTCGAACGCGGATCGCCGACGCGCATGGTGCTGGCACTGGACACCGGCGGGATCCGATTGCAAGAGGCAAATCTCGGCATTCTGGCCGTCGCGGAGATTTGCGACGCGATCGTTGCGTTGCGACTCGTGATGCCGGTCGTCGCGGTGATCGCCGGACGGGTCGGCGTCTACGGCGGCCTTGCGCTTTCGACGTCGCTCTGCAGCACGATCATCGTGAGTGAAGGCGCGCGTATCGGACTCAACGGCCCCGACGTGATCGAAACGGAGTCGGGGCTCGACGAGATGGATTCGTCGGATCGTCCGCTGATCTGGCGAGTGACCGGCGGACGCATGCGCCACGAGCAGGGGTTTGCGAGCGAGATCGTCCCCGACGACGTGGCGGCGATACGCTCCGCGGTGGAGCGCGCGTTCGCGGATCCGCACCCGTTGCCCGCGTTGGAGGCGCCGGCCTTCCCCGATCCGCGGCTCGAACGCGACGCATTCTTACGCGCGCTGGGGATCGAACCGTGATCGCGGTCAGCTCGCGCGGTCGCGTCTGGTTTGAACGGCTGACCGGCACGCAAACGCCGGTTGGCGGACTGCCGCCGTCGGTGCTCGTAGCGGACACGGCGATCGGCGGCCGCGCCGTCCGGGCCATCGCCGTCGTGCCGGATCCGAACGGACGCTTTCCGCGCGCGCGCGCCGGCGAGATGGGGATCGATGAAGGCTTCGGCGTTGCCGCCGCCGTGAATGCGACGCCGAGCGGGTCTGCTATTTTGGGGATCGTCGACGTGCCGGGGCAAGCGTTCGGCACGCGCGAAGAAGCGGTCGGCCTGCAACGTGCGCTTGCTGCTTCGACCGATGCGTACATCCGCGCGCGGCGCGCCGGTCATCCGGTGCTTGCGCTCGTCGTCGGGAAAGCGATCTCCGGTGCGTTTCTCTCGCATGGGCTTCAGGCCGGATGGATCGGCGCGCTCGACGATCCCGGCATCGAGATACACGTGATGTCCGAACCGGCGGTTGCGCGCGTTACGCGAATGGAGCGCGACGACCTCGTACGGGTTGCGCGTGAGGTTCCGGCGACCGCGCGCGATATCCGGACCTTTGCAACGCTGGGCGCGATCGACCGCCTGTTTTCGGTGAGCGACCCGGAGCGCCCCAGCGCAACCGACGTCGAAGGCGTCATGCACACGCTCGCGGAGGCGTTGCGCGATCCGCGATTGGGGCTGCGCAATCCCTACGAGCGTCTCGACACGCCGGATGCGTTGCGCACGCGCGGGCTCGCACGCCGCGTTCGCGAGGAATTGCGGGCGCAGTGGGATGCATGAGCCGCTCCATCCGCACGATCTCGTCCGGCTGAACGCGCGTGCGGTTGCGCGCTTGAACCGCGATCTACCGGAGTGGGCCGCGCAGAGCTTGCAACGCGCTCCTTGGGCTGCGGTGCGGCGTTCGCACGTACGAGATGCCGTTGCGATCGGCGTACGCGGCGTAACCCGCGCGCAGCGCCTTGCCACGACCGTCGCCGCCGACGAAATCGAACGCGTGATCACGCCGGAGATGCTGGCCGGAGCACGCGCCCCGCGCGAGCACGGGGCTTTCACCGCGCTTTGCGCGGTCATGCGCGCCGCGACGGGCGCCGGGTTGCGCGCGGGGCCGATCGGAGCGGCCGGATTCGAACTCGCAACCGGCGTGCCCGCCTTGCGCGACGACAGCGATCTCGACGTCCTCGTGCGCGCTCAACCGACCGACCTGCAGTTGTCGTCCTTCGCGCGCGAGATCGCGGATCTTCCGCTGCGCGTCGACGTCGAGGTGGCGTTTGCCGACAACTACGGCGCTGCGCTCGAGGAAGCGTTGCGCGGCGGCGAGCTGATGGTCAAGACACCGGGCGGCCCACGGATGCTCCCGCGCTTTTCGCCGCCGCAAGCGGCCGTGCAGGCGCTCATCGCGGAAGTGGAGCTGACGCCCAAACCGGCGCTCGTCGACCGGCGCGGCAGCGGCGCGCACGTCGATCTCACGCTCGAACTGCTGCTGCGATCGGCGCAAGCGCTAGGCGAGACGTTCGCCGCCGTCTTCGCCGCTGCGCGCGGCGCGACGCTCGACGGCGCGTTGCGCGCTCGGCTCGGCGCCATCGGACGCGAAGGCGAGGCGCGGATGCTGCGTGCGACGGGAGGCGTCAATACGCACCGCGGCGCGATTTGGTCGCTCGGTCTGTTGATCGCCGCTCACGCGATCACGGCAGGTCGCGATCCGCGCGCTCTCGCGCGAACGGCTGCCGGCATTGCAGCGTATGCGGACCCGGCTCGGGGCGGCGACGATGCAAACGGCGCGCGAGCGCGTGCGCGGTACGGCGTGGGCGGCGCCGTCGGTGAAGCCGCGAACGGATTTCCGCACGTCGTCGAGGTCGCGCTCCCGCGCTTGCGCGCGGCGCGTCGTCGCGGGGCTAGCGAAGCCGTCGCCCGTATCGATGCGCTGCTCGCGATCATGACGACGCTCGATGACACATGTCTGTTGCATCGCGGCGGCCTTGCGGCGCTGCGAGCGGCGCAAACGGGAGCGGCAGCGACGCTGGCCGCGGGAGGGGCCGGCACCGCCGGCGGTTTGCGCGCGCTCGGAGCGCTCGAAGCCGATCTCCTCGCCCGCGGCGCTTCGCCCGGCGGCGCAGCGGATCTGCTTGCCGCGACGCTTTTCCTCGACTCGCTCGAACGCGGCACGTGGGTGTAGCGCTCCTCTTTCCGGGCCAAGGCTCGCAACATGCCGGCATGTTTGCACGCTTTACGAACGAACCGCTTGCGCGCGAGACGTTCGACGAAGCGCGCTCGGTGCTCGGCTACGACCCGAGCGCGCGCGACGATCCGGCGTCGCTTGCATCGACGGTCGACGTGCAACTCGGGTTGCTCGTTGCCGGCGTGGCGTCGGCGCGCGTGTTGATGAGCACCGGTGTGCGCATCGACGCGGTCGCCGGCCATTCGGTGGGCGGCTTCGCCGCCGCGGTCGTCGCGGGTGCGCTCGATTTCGGCGATGCGCTCTTTGCGGTCGGCGAACGCGCGCGCACGATGGAGGCGCTCTTTCCGCGCGGGTACGGCATGGGTGTGCTCGCGGGTTTGCGCGAGAGCGTGGTACGTGAGATCGTGCGCGCGTCGGTCGTTCCCGGCGATCCGGTTTACGTCGCGAACGTCAACGCGCCGACGCAGCTCGTGCTCGCGGGCGAAAGCCGAGCGCTCGAACGCGTGCTCGATGCCGGCGCCGCAGCGGGAGCGCGCAAGGCCGAGCGACTCGACGTCGCCGTGCCGTCACACTGTCCGTTGCTTGCGCCGGTCGCCGCGCGGCTGGGCGAAGTCCTGGTGGAGATCGAGATCGACGATCCGGCAATTACCTACGTGGGGAGCATCGGAGCGCGCGTGATCCGCGACGCGCGTACGCTGCGCGACGACCTCGCCGGCGGCGTAGCGCACGAAGTGCGCTGGCACGATGCATCCACGCTCTTGGTTGAACTAGGCGCGACGTGTTTGATCGAGACGGTTCCGGGTCACGTTCTTACCGATCTCGCGCAAGCGGCGTTTCCGAACGTGCGTGCCGTCGCCTTCGAAGACGCCGGCACGTCGACGGTCGTTACACTGGCACGCCGTGCCTGAACTCCCCGAGATCGCGGCGTACATCCACGCACTCGAGCCGCGCATCGCCGGCCGGACGCTCGAACGCGTGCGCATCGGCGCGCCGTTTCTCTTGCGCACGGCCGATCCGCCGCTCACCCGCGCCGAGGGACGCGTCGTACGCAGCGTGCGGCGTATCGGTAAGCGGATCGCCGTCGGGCTCGACAACGACGTTTGGCTCGTGTTGCATCTGATGATCGCGGGGCGGTTGCACTGGCGTCCCCGTGATGCGCCCTTGACCGGGCGCAACGCGCTTGCGGCATTCGATTTTCCGAACGGTTCGCTCGTGCTCACCGAAGCCGGATCGAAGCATCGAGCTTCGCTGCATCTCGTCGAGGGCGAGGCGGCGCTGGGCCGGCTCGATCCCGGCGGCGTCGATGTTCTGCGCAGCTCGCTCGATGTGTTCCGGGCAGCGTTGACGCGCGAGAATCGCACGCTCAAACGCGCCCTCACCGACCCGCGCATCGTGGACGGCATCGGCAACGCGTACTCGGACGAAATTCTTCATGCCGCGCGCCTCTCACCGGTCGCGCTGACACGCAAACTGACGCCCGATCAGTGGAGCCGGCTCTATGAGGCGACGCGGGCGACGCTGCAAACGTGGATCGACCGCCTCCAAGCACGAGCCGGGCACGAGTTTCCCGCGGGGGTGACCGCGTTTCGGCCCGAGATGGCGGTGCACGGCCGCTACGGCAAGCCCTGCCCCGACTGCGGCGAGCCCGTGCAGCGCATCCGCTATGCGGACAACGAGACCGATTATTGTGCCCGCTGCCAAACCGGCGGCAAGCTGCTGGCCGATCGGGCGCTCTCCCGGCTGCTTCACGTCGGCTGGCCGAAGAGGCTCGAAGAACTGGAGAAAAATTAGGCGCTTCGTGCGCCTAGAAGGGTCTGGTATACCAAATACCATAGAGTCCGGGTCCCAGGAGGTTGTGGGCGTGGCTTTGGGTCTGGTCAAACTCGAATCCGAAGCGAGTTTCGCGCAACGCGCGTACGCGTCGCTGCGCGCCGCGCTGCTCGAGATGAACATCTACGAGCGCGCCGATCAGGATCTGCGGCTCGACGAACGCGATCTCGCCAAACGTCTGGGCGTGAGTCGAACGCCGATCCGCGACGCGCTTGCACGTCTGGAGCAAGAGGGATTCGTCGAGAGCGTTCCGCGGCGCGGCTATTTCATCGTTCGCAAGAGCCGCGAAGAACTCGTCGAGATCATCAAGATCTGGGCCGCGCTCGAGAGCATGGCTGCGCGCTTACTCACCGAGCGCGCCAGCGACGCGGAGACCGCATCGCTGCGGACGATCTTTGCGACGTTCGAAAACGGCGAGCTCGGCGCGAAACTCGACGAATACTCCGACGCGAATCTCGCCTTTCACGGACGGATCATCGAACTCGCGCGCTCGGCCACACTCTCTAAAATGGCAGATGCGCTCATGATCCACGTGCGCTCGATCCGGCACCGCACGATCTCCGAAGACCATCGTTTCGAGCGCTCGATGGTCGATCACATGCACATCATCGAGGCACTGGAAATGCGAGATGGACCGCTTGCGGAGCGATTGGTCCGCGAGCATGCACTTGGTTTGGCAGGCCACGTCGCGGAGCACGTACATGATATCTGAGGCAGTTCGAACGATTACCGGCGGACATCTCGTCGCCAAAGCGCTGCGGACCGAAGGCGTCGACACGATCTTCACGCTGTGCGGCGGACACATCATCGACATCTACGACGGCTGCATCGACGAAGGGATTCGGATCGTCGACGTACGCCACGAACAGGTCGCGGCGCACGCGGCGGACGGTTACGCTCGCATGACGGGCAATCTCGGCTGCGCGGTGGTTACGGCCGGACCCGGCACGACCAATGCGATGACCGGCGTCGCCAATGCGTTTCGTGCCGAGAGCCCGATGCTCTTGATCGGCGGCCAGGCCGGCCTTTACCAGCACCGGATGGGCGGCCTGCAAGACCTGCCCCACGTCGATATGCTGCGGCCGATCACCAAGTTCTCGACCAGCGTCCCCTCCACGTTACGCGTAGCGGACTTCGTGGCGATGGCCGCACGCGAGGCGTTCAGCGGCGCGTTCGGCCCGGTCTACCTCGAGATTCCGCGCACGGTCCTCGATCACGAGGTCGATGCGGAACGGGCGGTGATTCCGCAAGCCGGCCATTATCGCGCATCGACCAAGAGCCTCGGTGATCCGAGCGACATCCAGCGTCTGGCCGATATCCTGTCGGCAGCGCAGCGGCCGTGCGTCTTGCTCGGGCAGCAAGTATGGACGTGCCGTGCGACGGAGGCGGCGCGAGAGTTCGCCGAGCGCTTGCAGATCCCGGCGTATATGAACGGTGCCGGCCGCGGCACGCTGCCGCCCGATCATCCGCTCAACTTCCAGCTCACGCGGCGCGAAGCGTTCGAACAGGCCGACGTCATCGTCGTCGTCGGTACGCCGTTCGATTTCCGCCTGCGGTACGGCAAGAGCCTCAAAGCGCCGACCGTCGTGCAGATCGACATGTCGTACGCAACCGTCGGCCGCAATCGCGACATCGAGCTCGGACTGGTCGGCGACGTCGGCGTCATTCTGGCCGCCGTCACGCGCGCGGCCGCGAAGGGAAGCACGGCGTCGGCGCGCAGCGCGTGGGTCGCGCATCTGCGCGAAAAGGAAGAAGCGGCGGTCGCCGCCCGCCTGCCCAAGCTGCGCAGCGATGCGCGGCCGATCCATCCGTATCGCCTCGCCTACGAGATCGACAACTTCTTGACCGACAATTCGATCTTCGTCGGTGACGGCGGTGACGTCGTCACGTTTGCCGGCAACGTCGTGCGGCCCAAGGCGCCGGGACTTTGGATGGATCCGGGGCCGCTCGGTTCGCTCGGTGTCGGAACCGGCTTCGCGATGGCGGCGAAGCTCGCGCACCCCAGCCGCGAAGTCGTCGCGCTCTTCGGCGACGGCTCGTTCGCGATGACGGGCTTCGACATGCAGACCGCCGTGCGGTTTGGGACCCCGTATATCGCGATCGTCGGGAACAACAGCTACATGAACCAAATCCGTTGCGGTCAGATCCAGAAGTACGGCAAAGAACGCGGCGACGTCGGCAATTACTTGGGTGACGTGAACTTCGAAAAATTTGCCGACATGCTCGGCTTCTACGGCGAGGCGGTGCGCGAGCCGGAGCAGATCCGTCCGGCGCTCGAACGCGCGCGCGCGGCCGGAACCTGCGCCATCATCAACGTCTGGCTCGACCCGGACGCCTACGCCCCCGGAACCGAAAATCAAACGATGTACAAATGATCCAACAGCAAACGAAAAAGGCGCTGGACGGCATTCGCGTGCTCGACATGACGCACGTGCAATCGGGTCCCTCGTGCACGCAAATCCTCGCGTGGCTCGGCGCCGACGTCATCAAGGTCGAATTGCCGGGCCGTGGGGATATCACGCGTCAGCAGTTGCGCGATATTCCCGACGCCGATAGTCTCTACTTCGCGATGCTCAACGGCAACAAACGCTCGCTGACGCTGAACACCAAGACGCCGCAGGGCAGGGAGATCTTCACCGAACTCATCCGCCGCTGCGACGTGTTGGTCGAGAACTTCGGTCCGGGCGTGCTCGATCGCCAGGGATTTCCGTGGGAGAAGATCCAGGAGCTCAATCCGCGGATGATCTACGCGTCGATCAAGGGCTTTGGTCCCGGCCAGTACGCGGACGCGAAAGCGTACGAACCGGTCGCGCAGGCGATGGGCGGCTCGATGAGTACGACGGGATGGGAAGAGGGACCGCCGCTCGTCACCGGCGCGCAGATCGGCGACTCGGGCACCGGCGTGCATACGGTGGGTGCCATCGTCGCTGCGCTCTACCAGCGCGACGTGCACACCGGCGCCGGTCAACGCGTCGTCTGCACGATGCAGGACTCGGTGCTCAACCTGTGCCGGGTGAAGATGCGCGATCAGCAGCGCCTTCGGCGCGGTCCGCTGGCGGAGTACCCGAACGGTAGTTTCAACGGCGTCGTCCCGCGGTCGGGCAACGCGTCCGGCGGCGGTCATCCGGGGTCGGCGCTGCGTTGCGCGCCGGGCGGTCCGAACGACTACGTCTACCTGATCATCCAGCCGCAGATTTGGGAACCGCTCTGCAAAGAGATCGGCCGCCCGGAACTGATCGACGATCCGCGGTACGCGAGCCCCGAGGCGCGCGTGCCGATTCTCTCCGACGTCTTTGCGATCATCGAATCGTGGACGCAAAAATATACCAAGTATGAAGTGCTCGAGCGCTGTAGCGCGCTCGATATTCCGTGCGGTCCCGTCCTCGAGATGAAAGAGCTTCTGGACGACGAGTCGCTTCGCGCGCGTGGGATGATCGCTCGCGTCGAACATCCGCAGCGCGGAACCTATTACACGGTCGGGTGTCCGCTCGGCCTTTCGGACTCGCCGGTGGAGTACCGGCGCGCGCCCCTGTTGGGCGAACACAACGAGGAAATCCTACACGAGATCATGGGCTACGACGCTGCGCAGGTCGAGCGCCTACGCGCAGAGGGGGTTATTTGAAGTCATGACTACCGCGACAACGCCGAAGGCGGCGGTCCGCGTGCCGCAAACCAAACTGCTCATCGACGGAAAATGGGTCGATGCGGCTTCGGGCAAGACGTTCCAGACGCTCAATCCCGCGACCGAAGAGGTGATCGCCGACGTCGCGCAGGGCGATGCCGAGGATGTCGCCTTAGCCGTCAAGGCGGCGCGCAGAGCACTCGAAGAAGGGCCGTGGGGCAAGATACGCGCGGCCGAACGCGCGGGCATCATGCGTCGCTTTGCGGATTTGATCCGCGAACGAGCGGAGCAGGTGGTCGCGCTCGAATCGCTCGACGGTGGAAAGCCGATCAGCTCGGTGCGCCGGCAAGACTATCCCGCGATGCTCGACTGCATCGAGTACTACGCCGGCTGGCCCGATAAGATTACCGGCGACGTCGTGCCGGTGCGTCCCGACGCGCACACGTACATCGCGCGCGTTCCGGTCGGCGTCGTCGGCGCGATCGTGCCCTGGAACTTCCCGTTGATGAACTCGATGTGGAAGATCGCGCCGGCGCTCGCATGCGGCTGCACGATCGTGATGAAGCCCGCGACGGAGACGCCGCTGACCGCGCTGCTGCTGGGCGAGCTCGCGCTCGAAGCGGGCCTGCCGCCGGGCGTGCTCAACATCATTCCGGGACCCGGCAGTAGCGCGGGCATGGCGCTCGTGACCAATCCCGACGTAGACAAGATTTCGTTCACGGGTTCACCCTCCGTCGGGAAACTCATCATGGAAAACGCGGCGCCGTTCGTCACGCGCCTCACACTCGAGCTCGGGGGCAAGTCTCCGAATCTGATCTTCGACGACGCGGATATCGACGCCGCGGTCAAGGGTTCGTCGGCGGGGATTTTCTTCAATAGCGGTCAGGTGTGTTCGGCCGGTTCGCGGATTCTCGTTCAAGAGAGCATCTACGACGAGTTCTGCGAGCGGATGGTCGCGCGCTCGAAGACGCTCAAAGTCGGCGATCCGCTCGACGAGAGCGTCTACATGGGCCCGGTGATCTCGAAGAAGCAGATGAACACGATCATGGGATACATCGACACGGGCAAGAGCGAAGGCGCGACGCTGCTCTCGGGGGGCAGCCGCATCGGGAGCAAAGGCTTCTTCCTCGAGCCCACGGTCTTTACCGAAGTGCGCAACTCGATGAAGATCGCGCGCGAGGAGATCTTCGGCCCCGTGGCCGCCGTCATTCGTTTCAAAGACGAAGACGACGCCGTTCGCATCGCCAATGATTCCGACTTCAGTTTGGCCGCGGGTGTTTGGACGAAAGACGTCGCGCGCGCGCATGTCATGGCGCAGCGGCTTCGCGCCGGGACGGTTTGGGTGAATACCTACGGGCAGAGCGACACGCGCTTGCCGTGGGGAGGCCTCGGTGGCGACTCCGGAATGGGCCGCGACCTCGGTGAAACCGCGCTCGACAACTACACCGACAAGAAGACGATCTGGATCAGTCTCCGCCGCTAGTCAGAAAGGGTGTAACAACTCATGGCTGCTCAATCCGCTCCGACCACTCCGGCCACGGCCATGCCGCGTTCGAACGTGCTGCGTAACCCGTGGGTGCAACTGATCACCGGCATCATCTGCATGATGATGATTGCGAATTTGCAATACGGATGGACCCTCTTCGTCAATCCGATCAACGTTCACTTCGGCTGGTCGAGGGCGGCGATTCAAGTCTCCTTCACGATCTTCGTGCTGGTGGAAACGTGGCTCTTGCCGTTCGAAGCCGCGCTCGTCGATCGATTCGGGCCTCGACGCATGGTCATCTGCGGCGGTATCTTTACCGCGGCGGCGTGGGTCGTCGACTCGCAAGCCGGCTCGCTCGAGGTTTTCTATCTCGGCGGGATCCTCGCGGGCATCGGAGCGGGCATCGTCTACGGCACGTGCGTCGGCAATGCGATCAAGTGGTTTGCCGGGCAGCGTGGACTCGCGGCCGGCTTGACGGCCATGGGCTTCGGTGCAGGCGCCGCTGCGACGATCATTCCACTCTCGTTGATGATCAAGACGAGCGGTTATCAGCACACGTTTCTCTTCTTCGGTTTGCTGCAAGGCGCGATCGTCGTCATCGCGGCGATGTTTTTGGTAACCCCGCCTGCAGCCCCGGCGAAGGAGACGCGGCCCGTCAAAGTGCTCCAAGGCGCGCGGGACTACGCGCCGATGGAGACGTTGCGCTCGCCGATCTTCTGGGTCATGTACGTGATGTTCACGCTGGTGGCGTCCGGCGGATTGATGGCGGTGGCGCAGCTGGCGCCGATCGCCAAGGACTTCGGAATCTCGAAGACGCCGGTGACGATCTTCGGCTTCACGATGGCGGCCTTGACGTACTCGCTTGCGATCAACAACCTCGTGAACGGATTCACCCGTCCGATCCTGGGTTGGGTTTCCGACCACATCGGACGCGAGGTGACGATGTTCCTCGCCTTCCTCCTGGAGGGGCTCGGCATCTTCGCGCTCATGACGTTCGGTCACAACCCGGTGTCGTTCGTCTTGCTCTCGGGCGTCGTGTTCTTTGCGTGGGGAGAGATCTTCAGCATCTTCCCGGCGACGACGCGCGATCAGTTCGGGCAGAAGTACGCAACGACCAACTACGGCATGTTGTATACCGCAAAGGGTACGGGGTCGCTCATCGTGCCGATCGCGAGCGTGCTTACCGCGGTTTCGGGCAGCTGGACGCTCGCGCTCTCGGTCGCGGCAATCTTCAATATCGTTGCGGCGCTGCTTGCGATCGGCGTTTTACGGCCGCTGCGCGTGCTCGACGCGCACAAGGCGGCCGCGTCCGCTCCTCCGAGCGCAACGAACTAGCGTTCTTCAGTCGAGCAGCGACACCAGACCGGACTGGAGGTCGTAGACAGCGGCGGCGACACGGACGCCTCCCCGTGACGCCGCCGCACGAAGGATCGGCGAATGCGAGATACGTGCCGATGCCGCGCGCGCGTTGTCGTCGACGGCTGCTCGCCACCAGTTTTCACCTGCGCCGCGCGTACGTCGCGCGGCGGGTGCGATCGCTTCGGCGAGAAGCGCGATGTGACCGGGAAACGCCGTTGCGGACTCGACGAGTGAGATCGCCGCTTGCACCGCGCCGCAGCCGGAATGTCCGAGCACGAGAACGAGCGAACAGCCCAAGATTTCCACCGCGTATTCCAGCGAGCCGATCGCTTCGCCCGAGGCGATGTTGCCCGCCAGCCTCACGACGAACAGATCGCCGGGCTGTTGATCGAAGACGGTTTCGACCGGCACGCGCGAGTCCGCGCAGCCCAGGACCGCCGCGAAGGGATGCTGCGCGTTCGCCAGCTCCACCCGTTTGGCCGAGGGGACCGGGGCCCGGGGCCGCTCCGCAACAAAGCGCCGGTTCCCCTCGAGCAGACGGGTCAGGGCCTCGCCGGGGTCTAGCTGCATCGGTCCTCCGGTTGCATGGCGCGCTCGGGTGTGGTAGTGTACCCCTTGGCTCCGAAGACCGTAGGGCTGCCGCGGGCAGTTAAATGAGGCGAAAGCCGAGCCCTACCGAGGCGCGCCCTTCGAGACGCGATGCTTCGCATCGCTCCTCAGGATGACAGTGGCACTGCCATCTCCGCAAGAAGCGCCCTCCGGACGGATGGAGCGCTTTTTTCATCTACAAGAAAGCAATCTAACGTCAATGCCAACCGCACGTAAGGAACACGCGGTGCAAGAGTTGCGCGACCGGCTCGCCGAGTCGCAGAACTTGTTCTTGACCGATTTTGCGGGCCTCACCGTCGAAGAGATCACCAGGCTTCGCCGTGAGTTGCGCAAGGACGGCAGCACGTATGCCGTCGTCAAGAACACGCTCTTCAAGATCGCGGCAGGCGACGATATCGCGAAGAAGCTCGAGACGTATCTGGCCGGTCCCACCGGCATCGTCTTTGCGGGGAGCGACCCGGTCGCGCCCGCCAAGGCGATCAAACATTTCGCCGACGACAGCAAGAAACTCGGTATCAAAGCCGCTTACATCGACGGCGCGCTCGTCGACGCCAAGCACGTCGAAGCGCTCGCGTCGCTGCCGCCCAAGATCGAGCTCATCGCCAAACTCGTCGGTTCGCTCGCCAGTCCGCTGCGCGGTCTCGTCACCGTGCTCTCGGGCAATCAGAGCGGCCTCGTCCGTGTGCTCAATGCCATCCGCGAGCAAAAAGACGCCGCGGGTTCGAACGCTTAAGGAGATTCATTCATCATGGCAGTTGCCGAACTCATCGAACAAATCGACAAACTCACCGTGCTCGAGCTGGCTGATCTGGTCAAGCAGCTCGAAGAGAAATACGGCGTCTCGGCCGCGGCGCCGGTCGCGATGGTCGCGGGTCCGGCCGCCGGCGGCGCAGCCGCCGCGCCGGCCGCCGAGAAGACCGAATTCGACGTGATCCTCTCGGAAGCGGGACCGGAGAAGATCAAAGTGATCAAGGCCGTCCGCGAGCTCACGAGCCTCGGCCTCACCGAGGCGAAGGCGTTCGTCGAGAGCGCGCCCAAGGCGGTCAAAGAAGGCGTCACCAAAGACGAAGCCGAGAGCGTCAAAAAGAAGCTCGAAGAGGCCGGCGCCAAGGTCGAAATCAAGTAATCCTCGTTCTCGTCCGCCCTGCTGTCGTCACCGGGGGC
>DATJRM010000015.1:0-11834 GCA_035504755.1 Candidatus Acidiferrales bacterium
ACCAGCGCATCACGAATTCCGACGTGGGTGTTCCCACGACACATTCGCAAGTCGCGGGATTGGTTGCGGAGTCTCGAGGCGCGCCTACCTGCATTAGCGGACCTGCCCACGCAAATTGTATGGGGGCGAAACGACGAGCCCGGATTTCGACCGGTTGAGATGCAGCGTTGGCAGAAACATCTTCGTCTCCACGAGACCGAGGTGGTCGAAGATGCGGCGCACTTTGTTCAGGAGGACCGCCCGGATAGAGTTATTGCCGCCATCCGGCGGATCTTAGCACGAACCTCCCGCGAGGCATCATGAATAAGCGTATTCTCGTCCTTGGAGCGACCGGTAAAACCGGAAAACGATTGGTCAAACGGCTCAATCGAGACGGCGCGACCGTTCGAGCAGCCAGCCGTACTCCCACCACCAACGGAGGCGTACGTTTCCAGTGGAGCGATCCGGCGACGTATTCCGCAGCCCTGCATGAGATAAGCGCCGTCTACCTGCTGCCTCCCGAGATGGTGGAGGATGCGTCAGAGATGCTTGTGCGGTTTCTCGATTCGGCATCGAGAGCCGGCGTTGCCCACGTCACATTCCTTTCCTCGCTCGGTGTGAGCTTTCCCGATGAGCCCAGTGATTCCGGCCGGCATAAACACGAAATGGCCGTTCAAAATTCTGGTCTCTCGTGGACGATATTACGCCCGTCGGGATTCTTTCAGAATTTCTCCGAAGGCTTTTTTCTTCCGGCCATCCTTGAGAGTGACGCTATCGTCACGGCTGCCGGCGACGGTGCTGTAGCAATGATCGATGCAGACGACATCGCGGCGGTCGCGGCCGCGACGCTAACCGATCCGCGGCACAAAGGCGTCATCTACACGCTCACCGGACCGAAGGCGTTGAGGTTCGCCGATGCAGCGCGCGTCTTGAGCGCAGTGACCAGAAGGCCAATTTCCTACACCCCCATCGAGCCTGAAAAAATGCGGAGCTTTCTGTTGAAGCAAGGCGTCGCTCAAGATTACGCTTCAATGCTGCTGCGCGACCTTATGGTTATCCGCAACGGCGGTGGCGGAGCCGTGAGCGATACCGTTCGGCAAATCACCGGGCGCAAAGCGAAGACCTTCGAGGAATATGCCAACGAAACGGCGGACTTTTGGCGAATCCACGGATGAGTGGCGTATGTTGTCGAGCGGCTTACATCAGAGGCACCGCTATCTAAAGCTCGCCGCGACGCCGCCACATATCAACGCCCAGCCGTCGACCATGACGAAAAGCAGCAGCTTCACCGGCAAGCTCACCACCGGCGGCGAGAGCATCATCATCCCGAGCCCCATCAGGATCGCCGCCACGGCCAAATCGATCGCGACGAACGGGAGATAGAGAGCGAAGCCGATGGCGAACGCACCCCGCAACTCGCCGACGACGAAGGCCGGGATGAGCACCGTCAACGGGGCCGACGCGACGGGTTCGACGCGCCGATGGGCGACGCGCTCGAAGAGCGCGATGTCGGCCGCGCGCGTCTGCCGCAACATGAACCCGCGCAAGGGGCGCGCCGCACGATTCAACGCTTGCGACTGCGTCAGCTCTCCGCGCGCGTACGGCTGCACGGCCTCGCTGCCGATCCGCTGCAACGTCGGCGTCATCACGACCAGCGTGAGCACGAGCGCGAGCCCGGAGAGGACGGCATTGGGCGGAAGCGCCGATGCGCCGATCGCGGAGCGAACCAGCGAGAGTACCACCACGATGCGCACGAACGACGTACACATCATCAACAGAAACGGCACGATCGCGAGCACCGTCAGCCCCGCTAACACGTCCAGCGGAAGCGTTGCGTGGCCGCGGGCAGCGACGTCGAAGAGTCCGTCCATAGAAAAACGGTGACGCGCGCGCGTCACCGTCGTATGGACGAAAGATTGCGAAGAGGTAAACGGACCGTCTATGCGTTCGCGATCGGAGGACGCGAGATCAGCTCGGTCACACGCACGCCGAAATTCTCGTCGACCGCGACGACCTCGCCGCGCGCGATCAATTTGTTATTGACCATCAGATCGACCGGCCCCCCCGCCAGGCGATCGAGTTCGATGATCGATCCTGCCCCGAGCTTGAGTACCTCGGCAACCGACATGTGGCACGTTCCCAACTCCGCGGTAACGGTAAGCGGTACGTGGAGCAATACGTCGAGGTTGCTGCGGTCCTTGAGTTTCTTGGTGTCGACGGTCATACCGGTTCGTCCCTTCCGGTCAGAGTGCGGTCGAGCGCTAAAGCATAGTATCGGCCGTGGACACCGCATTCGCCAGCCGCGAGCGGCCTCCCGGCGGCCCGAAGTGTCCCCCGCGGCGTACCTCCGGGCAACCACAGCACGTCGCCCGGCTCGAGCGAGCCGAGCACGGCGGCCGGATGTACGCCGGCGTCGATCCGTACCGCCAACTCGACCGGCAGACCGAAGAGATCCTCGATCGTGATTTCGGGCTTCGCCTCGGGCACCGGATCGCGGCTGAGCGCAACGCCGATGCGCGCACGCGCGGGGCCGTCGATCGACAATTCGAAAAAGGTGACGAAACCGGCAACGTCGCGATCGCTTTGGATCGTCGTCTCCAACGTACCGGCGCCGCAGAGCGGCGCGAATTGCGCAGCGATTGCTCGCACGGTTCGTTCGAGCACCGTGCGTTCGAGGACCGAGAGTACGTCGCTGCGCGCGTCGCACTCGCCGAATGCCGCTGCCGCGAGCACCGCCGCATCCCTGGGGCGCACGATGATCGCGGCGTCGGCGCTCGACGAACGGACGCGATAGATCGTCGCATCCGCCGCGATCGCGCGCCACGCCTCGGGCGTGGGAATGACCGGCTCGAAGAGTCGCAGGGAGACGGCTTCACCGAAAAGCCCGGTCAGCGTTTCACGAACCGCGCTCGCGACGAGGCACGCGGCGCTCAGCGGCAGCATCGATCGTTCCTCGAAGGCGAGCGTTCGGACGCGCCGTCCTTGGACGCAATCGCTGCTACGGCTAAAGCCGGCCATTCTCACTTGAGCAAGTCCATTGCCGTCTTGCCGAGTTCGCCCTGGGCCCGATGCGCGGACTGCAATGCGTCGAAGGCAAGATAGGCCTCCTCGAGCCGCTCGAGACTGCGGTCGAAATCGATTCCGCTGCCCGTTTGCCGCATCGGCTCGAGTCCGGCAAAGTTTCCGTCGCCGGCGCTTCCGACGTGCGGCACCGTTCCCGGCGGCGGAAGGTAGTGATCGGCGTCGACGGCGACGAGTTTGGTTGCGGCGGGAAAGCGCGCGAGCGCGAGCTGCCCGACGGCAACGCGCTCGCGTTCGCGCACCCCGCTTCTGGGATCGACGACGACCCGATCGTAGGCCAGCGTTCCGTCGCGTTCGACGCGCACATCGCTCGCGCGTCCAAGCGCGTCGTCGACCGGATCGATGCGTAACGCCGTGTTCGCGCCGCTGCGCGAGACGCGTCCGAGCACCGGCGCTCCGTCCGATCCCACGAGCGTGCCGTTCGCGATCCGAAAGCAACCGTCGCGTGTGTACACCGTGCGCCCGCGCGCGTCGGTCGAGAGAAAATACGCATCCGGCGGCGGCGCGACGGAGAGCGGGTTGAGGGCGGGACGCGACGACGCGTGTTCGCTCGCAACGTCACCGAACTGCGCCAGCGCTCCCGGCGTATACGCGCGCTGCACGTCCTGCGCGCGCGCGGCTATTCGGTCGAGCGCATCTTGCATCGCGGCATTGATCGTCATCGGGCGCCCGTCTCCCGCATCTCGACGGAAAGCGCGATGCCGCGCGCGGCGAGCGCATAGCGCGCCTGATCGAGCGCCTTTACCACGCCGTCACGCGCCGGCGCCGGACAGACCGCGATCAAACGCAGTCCGGCGGTCGTTGCTTGCAACGCGACGTGCACGCGCGCCTGCGTGCCGTCGAGCGTGAACGTCGCGCGCGCGGTGCGCCGCACCGGATCCAGAAACGTGTGCTCGATACGGCGGGCGAGCCGCGAGCGCGGCGCGCGACGTTCGCCGGCGCTCGCGCCGGAACGGGACGCGTTTGCGGCACCGTTCGCGCGAACCGGCGTGTCCGGCGCTCGCCGATGCGGCCGCTCCGGCACGCTTCGAACGTCGCCGGCGCCGGCTCGAGCCGGTTGGGCGTGGAGCGCTCGCGCGGCCGGCGCGGCCTGTTGCCGCGCGACGTGAAGCGCCGAGTACCACGCCTGCGAGAGCGCGCGCCGGTCGATCGCTGCCAGCGGAGCGGTGAGAATGCTGTAGCCCAGTTGTTGCGTCATCATGCCGGGATCGTGCGCGTGCGCCGTCAACGGCGCATCGCCGATTCGTTGCCGAAATGCTACTGGGGCACGTTCCGGTCGCGCCCGTCGTCGAACCCCTGCGCTTGCTGCAACCAAAGCGCGTGGTCGGCGAGATCGAAGGTGAGCACGAAGTTGCGCAACGAGCCGTACCCGACGTTGCCGCCGTCGTCCTGGTCGGCGAAGGCACCGTGCGTACCGAGCACGACGTTCGCATAGCGGTTGTAGAGCCGATAAGGGCCGAGCTGCAACACGCCGACGATCGCGCCGACGGTTGCCACCGAACCGCCGATGCCGGAGTTGAGCGTCGGTCCGAGTTGCGCCAGCGAAACCACGCCCGGATGCTGGTCGACGAAGCGCTTGAACAACAGCAGCTCCGCAGTGTCGCCCGTATCGACGATGACACGCGTCTGCACGTCGTTCACCCTCGCGTCGATTTCGGGCAGTTCGCGGTCGGTGTCGACGTCGAGGCGCGTTCCATCGGGCGCAAGCCCTCCCGGCTGCGCAATCGTGAGTTTTTGCCGGGTCGGATCGAAACGAAGTTCGGCGGCCGCGAAAAACGGATACCCCAAGATACCCTCGACCGACATTCGCGGCAGTTCCGGAAGATGCAAAACGGTCGCGACGTGCATCGGAAACGTGACGCCGCCCAGCGCGATCGCCGGAGCTTCGACGACGCCGGGACTGGTCGTCTGCCCCGTTCCCCGAATCTCGACCGAACCTTTGGGATGCAGGCCGAGTTCGGTCGCAAGCGAGGTGTCGAACACGTCGGCCTGCGCGGCGGAGTCGACGAGAAAGGTGTACGTCTTGCCTTCGATCGTAGGCCTGACGAAGATCAAGCCTCCACGCTCTTCGAACGGAACCGTGACTGGTTCGGCGTTGGCAACGATCGCGGGAGTGAACGGCGCGAAGACGTCTTGTGCGATCGGCTGATCGACCGTGACGCTCGTTACGCGCGAGGTCATGTCGAACGCATGATCGCCGTCCGAATCGACCTCGGTATACGGAATCAGCAGCCCGTCCACGACGCGATAATCGCTGTATAACGCCGTCTCGGTCGTGTCGACGTCGACGTAGGACGTCGAGTCGACCAGCCAGGTGTCGGGGTCGATGCCGATTTGATACGGCTCGCCGCCGGGGGGAGCGACGCGCAACAGATAGACCTCGCGTCCGTCGAAGAGCTTCGTGCGGCCGATGTACTGGACGTCCTCCGGATGCGACGCAAAGAGCCCGCTATCGACGAAGTCTTGGGTGATCTGGCGCCGCGCGAGCAGACCTTGCAGCTCGCGAATCTCGCCGTTTGCGTTTTGGATCCACAAGCGATCGCCGACCCGCAAGATGCGTTCGGTACGAACGCCGAACGACTCGTCGCGTCGCTCCCGATCGCCCGACTGCCACTCGTGAAACGTTCCGGAGATGCTGTCGCCTTGAAGCGTTCCCGTGTCTTCGTGCGTCTGCGGCTCGCGCACGTGCAGCGCCTCGAGTGCGGCGCGATGATTCCCAAGGATCGTGGAGAGCGAGGGCACCGGGTTGGGACTCGGAGCGCAGAAGGCCGCGATGCAGGTCAGAAGCAGCGCGCTACGGCGCAGTGCCGGAGCGATACTTCGCGTAACTCGAAAGGACGTTTTGCACGTAGTTTTGGGTCTCGGCATACGGAGGTACGCCACCGTACTTCTCCACCGCGCCGGGACCTGCATTATATGCCGCGACGGCGAGGCGGACGTCACCGTCGAACCGGTCGAGCAGGCCTTTGATGTACTTGGTACCACCTGCTACGTTCTGCGCGGGATCGTAGGGATCTGTGACACCGAGCCCCGCGGCCGTGCCGGGCATGAGCTGCATCAATCCTTGCGCACCGGCGGTCGAGGTCGCATTAGCGTTGAAGCCCGACTCGTTGGCGATGATCGCCTTGATCAGCGCCGGGTCGACCGCTTGCGCCTGCGCGTTATCGTTCACCAGCGCGTCGATCTGCGCCGGCGGAACCATGGCCGGCGCGTTGGGCGCTGCGTCACCTTCGAGCGTTCCGTTCTCGGCGTTCATCTGCGACTGCAGCATGGCAGCAAACGACGCGGCGTTGGGCTCTTGCACGGGAAGGCCAGGCAACTGCACCGGGGCCCCGGTGATCTGTTCGATCCGTTGCGCGACGGCAGAGAGTTCAGATGTGATGTCCATGGCCTTCTCCTAGCATATCGGCGGTTTGATGCAGGGCCTCCAGGACGCGCGCGGCGCCGATCGGATCGCGCCCCTGGCGCAGAAGGGCCTCCAAGCCGCCCTCGGCCGCAATCGCCGCCCGCGTCGCGGGATCCTCGGGCTCGATGCCGAGCGAGCGAGCGTCTTCGCAGCGGCTCAGGCAGGCAAGGGCAGCGCGTATCCGCGCCGCGGCGCCCGCATGCGCCGGCGTCGCGACCGCGTCCATCGTCCGGCTGGCACTGCCGAGCACGTCGACCGCCGGGAAGCGTCCGGCCTCGGCGAGCTTTGCCGAGAGCGCAAGGTGCCCGTCGAGCAGCGACCGCGCGGCGTCGCTTACCGGATCGCGCTCCTCTCCGTCGCTGAGCACCGTGGCGATCATCGTAATCGATCCGGCGGCAAACGCGCCCGCTCGTTCCACGAGCTGCGCCATACGCGCGAAGACGCTGGGCGGATAACCGCCGCGTCCGACGCTTTCGCCGCGCGCAACGCTCAGCTCGCGCAGCGCATAGCCGTAGCGCGCAAGACTATCGAGCACGACCAGCACGTGCAAACCGCCCGCCGCGAGCGTGCCGGCGTGCGCCACGAGGACCTCCGCCGCCCGCACGCGCTCCTCGGCCGGACGATCGCTCGTTGCGCAGATGACCGTCGTTCGTTCGTCACGTGCAGCGATCCAGCGCTGCGCCTCACGCCCGCGTTCACCGATCAACCCGACGGCGACCGCGTCGGCGCCGGCGCCGCTCACGATCGTTTCGAGCAAGGTCGACTTCCCCACGCCCGGCGCGCCGAAGATCCCGACGCGCGCGCCGCGGCCTATCGTCAATAACGCGTCGATACACGTCACGCCGGTCCACAGCGGCGCATCGATTGCGCGCCGCTGCAAGGGCAGCGCGACGCCGCGATCGATAAATGCCGGCAGTCCGGGCGCGGCCGGGCCGCCGTCGAGCGGTGCGCCTTTCGCGTCGAACGCCCGGCCGAGTCCGAGCGCCGTTCGAAGGCGACGCAGTTGCGCACGCAGCTCGCCGGTCAGCTCGTCGCCGGACGAATCCTCTTGCACTCGAGGCGGCGCCTCGACGGCGACAGCCGCCGCGGGCTGCGCTTCTTCACGTAACCAGACGGCAAGCGGCGTGAAGTCATGCATGCCGGCGCAACACTTCGTCGGCACTGGGAATTACGGGGCCCACGACGCGCTGCATGCGCTTGACGATTGCTTCGCGCTCGTGTGGGGGATAGAGCTCGAGCACGGCGGCCGCGGTCGCGGCCGGTAGCGCGCTGATGATCGCCGCAGCCGCATGCGGCGGCTCGTTCGCGAGCGCGCCGCGAACGCGTGCCGGCGCATATCCCGCAACCGTACGTGAGGTTTGCGCGATAGCCTCGCGCTCGAGCGCACCTTCGAGCATCTCATGCACCCTCGGTAACAGATAGCGTCCGAAGGCGAGCAGGCCGATAACGATTGCAACGGTCGGCAAGACCGGAACGATCGCACCGTAAAGCAAGAACCATCCGTCGTGCTTTTGCTGCAAGATACGGTGAAACGCCACCGCTTCCACGGTGAGTTCGTCACCACGATGCGGGTCGTAGCCAACCGTGGCGGCTGCCAGCTCGCGCACCTTTGCAAGATCGGCTCCGCGGATCGCGTCGACGAAGACCGCGGTCGAAATGCGGGCGACGGCGCCGGGATCGGCGCGCGTCACGCTTTCATCGGTCTGGCTTCCACGCTCGTCACGCTCGTCGTTGCGCGCGTATCTCTTTCCGCCGCCGTCGTACGATTCGCTCTGCACCGTTCGTTCGATCGGATCACCGCCCAGCAACGAGTGCCGCGTCTGGTGCTCTTCGGTGGCGGCATTGGTGTATTCGGCATGCACCCGCACGATGGCGACGCCGGCGCCGAGCGCGCCGTCGAGCGCCGATTGTAACGAACTTTGCAACGAATCCGAATCGTCTTGCGCGTCTACCTCGTCGTCCAGCGCCACACCGCGATCGTCGAGGATGGTCACGTTGGCGCGGTCGAGGCCCGCCACCGAAGCCGCGACGAAGCGGCGAATGCCGGTCACCGCTTCGCGTGAAAGCCGCACCCCGGGATGAAGCTGCAGGCGAACGCTCGCCGTGGCCGGTCGCGCGCTCTGATCGGCGAATTCGGCGCTTTGCGCCGGTGCCACGATAACATGCGCGTCGTCGACACCGTCGACGCTGCGCAACGCGACCTCGATGTCGCCGGCGAGCCCGCTGCGCGCTTGCGCGTCGATCACGGCTTGCGGCGTGAGAACGCCGACGTTCGCCAGCGCCTCGTCGGTCGTCTCGACGTGCGCGTGCGGCACGCCGGCTAGGGAGAGGCGCAAGAGCAGATTGTTGCGCTGCGCCGCATCGACGATCACGTTGCCGGTATCCGGCGAGAACGGCACGTTCCACGCCGCGAGCTGCTCCTGCACCTCGCCGAGTTGTTCTGCGTGCAACGGGTTCGCGAAGAGCGGTACGCGATCCGGTCTGCCCACGATCGCGACGACAACCGCGAAGGCGGCGAACAATCCGAAGACGACGATCCCCACGATGCGTGCCGAGGCAGGCAGCCCGCGAATACGATGAAAAAGCGCGTGGACGTGCGCCATCTAGATTTGCATGTTGAGCAGCGTTTGCACGGCTTGGGCCGCGCGCTGCGCGGCAGCGGTCGCGACCGAGAGGGCGACGTCGGCCTCCGCTCGCCGGTACGTCGCTTCTTGCAGCGAAGCGGCGCCGCTCGCGTACGCATCTTCGGCTTGCGTGGCAGCGCCGAGCACCGCGCCGATAGCGTCCAATGCGCGAGCAAACCCCGTTGGGTCGGTGCTCGGCGCGGTGCCCTGCGGCGCGGCGTCGGGCTGCAGCAGTTCTACTCTCACGTCAGACGGCCCATGTCGATCGTGCGTTCGTCCAGCGTCTTGCCGACGTCGAAGATCGATGCGTCCGACTCGTAAGCGCGTGATGCATTCATGACCGCGATCATCTCGGTGATCACGTCGACGTTGATACCGCGTTCCTCATGCGTACCGGTAAACTGCACGCTTGCGCCGTCGACGCGAAATTGAGGAATCAAACGCGCGTAGCTGCCGTTGGGGCCCGCCGCCTCGGCGGCCGCAACGTTGCGGGCACAGACGTCGAGCGCTGCGCGCTGCGCGTCCATCGCCTCGGCCGCGGTCGCGAGCAAGTCGCTCATTTGGTCGCCGCCTTGACTTCCTCGAGGCGCGCGTGCATCGCCTCGAGCAGCGCCTCATCGAAGAGCGCCGCTTGCGCCGCCTGCGCCATCGCCGCGTCGGCGGTACGTCCGCCCTCGCCGGCATTGGCTCTCGCGACTGCACCTTGCGCCTGCTGTAGACGCGCGGCGGCGGCGTCGAGACCGCCGCGCAGGGATCCGGTTGTATCGAACATGCACTCACGGTAGGGAGGATCGATGGCCGAAGCGCAACTGCGCTATTGCGAAGATATGAACGTCTTCTTCTATGGTTTCGGGCTAGCGATCGCGCTGGCGATGGCGCTGGCCATCGGCAACGCATGGGTTCGCGATCACCGCAACGGCGTGTGGACGATGCCGATGGTCACCGGCTTGCTCGGCGTCGCCGTGGCCGTGGGGGTCGTCATCGGCTGGGCGCTGGTGCAGTATTACGCGTTTTATTCCGCGTCAGCCGCGGGCCGGTTCTAGCTCGGGTTCGCCTTTCTCGCCGTCGAGATGCGCGGTCTCGCGGAATTTTTCGTCCGACGGCGCAACCCACATATAGATGTTCGGAATGAGCAGCAGCGTGAGCACGAGCGAGCTGACCACGCCGCCGATCACCACGATGCCAAGGCTCGAGCGTGATGCCGAGCCCGGATCGAGCGCCAGCGCGAGCGGCGTATTGCCCGCCACGACCGAGAAACTCGTCATGATGATCGGGCGAAACCGCGTGTGTGCGCTTTCCATGATCGCATCGAGTTTGTTTCGTCCGCGTTGGCGTAGCGTGTTGGCGTAGTCGACCAACAGAATGCCGTTCTTCGTCGCGATACCGATGAGTAAAATCGTCCCGATGAGCGAGAACAGATTGAGGGTTTTGTGCGTGAGCACCAGCGCCCCGATCGCTCCGATCGCGGCAACCGGGACGGAGAAGATGATGATGAAGGGCGATAGATAGCTGTTATAGAGCGCCACCATCAACAGGTAGACCAGAATGACCGAGATGATCATCGAGGTCCCCATGCCGGCCAGCGCTTGGTGCATGAAGTCCTGTTGGCCGAGCGGCGCCGGACGCACGGCGATGTTCGGCGGTAGATGTAACGCAGGAAGTTTTTTCTCGAGCGCGCGCTCGACGTTGGAGAGCGACGAGTTCGGCGCGACGTTGGAGTCGACGTGGATGACGGTGTTGCGATCGGTCCGCGTCATCAGCGGGGGCGTGGGCGTGGAGACGAACGTCGCGATGTCGCCGAGATAGACGATCCCGCCGCTCGACGAGCGGATCGGGATATTGCGCAAGACGTTCAAATTGGTTTGATCTTGCGGCGGGTAGATCACCTGGACTTGCTCCAACCCCGACGTCGTCTCGAACTGCGTCGCGACGTTCCCGCCGAACGCGGCACCGGCCGCTTCGGCTGCCTGCCCGATGTCGACCCCGAGCGCTTCGGCCTTCTCGCGGTTGAACTCGATCGAGATCTCCGGCGTCAGCGCCGTCCCGCTGCTGTTGACGCTGGTCGCGCCCTTGACGCTCTTGAGCGCGTTGAGGACTTTGATTGCGTACGGCGTGGGGTCGCCGCCGGTGAGATCGGTAACCAGAAAGTCCACCGGCTGCGCGTTACCGCCGCCGGTCGCCGTCGACGGCACGACCACGGCCGTCGCTTCGGGCGGGAACGTGGTCTTCGCCAGCTTCTGGAACTGCGTTACCCAGTACGACGTCGAGTGCTTGCGGTCGTCTTTCAGCCAGACGTGGACTTGGCCGACGTTCTGCTGCGTCACGAAACCGCCGAACGACGCTGAGTACGCGCCGGCAACAGCCGTGTTGGCTTGGATATCGGAATTGGCGAGAATCTTTTTCTCGTAGGCGAAGACGCCTTGTTCGACCCTGGTCAGCGGCGTCCCGATCGGATAGCTCACTTGGATGTAAATCTCGCCGCGGTCCGTCGCCGGGATGAACTCTTCGCCCACGATACCGAGCGGGACGAGTGATATCGCGAACACGAACGATCCCAGGCAGGCAATGGTGACCAGTTTGCCGTGCTGCAATCCCCAGGGCAGCGCGCGTTTGGTGTACCAGGCGCGCACCGCATCAAAACGCTCGCCAAACCAATCGATCGGCCTCCACGGCTTCCAATGCGATTTGAGCGCCCACAGTCCGGCGAGCGTCGGCGTGATCGTAAAGGAGACGAAGAGCGAGGT
>DATJRM010000016.1:0-17658 GCA_035504755.1 Candidatus Acidiferrales bacterium
GATGTTCGATTGCGACGCGGTGAGTTCGGTCGCGGCGGTGTCATCGTTGCTTTGATCGATGCCGAGCCGTACGATCGAGGCGCCGAGCTGGGCGCGAATCGTCGTCACCTGCTGCAGCGCGTAATCCATCTGACCGATCGCGTCCTCGGCAGCGAGCGTCGGATCGCCGCCGCTCGCGCCGATCACGGTCGTGGCGGAAATACGAAGCGTGTTCGTGTTGACTGCCGGAATGCCGATCTGCACGACGTCGCCCTCGTCCGAGCCGGATTGCACGACGAGCGGACCGGGATTGCTGGTGGGCGCCTGGACCGCCTGCAAGACCTTGATGTATGCCGTCGATCCAACATCGGCGAGCGAAAAGTTTCCAAGGGTCGTCACGATCCCGTCGAAAAGCTCCGCGCGCTCGCCGGGCGCCAGGAGGAAAGCGGAGGTCGTGCTCGTTTGTGACGCCGTACCGTAGAATGTCTCCTGCACTGCCGCGGTCCCGTTATCGTCGATAACTTGCAACTCGATCGTTCCATCGACCGTAGAGACCACGGGTACGTTGCCGTCGCCGAGCGCGCTGAGAGCTATAAAGTTTCCGCCGGCAAATTCGTTCGTCGGATTCCCCGGCAACGAGAAGTTTTCGATGGTCGGCGTCGAGTCGGTCACTCTTCCCACCTCGACGACCTGCGTCTTGCCCGTATTGGCTGCAAAAGCGCCGCTGTATTCTTCGACATACACAGGTGACCCGTCAGGTGACGAATCGGCCGGCCCGGGCGTGAAGTTGTACGAGCCGTTGCCGGATGTTCCAACGTTCTCCCAGTTGATGCTGTACACGGAGACGCCTGCAGGTTGCGCTTTGTTAAACGTGGCGACGAAGCTGTCGGGGCTCACGACCTTCTGCACGACGACGACGTCATTGCTTGCGAGCGTTACCGCGTTGATCTGTAGGACCTCGCCTGCGTAGAGCGCCACGGCATTCCCACCAAGGCCGTTCGCAACGGTGACGAGCTGCTGACCCACGGAAATCGGACCCGTAATCGTCCCGATGACGTAGGCGTGGATCTCCGCACCGCTCGCGAGCGCGCCGGAGAAGCTCGCAGTGATCGTACCCGCAGCAGCGTCGACGGCCTGGACGTCAACCAACACGTTGCCGGATTGAAAGGTCATGCCCGGCTGGATGTATCCGGCGTCGCTGACCGAGACCGTGTCGACGCCGGCCGCAGCGGCCTGCTGCAACGTCGCATCGATCGGCGGAAACTGCGCATGATCCACCAACACCGTACTTGCAAGGAGCAAGTTGCTGTTCGCCGTCGCGGCGCTTGCCGTGTTCGCACCGTTTGAAAAGAGGATCGAATTCGATGTTATCGTCGCCGTGGCGTTCTGTCCCGATTGATTGCCCGCGATGCTGCCGTCGAGCAGCGAGCGGCCGTTGAAGTTCGTGTCCTGCGCGATGCGGTTGATCTCGGCGAGCAGCTGGCCGATCTCGGCTTGAATATCCTCGCGATCGGAGGTGCTGTCGACGCTGCTCGCGGCGCCGACCGCGAGTTCGCGAATGCGCAGGAGAATGTCGGTTACCGCGGCGAGCGCGCCGTCGGCCACGGTGGCCGCGTTCTGCGCATCGCTCACGTTTTGCGAGGCCTGGCCGAAGGCCTGTGCGTGCGTCTGCAGCGAGGTCGCGATTGCGTAGCCGGAGGGATCGTCCGCAGCGTCGTTGACTCGCAGACCCGAGGAGAGATCGCGCACCGAGGTCCCGAGCGATTGCTGATGCTCGCTCAGGTCGAGGTTGACTTCGTTGGCCAGCAAGTTGTTGCTGATGCTAAACCCGGACACAGGTCGCCGTACACCTCGTCATTAGGATTTGCTCCCAAATAGGGTTATCGGTCCCTCCGTTCCCGTCCGCAACCGGCTGATATTCTCGCGATGCGTCCACATGATGAAGATCGCGGCGAAGGCGCCGAAGAGCACCTCGGCTTTCGAGTAGGTTAAGAAGTATAAGGCGAACGGTGCCACCAGCATGGCCAGCATCGAGCCGACGGACGAGTAGTGACTCACGACCATCGCGCCCAGCAACCAGGCCGCGACGCAGATCAAACCCGCCGGCCACGAAAGCGCAAAGATCGCACCGAAGGCGGTAGCGACGCCCTTGCCGCCCTTCCACCCGAGCCACGGCGAAAAGCAATGCCCGAGGACCGCGCAGACGGCCGCGAGGCTACCCAGATTTGCATCGTGTACCGCGAGTACGGGGATTGCGCCCTTCGCCGCATCGAGCAACAGCACCGCGAGCGCACCTTTTCTGCCGAGCGTGCGCAGCGCGTTCATCGCGCCGATATTGCCCGAGCCCGACTTGCGCAGATCCGTGTCATAAATGAAGCGCCCGATCAGGTAGCCCCATGGGATCGAGCCGACTAGGAAGGCACCGATTGCGACGAGCGCGGCAATCATGGCTCAGCCTCGCCATCGCGGCGCGAGCGAAACTCGAGCGTGAGCGGTACGCCCTCGAAGTCGTGCGCGGCGCGGATCGTATTCTCGAGGAAGCGCTTGTACGACGACGGCACGAGCTCGGGGTCGTTGCACGAGAAGACGAAGAGCGGCGGATGCACGCCGGGTTGCGATGCGTAATACACTTTGAAGAGCTTGCCGCCGATCGCCGGCGCCGGATGGGCGAGCACGGCGTCGCGAATGAGCGCGTTGAGCGCCGCGGTGGGGATACGACGATCGAGATTCTCGGCGACGCGGTTCACTACGGGCATCAAACTTCCCAGCCGGCGTCTGGTCTTTGCCGAGAGAAACGTGATCGGCGCGAAACGCGCAAACGGAATCAAATCGTGAACGACGCCGGCAAGCTCGTTTTGACTGAACTCGCCTTGCTGTTCGAGCGCAAGGTCCCATTTATTTCCCACGACGATCAGACCCTTGCGCTCTTCGATCGCGAGCCCCGCGAGACGGCGGTCCTGCGCCGTGACCCCAAC
This sequence comes from Candidatus Acidiferrales bacterium, assembly GCA_035504755.1. GTDB lineage: Bacteria > Vulcanimicrobiota > Vulcanimicrobiia > Vulcanimicrobiales > Vulcanimicrobiaceae > Aquilonibacter. The sequence continues at coordinate 2,955 of DATJRM010000016.1, forward strand.
CATCGCATCGAAGATCAGCAGCGCGATGTCGCAACGTGCAATGGCATTGAGCGAACGAAGCGCGGCATAGTATTCAATCGCGCCGTGCGCTTCGGGCTTTTTGCGAACGCCTGCGGTGTCGATCAAACGAATCGAGCGATCGTGCCACTGCATGAGCGTATCGATCGTGTCGCGCGTCGTGCCCGGGACGTCGGTGACGATCGCTCGCTCTTCGCCGAGCAGCGCGTTGAGCAGCGAGCTCTTGCCCACGTTGGGCCGGCCGATGATCGCAAGCGCGAGCTCTTCGCCGAGCACGGCGTTGGGCGCGTCGGGCGGCAGCAACTCGACGATCCGATCGAGCAGGTCGCCCGTCCCCTCGCCGTGAATCGCGCTGACCGCCACCGGCTCGCCGAACCCGAGGCGCGCGAACTCGCCATGCACCGCAGCGAGCGCGCTCGGTGACTCGGCCTTGTTGGCAACCACGACGATGCGCCGCCGCGTTGCGCGTAAGATCTGCGCAACGTCTTGATCGAGCGGATTGAGCCCCACTTGCGCGTCGACGACGAAGACCACGGCATCGGCTTCGTGCGCGGCCGCTTCGGCTTGGCGGCGTGTCGCTTCGGCAAAGGCCTCGCCGTGCGCGGTACCGGCGTCGGGGTCGATGCCCGCGGTATCGACGATGCTAAACGTGCGTCCGCGCCACTCGCAGAGCGCGTAGAGACGATCGCGGGTCACGCCCGGCGTATCTTCGACGATTGCCAGGCGCCGGCCGATCAGCCGATTGAAGAGGGCGCTCTTGCCCACGTTCGGCCGCCCGACGATGGCGACGGTGGCGGGGCGCAGCATCGCGCCGGTGGTCGTGGGGGTTTCCTGCACCGGCTCTCCATTCGCGGGGAGCGGAGGGGTCCCCGCGTGAGGCGAAGTGGCGGAGCGGTGCCCAGGATCTATATTGAAACGTTCGGCTGTCAGATGAACGAAGCCGACTCCCAGTACATCGCCGACCGCGCCGCGAGTGCCGGCTACGAGATCGCGACCAAAGCCGAAGAGGCCGGCGTCGTGGTGCTCAACACGTGCACCGTTCGAGACAACGCGGAACGTCGCGCGTACGGCCGCATGAATCATCTCAAAGCGCTCAAAGAGCGCGATCCGAGCGTGCGCCTCGTGGTGATGGGATGTCTGGCCGAACAAGATCGCGATCGCATGCAGCAGATCGCGCCGCACGTGGACGCCGTTTTCGGCACGAAGGAGCTTGTCGAACTCGGCGACGCATTGGCGGCGTGGTCCTTCGAGGCGCCGCTTCGCGGCGCACCTCAGGATGACACGTTCGAGGCGCCGCTTCGCGGCGCGCCTCAGGATGACACGTCGGCCGAAGAGCTCTATCGCGCGATGGGCGGAACGGCCGACGCGGTCGTCGACGCGTTTTCGCATTTACGCGCGTTCGTCACGGTGCAACGCGGATGTTCGTACTACTGCACCTTCTGCATCGTACCGCACGTGCGCGGGCGCTTCGATCATCGCCCGATGCGCGAGATCGTGGCGGAAGCGCAAGCACACGTCGCCGCGGGCGCGCGCGAGGTGATGCTGGTCGGACAAACGGTCAACGCCTGGCGCGATCCGGCGAGCGCCGAGGACTTCGGCGATCTCTGCCGCGCGGTCGCGGCGCTGCCCGGGCTCGAGCGGCTCACCTTCATCTCGCCGCATCCCAAGGATTTCGACGAGAAAATCGTCGCCGATCTGGCGAGCGTGCCGCAACTCAATCCGCGCGTGCATCTGCCACTGCAATCGGGCAGCGACGTAATGCTGCGCCGGATGAACCGCAAGTACACCCGCGGGCAATTCGAAGAGAAGATCGAGCTCTTCCGCCGCTATCTGCCGCAGTGGGCGATTACGACGGATATCATCGTCGGCTTCCCGGGCGAGAGCGACGCCGATTTCGAGGCGACGATGGACCTCGTATCGGCCAACGTCTTCGCAAACGCATTCACGTTCATCTATTCGATTCGGCGGGGAACGCCGGCGGCGCGTTGGGAGCAAGTGCCGGCGGGGATCGCTTCGGGAAGGTTCCAGCGTCTCATCCAGGCACAAAATGCGGCGACGCGTGCCTATCACGATCGCAAGATCGGTACGACCGTGCGCGCGCTGATCGTGGGGCCGTCGAAGAAAGATCCGGCGAAGCTCGCGGCCAAGGCGCCCGACAACGTGACCGTCATCGCACCGAAACCGTCCGACTACGACGAAGCGCGCTACGCGCGCGAACCCTGGCTCGATATTGCCGTCGAGACCGCGCATGTCTGGGGGTGCACGGGAACGATCGTGCGCCGCGCCGCGCGTTACGACGACGCGGGCGAACCCATCGCCCGCCCGGTGATCGATCTCATTGCCGGCTAACGGCTGATGAGCGAGTCCGTGAAGTACTCGCCGATGCTCGAACAGTACTTCGGGATGAAGGAGCGCTATCCCGAAGCGATTCTGCTCTCGCGCGTCGGCGACTTCTACGAAGCATACGGCGAAGACGCGCAGACGATTGCGCAGGCGCTGCAGATCGCGCTGACGAGTAAGGAGTCGGGCGGGGGACGCAAGGTCGCGATGGCGGGTGTGCCGCATCACGCGCTGGCCGGATACCTGCACAAGCTCGTCGCGCAGCGCTTCATCGTCGCGCTCGCCGAACAGCTCGACCCACCGGTCCCTAATAAGCTCGTGCGCCGCGACGTCGTGCGCATCGTGACGCCGGGTACGCTGATCGAAGAACAACTGCTCGACGGCAAGAGTCACAACTATCTCGCCGCCGTGAGCGCGCTCGACGACGTCTTTGCGCTCGCATATGCGGACGTCTCGACGGGCCATGCCGCAGCGACGGCGTTCGGCGGGGACGGGGCATACGACGACGTGCTGGCCGAGCTTGCGCGCATCGCGCCGTCGGAGATCGTCGCCGACTTGCCGCCGAGTTTGCGCGCGGCCACGGCGAGTGCGCTGGAAGCGACCGGCGCGCGCATCACCGCGCCGTCGATCGGGCTGGTGGAGGTGCGGCAGCGCGACGTGACCGACGGCTTTTCATCCGACGAGGCAGTGGCTATGCGTCGCGCGCTCGACGTGCTGGGCGCGTTCATCAAACGAACGGCGATCGCCAGCGGTTTCGAGAGCTTACGCGCGATCGATTACTACCGCCATCGCAACTTTTTGGCGCTCGACCCGGCGACGCGCAAGCATCTCGAACTGGTTCACACCCAAGGGCAGAATCCGCGCGCGACGCTGCTGGCAACGCTCGATCTCTGCGCGACCTCGATGGGTTCGCGCATGCTCGGACGCTGGATTCTCGCGCCGCTCGTCGATCGTAACGCGATCGTCGAACGCCAAAACGCGGTGCAAACCTTTCTCGACGAACCTGCGCGGCGCGAGGCGGTGCGCGACCTGCTCGCCGGCTGCTTCGACCTCGAGCGCATCGCGCAGAAGGCACGCTTTCGCCGCGCGCTGCCGCGCGATTTGGCCTCGTTGCGGCGCACGCTCGAGATCATGCGGCCCTTAGCGCAAATCGTGCCTCCGGCGCTCGCGGCGACGGTCACGCAGACGGCGGATTTCGGCGAGCTGGCAGGGGACCTGGCGCGAACGCTCGTCGACGAGCCGCCCGCGCAACTCGCCGAGGGCGGTGTGATCCGGCCCGAGGCCGACGCGGAGCTTGCGGAATGCGTCGCGTTGCGCACCGACGCGCGGAGCAGCCTCTCGGCGCTCGAGGAGCGCGAACGCGAGCGCACGGGCATCAAGTCGCTGCGTATCAAATATGCGAGCGCGTTTGGGTACGCGATCGAGATCAACAAGGCGCAAGCCGCGAACGTACCCGCCGACTACGTCCGCAAGCAGACGCTGACGACGGGCGAGCGTTACATCACGCCCGAGCTCAAGGAGCTCGAGCTCGCGATCTCGACCGCGCAATCGCGCCAGCAGCGGCTCGAGGAACGGCTCTACGGCGAGCTGCTCGAGCGCGTCGCCGGGCGTGCCGACGATCTTCTGGCGGCAGCCGAGGCGATCGCACGGCTCGACGTCGTCGGCGCGCTGGCGCAGTGCGCGGCGGAGCGCGGCTACGTTCGGCCCGAGCTCGACGACGAAAGCGGCGTCTCTATAGAAGAAGGCCGGCATCCGGTGATGGAGGCCGTTCTCCACTCGCACTTCGTTCCCAACGACCTGCGGCTCGAACCGGAGCGGCACCGTTTCATCCTCCTGACCGGACCGAACATGGGCGGCAAGTCCACCTATCTGCGTCAGGCCGGGCTGCTCGCCATCATGGCGCAGATTGGCTCCTATGTGCCCGCGCGCTCGATGCGCCTGGGCGTCATCGACCGGATCTTCACGCGTATCGGCGCCGGAGACGATCTCGCCTCGGGGCAATCAACCTTCTATATGGAGATGGCCGAGGCCGCGAATATTCTGCGCCGGAGCACACGCCGCTCGCTGTTGCTGATCGACGAAGTCGGACGCGGCACCGGTACGATCGACGGTCTCTCGATCGCGCAGGCAATCTGCGAGTATCTGCTCGGGCTCGATACGCAGGCGCCGATGGTGCTCTTCGCCACGCATTTTCACGAGCTCTGCGCGCTCACCGATCATTGGCCGCTGGTCGCAAACTACCACATTACCGCCGTCGAAAATACCGCGCGCGACGGTGCGCCGGTCTTTTCGCACCGCGTGCAGCCCGGAAGCTCATCGCGCTCGTTCGGCATCGAGGTGGCGCGCATGGCGGGATTACCGGCGGCGGTGGTCGAGCGCGCGCAAGAGATCGCCGACGCGCTTTCCGGCCAGCCCGACGTCGAAACGACGGCGCCGCTTCGACGCCGTTTGCAGAAGGCGAACGCCGCACAGGAACAGCTCCCGCTTCTTTGAGCATGCAAACACATTCAATCCGGCTTCTCGATCCCGTTACCGTCGGCCAAATCGCCGCCGGTGAAGTGATCGAACGGCCGCAATCGATCGTCAAAGAATTGGTCGAGAACGCGGTCGACGCCGGGGCGACGCGGATCACGGTCGCGATCGAGCGTGGCGGCACCGAGCGGATCGACGTGATCGACGACGGTGAGGGCATCGCACCCGTCGAGCTGCCGCTCGCGGTGCGGCGCCACGCGACGAGCAAACTCGAGCGCACGGAAGATCTGGCATCGGTCGCGACGCTGGGATTTCGCGGTGAGGGGCTGGCATCGATCGCCGCCGTAGCTCGGCTCGAGGTGCAATCTCGCACCGCGGGTAGCGAGATGGGCTCGCGCGTCGTCGCGCATGCCGAGGACGCGCGGCCGGTCGAGCCCGTGGCGGCCCCGCGCGGCACGCGTGCGATCGTCACCGAGCTCTTCGCGAACGTGCCCGTGCGCCGGGAGTATCTCAAGAGCGCGAGCGCGGAGTTCGCGCGCATCTCCGGTTGGCTTTCGAGTTTTGCCCTGGGCTATCCCAACGTAACGTTCACGCTGCGTCACGACGGCAAAGACGTCTGGACCTTGCCGTCGACAGGCGACCCGCGCGAACGCCTTGCAACGGTCTTCGGCCGAGAAGCTGCCTCGCATCTGATCGAGCTCGAACCGGAGGCGGCGCGCATGCTCGACGGAAGCGTGCGTGGCTACATCAGCGCGCCCGGACACGACCGCGGCGACCGGCGCATGCAGTTGCTCTTCGTCAACGGACGGTTGCTGCGCAGCGCGCTGCTCGCCGGCGCGTGGACCGCGGGTTACGCGACATTCGCAATGATCGGGCGCCAGCCGTACGGCGTCTTGATGCTCGACCTGCCACCCGAGCACGTCGACCCCAACGTCCATCCGACCAAGAGCGACGTGCGTTTGCGTTACGGCTCGCAGGTCTTCGACGCGGTGCGCCGTGCTATCGCGGCGACGCTTCACCATCACGCGACCGCGCGTTTTGCCGATTCGGTGACGACGCTTTCGCTCGCCCCGCAGGACATCGACGCGTCCTTGCCCCACGTGCAGTCGCTCTTCGAACACCCGGTGGGCGATGCGAGCGACGTGCCGGGACGGCGCATGCGCGTGCTGGCGCAGGTGCACAACACCTACGTGCTGGCGAGCGACGGCGACGGATTGCTATTGCTCGATCAACACGCCGCGCACGAGCGCATCGCCTACGAGGCGATCGTCGAACGGGCGGGACGGGATGCGCCGAGCGAACCACTGCTCGTTCCCATCGTCATCGAGCTCGACGCGCAGCAAACCATCGCGCTCGAGCGCGCGCTCGAAGCGCTGCGCGAAGGCGGACTCGAGATCGAACCCTTCGGCGAGCGGACCTTCCGGATCACGGCGACCCCCGCGGGATACGGTGCGCGGCCGTTCGATCTGCGAGGCTTCTTGGACGATCTCTCCGACGAACCGAAGCAACGCCCGGTGCGCGAACGGATTTGGGCCTCGCTCGCCTGTCATTCCGTCACCGTAGCCGGCGAGCGTCTCGAGTTCGACGAGATGACGACGCTCGTCGAACGGCTGGCGGTGTGCGTCAATCCGATGCACTGTCCGCACGGCCGGCCGACGATGGTGCGCTTGCTGCCCGACGATATCGCTAAGATGTTCAAAAGAATCTGATGGAACGCGGCGGCGTTGTGCTGCTTGCGGGGGCGACGGCGTCGGGCAAGACCGAACTCGCCATCAGACTCGCGCAGCGATTCGGCGCTGAGATCGTCGGCGCCGATTCGCGACAGATCTATCGCGGCATGCCGATCGGCACTGCCGCCCCCACGCAAGAGCAACTGCACGCGGTGCCGCACCATCTCGTCGCCTTCCTCGATCCGCACGAACGGTACTCGGCGGCGCGCTATGCGCGCGACGCCGTGCGTGCGATCGAAGCGATCCGCTCCCGCGGACGCCGAGCCGTCGTCGCCGGCGGAACGGGGTTCTACCTGCGGGCACTGGCCGGCGACGTCACGCTCGCTCCGCAGCTCGATGAAGCGCTGCGCGAACGGCTGGCGCAAGAGGCGCGTCTTCACCCGGCGCCGGTGTTGTGGGAGTGGCTGAACGCGCGCGACCCGCAGCGGGCGGCCGCGCTCGACCGAAACGACGCGTATCGCATCGTGCGCGCGCTCGAGATCGCGCTCGCTCCTCGAGCAGGCTCTCGCGATGAGGCGGCCGGTGTTACGCTGCGTTCGGCGGGAATTCCGTTCGTCAAGCTCGCGCTCGACGTACCGCTGGACGTCATCGATGCGCGTATCGAGCGGCGCGCCGGCGAGATGCTCTCCGGCGGTCTGCTCGACGAAGCGGAACGTGTCGGCGCGGCGGCGGTCGCCGCAAGCGCGGTCGGATATCCGCAAGTGCTGGCCCATCTGCGTGGCTGGAGCACGTTTGCGGAGTTGCATGCGTCGCTCGTGCGCGCCACGCGGCGATATGCACGGCGGCAGCGTTCGTGGCTGCGTTCCGAACCGGGCGCGCTTTGGGTTGCGCCGGAAGCGGTGGAAGCGGTGGCAAGGGAAAAACTCGGCTGGACGTAAAGCTCAATCGAGTATGCCCGGCAGCCTCCAAGACGGCTTCCTCGCCGAGTGCCGACGCGTCGGTACCGCGGTAACCGTGTATCTCATGAACGGGTTTCAACTGCGTGGTACCGTGAAAGGCTTCGACCCGTTTACGGTGCTCTTGGAATACGAGGGCAAGACTCATTTGATCTACAAGCACGCGATCTCCACGATCTCGCCGGCCGAACCCGTGACCCTTCGTGAGGCCGGTCAGTAAGTTTCACGGCGCCCGCAACGACTTCATCATCGTTGACGCGCGCCGCCAACGCCTCGACGACGTGGTAGCGTTTGCCCGGCGCTGGTGCGATCGCCGGACCGGCATCGGCGCCGACGGCCTCCTCGTCATCGGTCCGTCCGATCGTGCGTTGGTCTCGATGCGGGTCATCAACGCCGACGGCAGCGAGGCCGAGATGTGCGGCAACGGCGTGCGGTGCGTAGCGCGTTATCTCGACGAACGGGGAGAGGAAAGCCGGCTCGAGGTCGACACGCTTGGCGGGATCGTTCGTACGGAGGTGCTCGAGCGAGGAGAGGTCTATCGCGTGCGCGTCGACGTCGGCGAACCACGCATCCTTTGGAACGAGGGGAACGATGCGCGCGTCGACGTCGGCAATCCGCATCTCGTACTCTTTCGAGACGCGATCGAAACCGTCGACCTCGTCGCGCTCGGGCGTGACCATCCCGACCTGAACGTTCACGTCGCTGCCGTCGAGACGCCGTCGGCGCTGCGCGTTCGGCACTTCGAGCGCGGCGCCGGGCTGACGATGGCGTGTGGAACGGGCGCCGTTGCGAGCGCCGTTGCCGCGATCGTCCGTGGCGGCGTCCACAGCCCGGTCGAGGTTCGCGTCCCGGGCGGCGAGCTGACGATCGAGTGGAACGGCAACGGTCACGCGTTCATGACCGGACCGGCAGTGCACGTCTTTGATACGCAGATATAATCAAGCAATGACGTCAGAGCTCTAAATCGTGGGGCGCCTCGGGCTTGCCTATTGCGATCGCGCGGGACGCATCTACTACGATCCGCAGCGAACGCCGCTCGCCGACGGAGGCATCGTGCGCGAAGCACGGGCCGACGAACTGATTCCTGCGCCGCCGGGAACGGTCGAGATGATCCTTCCCGCCCGGCGCGCGCTGACCACGCACGGCGCCTTGCGCGGACGGTATGCACTCGCCGTGATTTTGCCCGCCGGCTACACGCGATTGCTCGTTCCCGCGTACGAACGGGAACCCGGCGCCCCCGCTTTGCCGCTCTTCGGGTATACTTTCGCGTGCGTGGTCGACGACGAGCTCCACGTGGCGGCGATGAAGACCGACGAGAGCGAAGATTGGCAGCCGCGCACCTATGCTGCCGGCGAACTCGAAGCGATCCTCGCGAGCCGCATGCAACTCGATCCCGGCAATCAGACGCTGGCGCAAGTGGCGCTCTGTTCGCGAGAATACGGCTGCTTTACCGCGCAGAACGTCTTCCTCGAACGCGGCGAGGCGGCGTTACCGGTATCGCCCAAATGCAACGCACGCTGCATCGGCTGCATCTCCGAGCAAGAAGAAGAGGCCGGGCCGCCCTCGCCGCAAGCGCGGATTTCCTATGAAACGACTGCCGACGAACTGGCGCGCATAGCGATTCATCACCTCGAACGTGTCGATCAGGGCATCGTGTCGTTCGGACAAGGATGCGAAGGCGAACCGTTGCTGCGTTCGATCGCGATCGCGTCTGCGATCGAACGTATCCGGCGAGCGCGCTCGAACGGGACCGTCAACCTCAATACCAACGGCAGCATGCCGGCGGCGCTCGAGCGTTGCATCGACGCGGGGCTCCAGGCGGTCCGTGTCAGCCTCAACTCGTTCCGTCCGCATGTCTATGCGGCGTACTACCGTCCGATCGGCTACGATCTCGGCAACGTGTTCGCATCGATCCGCTTGGCCGTGGCGCGGGGTCTGCGTGTGAGCTTGAATCTCCTCACGCATCCCGGCATCACCGACGACGAAGACGAGGTCGCTGCGATGAGCGCGTTTCTCGCCGAAACACCGGTTACGATGATCCAGACGCGCACCCTGAACATCGATCCGCAGTGGTACTTCGATGCCGTCGGACGCCCCCGCGCTGTGGCCGGGATGCGGCGGGTCATCGATGCGATCCGTCGAACAGGTGCGGCCGTCGGGAACTTCACCCATACGCATTAATCCTTCTTAATCGAAAGGCGTTCTCTCGTGGTCCGAACGACAAGTTCGTCGCTCGATGCGTTGCGGCGTCTGCCCGTGAGTCCGGCCGACGTTGTGGTGATCGTGGGCGCGCTGGCGTTGCTGATCGCGCTCGCACGAATCGGCGCGGGAACAACCGTGGCGTTCGTTCCGCAGAAGCATTTGGTCCCGACGGTGAACCTCAACCCGCGCGACCTGCCCTACTATGCCGCGCGTTCGGTGTTGCGCATGTTCGTAGCGCTGGTGTGGTCGATACTATTCACGCTCGCCTACGGCTACGCCGCCGCACACAGCCGTCGCGCCGAGCGCGTCCTCATCCCACTCCTCGATATCTTGCAATCCGTTCCGGTGCTCGGCTTCCTGACGATTACCGTCACCTTTTTCATCGCACTCTTTCCCGGCAAGCTATTGGGATTGGAGTTCGCGTCGATCTTTGCGATCTTCACGGCGCAAGCGTGGAATATGACCTTCTCTTTCTATCAGTCGATTCGGTCGATTCCCAAAGAGCTGGACGAAGCGGCCGCGATGTACGGGCTCTCGGCGTGGGAGCGTTTTACGAAGATCGAGATTCCCTCGGGCATCGTTGGCCTGGTGTGGAACGGGATGATGAGCTTCGGTGGGAGCTGGTTCTTTCTCGCGGCGAGCGAAGCGATCAGCGTCGGCAATCAAAACTACACGTTACCGGGCGTCGGTTCGTACGTTGCGGCAGCCGTGCTTGCAAAGAACGTGCCCGCACTCTTGTGGGCATCGTTGACGATCGCGATCGTGATCGTCATCGTCGATCAGCTTTTCTGGCGCCCGGTCGTGGCGTGGGCCGATCGCTTCCGCTACGAGCAATCGGCTTCTTCGGAGCCGCCGAGTTCGTGGGTCCACGACCTGATTCGCGCCGCTCGCGTTCCGGCGATGATCGCGCGCCTATGGGCTCCGATTGGCGAGGTTTTCAATCGAACGTTCTCGCGCATGACCGCGGCGCGTAAGACGCATCGTACCTCCGGCGGCGATACCCTGAGCAACCGCGTCTTCAATATCGCGGTCATCGTCGCGCTCGTCGCATTCGTGACTTATATCGTGCACTTTCTCATCGAAACGAAGGTCGTCGGCGATATCCCGCACGTGTTCTGGCTCGGGTTCCTCACGATGCTGCGTGTCTTCGTGCTCATCGCGTTTTCGACCGTCGTGTGGGTGCCGCTCGGCGTTGCAATCGGTTTCAACCCGCGGCTTGCGCACTTGCTGCAACCGGTCGTGCAGTTTCTCGCCTCGTTTCCGGCCAACATCGTGTTCGGTTTCGCGACGCTGGCGTTCATCACGTTCCACGTGCCGATCAACTGGGGCTGTATTCTGTTGATGGCGCTGGGCGCGCAATGGTACGTACTTTTCAATACGATCGCCGGCGCGCAGAGCGTTCCGACCGAACTGCGCGAGATGACGACCGACCTCGAGGTCAAGGGCTGGCTGCGCTGGAAGCGTTTAATCATCCCGGGGATCTTCGCGTCGTGGGTGACGGGCGCACTAACCGCGAGCGGCGGCGCCTGGAACGCAAGCATCGTCTCCGAGGTCGTGACATGGGGCAACACCACGTTGACGGCGGCGGGCCTCGGCGCATACATCACGGAAGCGACAGGCAAAGGCGACGGCGGACGTGAAGCGCTCGGCATCGTGGTCATGAGCATCTTCGTCGTCATGGTCAACCGGCTGTTGTGGCGGCGGCTTTACAACTTCGCGAAAGTGCGGTTCTCCCTATGAGCAACGAACTGATCACGTGCAACGCCGTCACCAAGCGCTTCCCGCTGCCGGAGGGGAAAGGTGAGTTCACCGCGGTCGGCGGCGTGACGCTTTCGATACGTCGCGGCGAGGTGCTGGCACTGCTCGGGCGCAGCGGGAGCGGCAAGAGCACGCTCTTGCGGATGATGGCGGGATTGATTTCGCCGAGCGAAGGGACGATCTCGAGCAACGGAACCGTGCTGCGCGGGCCCAATCAGGACGTCTCGATGGTCTTTCAAAGCTTCGCGCTGCTTCCGTGGCTCACCGTGCTCGACAACGTCGAGCTCGGTCTGGAAGCGCGCGGTGTCAATCGCGCCAGCCGCGCGCGTCGCGCGCTGCGCGTGCTCGATCTGGTCGGCCTCGACGGCTTCGAGAGCGCGTACCCCAAAGAACTCTCGGGCGGCATGAAGCAGCGCGTCGGCTATGCGCGCGCGCTCGCGGTCGAACCGAAGGTGCTCTTCATGGACGAACCGTTCAGCGCGCTCGACGTCTTGACGGCTGAAAACCTTCGCGGTGAGATCGACGACCTTTGGAACGCGGGAAACTTCCCGTCGCAGAGCATTTTGCTGGTGACCCACAATATCGAAGAGGCCGTGATCCTGGCGGACCGCGTGATCGTGCTGGGCTCGAACCCCGGCCACATTCGCGGCGAAGTGCAGATCGATCTGCCGCGCCCGCACGACCGCAATTCGCAGCACTTCAGGGATCTCGTCGATCATCTCTACGAGGTGATGACCAACCCCGAGGCCGACGTGGCACGTGCGGTCGCCGCGGCGGCGGCAACCGTTGCCAAGCCTAGCTCACCGTTCGGCGGTGCGCTGCCGCACGTGCGTATCGGCAGCGTGAGCGGTCTCCTCGAGCTGCTCAGCGAGGATGAGAAACAGACCCAAGACCTCTCCGAAGTCGCCGAGGGTCTGGCGATCACCGTCGACGATCTCCTCGCGCTCCTCGAAGCCGCGGCGATGCTCGATTTCGCCAAAATTTCCGAAGGCGAAGTCTCGCTGACCGAACGCGGCCGCGACTTCGCAACGACGACGATCTTACGGAGCAAAGAGGTCTTCCGCGAGCAGTTGCTCTCCCGGCTCCCGATCTTCACCACCATCGTGAGGACGCTCAGCGCGAGCCGCAGCAAAACGATGCCCGCAGATTTCTTCCTCGACCTGTGGGAAGAGCATTTCCCCGAGGAAGAGGCGCAGCGTCAGCTGGCAACGGCGGTCGAGTGGGGGCGCTACGCGGAGCTCTTCGAGTACGACACGCTCGAACGCGTTCTCCGTCTGCACGAGGAGGCGCCGGAAGAAGAGAGCGCCACCGCGTAGCTCTGACCGACGTGAAACTCTGGCAAATTGCCGCTCTGCTGGCGGCCGGGGTCGTCTACGGCATCGCTCAGCCGGGGCAACTAACCTACGCCTTCGGTCATGCGACGCTGTACGTACTGCTGCCCGCGCTGCTTTTCGAGGCTTCGTGGGAGATCCGTTTGCGCGCGCTGGCGCGAACGTGGCAGGCCATCGTCGTCCTCGTGATTCCGGGCGTCGCGCTCACGGTGGTTTTGATCGCGGGCGCGCTCGCGGTCGTGCGCATTCCCATCGGCGCGGGCTTGATCGCAGGGGCGATTCTCGCCGCCACCGACCCGATCTCCGTCATCGCCGTGTTCCGGCGCGTGCGCGTGCCGCTTCTGCTGCGCACGATCGTCGAAGGTGAATCCCTCTTCAACGACGCCATTGCCTTCGCGCTCTATCGAGCCGCACTCGTCGCGGTGATCGCCGCGTCGTGGACCCCATCGGCGCTCGTGCACGTGTCGCTCTATGCGTTGATGGGATCGGCGGCGGGCATCTTGACCGGCATCGCGTTCGCGTTCGTCGCAGCCCTTGCCCTGCGCAATCGCAACGACCAGCGGTTGCAGATCGCGGCGACGATTCTCTGCGCCTACGGAGCGTACTTCACCGCCGAGTTCTTCGATTGGTCCGGCATCTTTGCGACCATCGCCGCCGGTATCGCGCTGCGCTGGCTCGAGCGCCGTTGGATCAGCTTGAGCGTCGCCGAAGAGGTCGCGCACGTTTGGGACATTCTGGCGCTTATCGCCAACGCACTGGTGTTTTTTCTCGTCGGAGCGGCGCTCAACGTCCGCATCATCGCGGATCAATGGATCTTCGTCGTCGCCGCGCTGACGGGAGTGCTGTTCGCGCGCGTCGCCCTTTCGGGTTTGCTGTTGCCTTTCGGTTACCCGCGCGCGTGGCTGGACGTTTTGCGCGCGGCAGGCGTGCGCGGCGCGCTGTCGCTCGCGCTCGCCATCGCCATTCCCGCGGGCGTGCCCTACCGCGAGGCGGTCGTCGCTGCGACCTTTGCCGTCGCCCTCGCGACGATCGTCTCGTCGGTCTTTACGGTGCCCCAGGTCGTCGCCAGAGCGGCTCGCGCTCGCTAGGCGTTCGTCCGTTCGGACTATCCGTTCGGAGGCTGGGCCGCGCCGATCGACTGCGCTACGCTACGAGCGATGTTCTACGCCCTGGCCTTGGCTGCGCTTCTTGCCGCTTCGCCCTCTCCGAGTCCGAGCCCGGCGCCGACGCCGACCGCAAGCCCCACGCCGACGCCTCCGTGGTCGTTACACGGGGCGTTCTCCGGTTACACCGTACACACGACCAACGTGAACCCCAGCGGCGCGTTGGACACGCCGACGGGCGTCGATCTCGCGAGTCGCACCGACGTGAGCAACGCGCTCCTGACGCTCTCGAAAAATACGAGCGACTTCCAAGGCAGCGTGACGGTCGGGACGTATGCGCTTGCGGTCCTCGGGCAAGCGATCAATCCGACGACGCAACAAAGCTCGAACTCGTATCTCTACGGCTTTGTACCGGCCTATGACCTTGCGTGGGTTCCGAACGGCGATCTGACCGTGAGCGCCGGTCAGCAAGCGACGCTCCTGGGCCAAGAGGACGACTTTACGTTTCAAAACTACGACATCGAGCGCGGCATCGTCTGGGAAGCCGAGCCGACGTTCAGTCGCGGGGTGCGCGTCGCCTACGCAAACGGGAAGATCGCGGGCGATCTCGAGTACGACGACGGGTACTATTCCGGCAACAGCGGCCGCGCGGTCCAAGGTCTCGCGGGCTGGGCGCCGACGTCGAATACCGACTGGTCGTTCGCGTTCATCGTGCCCGGCGCAAACACGCCGCCCAACGTTACGACGGCGGTCGCGAACAAACGCGAGTTCGATGTCATGCTCACCCAGACGTTCGGGAAGCTCCAACTCGAGCCGTACCTGCTCTCCATTCGGTCTCCGGCGTCCGCGGCGCT
>DATJRM010000017.1:0-9297 GCA_035504755.1 Candidatus Acidiferrales bacterium
GCGATGCCGGTCACGTCGGTGCCGTGACCGTCTTCGTCCACGACGTAGTCGCTCGTGCTTTGCGACGTGCCCGCTTCGTTGGTAATGAAGCAGCGTGTGCGCACGATATTCGCCTTGGCGAGCTCGGGCTGCGTCACGTCTTCACCGGTATCGATGATCGCGAGTTTCACGCTCGTCGAGCCGAGTGCGTTGGCGTTCGCGGCAAGACCGCTGCCGTTGCTCGGCTGCGAGTAGTCGAAGGCGTCCCCCAGGCCGACGATATGCATGTCCCACTGACCGCCCGTCGCGCTCGTTTGATAGAGCGGCGCCGGCGCGCTCCCCGGCGGGTAGCCGACGAAGTACGGATCGTTGCCGAGATATTGACTGCTGACCGACAACGCGGCGAAGCGCTGCGAGGGTGTTACCGAAACCACGCCGGCTGTCGAACGCAGCGTCGCTTCGACGCTCGCCATCGCCGACGTCGAGGAGACGTGCAGCAGACGCGTTGCGTAGCCGGTCTTGGGATAGTCGAATTCGTTGAACTTCGTTGCGCCCAGCGACGCAACACGCGCGTCGATCGTCGTCGCGGGGTTGCTGATCGCGCTCAGACGATACGTCACGGCAACGAGATTCGTAGTCGCCGCTGCGGCCGACACCTTACGGACCGCACGCCGCGTAATCGAAGCGCTCCCGCCGGAGCTTGCAACCGCCGACGCCGTGTCCGAGCTGGGACACGTGTACGGCGAGCTCGTCGAGGTGCTCGATGAACTGGTCGAGGGGATGGTCGAGCTGCCCCCGCCGCCGCCACCGCATGCGGCCAGCGGCGCGATCAACGCCGCGACGACGAATGACGAAACTAGACGATTGCGCAACATCAGGCAAGCATACCCCGTTCGGGCTTCAGGCTATCACAGGCAACGTTAGGCGCGTCTGAGAGGTTCGTTAAACGGTGCGGCTTAACCAACGCCAAACAAGTCCGAGCGCCATGACCGTAGCCCGGCGCGCAATCGCATCGCGATCGCCGCGGAAGTTGAAGGAATAGCTCTTGCTTTCGGAAGGCGACGCAATCGCAAACCAGACGAGCCCAACGGGCTTCTCGGGCGTGCCGCCGTCGGGACCTGCGATGCCCGTCGTTGCGATTGCGTACGTCGTGCGCAGGCGGTCGCGCGCACCGCTCGCCATCTCGCGCGCCGTCTCCTCGCTCACCGCGCCATAGTGCTCGAGCGTCCGCTCGCTTACGCCGAGTTCCGTCACCTTCACCGCATTGTCGTAGGCGACGATGCCGCCGAGAAAGCTGCGCGACGAGCCCGGCACGGCCGTCAACGCCGCGGCGACGCGGCCGCCCGTGCACGACTCGGCTACACCAATCGTCGCGCCGCGCGCTTGCAAGAGATCGTGCACGGCAGCTTCCAGGCCCGTGCGGTCGACACCGAAGACGAAGCCGTCGAGCCGCTCGCGGACCTGGGCTTCGAGGGGTGCGAGCATCGCAAGCGCTTCTTCCTCGTTGTGCGCCTTCGCCATGAGTTTGACGTCGCACAGGCCCTCGTGCGCGAGCACGGCGATCTTCGGATTCTCGCCGGCACGGAACAGATCGGCGATGCGATGATCGATCTCCGACTCGCCGGCGTTCACCGTGTGGAGGACGCGCGTGTAGATCGCTTCGTCGATTCCGTAACGTTCGCGTAAGAACGGGATTAAGAGCTCGGTGAGCATCGGACGCATCTCGCGCGGCACGCCCGGCATGCACGCGACGAATTTTCCTCCCGCTCCGAATGCGACGAAGCCGGGCGCGGTACCGCGCGGGTTCTCCAGCACGAGACTCCCGCGCGGCACGTACGCCTGTTTGCGATTGTTCTCCCGCATCTCCCGCCCGATGTGTGCAAAGAATTCTTGCATTTGCTTAAGAGCGGGCTCGTTCAATTCTAGATCCAAACCCAGCGCATCACCGACGGCCTCTTTGGTGAGATCGTCGACGGTCGGCCCAAGACCGCCCGTGGTGATAACGCCGTCGACACGCTCGAGCGCAGCGCGCAGCGCATTGGTAATGCGCAGACGATTGTCGCCTACGGCATGCGTGCCATAAACGTCGATGCCTGCCGCGGCCAGTTCTTGTGCGACGAAGACGGTGTTCGTGTCGGTCAATTGCCCGAGCAGCAGCTCGGTGCCGACCGCGATCAGTTCAACGGCGACCCTTCCCGGCTTCATTGCGTGAAGTACCTCAGGGCGACTCGTCCGGGTAAATAAAGCGGATCTCGGCGTCAAAGCCGGCGGCGGCGTCGATCATTGCCGCCCGGCGCTCGGCCGCGTGCTCGGGCCCCGGCCGCTCACGCTGCATCGTACGTTTCATCTCGCCGAGACGCTCGACGAAGCGCGTGAAGCGCGCGTCCATTGCTGCCTGCAGCCGTTGCTTGAGGATCTTTCCGACCCGCGGCGCAAGACCGCTTGTCGCGATCGCGACGCGCACCGGGCCGGCCTTCGCGATCGCGGCCATCGCCACGAATCCGTATTTCGGCTGATCGATGCAGCAGAGCAGAAACTTGTGCTCGTCGGCGAGCGCGCGCAAGCGCGCCGAGAGCCCCTCGTCGAACGGCGTCGAGATCACGAAGTACGCGTCGATGACGTCCTCGTCCCGTAACGCGGCCGGATCGATCCGGCGCACGTCGGCGCCCGACTCGCGCAGCGCCGCCGCCTTGTCGATCGCCTCGCGGTCGTTGGCCTCGCCGATCACGACGCAGCGCCGTCCGGCGAGATTGAGGCTTACGGGGAAAAAGGCCATCAATAGTCGACCGGGCGCAGATAGAACTCGTTGATCGCGGTGTTGGTCAGCATCGCGGTCGTCGGCAGATGGCGTTTCCAGTGGGTCGACTCGACACGGCGCCGCACCAGCGTTACGTCGGGCGCGTCGAACCCGCGTTCGAACAGCTGCTCGTCGGTGTAGCCCAGCAGCATCTGCGCAAGAATTGCGTCGGCGCGCGCATAGGTGATGCCGAGGTCGCCTTCATCGGTTTGATCGGCTTCCAAGTCGGCGCTGGGCGCTTTGTCGATCAGCTTCTGCGGTACGCCGAGATAGCGCGCCAGCGCCCAAACTTGCGTCTTGAAGAGATCGCCGATGGGGTTGACCGGGGGCGTGTCGTCGGCGTGCCACGTGAAGTACCCCAACAAGCGCTCCGTCTTGTTGCCGGTGCCGACCGGCAGCGCACCCAACTTCGCCGATTGATCGAAGAGCACCAGCATGCGCGTGCGAGCCATCACGTTGCCGCAACGCCGGGCGTCGGCGTCGGGCTCGAACTGCAGATAGCCGTCGACGGCCGCGCTGATGTCGATGGTGCGAGCGTTGACGCCGAGCGCGTCGATGACGAGCTGCGCGTCGGCGAGGCTCTCCGGGCTCGAGGTCTTATAGGGCAGGCGAAACGCGTACACGTTCTCCGGACCGAGCGCGAGCGACGACAGATACGTCGTCACGGCGGAGTCGACGCCGCCGGAGAGGCCGATGACCGCCCGATGCATGCCGCGCCGCTCGACGATCTCGTCGCGCAGGAACGCGACGAGCCATCGCGTTGCAACCTCGGGACTGATCGGCGGCGGCTGCTGCAGCGCGGCGGTTGATTCGCGCACGACGGTCAGGGCCGTCACGTTCGCCCCTTCGGAATCGGCAACTCGTCATCGAGAAACAGATCGGGAAGCACCGCGTTCAAGTCGCCGAGCAGCGGCAACGTCGCACGCGCCAGGTCGGCCTCACGCATGTCGATCGTGCCGCTCACGATGCACGCACCGAGCTCGGGCGCCTGCACGCTCACCGTGCCGCGCGGATCGACGATGCACGATGACCCGGTCATCCCCTTGCCGCCTTCAAAGCCGGCGAGTCCCGCATATAAAACGTAGACGCCGTGCTCGCTAGCGCTGGCGCGCAGAATCTCGCGCCAGTGCGTGATCGAGGTCAGCTCGCTAGCGCCTTCGATCCCGCGTCCGGGCGCCGCCGATGGCACCAAGATGACGCGGGCGCCCTTGATCGCCGCAATCGTCGGCATGATCGCATGCCAAAGGTCCTCGCAGATGAGCATCGCCATGCGCCCGATGCGCGTATCGAAGACCTGCAGGCGCCGTCCGCGAGAGAGAAACCGCTCCTCGTCGAAGACGCCGTACGTCGGCAAGAACATCTTGCGATGCACGTGCACGATCTCGTGATCGCTGCGCCCGATATGAAGGTAGATCGCGCTGTTATAGTACGTTCCGTCGTCGTTCTCGTAGAAGCCGGAGCAAACGTCGACGTCGCGCTCGCCGGCGCCGCTGCGCCACGCACGGACGAGGTCGTCCGCAAACGAGCCGGCTGAACGCGCGAGATCGTAGACGGCGCCCTCGAGAAAGTATCCGGTCATCGCCGCTTCGGGCAGAACGATCAGGTCCGGTACGCCGTCGGCAGCGATCTGCGCAAACACCTCGGTGGTGTGCGCGAGATTCTCGGCATAGCGTCCCTTCTTCGGTTTTGCCTGCACTAAACGCACGTCGAAGCGCGCGGTGCGGTGCTCGCCGTTACTCCGCGCCGCCACTGGTTGCAAGCTCGATCATCTGATCGATCGGTTCACGCAGACCGCACTGCGCCGCGCATTCCTCCGCCGGATACGTCCAAATCTCGGCAAGAGTGGGGTGCAAATGCGGAATGCGCATGAACTGTTCGACCGTTGCATGGTAGTTCATCGCCACGATGATCTCGTGAATCAGCTCGGAAGCCTGCGGGCCGATAATCGTCGCCCCGAGGATCTCGCCGGTCACCTGTCGTGCCATCATCTTCACGAAGCCCCGCGTCTGGTTCAAACACATCGCCTTGCCGTGCTCGGCAAAGTCGTAGCGCCCGACGCAGTAGGGAATATTCTCGCGTTCGAGGTCTTTCTCCGTCAGGCCGACGTGCGCAATCTGCGGATCGCAGAAGATCGTATGCGCGCTGGTAATCCGGTAATCGGCCTCCTCGTTCGAACCTGTGATGGCGTTGCGCGCCGCAACCTCGCCTTGGTAGATCGCCACGTGGACGAGTAGAAACTGCCCCGTCACGTCGCCGATTGCGAAGATGTTCGGGCGGTTGGTCCGCAGCGTGAGATCGACACCGATGCCGCCGACCGGATCGTGCTCGACGCCCGCCGTGGCCAGACTCAGTCCCGCGACGTTCGGTATCCGGCCCTGTGCGAAGAAGACCTCCTCGACCACCAGCTCCAATCGCTCGCCCTCGTGAACGTAATGCACGACCTTACGCGAGCCACGCTTCTCCACACGCGTTATCTGCGCGTGCGCGACCACGTGGATATGGTCTTCGACGAAATACTTCGTGATCGCATCGCCGACGTCGTCGTCGAGCGAGCTCAGCAAGTGGTCGCCGCGAATGAGGATCGTCGTCCTTGCACCCATGCGCGCGAGGAACTGCCCGAGTTCGCAGGCGGTGTAGCCGCCGCCGAGCACCGCAACCGAGCTTGGGATATGCTCGAGTTCAAGCACCGCGTCGCTGTCGAGATACCCCGTCTCCGCGAGCCCGGGAATCTGTGACGGCGTCACCACGCTGCCCGTCGCGACAATGAACGACCGCGCATGCAGACGCGTGTTTTCGCCGACCTCGAGCGCGCCGTCGGAGACGAAACGCGCCTGCCCCTGATACAGCGGAAAACTCTCGATGCCGGCAATCCGGTAGTCGGCGAAATCCTTGACCAGCGCGCGTTTGCGACGCGCAATGAACGCCATATCGGGCGTCGGATCGCCTTCGAATCGCACGCCGAGCGCGCGCGATTCCCGCACGGCTTGGATCGCGTCGCTGGACGCGATGAAGGTCTTGCTCGGCATGCAGCCGCGCAAGATGCACAGACCACCCAACGGCCCATGATCGACGAGCGCGACGTTGGCGCCGAGATCGCGTGCGGTTCGCGCCGCGGCGTAGCCGCCCGAACCCGCTCCAACTACGACGAGATCGTACTCAAATGTCTCCACGGAATGCTTTTCTCAGCGGCTCGGGCGTGCTCGAAGGAGATGGATCGACTCGATGAAGCGTACCGTACCGTTGGCATGAACGAGAATCGAATGCGTGCGCGCGTGATTGCCGAAAAAGCGCACGCCGCGCACGAGATCGCCGTCGGTAATGCCGGTGGCACAGAAAATGGCGCTGTTGCTTTTCACAAGATCATCAATCGATAAAACGCGGTCGAGGTTGCCGAAGCCCATGGCGATCGCTCGTTCGGCCTCGTCCTGATTGCGGGGTTGAAGCCGTCCCATGAAGTTTCCGCCCAAGCATTTGATGGCCGCGGCCGCGAGCACTCCCTCCGGCGCGCCACCGATGCCCATGGCGACGTGAATGCCGGTGGACTCGATTGCGGTCGCAATACAAGCGTCGACGTCGCCGTCGGAGATCAGCTTGATGCGGGCACCCGCATCGCGCACCTCTTTGATGAGTTCGGCGTGACGCGGGCGATCGAGGATGACGACGCAGACGTCGGTCAGCGGCTTCTCCAGCGCATTGGCGACCGCGTCGAGATTTTCGCGCACGGGTGCGTCGATGTGAACGTAAGGCGCCGCTTTCGGCCCCACCGCGAGCTTCTTCATGTAGGTGTCGGGCGCATGCAACAGGCCGCCGCGCTCCGAGATCGCCATGACGGCGATCGAGTTCGGCAAGCCGTTTGCAACGAGGTTCGTTCCCTCGACCGGATCCACGGCGATGTCGACTTCCGCGCCGCCGCGGCCGACTTCCTCGCCGATGTAGAGCATCGGCGCCTCGTCGCGCTCGCCCTCGCCGATCACAATCCGGCCCAAGATGTCCATCTCGCCGAGCGCTTCGCGCATCTTTTCGACCGCCGACCCATCCGCTGCATCGCGCTCACCGCGACCCATCCACCGGGAAGCAGCCAACGCCGCGCTCTCCGTAACCTTCACGAAATCAAGCGAGTTGACCATGCCCCCGGCTCTACAAGGGAACCCCCACGATTCCTTTAAGAAATGTCGCCGTGTCATCTCACGCCCGACATGCCGTTTCGCGTGCGCCGGTTACAAGCGATCTGCTTGCAGCCGGAGCCGGGCCGTTTGCAGTCGTCGCGCTTGCGGGCTTTACCATCGGGTTCTTCGCGTGGCTCGGGCTCGTCGTGCCGCGGCACCGCCCGTTCCTCAGCGACCTGACGTTTCTCGCAGCGCTGGCCGCGGGCATCGCTGCCGCGCTATGGCTGTGGCAAAGGTATGCCCACTACTTTTCTCGCAGGACCGGCGCAACGTACGCGCGCTCGCTGAAGTACGATGCGCTGACGTGGGCGCCGTTCATCCTGCTTTGGCTGACCTTCGTGCTCTCGGCGGGCTTCACGCACGGCGAGTCGCGGCTCTTTGTCATCTGCGCTGCGTTGTTCTGTGTCGGCAAAGTCCTGATCGCGGCGCGCTTCAATCAAACCGTGCGCGAGGTATTGCTCGACTTCGTCGTCACGCGTGTCGCAATCATCGTGATCGCGGAGCTCGCCGCGGTCATCATCGGTCAACGCGCCGGCTCGCACATCCAAGAGTCTTCGAATCTCATCCTCAACGTGTGGGGCCGCTGGGATGCCGTGCACTACCTCGATATCGCTACGCAGGGCTACCAGGGCACGGACATGGCGTTCTTCCCGCTCTTTCCGCTCCTGATCCGCATCCTCGGCGCGCTGGTCGGCAACCATCTCGTCGCCGGCCTTCTCATCTCGAACGCCTCGTTTTTCTTCGGCCTGCTCTTTCTCTACAAGCTGCTCGAGCACGAGTACGACCGCTCGATCGCGCGCCGCGCGATCTTCTACGTCTCGATCTTCCCGTCCGCGTTCTTCTTCTCCGCGGTCTATACCGAGTCGCTCTTCTTCATGCTCACGGTCGCCTCGTTCTACTACATGCGCTCGCATCGCTGGTGGATCGCCGGCGCGATCGGATTCCTTGCCGCGCTGACGCGTGTGGAAGGCATACTGCTCGTCGTGCCGTTCTTCATCGAGTGGTACTCGCAGTACAAAACCCGGTTGCGCGAGCACGTCAGAGCCTTACTTCCCGGCGCGCTTGTTCCGCTGGGCCTCGTGACCTACATGGCCTACCTCTGGGTGCTGGTCGGCGATCCGTTGTACTTTTCTCACGTGCAGGTCCACTGGGGACGCCATTTCGCGCTGCCGTGGGTGAGCGTCATCAACTCGTTCCACAAAGTCGTCGTTGCGACCAACGGACAAACCATCGCCAATCAAACCTTCGAGCTCGCGTTCACCGCCCTGATGGTCGGCGTGCTGATCGCCGGTTGGCGGCAACTGCGTCCGTCCTACATTGCGTACATGGGGCTCTCGATTCTCGTCCCGATGTCGACGTCGAGCCTGATGAGCATGCCGCGTTTCGCGCTCGTGCTCTTTCCGATGTTCGCGATCCTCGCTCGCGACGGCGAGAAGCCGTGGATCAACAACTTCATCGTCGCCTTCTTCCTTCCGCTCTTGGGTCTCTTCACCGTCCTCTATGCAGATTGGTACTGGGTTGCCTAGCGGTATCGCATCGCTCGCCGGCCGCCGCGGCGTCCGGCAATTCGTCAAATTCGGAATCGTCGGCGCCTCCGGGCTGATCGTCAACTTCATCATCGCGCACGCCCTGCAACGCACGACGTCGCTCTCGGGGTTCATGGATTTCGCCATCGGCTTCATGGCCGGCGGCGTCTCGAATTACTTCCTCAACCGCGTTTGGACATTCCGTTCAAACCGGCACCCCCTTGTCGAAGGCATCCAGTTTCTCATCGTCTCGGCGCTCGCGCTCGGCATCGGGAAGATCGTCTTTTCCGCTGCCGACCACTACGGCTTTCACCACTTCACGACGACCTGGTTCGTTGCGACCATCGCCGGCGTCTTCGTGAACTTCTTCTTGAACAAATATTGGACGTTCAAGCACGTGAATTGAGCGCCGTCATCGGGAGCATAGCGAACGCAGTGAGCGAAGTCGAGGGAAGCGCAACACACGTGCTGCCCGCGTCCTTCGAGGCTCGCTTTCGGCTCGCACCTCAGGATGACAGGGACGTTCTCGCACGCGCATTGGCCCCTGTCGTCCCGAGCGAAGTCGAGGGAAGCGCAACACACGGGCTGCCCGCGTCCTTCGAGGCTCGCCTTCGGCTCGCACCTCAGGATGACAGGGATGTTCTCGCACGCGCATTGGCCCCTGCTATCCCCAGCGTAGTCGAGGGACACGCGACACACGTGCTGCCCGCGTCCTTCGAGGCTCGCCTTCGGCTCGCACCTCAGGATGACAGGGACGATTTCGCACGCGATTTGGCCCCTGTCATCCCGAGCGTAGCGAACGCAGTGAGCGCAGTCGAGGGACGCGCAG
>DATJRM010000018.1:0-4558 GCA_035504755.1 Candidatus Acidiferrales bacterium
ATTTCTCGAGGAACTCCGAGAAAAGATAGGTCTGGCTTGCGAGGCGTTCGGCGTCCTTGTCGTCTCCGAGCAGGTCGACCATCTCATCGTGAAAGACCGAAACGCAACTCGGCTCCAAACCCACGACCGGCGTGCCGGCGCGGATTTCGTCGCGCATCGAATTGAGAATACGCTCCAGCATCGTGCGCGCGAGGCTCAGCATGCCGTAGTCATAGAGCGGGCGGCCGCAGCACAGCATCGCGCGCGGAATTACCACGGTAAAGCCGGCGTCTTCCAGTACCTCGACCGCAGCGATCGCCGTTGACGGATGAAAGTGATTGTTCCAGGTATCAGGCCAAAGGATCACACGGCGCGTACCTTCGGTGCGCGGAGGCCGTGCTTTGAACCACGCCCGAAACGTCGTCGGCGCGAACGCCGGGATGCTGCGCCGCTGGTCCATGCCGGCGGCCAGCTTGAGCGCCGGCCCGACGACCGGTGACGCAGCGAGCGCATTGACGAATTTGGGGGCAACGGCGGCAAGCCGTGCCCAGATCATCATCAATCCGAAGGCGTAGGCGGTGCGCGGGCGTGCTCGACCCTGATAGTAGTGGGAGAGAAACTCCGCTTTGTAGGTCGCCATGTCAACGTTGACGGGACATTCGCTTTTGCACCCTTTACAGGCGAGGCACAGATCAAGCGCTTCTTTGACGGCGCGGTCGCGCCACGTCTTACCGGCGGGATCCCCTTGCATCATTTCGAAGAGCAAGCGCGCGCGCCCGCGGGTCGAGTGCTGCTCGTCGCGCGTCGCCATGTAACTCGGACACATCGTCCCGCCGTCGTGCTTGCGGCATACGCCGGCGCCCACGCAGCGGTTGGCAGCGTAGGCAAAGCTGCCGCGATCTTCCTTGAAATGAAAATGCGTAGCCGGATCCCACGGTTCGTAGCTCGTGCCCCAGCGTAGATGCTGATCGATGCGATACGGATGCACGACCTTCCCCGGATTCATCTTGTCCTCGGGGTCCCACGCGCTCTTGAACTCCCAGAACGCTTGCACGAGCTCGTCGCCGTACATGATTGGGAGCAGCTCGCCACGCGATTGCCCGTCGCCATGCTCGCCCGAAAGCGAGCCGCCGAAGCTGACGCACAAGTGCGCCGCATCATGGACGAAGCGCTCGTACTTTTCGATCCCCGCCTGCGTGAAGAGATCGAAGTTGATGCGGCAGTGCACGCAGGCCTGTCCGAAGTGGCCGTAGAGTGAAGCGTGGTAGCCGTAACGTTCGAAGAGCTGTTGTAGCGCGCGCAAGTAGTCGCCGAGCCTCGCCGGATCGACCGCGGAATCTTCCCACCCAGGGTACGTATCCGCCTCGTCCGGAATTTTTGCCGTAATCCCGAGACCCGCTTCGCGGACCCCCCACACCGCCTTCATCTTGGCGGCATCGGTTACGACCGCGTGGGCGATTTCGGGGTCTCGCGCGGTCATCGCGGCGCGGAGCTCATCGGCTTTGGCGATCGCGCGCTCGCGTTCGTCGGCGCCGAACTCGACGATCAACCAGGCTCGCCCGCCGGGGAAGTCCTCGCGTGCGGCCGTCGATTTGTGTTTGAGCTGCAAATGACGGAACATGCTATCGTCCATGCCCTCGAGCGCGATCGGGCCGAACTCGTTGCAAAACGGAACCCAATCCGCCGCGCTCGCGATATCGTCAAAGCCCAAAATGCACAAGATGCGTTGCGGCGGGCTATGGATCAATCGGCACTTCGCCTCGAGCACGGTCACGCACGTACCTTCGGTGCCGACCAAGGCGCGAGCGACGTTGAATCCGTTCTCGGGCAACAGCTGATCGAGCGGATAGCCCGAAACGCGTCGCGGAATCTTCGGAAAGCGTTCGCGAATGAGATTCGCATACCGGTCGCGGATCTCACGCAGCTTCGCATAGATCTCGCCGCGCCGGCCGCCCGCAGCGATGATCGCTTCCAATTCGGGCTCCGGCGTGGGGCCAACGCGCATCCGCACGCCGTCGTAGGTGATGATCTCCATCTCCTCGATGTTGGCTTCGGTTTTGCCGCCCATCTGCGCGTGCATCCCGCACGAATTGTTGCCGATCATCCCCCCGATCGTGTTGTGGTTGTGCGTCGCGGGATCGGGGGCGAACGTGAGATGACGCCGCTCGGCGAGATCGCGCAGATCGTCGAGGACGCAGCCGGGCTGCACGCGAGCGAACTTGCGCTCGTAGTCGATTTCGAGCACCGCGTTCATGTACTTACTGAAATCGATGACGACGGCCGCGTTGGTGGCCTCTCCGGCGAGACTGGTCCCACCGCCGCGGCTCATCACCGGCAACCCATGTTTGCGCGCGATCGCGAGCGCGTGTTCGACGTCACTTGCGTCTTTGGGAAGAACCACGCCGAGCGGGATCTGGCGATAGTTCGAAGCATCGGTGGCATAGAGCGCGCGCGAGCCGCGGTCGAACCGCACCTCACCCGTAATTACCGAGCGCAGCTCCGTTTGAGCGCCGTCGTTGAGCACCTCGATCACCGTCGAACCTACACCTGATAGCGACGCGCATCGGCCCTGCGCAACTGCAATCCGATGCCCGGGCGCGAAGGATCGGGATAAAGGGCGCCGTCGATCGGCTCACTCACCCCGTCGAAAAACATGCGCTCGATGCGTACGTGGTCGTAAAAATACTCCATATGGCGCAGCATCTTGCAGCCGAGCGCCGCGTGCAGATGGACGTGCGGCGCGCAGTGCGTCGAGAGCGGCATCATCGCGCTCTGGCAGAGCCCGTCGACCGCGAGCAGCCCGGTAAACCCGCCGCAGCGCGTCGCGTCGGCCTGGAGACAGTCGACGGTCTTAGCCGCGAGCATGCGCCAGAAGTGCGCCGGCTGGTATCCGTACTCACCCGCGGCCACATCCATGCCCGCAGGGGCGCGTTCACGCACGTGGCAGAGTCCCTCGAAGTCCTGGTGATACACCGGTTCCTCGAACCAACTCACGCGCAATTGCCCAAGCTCGGTCGCAAACCGCATCGCCTGCGTACGAGAGTAGGCGCCGTTAGCGTCGACAAAAAGCTCGGCGCGATCGCCGATCGCGCGCCGCGCTTGCGTGACGCGCGGAATATCGGCGTTCGGATCGGTTCCGATCTTCATCTTTACGCGCGGAATGCCCGCGTCTACCCAGTCGCTGAGCTGCGCGCACAAGCGCTCGACTCCGTACGAGGTGAACCCCCCGCTTCCATAGATAGGAACCGACGGGCGCGCCGCACCGATCAACGCGTAGACCGGAACCTCATAGATCTTCCCGCGTAGATCCCAGAGCGCGATATCGACCGCGGAGATGGCCATCGCGGCGATTCCGTCGCGGCCCATGTTCCGAACCGCCGACAGCATTTCTGCGTAGCGCCCTGCGGTTTCGAGCGCATCGGCACCGTCGAGCACGTCGCGAAGCTCGCGCTCGATGACCATGGCCGTCGCTTCATCGGCGTAGGTATATCCGATGCCCGTTTTGCCGCCGGCATGAATCTCGACCAGCACCATCGTCGTCGCGTCCCAGCGCGCCGTTCCGTCGGTCTCCGGACCGCCGTCGGTCGGAACGACGAACACGGACACGTCGACACCCTGGATCGCGCAGGCGCCTCCGTGCCGCGCAATCGCTGCGCTCACTTTTTGCTGTCACGGTGCGGAAGGATGCCGGCAAGCACGCCTTTGACCGACTCCTTGAGCACCGAGGCTTCGTCCGGGTCCCCTTTGACCATCGCCGAGAAATAGTTGTGCGCTTCTTCGAAGGTGATGTGCGCCGGAAGCTGCGCGACATCGGCCGAGACCTTCGCGTCCACGATTACCGGACGATCGGCAGCGAACGCGCGATCCCACGCGGCGTCGACGTCTTCCGGACGATCCACGCGAATCCCGAGGAACCCCAGCTGCTCGGCGTAACGGGCGTAATCGAAGGGCGGTAAGTCCTGCGAGGGCTCGAACTTGGGATCGCCGCTCATCACGCGCATCTCCCACGTGACCTGATTCAAGTCATCGTTGTCGAGGACGAGGAAGATGATGCGCGGATCGTTCCACCGCTTCCAATATTTGGCGACCGTCAACAGCTCGGCGTTGCCGTTCATCTGCATCGCGCCGTCGCCCGTACATGCGACCGCCACGCGATCCGGGAAAGCGAACTTTGCCGCGATGGCGTACGGCACCGCCGAACCCATGGTCGCGAGGCCGCCGGAGAGCGAGCCCTTCATCCGTCCGCGCATTTGTATGTTGCGCGCATACCAGTTGGTTGCGGTGCCGGCGTCGCCGGTCACGATGGCATCGTTTGGTAGCCGCTCGTTCAGGCTCACGAAAAGCAGTTGCGGATTGAGCGGATCCGCGCTGACCTTCGCTCGGGCGGCCTCTTGCTCGCGCCACTTCTCCTTGGCTTTTGCCAAGCGCTCCACCCAAGCGCGGTCGCTCTTCTGTGCGAGCAACGGCAAGAGCTCAAAGAGCGTTGCGGCGGCGTCACCGACGAGATTGAGTTCCGTCGGGTAGCGCAGGCCGAGGTTGGCCGGATCGATGTCGATTTGAATTCCTCGCGCTTGACCTT
>DATJRM010000019.1:0-91800 GCA_035504755.1 Candidatus Acidiferrales bacterium
AGGCGGCCCTTCTCATCGAGGGCATGCTCCACCGAACCCGTAAAGCGCGGCAGCTCCGCGTGCAAGGTCCCTCCCCAAGCCACCACTTAGCACCACTTCACACCACTATAGCGGCTTAGCGAGGCAAGGGCAAAGGCGAACGGGTGTTCGATACGCGTCGATCTTCCTGCAAAGTAGGATCAAACACGTGCGGGCCGGTGCGCTCTACTACCTTGATGATTTTCTCCCCGTTGGCGCCTCATCAACTGATAGCATTCCAGACGGTGCAAGCACCATTCATCAAAACGAACCGGTTACGACGTACGAGACCAATTTTGAGCGGCTTGTCGCCCGCCTAACGACAGATACGTGCTCTCCTATCTGTGACAAGATGCCCGCGCGAGTAAGGCCTGCCCTGGAGTTGCATGCCCCGATTCCACGCGGGCTCGGGTCTGTTTTCTGTGAGGCTCGACGACGAAACGCTCGTGCTCATCCCCTGCAGTACGTTGGTCCGCGCTTTCTACGCGCCGGTATTTCGTCGCGACATGCGAATACTTTTCGGTGAAGCACCACGCGACGCGCCAATGTGCTTCAATGGGTTCACATTTCAGGAAGTATCGGAAGGAGGCTATTACGCCTAACTCCGCCAGACAAAAGAAGGGCACGATATCACAGCGTTCGAGATTTATTGCAGCCACAGCCGCGGCCGTGTGGATGCTGCTGTGTTCGCAGCCGTTGTATTCGAATGAGCAGGAACAGAGTGACGGGACGATGCTCGTACAGGTTCCGGGTTCAGGGGTGAAGATCGATCGCGTCGATTTCTACGAGTATTATGCGGAACAACAGAGTTACGCAAAGCTCACTAACCATCCAAGTTGGGGAACCGAATGCATTGCATTCACGAATACAAGCACGCGGCCAATTGCCCTCGTGTATTTCGATGTGTCATGGGTCTCGAAGGATGGTACAAGTGAGGTAGATGAGCCTGTCGTGCCCGAAGGATACTATGGTGATCCTCTGATGCCGGGGGTAACGATTGGTTTGACCACGAGCGGCAAGAACAGCGGCAAGGCGTTCGGATATTGCAGAGGTACTGATCATGGTAGCCAACTGAGCCAAGATGCGAGAGCAGAGGTGTTCGTTACGAGCGTTCTCTACCAGGACGGCGCAGCGTGGCACCTCGTGCCAGCCATCGAGGGGTCAGTGATCGGTGCTCCGGGAGCGCCAATAACGTTAACTGCCGCTCAGACCTACTGGTACACTTTCCCTACGACGCTATCGAAGTACGGCGTAGATGGGGTTGCGGGACCTTCTGAGTGCGCGAAGTTCCGAAACAATTCCACCAAGGCGACCGCCGACGTGTTTGTTCTCTTTCGTCATCTCGACGCCGACGGCGTGGATCTCGGCGACGATAAGCTCGAGGTCAAGGTGCCCGTTGAGCCCGGTGCGACCCGCACTGCTTGCCGAACCTTTTTCGCGCCAATGGATCCCTGGAAGCGAGGCGATGCGGAACAGGCCGCGAAAGGGGCCGGCCCCGCGCCGCGGGTTGTATATTATGAAGGCAAGCCGTCCACGCTTTCGGCGCAGATCACCGAAGCCGATTTCGCCGACGGCACCTCCTGGAAGCTAGCGCCGTCGTCCCTTTAGCCATGCCAAACCGCTGACGAGGCGGTCGGGAACAAACCCGGCAGCGACCTCATCGCTACGCGCAAGCAGATTGCCGGCATCTACGCTCAGACCACCGGCAAGCCCGAAGAGCAGATTTTGCGCGACCTCGATCGCGATTTCTACATGACGCCCGAGCAGGCGCGCGACTACGGCATCGTCGATCAGGTGCTCGACGCGAACGGCCGCGGCTCGGCGACGCAGTAGAGCGTCATCGTCGAGTCGTAGCAGAGCCGGCCGGGCAGCAAGCGCGCTTCGCTATTGTGCGGGGTGATGCCGTTGATCGCCGAGCCGAGATCGCGCGGCGTCGTCCACGTCGCGCCGCGGCGATGCGAAACGAAAAGGTGCGACGCCGCCCTTGGGCACCGGCGCGCGCTCGAGGCTTAGTTCGGCGTCGTTACCGTGATCGAGCCGTCATCGGAATGAACGCGCATCGCCGACGCGCCGTTGCCGATGCGAATGGTCTGCTGCGCGCCATCGCCGGTCGATTGTCGAACGCCGTCCACGCGCACGCTTCCGTCGGTCGTCGATGCGTCGACGGTCACGTCGGAACCGTGCGCAAAGGTGACATTGACGTGCCCGTCGTTGGTCGCAAGTTCGTACTTCCCGCCGGACGGGAAGAGGCCGCTTGCCGCAATGTGCCCGTCGCGGGTTTGCAGCCGCACGTACGGCGCGCCGCCTGCGGCGGTGAAATCTTGCACGTCGATCCACCCGTCGTTGCTGCTGAGATCGAGCGACGAGGATACGACGCCGTCCGCCGCGATATGACCGTCGTTGGCGTGCGCGACGATCGTCCCCTCAACGTGGGATAGTTCGATGCGCCCGTCGAGCGCTTCGATCGTCGCGCCGTTCTCGAGATCCGAGACTTCGGCGTTGTCACACTCGCTGATGACGACGGTTGCCCGCGCCGGCACCTGGACCTCGAAATGCTGGCGCGAGGCCGAAAGTCCGATAAACGCGGCCCATCCCTCGTGATACGCGGGACGCGAGATATGCACGCCGTTCGCATCGTGCGTGACGCTCAACTGCGGATAGTCATGCGGGCTGCGCAGCGTAATACCCGAAAACGACGTGTCGTCTTTCACGTGCACCAGACCGTCATCCGATACGCCGATGCTGACACCGGAATTCGGATCGTCGATCGTGACGCGTGGCGTCCTGCCCGCAGCGACCGGCGCGAAGCTCTTCGCCACGAAATCGGCGCCGCCGCCGCCGGAGAAGAGACCGCCGGAGACGGCTCCGCGGATACTAAACAGCGCCAGGCCAAGGATGGCCGCCTCGGCGGCGACCAGGATCGCGATGGTAAAGGTGCGCGATGGACTGTTCATGATCACGTGAATGCTACGGCGCTAGGCCCCCAACTGTTTCGAGCGACCGGCTACGTCCCGCGCGCCTTGAGGTGCGATTGCACGTACGCGATGCCCTGCGCGCTCGCCAGCGGAACCCAGTCGTGCAGCTGGCGAAACGCGTGCAACGCGGATTGCGGCTGGCCGACGGCGACGTACGCGTAGCCAAGGGTTTGGAAGGCGTCGAGCTTGTCGGGCGCGCCGAAGCCCAAGCCCTCGCGCGCGTAGTGAATCGCGGTCTTGGGATCGCCGAGCTTGTAGGCGACCAAGGCGAGCATCACGTTCGCGTCGCCGAGTGAGGGGTCGAGATCGGTTGCGCGATGCAGCTGCACGTAAGCCGCACGCAGATCGCCGCGCATCAAGAGAAATTGCCCATAGTACATGTGCGTCATCGCGCTTCCATTATCGAGCGCAAGCGCGCGTCTGTATGCGGCATCGACCTTGTTGGCCGGTTCGTGCGCGTAGAACGCCGCCACCGCGAGCGCCGTCTGCGCCGTCACCGAACGGGGATCGATCCGCAATGCGGCGTTGGCATCGGCCGTAGCGCGAGCCAGCATCGCGCGTTGTCCGTGCATGCTATCTTGCGCAAAGGAGACTTCCGCTTCCGAGAGATCCGCATAGCCAAGCGCACTCGCCGGCGCCTCGTGCACGACGATCCGGAACTCCGCGATGGCATGCCGCACCGAGACGAAGGTCCCTTGATGCAGGTAGTAGCGTCCAAGGTTGTACGCGCGCAAGGCATTCGACGGCAGCGGCGAGGGCGCGCTGCGATGCAACACGCCGTAGGCGGCAGCGCTTGTGACGAGGAGCATCGCCGCGGCCGCGACGGGAAATCGGCGCCACGGCCGGGGCCGCCGCTGCTCCGCGGCCACGAGCCGATAGCCGCGGCGCGGCAGCGTCTCGATCGTCGCCTGTCCCGTCTTGGCCAGCAGCTTGCGCGCAAGATAGATCGTCTGCCAGAGGGTCGCGTCGTCGGCATACCCCTGCGGCCACAGGCGCGCGATCAACGCCTCCTTCGAACGGACGTCGCCGGCGCGTTCGCCGAGCGCGGCGATGAGCTCGACGACTTTTGGCGGCGCCGGCAGCGGCCGGCCATCCAGTGCGATCACCAAAGCCGCGTCGTCAATACTGAGCCTGCCAACCATAAATTTCATAGCAGTGAGTATTTCGTGAATAACGTTCGCGTGCATTTTTGGCATGGTGGTGACCGTATGTTGGCGTTTGTGGTCAGCGTCGTCGCCACGGCTCCGCCCCTGGACCCGCGCGCCAGTGTCAGCACCTGGGCATCCACGGCGCTGACGCTCACCTGGGATATCGCGCACAAAGATCCCGCGGCCGAGCGCACCGTCGTGCACGTGAAGACCGACGGAAAATTTCTCTACGTGCGCTTCGACGCAACGCAGCATGCCGCGGTCGTGGCAACGCAGCGCTCGAACGACGTGATCACCGGCGGCAGCAGCGGCGGCGCAGCCAATGTCGCGTGGAGCAGCGACGACGTGGTCTGGGTCGACCTTTGGCCGACGGGGCCCGGCGGGTTCGAGTATCAATTCGAAGCCAATGCGGCCGGCGCCCACAACGAAAGCTCGACCGAGAACGTCTCGTTTGCGCCGCAGTGGCAGTCGCACGGCGCGATCGACGCCGGCGGCTACACCGTCACCATGGCGATTCCGCTCGCGGTGATTCACGGCGCGCATACCGGAACGTGGCGCATGCAGTTCATTCGCTACGTCCGCGCGAGCGGCGCCGTCGACGTCTGGTCGTTCGTTGCGGCGCAGACCCAACCCGACGATCCCGAATATGCCGGACGCGTGACCATGCCGGCGGTTGCGACCCGTGCCCCGCAGCCGCGACCACGTCTGGCGGTCTACGGACTCGATGCCGTGGCAAGCGGCGCGGGCGGCGGGAGCACGTCGCGCGCCGGCGCCGACCTTTCGGTTCCCATCACGCCGACCGCCTCGTTCTTCTCGACCTTTCATCCGGATTATTCCAACGTCGAACTCGATCAGCAAACGATCGCACCGAACCTCTATCCGCGCGCCTACAACGAGGTGCGGCCGTTCTTCACGCAGGCGGCATCGTATTACAACCTCTTCCAGTGCAGCGCGTGCCCGGCCACGCGGCAGTTGCTCTACACGCCGGGGATTCCGACCCCGTCCCAGGGCTACGCGTTCGAAGGAAAGCAAGGCCCGCTCGGGTTTGCGGCGTTCGACGCGATCGGCGATGCGCGCAACGACTCGGCGGCCGTGCTCGACTATACGTCCGACGACAACCATTGGCAGGGAACGGTGCAGCACGTGCAAGCCGATCTGCCCGGAATCGTCGATGACGCCAACGGCGGCGGGGTCAACTGGCGGAGCGGAAAATATCTGAGCGCGAACGTCAACTATTCAACCGATGCGGGGACCAACGTGCTCGTGCCCAGCCAAGGAACCGCGATCGACGGCGGCGTGAATTGGATCAGTCAGGACCTCGTCATCTCGACCGGAGCACGCAAGATCGGCGCGTACTTCAATCCCGTCGACGGCTATAACGCCCATCCCGACATCGCCGGCTACGGTATCTACGCTGCGCGCCAGTGGCAATTCGCGCCGGACGACGTTCTGCAATCCGTCGCACTCAACGGATTCCTCGATCGCTATCAGGGATTCGCCTACGGACAATCCCAGAGCGACAATTGGTTGGCGTTCGACATGCTTACCAAGAGCGCGTGGGATCTACAATTTTTTTCCGGCTCGGACTACTGGCGCTTTGGAGCGGCGCTCGAACCGGTTTCGCAGAGTTCGGGCTTCAGCCTCACCTATCACGCCGGCTTGAACGATAATCTGCAGAATTTTCTCGCAACCGGTGCGTCCGCGACGCCCACGCAGATACGCCTCTACCAAGGACGCTACGGCAACGGCGTGCTCGACACGTGGTACCGCACCTCGGTGATCCGCATGGGCAACCGCGGCACGCTGACGGTCACGCTCGACAGCACGCAGCAATACCTCAGCGGCGGCGCCAATCTGCAGTGGTTCAACGGCCTCGCCTACGCCTATCAGATCGCGGCGAACTCCTCGCTCGCGTTCGGCGTGCGCCAGGTCGTCGGCGATCCGCCGATTCCAAACGGCGGTGGCAATTGCGAGGGCCGTTGCGCGAACGTCTCGATCGCCTATCATCTGCGCTGGAGTCGCGAAGAGCTTTACCTCGCGTACGGCGACCCGAATTCGCTCGTCACCGTGCCGCAGGCGCTTGTCAAACTCATCTTCTACGCCGGCGCCGAAAAGGGCGTGTAGCGTCAGGTCGCGTTGCGGCCGCCGTCGACCGAAAGGATCGTGCCGTGAATGAAGCTCGCTTCGTCTGACGCGAGAAACGCGATCGCTGCGGCGATTTCTTCGGGCGAAGCCGCGCGGCGCGCAGGCGCGACCGCTGCGAGTCGATCGATGCCCTCGCCCATCTCGGCGGTGCCTTCGGTGCGCGTTGGACCCGGGCTCACCGCATTGACGCGCACGCCTCGTGGCCCGAACTCCGCCGCCCACGCCTTGGTCAAGAGATCGAGTGCGGCTTTGCTCGAGCCGTAGAGCGCCATGCCGTCCATTCCGAACTCCGAGACCATGCTGCTGACGTTCACCACGGCGCCGCCGCCGTTGCTCGCCATTTTCGGCGCGAGCTCGCCGACGAGTACGAACGGCACCTTGACGTTGACGTTGTAGACCTGATCGAAGGTCGCTTCGGTGGTCTCCGGCGTCGAGCCGAACGGAAAGATGCCGGCGTTGTTCACCAAGATGTCGATATCCCGGGAGATCTCGAGCGCGCGTCTCGCGAGCGCGCGCGCCGATTCTGCGTCGTGCAGATCGACGGCGATGAAGTCGGCGATGCCGCCGGCGCGCCGGATTCCGTCGACGAGCGCTTGGCCGCGCTGCTGATCGCGCCCGGTCGCGATCACGCGAGCGCCGCGCGCGGCGAGCATGACGGCGGTGGCTTTGCCGATGCCGCTGGTTGCCCCCGTCACGAGGGCGGTCTTGTTCTTGAGGTCGTTCATAGCCCGCTCATCCTACCCGACAAAAAATGGAATGTCCACTCTAAAATATGCTATACTGCCCGTATGGCCAAACTCACTCCGAAGGGAAGCGCCACGCGCAACCGCATCGTCGCCGTCGCCGCCAAGCTCATTGCCAAGCGAGGCGTCGCGCAGACGTCGATCGAGGACGTCTGCGATGCCGCCGCCGTCAGCCCGTCGCAGCTCTACCACTACTTCAAGAACAAGCTGGCGCTGGTACGCGCCGTGATCGACTATCAAACGAAAGCCGTGATGGAGATTCAGGCCAACTATCTCCGCCGGCTCGACAGCATCGGCGCGTTACGGCGCTGGCGAGATCACCTCGTCGGCCTGCAGCGCACCGGTGGATGCAAAGGCGGCTGTCCCCTGGGCACGCTCTCGTCGGAACTTGCGGAGATCTCGCCGCAAGCGCGGCATGACTTGGCGTCGAGCTTCGAGGTATGGGAAGACGGCATTCGCACCGGGTTACGCGCCATGCGCGATCGTGGCGACCTGCGCGGCGATCCCGACGAGCTCGCCCTTGCCACCCTTGCCGCACTTCAGGGCGGCTTGCTGCTCACGCAGTCGCGCCGCGATCCCGCGCCGCTGGAAGCCGCGCTCGACGCCGTCATCGACCACATCGCCTCGCTCTCGAACTAACCCCGGGATGAGGGACGAAACGGCGCTCGGGCCTAAGCTAGCGTCTATGACACCACATCACGAAACCGCGATTCTCGCCGGCGGCTGCTTCTGGGGCATGCAGGAGCTGTTGCGCAAGTACCCCGGGGTCATCTCGACACGCGTCGGCTACTCCGGCGGTGACGTCGCCAACGCAACGTATCGCAATCACGGCAGTCACGCCGAGGCGCTCGAAATCATCTTCGATCCTTCGCAGATCAGCTATCGGCAGCTACTCGAGTTCTTCTTTCAGATTCACGACCCGACGACGCGCAATCGCCAGGGCAACGACGTCGGCGCGAGCTATCGCTCCGCGATCTTCTACACGACCGACGAGCAGCGCCGCCTCGCCGAAGAGACGATCAAGGACGTTGACGCCTCAGGGCTCTGGCCCGGCAAAGTCGTGACCGAAGTCGCGCCGGCCGGCGCGTTTTGGGAAGCCGAACCCGAGCATCAAGATTATCTCCAGCGCATTCCCAACGGCTACACCTGCCATTTCATCCGCCCCGACTGGAAGTTGCCGCAGACAACGCGCGCAACCTGAAAATCGTATGGTGCGTCTGCTGGTGTTTGCGGCGGTCTTACTCGGCGCGGTCCCGGCGCCGCAAACGCTGGTCGTCGATCTCGACGCCGACCATCACCCCGACACGGTCGTGCTGACGCAAACGCAAGCGCCGCCGCAGATCGAGATCACCGTGACCTACGGTAATCCCCACTGGCGGCCGGAGAGGTTCATCTTCACGGTCGATCCGGGTCGCGAGGATGCCGTATGTACGTTACCGGTCTCCCTGCGGCGCGAAGGCGCGCACGATTTCATCGTCGTCGACAATCGCTGCGATTCGCTGCACTTCCGCTGGAACCCCAAGACGCGTCACGTCGAATGGTGGCGACTCTAAGCGCTGCTAACGATTGATCAGCGCGGCCTGACGCTCGTTGTAGCGCGGGCCCGAGATCTTGTCCGCCGTCAGCGCCGTGTCGAGTTCCGCCATCTCTTCGGCGTCGAGCTCGACGCCGGCCGCGCCGGCATTCTCTTCCAAGTACTGCACGTGCTTCGTGCCCGGAATCGGCACCACGTCATCGCCCTTGTGCAAGAGCCACGCCAGTGCGATCTGTCCGGGCGTGCAGCCCTTCTTCGTCGCCAGCAGCCGCACGACCGACGCGGCGCGCATGTTGGCGTCGAAGTTCTCGCCCATGTAGCGCGGATCGGTGTGCCGGTAATCGCCTGCGGGATACTCCTCAGCGCGTTTCACGGTGCCGGTCAAGAAGCCGCGACCCAGCGGTGCAAAGGGCACGAGCCCGATGCCGAGTTCGCGCAGCGCCGGAATGATCTCCGGTTCGAGGTTACGCTCCCACAACGAGTATTCGCTTTGCAGCGCGGCGATCGGATGGGTTGCATTGGCGCGCCGAATCGTCGAGACGCCGACTTCGGAGAGGCCGAGATAGCGCACCTTGCCCTCGATCACGAGCTGCGCCATTGCGCCGACCGTCTCTTCGACCGGTACCTGTGGATCGAGACGATGTTGATAGAGCAGATCGATGCGATCGGTCTGTAAGCGTTTGAGCGAGCCTTCCACCGCTTCGCGTACGTGCGCGGGCTTGCCGTTGGTGCCGTTCACCGCGCCGTTCGCGTCGAAGGTGAACCCAAACTTCGTCGCGATCACCACACGGTCGCGTTTGCCTGTGAGCGCGCGAGCGAGCAGTTCTTCATTGGTGTACGGCCCGTACGCTTCGGCCGTGTCGAAGAACGTTATCCCAAGCTCGAGGGCGCGCTCGATCGTGCGAATCGACTCGTTGTCGTCACGTTCGCCCGGGCCGTAGGCGAAGCTCATCCCCATGCAGCCCAGACCGATCTCCGAAACGGTGAGGCCCCGATTGCCAAGTTTGCGTGTGCTCAACATAGCTACCACAATACACCAAGCCGCAGCGCGGTTTCAGGCGAAAAGACGGCGGTCGTCGGCCTCCATGATCTCGAAGAGCGTGACCAGATCCGGCTGCGCGGCCAGCGTCTCGGCATAGAGCTCGCGAACGTATGTTTCGTCGCCCGAGTGCTTGAGCTTGAGGTGGCTCATCGTCTGGTTGATCGCGTCGTATTGCGCCGGATCGGTACGCTCGCGCAGCCAGCGCGCGATCGCCTGCTCATCGTCGCAGGTTCTCACGGTTTCGAGTAATTCGGCCTCCGTGATCCCCAGACGCTCGAGCAGATACCCCGACATGCCCTTGATCTTGCCATTGATGAAGTAGACGCCGGTGTTGCCACCGGGAAGCTGCGCGCGCAGCTTGTCGATCGTGCGCGGCATGAACATTAAGCCGGCGAGTTCGGTGTACGGACTGCGCGGCGGACGCGTGCGTAGGTCAAGCGGACTCATACAAAAGTCTCTGCGTCGAGGGCCGTTGCAGTCCCTTTACAAGCACATAACCTTTGCGTAGCACACGGCTACGTACGCGCCCGCGAGGCACACCGATAATCCATCTAGAGGTGATACCTCATGATCCGCAGCATCGTGGCTCTCGCACTCCTGACCCTCGCTCTCGCCGCACCGGCCCAGGCCGGCCAGCGACCGATCTGGAGCGTTGCTGCGGATCAAATAACCGTCCTGAACACGGGAACGGTAAACGGCCTGACCTTCGCAACCGTCCGCGACGGCAACATGCCGGGCCACAACGTCTATGACGTCGCGAAGGGCGCGCACATCGGCAAGCTGACCGTCGTCCGCATCACGCAAACCGGCGTCGAGCTCTCGAACGGACGCGTGCTTCCGAACCAAATCTCCACCGCAACGGCCTTCACGCCGCCTCACTGATCTCGGCGGCTGCCGTCACCTTTCGCCCACCCGGCACGTCCACGTAACGTATGACGAACATTGCGTACGTCGCGGTCGTCGGCGCGACGATCGTGCTGAATGCCTGGGCGACCTTCGCAGACTTTGCGAGGGCTGGCTTCGTAACAAAAACCGCTGCCGAGGTCCACGTCTCACAAAGGTGGCTGCCCGTTCTCGGCGTGGCGAAGGGCGCCGCGGCCATCGGTCTGCTTCTCGGGTTGCTGGGTTATCGCGCCGTCGGCACGGCGGCGGCGGCCGGGCTGGTGGTCTTTTTCGTCGGCGCCCTTTGCATGCACATCCGCTATCGCGTCTTCTACAACATCGCGTTTCCGGCGCTCTTTCTCGCCTTCGCGGTTGCGTCGTTGTCGTTCTCGCTAGTTCGATGAGATCGACGCGATCGTCCGGCGCACACCTTCGGCGTACGGCATTTTCGTGACGTTGCCAAGCTTCGCGCGAAGCGCCGAATCGTCGAGAATAAACGCCGAGTCGTAGAGATAGTACATCTCGACGAATTCGCGCATCAGCGGATTGAAAAGGCCAAGGGCTCGGAGCGCGATCTTCGGCACCGCGCGCACGCGTTCGGGCTTGCCGAGCTCGGCGAAGACCAGGCGCACGAACTCGGCGCCGGTGATCGGCGCGACGCCGCCAAGATTCCAGTAGCGCCCATACACGTCGTCCAGCGTCGCCAGCCGCAACAGCGGCTCCGCCGCGTCGGGCACATAGATGAATTCGCGCTCGACGTTGAGCGGTCCGATGAACGTCGCCGGTTTGCCCGCGATGGCTTCGGTGATGAAGTAATTGGCGACACTGTTCTCGGCGTTCGGACCGTAAAAATCCGGCAGACACACGATGAGCGTGCGCATGGCGTCGCCGTTTGCTTGCAGCACGAGTTGCTCTTGCGCGAGGCGATAACGTCCCTTCTTCGTCGCCGGGCGGTGCGGCTGCGACTCGGAGACCGGGATGCTCGCGGCAGGGCCATAGCTGTAGACCGGTGCGACGTGCACGAACCGCGATACGCCGGCGCGTTTGGCCGCTGCAAGCGCGTTGCGCGTCATGACCGGATGCTGCTCGAAGTTCGTGTACGGCGCCCCGGCGAGGTAGACGATCGTGTCGATGCCGGACGCGGCCTCGTCGACGCCTTGTCCGCTCAAAAAGTCTGCCGCGGCCACTTCCGCGCCTTCGAACGAGTGAAGCCTCGCCGCGTCACGACCCACGACGCGGTAGGGTTCGCCGCGCGCGGCAAGCAGGGGCGTCAATGCGTGACCAACCGCGCCCGCGGCGCCAAAGAGTGCAATCTTGCCGAGCTTCGACAGATCGGTCATGGCATAGCCGCTTCGCACTCGGCAACGGAGAGCAGCGCAGTCTGTTGGGAATTCATGAAACGTCCTTTCGAGAGCTGCGGCGACCGCGGAAAAACGTTGCGGCCGCAGCAATGAGCGAGAGTACGATCGAGGTCGAGACGGCAACGGCGAGTCCGTCGTGAAACGGCGCCGAGATCAGATTCGGAAAGAACGTCGTGCCGGTGACGACCGCGTAGTTCGAAGGCGACAAGGTCTTGAGCGCGCCGCTCGGTGCGAGCAGATACTGCATTGGATTGTAACCGAGAAATGCGGCAAAGAGCGAGGATACCGGCGGGAGCGACGCGACTTGATGCGCCACGGCAGCGGGCACGCCGTACTGCTCGAGTCCCTTCGCCATGACGGCCGGTAAGCGCTGTGCGAGGCCGAGAATCATCAGCGAGAAAAAGATCCCGATCGACAGCAAGTTGCCGGCGTTTTGAAACGTTGCTCGCATACCCGACGCGACGCCGCGCTGGTCGGCGGGCACGCTGCTCATTACCGCGGCGGTGTTGGGTGCCGCGAACATCCCCTGCCCGATGCCGTTGGCCAAAATCAGCAGCGCAAATTGCCAGTACGCGAACTGCACCGGCAAAATCATCAGCCCGGCGAAACTGGCGGCCACCACCAGCAAACCGGCGGTGGCAAACCGGCGTGAACCGAAACGATCGGAGAGCACTCCTGAGATCGGCCCCGCGACCATGAATCCCGCCGAGAGCGGTAAAAGGAAGATGCCCGCCCAGAGCGGCGTCGCTTCAAATGCGTAGCCGTGCAGCGGCAGCCACACGCCTTGCAGCCAAATCACGAGCATGAGCTGCAGTCCGCCGCGCGCGATTGCCGCAAGCAAGATGGCCAAGACGCCGGCGCTGAAATCGCGAATGCGAAAGAGGGCGAGCGCAAACATCGGCTCCACCTCGCGCTGCTCGATGAAGACGAACGCGACCAGCAGCACGATCCCGCCGATGAACGGCAGGTACGTCGCGGGATTGGTCCATCCCATCGAATGACCATCGTAGGGATGAATGCCGAAGGTGATCGCGATGAGCACGGCGCTCAGGCCGACGGCGAAGGTGACATTGCCCCACCAATCGATCGACTCCAGGCGGTGTTCGCCCGTTTCACGCAAATGGCGATACGCCCAGTACGTGCCAAAGAGCCCGACCGGCACGTTCACCCAGAAGATGGCGCGCCAGTCGATGATCGCGAGTACGCCGCCCGCGATCAAGCCCAGAAACTGTCCGGCGAGACCCGCGATCTGGTTGATCCCCAGCGCAAGGCCACGCTGGGTCGGAGGAAACGCATCGGTCAGAATCGCCGCCGAATTCGCGGTGAGCATCGAGCCGCCGAATGCCTGAAGCAAGCGCCAGCCGATCAGCCACAACGCGCCGGGCTGGCCGGTGAACGGATCGAACGACAGCAACACCGAGGCGACCGTGAACACCAGGAAACCGGCATTGTAGATGCGCACGCGTCCGTAGATGTCGCCCATGCGCCCGAGCGTCACCACGAACACCGCCTGCACGAGCATGTAGCCGACGATCATCCACAACAGGTAGCCGAAGTTGTTCGAAGCGAGCGGGTCGATATGAATGCCGCGGAAGATCGCCGGCATCGCGATGATGACGATCGATCCGTCGAGTGCCGACATGAACAGCGCCATCGTGGTATTCGACAGCGCTATCCAACGGTACCGATCCTCCATCCAGCGCCTATCGGCGCCGCCGGTGCCGCGCACCTCCACCCGCCGAGCGGAATCGTCGCTACTATCGGCCCTGACGGGCGCTCGCTCCTGCGGTGCCGAACAATGCGTCTAGGGAGGAGCGTCTCTCGTTGAGGTTTTTGGCGCAGATCAGAGTTCAGGCCATCGTCGTGGCGTTGGTTCCGGTCCTCGTCCTCGCGCTGATGCTCGCCTATACCGACACGACCCGCGACGCGACCAACGGCTCACTGCTGCTGGCGAACCATACGCGCGACGTCGTCAGTGCAAACGACGCGCTGTTCAATGCGTACATGCGTAAGAATCCTACCCAAATCCGCAAGGCCGCTGCGGCGCTGCTCGCCGTCGCCGACACCACTCCCGACGAGGCGCATGCGGCGCGCGCCTTCGTCGATGCCGTCAGGAACCGCGCGTCCCCGCTGACGGTCTCGCTGGCGCGGCGTGACGTCGACAAAACACAACGAATCATCGCGATCGCCGCCCTCTCCAAAAGCAGCGACTTGCTCTCGCAGTTTTCGACCGTCATGTACTTCGCGCTCGCGAGCGGCATCGTGCTCTTTCTCGCGCTCGCGGTCGCCTTTGCCGCGCGCGTGGCACTGCGCGCGCAGCTTCTGCGCTACAACGTGACCGAGCTGCTGCGCGGTCACGACCCCGGCCCGCTGGGCGGGAATGACGAGCTCAACGAAGCCGAACACGAATATCGCACCGTCCTCGAGATGCTCCAGCAAGAGCATAGCAACGCCTCGGTTCTACAGCGCGCGCTTCTTCCGCAGAATCTTCCGTCGATCCCCGGCGTTCGCATCGACGCGTCATACATGCCTTCGGCAAGCGGGACCGAGATCGGCGGCGATTGGTACGACGTCTTTGCGATGAACGAGGCTCGTCTGGGAATAAGCGTCGGCGACGTCGCCGGTCATGGGTTGCTCGCCGCAAGCGCGATGGCGCAGATCCGGCAGGCGGTGCGCATGGCGGCACGTCTATGCGATCGCCCCGGTGAGGTGCTCCAAGCCGTCAACCGCGCCGCCTATGACGAAGGCGGCCCGCTCGTTACGCTTTTCTACGGCGAACTCTCGCTCACGAGCGGCGTGTTGCGCTATGCGTCGGCCGGCCATCCGATGCCGATCACGGTGGAATCGACGGGCGTCGTCGAGCAGTTGAACGGCGGCGGGTTGATCATGGGCGCCGACCGGCACGTCGAGTACAATCAGTATTCAACCGTGCTCGACGCCGGATCGGCGATCGTGCTTTTCACCGACGGACTGGTCGAAAGCGGGCGAAAAGTGGGTTACGACTACGATGCCGGCGTGCGTCGCTTGGTCGAGGTCGTGAACCGCCAATACTACAGCGCCGCGTCGAATATCGCCCAGGCGATTCAGCGCGACGCGCTCGGCGGTCAACCACCGCTCGATGACACCGCCGTGCTGTTCATCGGCGTTACCGATATCGGCTACGCGCGCGCCAACACGTCAAAAATGTGGACCATCGACGCGCGCGAGAAATCCGCCGCGCGCCGCGCGAAACGCGCATTTCTGTGGCATCTCGGCGAGTTTGCACCCGACGGCGCGGACCTCTCCGCGTGCGAGTTGATTTTTGGTGAGCTGCTGGGTAACGTCGCCCGGCACACGCCCGGCATCGCCGAAGTCACCATCGAGATCACGGCGAACATGGCGCTGCTCCACATCGACGACGAGGGGCCGCCGATCGTTCACGCAATTGCAAAGCCCGAGGAGTTTGCCGAAGGCGGCCGTGGACTGCTCGTCGTCGAGAGCCTGGCGCGCAATCTTCGCATCGCGCGCATGCGCGCGGGCAATCGCGTGACCGTCGAGCTGCCGATTACGCTTACCGGTCGCGACACCGGCCCGCGCGTGCCTCGTTGGGCGGCGCGCCGCACCGCCGAAGCACCATCCTAGCCCGCGTTCACGCCGTTGCCGGCCTCGTCGAGGCGAGCACTGGACCTAGGTTCGCTAAATCCGCGCTGGTTTGACCGTGCGCTCGTTGCGCTCGCCGCCGGTGTTTACGACGGTGTTGCGCTCGATCAGCATGAGCTTGGTGCCGGCTCGTGCAACCGGCTTGTGCTCGACGCCGCGCGGCACGATGAGAAACTCTCCCGACCCGAAGCGCTCGACGCGCTCTTTCCCGTCCTCGTCGCGGTAATGCATGTCGATCGCACCGTCGACGACGAAGAAGAGCTCGTCTTCGTCTCGATGACTGTGCCAGATGAACTCGCCGG
This sequence comes from Candidatus Acidiferrales bacterium, assembly GCA_035504755.1. GTDB lineage: Bacteria > Vulcanimicrobiota > Vulcanimicrobiia > Vulcanimicrobiales > Vulcanimicrobiaceae > Aquilonibacter. Next base: position 15,790 of record DATJRM010000019.1, read on the forward strand.
AGAGTTTGACTAGCTTGATCTGATAGTTGTCGAGGTCGCCGACGATCTTCGGCTCCCACTCCTGCGAAAAGAGCTCGAACTTGTCCGCGACGGAAACCTTGTGCAGCGGCATTGTCTCCTCCCCGAATCAGGCGGTGCTCGAGTGTACATTCTATCATTCCTCCTCTATGGTTGCTTGCGTTAGATGGTGTTGCTCTCGAAGAAGCGCATGAGCCGGCCCGTGAGCGCGGCTCCACTGACGGTGATCGAAGCGCCCAAGGCAAGGATGCCGACGAGCACCAGAATGCCCGCATGGGCAGGCACTGACAGAGCGATGATTCCAAGGACGATCGCGCCGGTGCCGGTAAGCACTTGCGCCGTCACGGCGCTCGTCACCGCGGCATGCGTAACGACCTGACCAAGCTCCGATATGCCCGCCGCACGCGCCTTGAACATTGCCAGCCGATGCAGTGTCGCAGCGCCGAGCAGCACCGTACCGCCACCCGCGATCACGGCTGCCGCCAAGAGCACGAACGGCACGAAGCCGATCAATGCGAGGCGCGTAGCGCGTCCGTCATTCGACTAATACCCAGCAGGGTCGCTTGGCAGCGAACGAAGGTGACTGTCCGTACGTTAACTACGGTTTGCCCACAACGGTACCATTGGCACCACACCCGTTGCGCCGGCGTTCACGAGATAGTCGTGGATGCCGAACGCATCTTCGATCGTGCGCAGCAACGAGTAGTGGTTGTACGGCGTCGCATCGACGACGCCGCGCGGTCCGTGATTGGTGATGACGATCGTCGGAATGTGACCGCCGCCGGGAACGGCGCCGCAGCAGCCTTGCGTGCCGCCGCCGTCGTCTTCGTCCCAGGTGATGACGATCGCCGCGTTACCGGGGCTACGCCACGCCGGCGACTTCATGATCGCGCCGGTGAGCATTCCGATCTCGCGATCGCCGCGCGCAATCAGCGCCGCGGGATGATAGACGCTACAGCTCTGCGGCGCTGCCGCGCGGGACGCCCCGTGCATCTCGTTACACACGTTGGGCACGATGAAGCTGAAGTTCGGAAGCTCACCGGACCGCAGATCGGCCATGAGGCGATCGAAGCCGACGATATGCTGCGCGCGATCCGGATCGTCTTGCACGCTGTGGAAATCGAGAAAACCGTCGTGCTTGGACGCGTAGTAGCCGGAAAAGGTCGCGAGCGATCCGGGCGAGGGTAGCCCCTCGGTGTAGGCCTTCCACGACAGACCGCGCGCCTCGAGCTGGGTCGCGAGATTCGGCGCGTCGATCGTGTGCGCGAAGAACGGCCCGTCGTCGCGGATGCCATAGGTCGACCCGCCGACCATCGCGACGTAGTTCGGTTCGCTCGGGTGCATCTCGGCATAGAACCGCGAGGCCGAGCCGTACTGCTTTGCCAGCCGGGTGATCACCGGCGCATCCGGACTGCCGATGATGCGCGCGTAATCCTTGTTCTCCTCGACGATGACGAAGATATGATCGTAGCGCGGAATCTTCGCATCGGCGGCGAGCGCGGCAGCGAGCAGGACGGCTGCGACGATCACTTCATCGACTCCAATTGCCACCGGATCGGGCCCAGCGAAACGCGAACGAAACCGGTCTGCGGGCGATCGAAGTCGATCGCCATTTGAAAGACCAGCACCACGGCGACAATATACACCAGCGAAAAGATCGCCGGCCGTTTCCCCGCTCGGGCGAAGCTCAACCCGATCGAAAACACGGAGAGAATCATCAACACGACCGTGAGCAGCACGGCCGTTACCGGAATATGCTGCGTCAACGCGGCCCGCTGCTCGGTCGCCGTGTCGATCTGCGCGTTGAGCGTCTCCATCAAGAGCGAGTAGCCGAGCTTCGACGGTTGCGCGTGCAGCATCGACGCTGCGATCGTCCAGAGCCGATCTTGATCGCGATCGCTGAGGGCTTGCATCCGTTCCCACAGCGCGCGGTTCCTCGGCGCGCCGTAGCCTTCCAGGCGCGCCGACGTGTCGTCACGCAAGAGCTTGCGGAATTCCGTGCGCGCCGGTTCCGGCAGCAGCGCCGAGCGCAGCCACGTCGTGCCGATCGCGTTTGCCTCTTTGACCATCAGCGCCCGGCGCGCGTCGAAACGCCCCTCCGCCTGCGCAAACGACAGACTGAGCATGAAGGCGAGCAGCGCCAGCAGTCCCGTCTGAATCGCGTTCCAAAGATCGTCGTTGATGGCGGCACGGCGAGCAAACGGCCCGCAGAACCGGTACGCCAGCTCCAACGTCGCGAGGAGTACGACGAGGACCAGGACGATGAAGATCCACGGATTCTGCCGGAAGATGAGATCGGACATTCACCGGGCTGTCCAAGACGGGAGGGGCCGATCCCTCCCGCAAAGGCGTGGTGCATGAACGAAACTGAACGTATCGCCAAAGGCAAGGCCCTGCGCCGCCGCGTGCTCGGCGACGCGTACGTCGATCGCGCCGGTTCGAGCCCGAGCAAATACCAGGCGGCCTTCGCCGAGTTTGCCACCGAACATTGTTGGGCCAACGTGTGGATTCGTCCCGGATTGGACGTGCGGACGCGCAGCATGCTCAATCTCGCGATGCTCGCGTCGCTGGCACGCTGGCCCGAGTTCGAAGTGCACGTGCACGGCGCGTTGAACAACGGCGTCACCGAGGACGAGATCGTCGAGATCATCCTGCAGGCCGGCGTCTACGCGGGCATTCCGATTGCGTCCGAGGCGTTCCGCGCCGCGGAGCGCGCGGTCAACGCGAGAGCTGCGCGGCCCGGGCCGTAAGCGCACATTTATAGCGGAGAAAGCAGCTGCACGAGGAGCGGCGTGGCGGGTGCGGCGTGCAGCGCGTACCAAGTATCGTCCTGCACGACGGTCCCGTGCTCGACCACGATTGCTCGCGTGGAGATACGCTCGAGGATCGGCGCTTCGTGATCGACGACGAGCATCGCAAATCCGAGCTCGCGTTGCCATTGCGCGATCGCGGCGAGCAGCTCGCGCACGAGATTGCGATCGAGCCCCGCGAACGGCTCGTCGAGCAAAACGAGCTTCGGCTTGCGTGCCAGCATGCGCGCAAGGGCCACGCGGCGCGCTTGGCCGCCGGAGATTGCGTGCGCCGGCGCGTCCCAAATCGAACCCAGCTGCAAGCGCTCACGAAGCTGCGCGATCCAATCGCCGCCGGCACCGCGCGCACCGTTGCGCAAGCCGAAGCACACGTTCTCACGCACCCGTAGATGCGGAAAGAGGTTTGCCTCTTGCGTCAGATATCCGATCGGACGCTGGTGGAGCGGCAACGGCGGCGGGTAGAGCGTCAGACCGTCGAGCGCGACGGAACCGCCGTCGGGCCGCTCGGCGCCCGCGATGCAGGCCAAGATCGTGCTCTTTCCCGCGCCCGACGCGCCGAAGAGCCCGCACGCTTCGCCGCCGTTCACGCGAATCGTGACGTCGACGGTGAACTGCGCGCGCGCTTTACGAATCCGTGCTTCAAGCATGCCGCGTCTCGTGCCGGCGCTGCGCAAGGACGTGAACGAGCCACGGAAGCGGCAATGCCGTGATCAAGAAGACGACCAGCAGCGGCATGACCGCGGGCAAGCCGTAATTCTCGAGGCTCGTCCAAATCGCAACCGGCATGCCGGCCGGATAGTACGCCGTCACCAGCACGGCGCCGAATTCCGTGAGCGCCCGAACCCACGCAAGACTGAGCGCAACGGCAAGACCCAAACGCGCAACCGGATAGGTCACGCGCCAAAAGACGCTCCACGGATCGTGGCCGAGCAGTCCCGCCTGCACTTGCAGCGCCGGCGGCACGCTTTCGAGCGCCGCGATCGCGCCGAGCGTGTAGTACCCGACACTCACGTAGACTTGCGTGACGACGAAAGCGAGCGGCGTGTTGGCGAAGTGTCGTCCAAACGCCAGCGAGAGCAGAATGCCGAGCGCAAGCGGCGGCAACAACACCGAGACCAGCAGAACGGCCTGCCACAACACGCGTTCGCGCGGCGAACAGCGCGCGACGTAGAGCGCCATCGGCGTGCCGAGCAGCACCACGATGAGCATGGCGATCGCGGTGAGGCCGAGCGATATGCGAACCGCGTCGACCGCCGTCGCTTCGCCCCACCGCCATCGCCCGACCGGCGCGAAGAGCGCGGCGAGCGGATAGAGCAACGCCAGCGCGAAGAAGAGCGCGCCGACGCGTCTCACGAGGTGAGTTCCGATGCTCCCGCCGGCGGATCGTAGGCGAATGCGCGCAGAATCGCTTGCGCCTGCCGGCTCGAGAACCACTGCACGAAGGCCGCCGCCTTGTCCGCGTGCGGCGACCCCGTCAACGTCGCAGCGTAATAAACGAGTGCTTGCGGATGATACGTCTTTCCGTTGAGGGTCAGCGAGGCTGCCGCGTACGCCGCGTGCATCGACTCATTTCCGAGATTGATCTCGTCGGGCAGCGTCACGAACGGAAGGTGGAATGCACCGGGCTGCGTCTTGTACGCCGAGGCCGCGTCGAGCTCGCCGCTTTGCAGCCGCGCCTCGACCGTGGGTTCGCTGAAGATCTGCGCCGGATTGATCGTTTCGCCCAGGATCTTCGCTGCCAAGCCCGGCTGCTTGTAATACTGCTCCGCGAGCTGCATGGTGAAGATGATGTTGCGGCCTTGCGGATCGGTCGCGGGATCGGTACGCCCGAAGCGAGTGCCCGGTTGTTGCAGGGCTTCGTACCACGGCATCGCGGTCAACGCTTTTGCAAACGCGCTCTTGGGATTGTACGCGATCACCATCTCGGTGCGCGCGATCGGTATCCCGTGCGTCGCCTTACCGGCTTTGATGACCGTCTCCATCGGGCCGGGCGTCACGGGGATGAAGACGTCCGCCGGAATCGCTCCACCGGCAATCAGCTGCGCCAGCGCGTCCGAGCCCTGCGCGCGTCCGTGCATCTCGATGCCGAGCGCGGTTGCAACCGCCGATTTGACCGGCCCTTCCATCATCGAACCCATCGAGCCGGCATACGCAACGTCAAGCGGCGTGAGGCTCTGCGCAAATCCGCCGCTAACCGCTGCGCCGGCAAAACCCAACGTTGCTCCAAAAAACGTACGGCGTTTCATGCGATTCGCTCTCCCGTCCGGCTGACGTCGTACGCATCGAGCCCTCGAACGTCGTCGCGATACGGTTGCGAGCGCAAGGTATCGAGCAGCATGAGCACCTGCGCGGAACGCGTGTGCTCGCGCGGTACCACGAGCGTACAGCGTTCGGGACGCAATGCGACGAAGTCGAGATCGAAGAGTTTTGCCACGCTCGCGAGACCGACCGCGACGTCGGCAAAGCCCTGCGCGATGGCGCGTCCCGCGTCGAGCTGCCCCTCGAGCTCACGCTCGTAGCCGTCGATGCGCGCGGGATCGAGTCGCGCACGGCGCAACTGCTCGTCGAGCAGGGCGCGCGCTCCGGCGCCGCGCGGCCGGTTGACGAGCCGTAAGCCTCTGCGGGCCAAGTCCGCTGCGCCGCGCACGCGCAACGGATTGCCGCGCGCGATCAACCAGCCTTCTTCCGTCGTCGCGAGCTCGAAGCGCTCTAATTCATCGTCCTTGCCGCGCTCGCGCGCGTCACCGTGCAGAACGGCCGCATGCACGCGCCCCCGCCGCATCTGCTCCAGCGCCGCGCGATTCGTCATCGGCAGCCAGAGCACGCGCAACTCGCGTTCGCGTAGCGCCGCGTGACGCGCGAGCAGTCCCGCGACGACGTCACAACCGGCGACAAAAGCCGACGGAAGCGTCGTGCGCGTGGGTTCGATCGCGAGATGCTCGCGAGCGACGCCTTCGAAGAACGGCGGCTGCGGCGCGGCGGGCGCTTCGAAGAGTTCCTCCACGCGTACCCCGAGCACGCGCGCCAGTGCGATCGCGATACCGACGCTCGGTTGCACGCGCCCGCGCTCGATCGCGCCGACGGCCTGACGGGTTACGCCCGCCGCATCGGCGAGCGCCCGCTGCGAGAGGCCGCGAGCCGTGCGCACCCGTTCCAGCCTGCAGGCAATGATCCGTGCCATAAGGGAATGGAGCATTGCCTCGGCGGTACGCCGCTTCCTCCCGTGGAAACCGCGCCGGATGAGCTATCGCAAGCAGTTTGCGGTCCGGGACGGCAAGAGCGTTTCGCTCTCCGCGATCGACCCCGGCTTTACCGCCAAACACGAAGACAAGCACCACGCGGCCGCCGAGACCGAGGAGGACGGCGAGAAGCTCTTCCGTCTGCAGTATCTGCTCTATGCCAACGACGCGCGGTCGCTCTTGATCGTCTTGCAAGGGCTCGACGCGGCCGGCAAAGACGGCACGATCGCCCACGTCTTCCGCTGGCTCAATCCGCAAGGCGCGCGCGTGCATTCGTTCAAACAACCGACGCCGCCCGAGCGCGCGCACGATTTTCTTTGGCGCGTGCACGCGCAAACGCCGCAGCGTGGCGAGATCGTGATCTTCAATCGCTCGCACTACGAGGACGTCTTGGCCGTGCGCGTGCACAAGCTCGTGCCGAAGGCGATCTGGTCGCAGCGCTACGATTTGATCAACGCGTTCGAGCGCGGACTGGCCGGCGCGGGAACGACGATTCTCAAGTTCTATCTGCACATGAGCGAGGCAGAGCAGCTCGAGCGCTTCAAAAAACGCCTCGACGATCCCACGCGCCGGTGGAAGATCAGCGAAGCCGACTACACCGAGCGCTCGTACTTCAAGGAGTATCTCAGCGCCTACGAAGAGGTCCTCGAGCGCACGAACACACCCTACGCGCCATGGTACGTCATTCCGTCGGACCACAAGTGGTTTCGCAATCTCGCGGTCTCGAAAATCGTCGTCGAGGCGCTCGAGGACTTGCATCTGGATTTGCCCCCGACGAGCGTCGATCTCGCCGATATCCGCCGCAGATACCACCAGGCGTCCTTACCAAGATATTCCTAAGTCTGCGCCAATCTATCTCCCATGAGACTCATTCGAAGAAGCCTCGCTCTGGGCTTCGCGCTTGGCCTGCTGCTCGGCGTTTGCGCAAACGCCTTAGCCAACGGCACCGTACGCGTCCAGCAGAGCGACGGTTCCGTCCAGAAATACCCTCAGACGCGCATGGCGTGGACGGGTCACGCGTTGTGGCTGCATAGCGCCGACGGCAAAGGCGTGCTCGAGATCACGACCGGGGCCTGCACGTACGTCAACGACCTGCTGCGTTGCTATCCCAACGGCATGATTCTTCATCAGAACGGAAAGCAGCGCCCGATCGCCGTCAGGCGCGGAACGATCTATATGAACTTCACCGATCAGCAGCAGCGGCTGCCGCTATCGTCGCAAGCGATAGCACCGCAGGCACTGATGGTCGCGATCCAGACCCAGCACGGCACCTACGTGACCGTGCGTGGGCACCTCGACGGAGCAAGACACAAATAATGAAGAGATCGCTTCGCACCGCGCTCGCGCTGCTACTTGCCTTCACCGTGCCGGCGGCCGTGCTCGCGCGTCCGTCCGGCGGCGGCGGCCGGCCCTCGGGCGGCGGCGGGCACGCCGCACCTGCGGCGCGTCCCGCGCCGGCTCGTCCGGCGCCGGCCCCAGCCCGTCCCGCACCGGCACAACCGCAACATCCCTCCGGCTTCAGCTTTCCTCACGACCAAGGCCCCGCGCCCCGGCCGGCGGTTCCGCCGGGCGGGCACGTCGTCGTCAAGCCGCCGGCGCGTCCCGTCGTCCGCGCACTGCCGCCCAACTACGCGAGCCAGCATTGGCCGGTCGTCGCAAATCCGCACCACTGGGGAGGCTGGGGCTGGAATCACGGCTACCCGTGGGCTCCCGCATACAACTACTGGGGCTGGGGCTTCTGGGGACCGTTCGCTATCGGCGCGTTCACCGGGTTCGTGCTCTTCGGCGCCGTATCGGACGGCGACTACGTCTACGATTCGTACGAAGTCGAGCCGACGTCGCCGGGCGCGCAGCTCCTGCAGAACTACGGCCTGACGCAAACGCAATGCGGACCGCCGAACCTCGTGGTCATCTGGGGACCGGACAACAGCGTGATCTGCGCCTACCCGAACAACCTCGTTTCGCCGGGCGAATACGACATCGACACCGAGACGCTCACCCTCGTCTCCCCGCCGCAGCAGTAATCCGTGCGCGCCGGGAACCCTTCATGGCGTTTGCGAACATCTGCCGCACGGAGGTGCTCCGAAATGGAGGTTTCCCGTAAAGGCTTTCTCGCCGGGACCGCGGCGGCCGCCGCGCTCGCCGGCAGTTCTTCGCCGCTCGTTGCGCAAGCGCGGCCCGGCTCGACCGGCGGACTCACCTACACGATGCTGCGCGAGGGCGGCGCCGACCGTCTCGGTCTTCGTACGAAGGGCGGAATCGTCGACGTTGCGCTTGCCGCGCAGTCGCTCGGTATCGCCACGCCGCCGCTCACGATCGAAGACGTGATCCACGGACGCGGTAACGTCGCCGCCTTGCCGCACATCGCGGCCCAGGCGCCGGTCTCCGCGATCCGCGACGAGTCGTCGGTGCAATTTGCGCCGCTCGTCACCAATCCCGAAAAGATCCTGTGCGTCGGCCTGAATTACCGCGCGCATCTCGCCGAGACCAACATGAAGGCGCAGCCGTATCCCGATCTCTTCAACAAGTACAACACGGCGCTCAACCGGCATAACGGCACGGTTTCGGTCTCGACGTTACCGCTCACGGAATTCGACTACGAATCCGAGCTGGTCATGTACATCGGTAAGGAGGCACGAAACGTCTCCGAGGCGGACGCGCTTTCACACGTGTTCGGCTATTCATGCGGGAACGATTTTAGTGCGCGTGATGCGCAGTTGCGCGTTTCACAGTGGATGACCGGCAAGACTCCCGACCAGTTTGCGCCGATCGGACCGTGGCTCGTCGGCGCGGATCAGATACCCGACCCGCAGATCCTCCAGATCCAAACGTTCGTCAACGACGAGACGACGCCGCGGCAAGACATGAACACGTCGGAGATGATCTTCAACTGCGCGAAGATCGTCAGCTACATGTCCGAGTTCATCACTTTGAAACCGGGCGACGTCATCTTCAGCGGTACGCCGAGCGGCGTGATCCTGGGGTATCCCAAGGACAAACGGGTCTGGCTGAAACCCGGCGATCGCATCACGACGAAAATCAGCAAGCTAGGGGAGCTCAAGTTCACGCTGGCTTAACCAGCCTGGTAGATGCATGAGAGGCCGAGGGGCTGCCCCGGAGAACAGAGCAGAGCGATGAAGGCGCTGCTCGGGGTACTCGGCCTCGTGTGCCTCCTCTACGGATGTGGTGGCGGAGGTTATCTTCCGTATGCGCCGCATGCGCTCGATTCGTTGCAGATCACGTCGCTCGTCGACGAAGCGTCGCTCTCGTCCGGCGTTCCCCCGAGCCTCGTGCGCGCGGTGATGATGGCCGAGTCCGCAGGCGATCCCTCGGCGATCAGTTTGGCGGGCGCGCAAGGATTGATGCAGCTCATGCCGGGCACCGCCGCGCGTTGCGGCCTCTCCGATGCGTTCGACCCGAGTGGAAACGTGTCATGCGGCGCGGGCTATCTGCGGCAGTTGCTCGACCGTTATCACGACAACGTCACGCTCGCAGTCGCTGCGTACAACGCCGGACCCGGCGCCGTCGATAGGTATCACGGCGTGCCGCCGTACCCGGAGACGCAAGCCTATGTCGCTCGCGTGATTTCCGCTTACCAGAGCTTGTAACACCACGTTTCATGGCGACGCTCACCGAACGCCAGTCGCATCCGGCAATCGATTTCTCGGCGCTGCGGCTGCCGATTCTCGACCGTTATCTGCTGCGCGAGATGATCGGTCCGTTTCTTTTTGCCTTTTTCGCCTATCTGATCTTTTGGGCGCTCAACATCTTCTTCGTTGCCGCGGACTACATCATCAATCAGCACGCTCCATTCTTTCTCGTGCTGCGCTTTGTGCTCTTCCGCGTGCCGCAGGCGATCCCGATGGCCTTTCCGTTCGCGTCGCTCTTCGCCGGACTGCTTGCGATGGGACGCGTGATGGGCGACAACGAGATCACGGCCATGCGCACGTCGGGCATACCGGTATGGCGCATCTCGCTCACCCCGCTGATCTTCGGTTTCGCGATGTTCGTCGTCGCCTACGTGATGAACGAATACGTCGCGCCGCCCGCGGTCGACGTCTCGACGCGAACGTTCTACCAGATCATCTATCACACCGACGCGTTGCCGGTCGAACCGCAGTTCTTCCGCCGCGATCCCGATAACGGCAACGTCTTCTACGTCAATCAGGTTCTACCCGACAACAAGACCATGGAAGGCGTGCAAGTCTTCAAGCTCGGCCGGTACGGCGTCTTCGTCGAGACGCTTCAGGCAAAAACCGCCACGGTCGAGCAAAACCGCCTCGCGCTTCACGACGTCATCGATACACGCTACAACACCGACGGTTTCGTGACGAGCCAGCAACACGTCAAGCAGGTGCTGGTCGGCCTTCCGCTCGCGGAGACGGCGGCGCAGTTCATGAGCAGTCAGAACTCCGATCCCTGGACGATGTCGAGCAAGGATCTCGCGTCGCAGGTCAAGGCGCTGCAACAACAGGGAATCGGCGGCGCCGCGCTCGGAAATTTGGAGATCAATCTCGCCAACAAGCTCGCCTGGCCGTTTGCGTCGTTCATCGGCATCGTGCTGGCGATTCCGCTTGCGATGCGCTTTGGAAAACGCGGCCGCACGCTCGGTATCGCCATGGCGATCTTAGCGTTCTTCGTCTATTTTCTCATGACGTCCGCGGCAGCGGCGTTGGGGCGCAACGGCAAGATCGATCCTACGCTCGCAGCATGGCTGCCCAACATCATCATGGGTGCCACCGGTCTCACTCTACTCTGGCTGGAAGAACACTAATCGGTGCCTCCTCGACCGTCAGCCCGCAGGGGTGCCGCAGCGATAGCATGCCTCACAGCCATCCTCGCGAGCTACGTTCCGGCATACGCGCAGAGCGCAAGCACGGACGAGAACGCGCGCGTGCTCGCGCTCCTCAACCATCAGTCGTGTGCGGTTGCCGAGGCGAAAGCCTTCGCCAAGGAGATCGCGGAGTCTAACGAGCCCGAGGGCAGCCGATACATCGCGCAGTTCACGTTGCCTTCGCCGTCGCCAAGCGCTTCGGCAAGCGCGTCGCCGCTGCCGACGCCGTCGTTCGCGCCGCACGGAAACTCGACCACGACCTTGATCGCGACGCCGCAGCCGAGCGGGTTGCCGCGCACGACGCCGCCGCCGATTCCGACCCCGACGCCCAATCCGTGGAATGAGAATCAACCCGTTTTCATCACCCGCGGAGGCGAAACACCGCCGCCCATTACGCCTGCCGGACACGTCGCGCCGGCGCCGACCTCCGTGCCCTCGGGCACGCCGACGCTCGCGCCGAACTACGTCGCCGTGCTTGCCGACAAAGTCACCGGCAACACCGGTCCGGGGAAGCCCGGCGACGCGACCGGGAACGTGCACATTCTCTACGGTGTGGAAGAGATCGTCGGCGAGGACGCCCACTACGACGGCCTGCGCACGATCACGATCACCGGCCATCCCTTCATCATCAATCACGCCAAAGATTCGGTGCTCGAAGCCGACAAGATCCAGTTCGACACGATCGACCAAACCGCGGTGCTCACCAACGGGCGAGGCACGAGTTCGGAGGGCGTCAACGTCGGCCTCGTTCACTTCAGTGCTAAGGATCTTCATACCGATGCCGAAGGAATCGGTCACGGCTTGGCGCCGTCGGTCACGACCTGCGAACATCAACGCGGCGGCTACCACATGACGGGCAAGAAGATGGACGTCTATCCCGGCGACAAGATCGTCATCTACGACGTGATCCTCTGGCTCGGTGCAGCGGCCGTCTTTTGGCTTCCGAAGGTCATCATTCCGCTGCGCACGATCGACAACCCCAACGAGCGTCCAAAGTATTTCCCCGACGTCGGGTACGACGTGTACGAGGGTTATTGGATCAAGACGCGCATCTCGTTCGGGAAGGATCGATACTTCTACGGCTACTACGAGGTGAACTACTTCACCAAGGTCGGTCTCGGCCTGGGCTACGTCGCGTTCTACACGAAGAAAAGCGGTCACCGCAGCGCAAATATCAACTTTTATACGATTCACGACCGGCGCGTCGCCGCTACGACCGACAACCTGACCTTCCAAGAGATCGAGAACATGTCGCAGACGTTGCGGTCGAACTTCCAGCTCAACTATCAGTCGAACTTCGGGCCGTACACCAACCTGCCGTCGACGACGCAGATCAACGAGACGGTCGCGCATCAGACGCTGCACACGTCGCAACAGTACAGCTACACGCGCAGCACCACCGGCTCGCAGGCTAGCAGCAACAGCTTTGCCTTTACCGACAACGACCAGTTCAACTCAAAGCTCAGCAATGCGTTCAACTTCGCGCTCTCGAGCAGCTATTCCAATTACGGCGGCGCTACGTCATCGAACTCGCAAGCGACCGTCAACGACCTGCTCCACCTCACCACGCCCGGCACGGATTACCAGATGACATGGGACAAGAGCTTCTCGGCTGAGCCGGTCGCGGCGGCCGAGGAGATTCCGCAGCTCCAGATCCGTCCCTACAAGTTTCTTCCGCACCTCTTCTTGCCGGCGTCGGCGACGTTCACCGTGGGCGAGTACAGCGAGCCGGCCTACGCCTTCGCGAGCCAGCGCGCGCTCCTCGCCTTCGTTTTCGGGCCCTTGATCGAACAGATCTTCGGCAGCAGCTTCCAAGGAACGGTCAACGTCAATCAATACGCCTACGGCACGGGCGATCTCAAAGCGTCGATCCAGCAGAACGCATCGCTCACGACGCCGCTCGGCGAGCACTTCGTCAACACGCTGACCTACAGCGAAGAGAACTACAACGGTCCGTCCTCGGTGCCATTTTACACGCTCGATCAGTTCCCGGGTATCAATTCGAAAAACGCGCAGGACCTCGTTCGCGTTCTCAACGGCAACGTCTACAATCTTGCGCTCGGATTCTCGACGAACTTCAACGGCATGGCACAGCCGGTCAGCTATCAGCTCACCGCCGAGCCGTCCGCGCACTCCGTGGTGTTGCTCGGTGGCTCGTTCATTCCCGGGTCGGGCTCGGGATTCGAGTCGTCGAACCTTCAGGTGTCGACGCCCTTCGGACGCGATACCTCGGTGCAGTTCGTGACGACCGTCGATTGGAAGATGCACGCGCAGCTGCAGCAAAAGGTCATCTACGTCACCCACACGATCGGTAATTGCTATCAACTCGAAGCGCTCTACAACCAGTCGCTCAAGATGGTGACGCTGCAGCTCAATATTCTCGCCTTCCCGACCCAGGGCACCACCTTCTCGATCGGACAAGGCGGCCCGCTGATCCCGACGAGCTTCAATAACCTCTAGGGACTTCCAGAGACGAGATTACGCTGCGTTGGCGATTTCACCGCCGCTGAGGGCGTCGGGTATCGACGGGTGATTGCCCGCTTGGACGTAAAACGTATTGTCGAAATCCGTCGAGACGTCGAGCTGGAGCGATTGATAGGTCGTGTCGGTGGGGCCGCCGGCGCCGAGCGAATCGATGATCGTGAGACTGCCCTGGCTTTCATACGACGTCACTTGACCTTGCAGCACGAAGTAATTGAAGTTCCAGAGATTGGAGACACCAACGCCGGAGGCGGTAGCCGTCGGCGACGGACTCGTGCTTGGGCTTGCCGTTGGGCTTGCCGTCGGCGAAGCCGTGGGGCTCGGCGTGGGCGTCGTCGCAACGTTGAAGCTCGCGAGGATACGATCGAAGATGACGGTGAACTCCGTGCCTGCGCCGTTGCTATTGAGGGTGAGGATCATCTGCTGCGGCGTGGTGGGAATCGGATAGAGCACCGGCGGCTGGGTTGTGTTGGTGGGACGATAATAGGAGTATGCCAGTGCTTGGACGGCACCGCCCGGGCCTCCGACCACGAACGCCAGCGAATAGCCGGCATAGTTGTTGTTGGTGACCGAAGGGAGCGGCGTGACGCCGCTACCCGACGTATTGAAGACGACGGCGTACGAATCAGACGAGAAGTTGAATGCGCTCTGGACGCGGAATTTCACGCTCATGAAACCCGACTGCAGACCGCCGGGCCCGACGCCTGTATGATTCGGCGTCACCTGTCTGCCGCATGACGCAACGATGAGCGCGGCCGCCGAACCCGTTACGAAACTGAGTCTTCGCATCATGCTTTCCTCGGAACGCCTGCGCGCCGCGTTACTGGCCGCGCTCGCCGGCTTGCTGTTTGCGCTGGCGTTTCCGCGCGCAGGATTCGCCTGGGCGCCGCCGCTTGGTGCAGGGGCGCTGTTCTGGACGTGGCAATGCGCATCCTGGAAACGCGCACTTTTCCTGGGCTGGATCTGTGGACTCGTCTTCTTCACGATCTCGTTTTGGTGGTGGAGTACGACGATTCAAACGGCCGTCGGCGCGCTTGCGTACGCGGCCGTGGTTGCAAGTGCGGCGATCGAGGCGCTTGCGATCGGGCTCGCAGGCGTCATGACCGCGATTGCGAGCCGGCGCACGGCGCCTGCGCTGGTTCCGCTCGCGGCCGCATGCGCATTTGCAATCACCGAATGGCTGCGGTCGATCGGCCCGCTCGGTGTCCCGTTCGCGCAACTCGGCGTCACGCAGGTCGAAACGCCGCTGCGCGCTCTCGGTGCTTACGTCGGGACGGCCGGACTTACCGCAACGGTGTTTTGCGCCGGCGCATATGGCGCGTATGCCCTGCGCGCCCGCGGCGCGCGCGCGTTCATCGCTTGCATCGCGGTCATCGCGATCGCGGCCGGCGCCGCATGGTTCGCGTGGCCGGCGCGGCGCGCGTCCGCGCCGGTGGTCCCGGTCGTCGCCGTGCAAGGCAATATCGCGCAGTCGCTGAAGTGGCAGCCCGGTTCGCTGACGCGGGCCGTCGACGTCTACACGGCGATGACGCGCGCCGCGATTGCGCTGCATCCACGTTTGATCGTCTGGCCCGAAACCGTGATCGCGATCAGCGGCGCCGGATTGAACGGCGATCCGGCACTCGTCACGCGATTCACCGGCCTTGCCGCGCAGGCGGATGCGACGTTGATCGTCGGGAGCATTCACGTCGTCAACGGGCGATACTACAACGCGCTCTACGTTTTCACCGGCGCGGGCATCATGGGCATCTACGACAAGCGCCAGCTCGTCCCGTTTGCGGAGTATTTTCCGGGTCAGCGATTCTTGTGGTGGCTGCCGGCGGTCGGCGCGCTCAACGGCGATTTCACGCCGGGGGACGGCAACGGCGTCTACGCGACGAGCGCAGGTCTGCCGATCGGCGCGCTCGTGTGCTGGGAGTCGGCCTTCGGCGATCTTGCCTACGACGAGATGCGCGATGGTGCGCAGGTACTCGTGGTTGCAACCGACGATGCGTGGTTCGGAACCTCATCGGGTCCGTATCAGCACGCGCAGATCGCGCAGATGCGCGCAATCGAAGCGGGTGCCTACGTCGTGCGTGCCGCCGCGACCGGCATCAGCGGCATCATCGCGCCGGACGGAACGTGGGAAGCGCGTCTGCCGCTCGACGTTCCGGGTAATGTCGCGGGCCGTGTCGGTCCCGCGGTAGGCTCGTTCTTCGCGCGCATCGGTCCGACGCGCGTGTGGTTCGCATTCATCGCGGTCTACGCATTGCTGCTCGTAACCGGACGGAGGCGCGATGAAGAGCCGGCGAATTAAATGGCGCTGGATCGCGACCGGCGCCGCCGCAGCCGTCGCGATCTGGGTGATCGTCGAAGTGATCCTCGCGGGCATCAATGCGCCGCCGCTACCGCCCGACGTGTCGGCGATCTCCTTGAGCGGCGGGCACGTACGAGGAAATCGGATCTCGACCAAGGCCTGGACGTTCGACTATCGCGATGCGCAACTCTCACCCGACGGCACGACCGGGACGGTCGAGGGCGTGCGCGACGGCGTCATCTTCAAACGCGGCAAGCCGTATTTGAAGATCAGTGCCGAGCGCATCAGTATCGACACGTTGTCACTCAATTTCACGGCGGTGGGGAAAGTCACGGTGACGATGATCGGCGACCCCCTCAAACGCTCGTTCGACACCGATCTGGTCGTGTGGACCAACGGCGCCAAGCAGCTCGAAATGCAGCATCCGAGCTACCTCCATTCCGCCGGCCACACGCTCGCGTTTAGCTCGATTTCGATCGACTTTAACAACGACCAGATCCAGTTCGGCTCGATCCGGGGCAGCCTCGAAGTGAAACGATGAACCGGTGCCGCCCCGCCCTCTAGCCGCTTGCTCGGTGTGCCGATAGATAGATTATGCCCCCTCTTCGCCTGGTACTAGCCTGCGCGTGCCTTTTTGTCGTCACCGCATGTGCGCACAAGAGCGGCACCACCGCGGCACAGGCGTCGCTTCCACCCATGCTGATCGACGATCGCGGCGTGGTGATGCCCCTCCAGGACGCCGTGACCAAGATCAGCTGGAAACCGTGGATCGCGCCGCGCCAGATTCTCAAATTCGCGGTGATTCCGCCGCTGGGCGATCTCGATACTCCCGAGCATCGCGGCATCGCCATGGAGTACCAGTACGGCGGGCAGGCAATGCTCCTCTCGGAGTGGCCGAAGCAGAACTTCACGCTCTTGTTTTTGCACGGACAAGATATTACGAATACGCCGTGCACGATCGCGCACTACAAGGCCGACGGCGTCGCATGGACGACCAAGAGCAATCTCGCGATGACATTGCAGCCGGACGGTAACGTCAGTCCGAAAGACGTGGATGCCGAGGCGCGGCGCTTGATCGCCGCCGGCGCCTGCCGCTAGTCGCCTATTCTTTTTCCGAGCCCTCATCGGCCGGGCGCTTTTTCTTGGCTTCAGCGATCAACTTCTTGACCTTCTGCCCGCCCTTGTGGCCGATCTCTTCATAGAAATCCGGGCCGTACTTTTCTTTGACGACCTTGCCGCCTTTTTGCCCGATGGACTCGTAGAACTCCACGCCGTGCCGGTCGCGCGTCGCCTTGCCTCCCTTACGCCCGATCTCTTCGTAAAAAGTCGAGCCGTAACGGTCGCGCACGGTGTCGCCGCCTTTTTTGCCCGCCTCGCGTACGGACATTTCCTTAGCGGCGTCGTCCTCGTCGTCGCTACCTTTTTTGGTGGTCACGGCGAATTACGCCTTGCGCTTGGGCTTTTGACCGCCTTTTTGTCCAATCACTTCGTAGAACGATGGGCCATACTTGGTCTTGGTGGCCTCGCCGCCCTTACGACCGATCTCTTCGTAGAACTCGGTCCCGTACTTCGCTTTGACACGCTCGCCGCCGCGGCGCCCAGCTTCCCGCACGCTCATGCCGCCCTGCGGCTCGTCTTGTATTGACATTTGGTCCCGTGTCCCCTCGAATGCAGAAAAGGATTCCGGGTAGTTATGCCCATCCGACCGCTCGCTAAACCCAGGAGTTTCGGTTGGCACGTTCGACGGCCGGTCGGGCTCGGGGCAGCACGCTCGCCTCCCCGGCGACCCCGGCAGGCCGGTATCGATGAACCCGGAGTTGAAGCTTTGTCTATGCTCGCCGCGCTTGCGCTCTCGCTGCAATTGCAGCAGACCAGTTTCGATATGCTCGACGGTGTTTCGATCGAGCTCGCGGCGCACAACGCTTCTACTGTACCCACGATCGTGCGATTTGCACGCCCGCAGGAGTACGAGATTCAGATTCTGCGGGGGAGCGACGTCATCTGGACGAGCGCTGCGGTCGCGCCGCCGGGCGCGACGTTTCCGGTCCACGTGCGCAAGTTCGTGCCGGGCCCGAGCGTCCTTGTGATCTACGTGTGGAACGGCACCGAGAGCGACGGCTCGGTACCGGGTCCCGGAACCTATACGGTGCGAGCGCGGCTGCTCGGCGAGGGCGTGACCCCCGAGGCGACCGCTAAGGTGCATTTCGACGATCCCGTTCCCATCGCGGGGCTGGAGAAACTCAAAACGGGCGACGTCGTGACGATTGCGGGCGCGCTCGATGCCGATCGTCTCGTGCTTACCGATGCGAGCGGCAGCATCGCGCTCACGCGCAGGTTGGTGACCGCGCCGGATCGCACGATCGCCGTTCGCGGATATCTGCTCCACCGCGTGGGAAGACCGGACGTTTTCTTCGTGCAGCGCTGGGCACCGATGCAATGACCCGCGAGTGGCTCTGCCACAACGGCCTCGGCAGCTACGCTTGCGGCACGCTCTCGGACGTGCTCACGCGCCGTTATCACGGTTTGCTCGTCGCGGCGACCGACCCACCCGTGGGGCGGCGCGTCTTGCTCGACAAGCTCGACGCGAGCGTCACGTATTGCAATGCCGAAGCCGATCTCTCCGCAAATCGCTGGCGCGACGGAACGCTCGCCCCGGCCGGCGATCGCAGAATCGTGGACTTTCATCTCGATGGCAGCGTGCCGGTGTGGACGTACGCGGTCGCCGACGCGCTGCTCGAGCGGCGAATCTGGATGGAACACGGCGCGACCCGCACGTACGTGCAGTGGACGCTACGCGATGCGAGCGCACCTGCATACCTTTCGCTCAAGGCGTACGTGAGCGACCGTGACCATCACTGCCTCACGAACGCGTACGACGTTACCGGCGTCACCCACGTCGACGGCGATCGCGCGACGGTGCGCATGGGCGAGGGCGTGACGTGGTACCTGCATGCGCCCGGCGCACGCTTGGAGCCGGCGGCGCAATGGTACTACGGCTTTCGCTACGATATGGAGACCGAACGCGGGCTCGACTGCGTCGGAGATCTCTACTTCGCTTTGACGATTCGTGCCGAACTCGCACGCCCAGGCGACTCGCTGGTGGTCTGCGCGTCGCTCGATCCCGATCCGCCACAGCCGGCCGATCCACACGCGCGCGAGCGCGAACTGCTGGCATGCCGGCGTAGCGCAAACCCGCGCGCGGCAAACGTTCCGCCGTGGATCGAAGCGCTTACGCTCGCTGCCGACGCCTTCATCGCCGCACGCACCATCGACGGTGCGCCCGGCTCGACGATCATCGCGGGCTACCCATGGTTCGGCGATTGGGGTCGCGATACGATGATCTCGCTCCCGGGCCTCGCTCTCACGACCGGACGGCCCGAGATCGCGCGCGCGATTTTGGAAACCTTCGCCCGGACCGTGGACGGCGGCATGCTTCCCAATCGCTTTCCCGACGGCGGCGATGCACCTGAATACAATACCGTCGATGCGTCGCTTTGGTTCATCGAGGCCGTGCGATGCTACCACGCCGCAACGGGAGATCGCGCCTTTGTCGTTTCGATCTTCGATACGCTCGACTCGATCGTCGAAGCCTACGCACGCGGCACGCGCTACGGCATCGCCGTCGACGAGGCCGATGGGCTCCTGCACGCGGGCGAGGCGGGCGTGCAGCTCACGTGGATGGATGCCAAGATCGGCGATTGGGTCGTGACGCCCCGTATCGGTAAGCCCGTCGAGATCAACGCGCTCTGGTACAACGCGCTCTGCACGATGGACGGCTTCGCCCAAAAGTTCGGACGCAACGCGTCACGGTATCGCGACCTCGGCACGCGCGCGCGCGCGTCGTTCGAGCGCTTCTGGAATCCGGAGGTCGACTATACCTTCGACGTACTCGACGGTCCGCAGGGTCACGACGCATCGATCCGGCCCAACGCCGTGTATGCGGTGGCGCTGCCGTTTCGAGCGTTCGACAGCCGGCGCGAGCACGCGATCGTGGATCGCATCGCTCGCGAACTGTGGACCCCGATGGGTCTGCGTTCGCTCGCGCCTTCGGACCCGGCATACGTCGGGCACTACGGCGGATCGCCGCACGATCGCGATGCCGCATACCATCGTGGCACCGCTTGGCCCTTCCTCGCAGGAGCGTTTGCGCGCGCCTACGCAAATGCCTACGGAGACCGCACGCGCGCCTTGCGATTCATCGAGGCGCTTGGTTCACGCCTGGATTGCTATGGGATGGGTACGCTACCCGAGATTGCCGACGGCGATCCGCCGCACGCCGCGCGCGGTTGTATCGCGCAAGCATGGAGCGTCGGCGAAGTATTGCGCACCTGGCACGCATTACAGGAGGGTGAAGGGTGATCGAGCCGCCCACCGTCGAGCACGGTCGCATGCTCGAGCAAAGTCAGCGCCACGAGTGGCGCAAATGGGGACCCTACGTCAGCGACCGTCAATGGGGCACGGTGCGCGAAGACTACAGTGCAACCGGCGAAGCCTGGGATTATTTCCCGTTCGATATCGCGCACCAGCGCGTCTATCGCTGGGGAGAGGACGGCATCTTCGGGATATCCGACGTCAATCAGCACCTCTGCTTCGCGCTTTCGATGTGGAACGGCAACGACGATCGAATCAAAGAGCGTCTTTTCGGCCTTTCCGGTTCGCAAGGTAACCATGGCGAGGACGTCAAGGAGTACTACTTCTACCTCGACAACTTGCCCTCGCACACGTACATGCGTGCGCTCTACAAGTACCCGCACGCTGCGTTCCCATACGAAGAGCTCATCAACGTTAACCGTGGCCGATCGCGCTTCGAATCGGAGTACGAGCTGATCGACACCGGAATTTTCGACGAGAACGCCTACTTCGACGTCGAGATCGAGTACGCCAAGGCCTCGCCGGAAGATATCCTGATCCGCGTTCACGCCACGAATCGCGGCGCACAACCGCACGTTCTTCATCTGCTGCCCACATTGTGGTTCCGCAACGAGTGGAGCTGGCGCGAGGGCATCGAACGGTCCTCGATCGAGCTGCGTCATCACGTGCACGACGTCCACGCGCTCGTCGCGCATCAAGGCAATCTCGGGGATTATTGGTTTTACACCAAGGATTCACCCGAGCTGCTCTTCGCCGAGAACGAGACGAACTTCGAGCACCTTTACGGCGTGCCGAACCGCGCCCCGCGCGTCAAGGACGGGATCGCGCGCTACCTCATTCACGGTGAACGCGACGCCGTAACCGACATGCGGGGCACGAAGGTGAGCGCGCACTACGAGATGATGCTCGAGCCGGGCGAGACGCGCACGGTCGAATTGCGCCTCTCTTCCGCGGTCCACGATGTCCCCTTCGGCGCCGGCTACGACGAGATCTTCGCGACCAGAATCGAAGAGGCCGACGCGTTCTACGAGGAGATCAATCCGTTCCATGCCGACGTCGAGGCGCGGCGCGTGCAGCGTCAGGCTTTTGCGGGTCTACTTTGGACCAAACAGTTCTACCACTACAACTTACCGCGCTGGCTCAGAGGCGATCCGTTGCAGCCCGCGCCGCCGCCGGAGCGTCTGCACGGACGCAATCACGATTGGCTGCACTTCGATTCGGCCGAAGTCATGTCGATGCCGGACAAATGGGAGTATCCTTGGTTCGCGGCCTGGGACCTCGCCTTCCACACGGTTGCCTTCGCACTGATCGATCCGTCGTTTGCAAAAAACCAACTGATCTTGCTCGCTCGCGAATGGTTCATGCACCCCAACGGCCAGCTCCCGGCCTACGAGTGGGCCTTCGCCGACGTCAATCCGCCGGTGCACGCGTGGGCGGCACTGCGCATCTACAACATCGAACAGAAAGAGCAAGGACGCGGCGACATCGGCTTTCTCGAGCGCGTCTTTCAGAAGCTTCTGTTGAACTTCACCTGGTGGGTGAACCGCAAAGACGCGCAAGGCAACAATGTCTTTCAAGGCGGTTTTCTCGGCCTCGACAATATCGGCGTCTTCGATCGCAGCAAACCGTTGCCGACCGGCGGTTTCCTGAATCAATCCGACGGCACGAGCTGGATGGGTGTCTACACGCTCAACATGCTCGCAATTGCGATCGAGCTCGCGATGCACAACAAGGTCTACGAAGACATCGCAATCAAGTTCTTCGAACATTTCCTTTATATCGCGGACGCGATCAATCACCTCGGCGGTTCCGGCCTCTGGAATCACGAGGATGGACTCTACTACGATATGCTGATGCTCGACGACGGAGAGCATATTCCGATGCGAATCCACTCGATGGTCGGATTGCTGCCGCTCTTGGCCGTGGAGATCATCGAGCCCGAGGAGTTCAATTCGCTCCCCGAGTTCAAGCGCCGTATCGACTGGTTCATTCAGCACCGTCCCGACCTCGCGCGCGGCGTCGCGTCGATCGAAGAGACGGGCGTCGGCGAGCGCCGGTTGCTGTCGATCGTCGGGCGCGACCGCCTGGTGCGAATCCTGCGCACGATGCTCGACGAGAAGGAGTTCTTGAGTCCCTACGGCTTACGCGCGCTCTCGCGCTATCACAAGGAGCATCCGTTCGTGCTGCGTCTCGACGGACATGAATACCGCGTCGACTACGAGCCTGCGGAGTCGACGAGCGGTCTCTTCGGCGGCAATTCGAACTGGCGCGGTCCGATTTGGTTCCCGCTCAACTATCTGCTCGTCGAGGCGTTGCAGAAGTTCCATTACTACTACGGCAGCACGCTCAAGGTCGAGGCGCCGACGGGCAGCGGAAATCTTCTCGACCTGTGGGAAGTCAGCGCGATGCTTTCCAACCGGCTGATCAACATCTTTCTCCCCAACGACCAGGGCCGGCGGCCGGTTTTCGGCGGTGTCGAGCGATTCAACACCGATCCTCACTGGCGCAACAACGTGCCGTTCTACGAGTACTTTCACGGCGACAACGGCGCAGGCATCGGAGCGAGCCACCAAACCGGCTGGACGGCATTGGTCGCAAAACTGATCGAGCAGCGAAGCGAGTACGGATGAGTCACTAGATGTCGCGATATCCGCATATACCGCCGCACGTGGTTATCCTTGCCTTCGAAGGACCCGACCGGTATTCGATGGTCGGCGGTCTCGGCGTGCGCGTAACGGAGCTCGCGACCGCGCTCGACGCAGCAGGTTTGCGCGTCGACCTCGTCTTCGTCGGCGACCCCAATCTCCCGGCCGTCGAATCGCGCGGAAGCGCGCTCACGTTGCGCCGCTGGGGGCAATGGATCTCGCAGCACCATCCGCACGGCGTGTACGACGGCGAATGGGGAAAGATGGAGGACTATCGCGACAGCGTACCGCCATTCATGCTCGAAGAGATCGTGCGTCCCGCCGCCGCGAACGGCACGCGCGTGCTGATCATGGGAGAGGATTGGCAGGTCGCGCCGGCGTTATTCCATCTCGACCGGCTGGCGCGCGACGCCGGTCTGCGCGACACCTTTACCGCGACGTGGAACGCGAACAATACCTACGGCTTTCACACGATCGACTTTCATGCGCTCGCGCGGGTCGCGCACGTCACCTGCGTGAGCCGCTACATGAAGTTCGAGGTCGCGCAGCACGGCGCGCAGGCGCTCGTCATTCCCAACGGCATTCCCGAACGCGTCTTCACCGAAGCCAGCGCTGCGGGCGCCGCATATCTTCGCCGCATGCTCGGCAACCGTCACGTCTTGCTCAAGGTCGGCCGTTACGACCCCGACAAACGCTGGCTGCAGGCGATCGACGCCGTGGGGGATCTGCGCGCGCAAAGCGTTCCCGTGCAACTCCTCGTTCGCGGCGGCAAGGAAGCCTATGCAGCGGACGTTTTCGGCCGCGCCCATGCGCGCGGGCTGGTCATCGACGACGTTCACCTGGAGTCGCCGTCGGTCGAATCGCTCGCCGGCGTGCTGGCCGAGTCGCGCGGCGATATCGTGAACGTGCGCAGTTTCTTGCCGGACGAACTGCTCTATACGCTCTATGCCGCCGCCGATGCCGTGCTCGCCAACAGCGGGAAGGAGCCTTTCGGTCTCGTTGGTTTGGAGGTCATGGCGTCGGGCGGCGTCGCCGTCTGCGGCTCGACCGGCGAAGATTACGCACGCGCGTTCGACAACGCGATCGTTTGCGATACGGCCGACCCCGCTGAACTTGCGAGTCATCTGGAACATCTGTGGAGCAGCCCCGGAATGCGCGACCGGATGATCGAGAGCGCTCAGGCGACCGCGCGGCAGTTCACCTGGCCGAACGTACTCGATATTCTCGACGCTAAGCTGGCGTTCATGACGTCACGTTCGTGACATCCCTGCGCACCGCAGTGGCGGTCGTCGGCGCGGGGGCGGCAGGGCTCGCCGCAGCGCGCTCGTTACACGAACGTGGGGTCGACTTTCTCTTGCTCGAGGCGCGCGATCGCGCCGGCGGCCGCGCGTACACGCTGGCGTCGCAACACGGCGAACCGGTGGAACTCGGCGCGGAGTTCATTCACGGCGAGGCCGCTTCGACGCGGCAACTGATGCGCGCGATCGACGAGCCCGTCGCCCCGGTCGGAGGTCATCGCTTTCGCGTCGAGCGCGGCCATTTGGAGCCCGCGCCGGATCGCTGGGACGTCATCGAACGCGTGCTGCACCGCGTCGACCTGCGCGGACCCGACACGAGCGTCGCGGCCTTTCTCGATGCGCTGCCCCCGGGCGAGCTTTCGGCGCCGGAGCGCGAAGACGTCAGCGCGATGCTCGAGGGTTTCGACGCCGCGCTTCTCGACGACGCGAGCATCATCGGCATTGCGAAGGAATGGCGCAGCGGGGTGAATGACACCGCGCACCGGCCACTGCACGGTTATGCGCCGGTCATCGACTTCTTGGCGCGCGTCGCGGGGGATCGGCTCCACCTGCGGACGCGTGTGACGCGCATCGCGTGGTCGCCGGGGCACGTGCGGATCGAGGCCGTAAGCGAAGGGAAGGCGCTGCAGATCGACGCGCACGCGGCAATCGTTACGCTGCCGATCGGCGCGCTGCAGCACGAGACGGACCTCTTCGATCCACCATTGCCGGCGCGCAAGCGCGCGGCGATCGATGCAATCGCGATGGGGCCGGTCGTCAAAGTTGCGCTCGAGTTTCGAACGCCATTCTGGGAAGACGTCGAGGGCGGCCGCTATCGCGACGCGAGCTTCTTCCAAGCGCCGCACGGTTCGCTGCGCACGCTTTGGACGCGCGTCCCCGATCGCCAGCCGTTGCTCTACGGCTGGGCGGGCGGCGGCGCCGTGCTGCGCTTGCGCTCGCGCGATGCCGATCCCGTTCACGCGGCCTTACAGACCGTCGCCACGCTTTTTCCGCGCGTCGACGTCTTGGCCGAGCTGCACAAGACCTACTACCACGATTGGCAGGCGGATCCGTTCGCACGCGGTGCGTACAGCTTCCTCCGCGTGGGCGCCGCCGACGCGCGCGAACGTTTGGCCGAGCCGGTGGACGAGACGCTCTTCTTCGCCGGCGAGGCGACGTCGAGCGACGATGCCGGCACCGTCGCCGGCGCGTTCGACAGCGGTTATCAATCCTCGCGGCGGATCGCCAGGTAGTTGATCACGTCCCACGCGTTGTGAATGCCGATAAAGATGAGCGCGACGCTCGCGGCAGCCAGCGCGAATGCCGCTTGGATCGGAACGACCGGCAAGAAGAAACCGGACGCCGCTTCGGCCGCGTACGCTACTCCCGGCAGGATGGTAAACCAGACGAAGTCGCTACGGTCGGGCTGGTAGTTGTTAAAGTTTCTCGCCCGAAAGAAGATTCGCACCGACATCGCGACGCCGAAGAGTCCGGCGAGCCCGATGATCGCCGAGGGAACGCTCGGGCGATGCCACGGAACGCTCGCGACGCACGCGATGAAGAATGCCGCGCAAAAGTGGACCACCGTCGGCGAACTGAACACCGACGTTCCCTCGCCGGTGACGCTTCCGTCCCGGCGCCCGGCAACGATCGTCGTCACGACGAAGACCAAGCCCGTCAGCGCCGCCGACGACGAGCCGGTGATGACGTAGAAGTTCAGCCAATCGTAAAACGGCGACACGTCTACCTAGACACCCGCAAGCTGTTCGATACGAGTCCCCATCCGTGTCGCGAAGGCGTACGCTTCACCGTCGCTTTCGGCCTCGGCGTAGACGCTGAAGGTCGGATCGGAGGCGTCCGGCAGCACGAGCACCCAACCGCCGTCGTGACGTACGCGCAGACCTTCGAAGAGTTCGATCTGGTCGCGCTGCTGCTCGGCGATCAACGAACGCATCACTCGCCCCTTGTGCTCCCACGGGCACGCCACCCGCACCGTTGCCACGTGCCATTCGGGCAGCATATCTACCAGCTCGCTCAGGCGGCATCCCTCGCGCGCAAGCAGCTCGAGCACCTTCGCCGATCCGTAGAGCGCATCGAAGGCCGGATGCAGCTCGGGAAAGATCACCTCGAAGTTCGCTCCGCCGGCAAATGCCAGCTCGCGGCCGCGTGCTTCGGCCAGCGCCATCAGCGAACGGCGGTCGCTGCGCGTACGAATCACCTCGGCACCGTAGCTCTGGGCGATGCGTTCGATCGCGCCGGGCGCCATGACCGGCACCGCGACCAGCTTCGCGCCCGCGCGCACGACCATGAGCGTCAGCAGCGCGATGAGTTCGTTGTCGCGCACGACGCGGCCACGATCGTCGACCAGGGCAAACGTCTCGCCGTCATGATCGAGCAGAATGCCGAGATCCGCGTGCAGCGTACCCACGATGTCGCTGAGTTGCGCCAGCGACTGCGCGCGATCGATTGCCGCCGTGGAGACGCGATTGTCGTCGAAGTAAGCGTTGAGCGCGATCGTCTCGACGTTTAGCTTGCTCAAGATCCGCGGCAACACGAGCGCTGCATTGCCGTTGGCGTAGTCCATGACCACGCGAAAGCGCTTCGCGTTAAGCGTTTGCGGCGCCAGCGCGTCGAGAAACGCGGCGGTGTAGCTCTCCAGCGCGCGTGCGGGGAAATTCAACAGACCGACGTCATCCATGGCGACGCGGCGAAAATCTTCGCGGAAAAAGAGATTCTCGATCTTGCGTTCGGTCGCTTTGTCGACGTTGATACCGCTCGCGTCCAGGAACTCGATGAGCAGCGAGTGCGGGTCGCTCGGGGCGAGCCGCACGTGGACGGCGCCGTTCCCCGCGGTGCGCGTGGCGAAACGCGAGAGCGGCAGCGGAAATGAACGCAGGTCCTCGACGTTGACGCCGACGCTGAGCAGCCCCGAGATCACGCAGCGATTCATGATGCGGCTGCTGGGATGCGTATCGCGACTGGTCATCACCGAATCGCCGGGGCGCATGAACGAGCCGAATGCTTGCCCGAGTTTGAGCGCAAACTCCGGCGTGATCTCGAGATTGGCAAGCCCGCTCACCCCGGCGCCGCCGAAGAGCGAGCCGGGCCACTTGATGCCGTAGATCAGCGACATCGAGACGATCGCGCCCGAGCTCACGTTCTTCTCGGGCCACAGCCGCAAGTGCGGCCGGATCACGGCTGCCTCACCGATCACGCAACGCTCGCCGACGACGGCTCCTTCGCCGATCGACGCTCGAGCTTTGACGATCGTGCGGCTCGCAACCGTGCAGTCGGTAAGCTGCGCGTCTTCGCCGACGTACACGTTTTCCCAGAGCACCGAGCGGCCGACGCGGGCGCCGGCCTCCACGATCGAGCCGCTTCCCACGCACGCCGGACCGTCGATCAACGCGCCCGGGCCGACGGTCACGCCGTCGCCGAATTGTACGTAACCGCGAATCGTCGCGCTCGGATCGATCTCGCAACCCGCGCCCGCCCACACCGTGTCCGCCAGCTGCACGAGAGGACGCCGCGTACGCACCGATCCCGATAGCGCATCGTAATTTGCTTGCTGATATTGCTGGAGATTGCCGACGTCGGCCCAGTAGTCTTCGATCACGTGACCGCCCAGCCGTTTTCCGTCGCGCAGCAGCAGTGGAAAGATGTCCTTGGAGAAGTCGTAGTTCTTGCCCGCTTCCATGTACTCGAGTACCTCGGGTTCGAGCACGTAGATTCCGGTGTTGATCGTGTCGGAGAAGACCTCGCCCCACGACGGCTTCTCGAGAAAGCGCGTGATCTTCCCGTCGTCGTCGGTGATCACGACGCCGAATTCGAGCGGGTTGTTCACGCGCCACAGCGCGATCGTCGCAACGTTGCCGGCGCGTTCGTGCGCTTCGATCAGCGCGCTGAGGTCGACGTCGGTCATCGCGTCACCCGAGATGATGACGAAGCGCTCACCGCCCAGGAGCTTCTCGGCCATCTTCACGGCGCCGGCGGTACCGAGCGGCGTGTCCTCGACGACGTACTGCAGCGTGTCGCCGAAATACGTCTCGATCTCATCGGCGAGATAGTGCAACGTGGCGACGACGTCGGTAATGCCGTGTTTCGCAAGCAAATCGACGATGTGATGCATCACCGGTTTGTTTGCGATCGGCGCGAGCGGCTTGGGGCGCCGCGAGGTCAGCGGACGTAAACGAGAACCCTCGCCGCCGGCCATAACCACCGCTCTCATCGTGCCCCTCCCTCTCGCGGGCGCTCCTCGCGCAACACGCCTAGGATAGCGTTAAAGATTGGATCCTTGCCGAGCGCTTCGATTGGTACCACGATCTTGCGCTGCCAATTCGGTTCCTCGTCGACGGTTCCCGGAACGTTGACCTGATCGAACGATCCGACCCCATCCTCGAGTTGCAGAAGTACCAGGCGTGCACGCGACCGCGCAAGGTAACGATAGGCTGCAACCAGGAGTGCCGTCAATCCATCCTCCGGCACATCGATTCCGGCGCTGCGAATAGCGTGGAAGAAGCGTTCGCGGGCCGCGCCGTCGACTGTCCCCCACCAGCCCGCAAACGTGGGCAGGTCGTGGGTCCCCGTGGTCGCGACGACGTCCGTCCGGTCGTCGTAGAGGTTGAACTGCAACACGCTGCACCCGAATATCCGCGATTGGGCCGTGCGTTCGCGGAAGCCCTCGGGCACGGTTCCGAGATCTTCACCGACGATCATGCACCGGTTGATGACGCTCTCGAGCGCAACGATGCCGAGCATCGCCTCGAAGTCGTAACGGACGTAGGCGCCGCCGCCCTCGGGATACGCTCGCGGGATGCAAAACAGGCGTTGCAGCCCCATGACGTGATCGATTCGCAGCGCGCCGGCATGACGCATATTTGCGCGCAGAAGCGTAACGAACGGTTCGTACGCGCGCTCGCGCAGCACCCGCGGATGGAACGGCGGCAATCCCCAATTCTGGCCGCTCGTATTGAGCGGATCGGGCGGCGCCCCGACCGAGAGTCCCAGCACGTACGCGCCGGGATCGCTCCACACGTCGGCACTGTTGAGATCGACGCCGACGGCCAGGTCGCGATAGAGCCCGAGCGGCATCTCGCTCGCCGCGCGAGCGGCCGCTTCGAGCTGACGATCGGCAAGCCACTGGAGGAAGACGTAAAAATCGACGCGGTGCGCGTGCTGCGCGGCAAAGCGCTCGACCGCCGGCCCCCGCGCGTCCTGAAGCTCGCGCGGCCATTGCTGCCAGCCGTAGACGTCGGGATCGAGATCGGTGAGCATCTCCATAATCGCTTCGTAGCGCGCGACGTCGTTCACCCCGGAATCGCCGGCAGCGAACTCGTCCCACGGTCGCCGCTGCGCGCACGCGGCGAAGCAGCGCTCGAGAATCTCGAGCTTGAGCGACGCGACGCCCGTGTAATCGACGAGCGTCGCTTCGCGCAACGCGCGGTTGTCGAGATCGCCGATCGACACGCCGAACTCGCGCGCCGCGCCGTGCACGTCGATATAGAGGGCGTTCAAGAAGCGACGGCTGAGCGGTGCATACGGACTAGCCGCGGCAGGATTGGTCAGGTGCGACTGATGCAGCGGGTTGAGCGCGATCGCCGCGGCGCCGGCGCCGCCGGCGAAGGTTGCAAATCGCGAGAGATCGCCAAAATCGCCGATCCCGTCGTTGCTCGCCGAGCGCAGCGAGTAGAGTTGAATCCCGATGGCCCATGCCCTTTCGCGGTCCAGCGCTGCGGGAACGTAGGCCCGTTCGGGCACGACGATCAAATCGCCGTAGTAGCCGATCTCACGCGGCTGCGCGAGACGATCGGCGCGTACGACACGCACGGGCGCCGCAGCGCCGTCGTCGTCGCCGAGAGCCGCGCGCATCGCCGCCATCGTGGCATCGGAGACGGTGACCGGGTTGCCGAACGCGTCGGCGTAACGGTCGTCGATCATTCCGCGACGAGCAGCGACAGCGTGCGAGAACGAAGCGGAAAGACGGTGCCGGGAAGAAAGTTCGCATGCGGCGGGCGCGGCGGCTGCGCCGTGTCGAGAATGAGACGCCAGCCGGTAAACGTCGGAATCGTCGGTAACGTAAACGGGATATCGTGACTATCCGCGTTCATCAGCATCAAGAACGTCTCGTCGTATTCGGGATAGCCGCGTAGACTGACGAAGCGATCGCCCGTGTCGCCGCCGAAGAGCGCGGCAAGGAAGCGCGTCATGGGATCGTGCCAGTCGGCATCGCTCATCTCATTTCCGCTGCGATCGATCCAGGTGATGTCTTTGAGACCGCCGGGCGACGCCGCAGCGCCTTTGAAGAAGTGCGGGCGCCGGAAGACGGGATGTCTGCGCCGCAACTCGACCAGCTCGCGGATGAAATCGACGAACTCCGGATCTTCTTGAGCGTCGTTCCAGTTCGTCCAGCCGATCTCGTTGTCCTGACAGTACGCGTTGTTGTTGCCGAGCTGCGTATTGTTGACTTCGTCGCCTGCGAGTAGCATCGGAAGACCCTGCGAAAGCAGAAGCGTCGCGACCAGATTGCGCTTTTGCTGCGCGCGCAGATTGCGAATCGCTTGATCGCCGGTCGGCCCCTCGATGCCGCAATTCCAACTATAATTGGCGTCGTGGCCGTCGCGATTGTTCTCGAGATTCGCCTCGTTGTGCTTGTAATCGTAGCTAACGAGATCTTGCAGCGTGAAGCCGTCGTGCGCAGTCACGAAGTTCACGCCCGAACGCGGGCGGCGGCCGCCGTGATCGAAGATGTCGCTAGACCCCGTGAGGCGCGACGCGAGCTCCGGAATGACGCCGTTGGCGCCCTGCCAGAAGCGCCGGACCGTATCGCGATAGCGATCGTTCCATTCGGACCAGCCGGGCGGAAAGTTCCCGAGCTGATAGCCGCCCGGCGAAAGATCCCACGGCTCCGCGACGAGCTTCACGCGCGATAGTACCGGATCTTGCTGCACCGCCGCCAGGAACGCGCTTCCGGCTTGAAACGTGCCCTCGGGGCGCCCGAGCGCGGGCGCGAGGTCGAAACGGAAGCCGTCGACGTGCATTTCGTTGACCCAGTAACGCAGCGAGTCGGTAACCATCTGCAGCGTACGGGGGTGCATGAGATTGAGCGTATTGCCGCAACCCGTGTAGTCGGCGTAGTACCGCCCGTCTTCGAGATGATAGTAGCTCTTGTTGTCGATGCCGCGCAGGGAAAGCGTCGGACCGAGATGATTGCCCTCCGCCGTGTGATTGTAGACGACGTCGAGAAGCACTTCGATGCCTGCTTCGTGCAGGCGCTTGATCATCGTCTTGAACTCGCCGAGCGAGGTTCCCGAAAGCAGCCGCGGATCCGGCGCAAAGAACCCGATCGAGTTGTAGCCCCAGTAGTTGCGTAAGCGCCGTTCGACGAGGTGACGATCGTCGACGGCCGCCTGCACGGGTAAGAGTTCGACGGCCGTGACGCCGAGACGATTGAGATATTCGATGATCGCCGGCGACGCGAGCCCCGCGAACGTTCCGCGCAATTCGGGATTGACGTGCGGATGCTTGATGGTGTAGCCGCGCACGTGCAGCTCGTAGACGATGGTCTCGTGCCACCGCGTGTAAAGACGGCGGTCCTCGCCCCACGTGAACGCCGTGTCGACGACCACGCACTTCGGCATCGCGGCGGCGTTATCGCGCCGGTCGAACGAGAGGTCGGCGCGCGACGACCCCAGACGGTAGCCGAAATTGGCGTCGGTCCAGCGTACGAATCCGAAGAGCTGTTTTGCATAGGGATCGATGAGCAGCTTGTGATGATTGAAACGGTGGCCGCGATCGGGATCGTACGGTCCGTGCACGCGGTAACCGTAGAGCTGGCCGCGCTCGATCTCGGGAATGTACGCGTGCCAGATTTGATCGGTGTATTCGGGCAGCGCGATGCGGCGAAGCTCGCGCGTTCCGCGCGAGTCGAAGAGACAGAGCTCGACGCGCTCCGCGTTCTCGGAAAACAGCGCGAAGTTCACGCCGCTGCCGTCCCAGGTCGCGCCGAGCGGATACGGCCGCCCGGGCAAAATTGCCGCCCGTCCGGCCGGCTTCATCCGCGCACGGGCCGGAAGTACACCGAGGCAAGCGGCGGCAGCGTGATCGCGATCGACTGGTCGCGGCCGTGCGAAGGGATCGTCTCGACCCGCACGCGGCCGAGATTGCCGACGTTGGTCCCGCCGTAACGCTCGGAATCGCTGTTGAACACTTCTTCATACTCATCGGCCGGAGGAACGCCGATACGATAGCCGTAGCGCACGACCGGAGTGAAGTTACAGACGGCGACAAGCACGTCGTGCGGGTCGCTCCCGTGACGAGCGAAAGCGATCGCAGAGTTCTCGACGTCCTGGTGATCGATCCAAGAGAACCCCTGACGTTCGTTGTCGCGCTCGTAGAGCGCTCCGGTGCAGCGGTACAGGTAGTTCAGATCGCGCACGAGCATCTTGACGCCGGCATGGAGACCGCTATCGTCATCGAGTAGATTCCAGTCCAGGCTGTGATCGTGGCTCCACTCGCGTTCCTGCGCGAACTCGTCTCCCATGAACAATAGTTTCTTCCCCGGATGCGCGTACATATAGCTGTACAGTAACCGGACGTTGGCGAACTTCTGCCAGCGGTCGCCCGGCATTTTCGCCAGAATCGAGCCTTTGCCGTGGACGACCTCGTCGTGGGAGAGCGGCAGAACGAAGTTCTCGTCGAAGGCGTAGATCAGCGAAAACGTCAGCTCGTCGTGATGGTACTTGCGGTGAACCGGTTCGTGCGAGAGATACTGCAACGTGTCGTGCATCCACCCCATGTTCCACTTGAAGCCGAAACCGAGGCCGCCCAAATACGTCGGCGCCGACACCTTCGGCCAGGCCGTCGACTCCTCGGCGACGGTGACGATGCCGGGCACGTCGCGGTAGACCGTCTCGTTCGTGCGCTTGATGAAATCGATCGCCTCGAGGTTCTCGCGCCCGCCGTAGGCATTTGGAACCCATTCCCCCGGATCGCGGCTGTAGTCGAGATAGAGCATCGAAGCGACCGCATCGACCCGCAAACCGTCGACGCCGTATTCCGCAAACCAGAAGAGCGCGTTGTTGATCAAATAATCTGCGACTTCGGTACGACCGAAGTTGAAGATGCACGTGTTCCAGTCGGGATGCCAGCCTTGACGCGGATCGGCGTGCTCGTAGAGATGGGTGCCGTCGAAGCGGGCGAGACCGTGCTCGTCGGCCGGAAAGTGGCCGGCAACCCAGTCGATCAGCACGCCGATGCCCATCGCGTGCGCGCGATCGACGAAGTTACGAAAGCTTTGCGGCGTACCGAAACGCGACGTCGGTGCGTAGAGCCCGATCGGCTGATAGCCCCACGAGCCGTCGAAGGGATGCTCGGAAACCGGCATCAACTCGACGTGCGTGAAACCCATCTCCTTGACGTATGGGAGTAGACGATCCGCGAGCTCGTCGTAGGTGAGAAAACGATGATGTTCTTCAGGCACGCGTTGCCACGAGCCCAAGTGCACCTCGTAGATCGCCATCGGTGAGCCGCGATGCTGCATGGCGCCGCGCGCGTGAGTCCAAGCGTTCGCGTTCGATTCGGGCAAACGCGTGACGATCGACGCAGTGTCGGGACGCAGCTCGCAGGCAAAGGCGTACGGATCCGACTTGAGCGGCAGCCACGTGCCGTCGCGCGCGCAAACGGCAAATTTGTAGCGCGAACCTTCGTGCGCGCCGGGGACGAACGTCCGCCAGATGCCGGTTCCGTGTTCGACGTACATCGGGTTTGCGCCGATCTCCCAGCCGTTGAAGTCGGCCACGACGCAAGCGGCGCCGGCGTTCGGCGCCCAGACGGCGAACTCAACGCCCTCTTGACCGTCGCGCGTGCGATGGTGTGCGCCCATCCAATGGTAATGCATGTGGAATCTAAGCTGGGTTCCCTAGTCCGGTGAGAGCATCGTACACGGCCCGTGTTCGTTCGCGCAAGTGCGCCACGTCTCCGTCGTTTTCGATCACGTAATCGGCTCGGGCACGCGCCTCCATTGGATCGATCTGCATCGCCATCCGCGCGCGCACGTGCTCGGCGTCGGTATGGTCGCGCGCGATCACGCGAGCGATCCGCTCCTCGTCGGGAGCAACGACCACGACGGATTTATCGATCATGTCGCTGTATCCCGCTTCGAAGAGCAACGGCACCACGTGCAGGACCAGCTGCCCTGTTCTGGCGCGCGTCTCCCGCTCGGCGGCAAGCCGCCGCACGAAGGGATGAACGATTTCGTTGAGCCGTTTGAGCGCGGCCGGATCGGAGAACACCACTTCGGCCAGCGCCGCGCGATCGAGCGAACCGCCCCGCACGACTTGCGGCCACGCATGCAAGATCGCAAGCAAACCGTCAGAGTTCGGAGCAACCGCTTCGCGTGCGAGTTCATCGGTGTCGATGATGTAAGCGCCAAGCTCTGCGAAGATCTTTGCGACCTCGCTCTTGCCTGCTCCGATTCCACCCGTGAGCCCGACCTGCAACGCCATGGGACTTAGTTCGCGATGAACGTGTAGGTTACCGTTGAATCCTCTGCCGAAGTCGGACCGCCGTCGATGTAGATTCCGTAGTTCATGACCAAGCCGAAAGGATTGCGGCGCGGATTGCTGCCGCTTCCGGTGTCGACGAGCAGTTGTCCGGGATTCGTCGTCGGAACGACCCCAAGGCTCGTCTGGTCGTAGTTGACGCCCGCGCCGGAGATCGACCTCGAGCTATCGACGTCGCTGACGAACTCGTCGGCATAGGCGCCGCCGGTATTGCTCGGATTGACGGACGTCGAGACGTAGAGCTTCCAGCCCACCGGAGCCGACGCGTCGGTGGTAACGTCGACTTCGGCGAGATCGGTCCCGAGTACCGACGCGTCGTTCGCAATGCTGCCCATGCTGATCGTCGACGGTGCGGTGAACGCGCAGACACCACAGGTCGGCGACGGGTCGGTTCCCGTCGTCGCGTCAGTCGAAGGATCGATCGTGACGCTGAGCGCGGCCGAGAGCACGATCTGCATCTCGGTGTCGTTCGTCCACGTCTGGGTGACCGGCACGTTGGTCGCACCGTTGAGCGCCGTCAATGGGAAGTTGTAGGTGTCGTTCACGCGGTAGGGCGCCTGTGCGGTGAAATCGACGTTCATCACGCCGCCCGGCGTGAGTTCGCAACCCGAACCGCCGATCACGATCGACCCGTTTCCGCCGGAGGTCGTCGCATTCGAATACGACGTGACGCTGCAGCCCGAGAAGCCGCTGCCGCTCAGCGTCGGCGCGCTCGTGATCGTCCAGGCTTTGCCCGAAGCGTCGGTCCCGTTATCTCCGGAGGTATCCTCGCCGGGAACGGTGATCGTCATCGACGAGACGTCGTTCGAGGCGCCGCTGCTGCTGGTGTTTTGAATGGTATAGACGTAATAGTTACCGAGTGAGCTCGTATCGGCACCGACGCTCGGTATCGACCCGTTCGAGACCGCAGGCGGCGGCGACGCACCGACGGCGGAGAAACCCGCATCGAGGCTCGTCGTGGTCACCGTCTCGCTGAAGCTCTTGCTCGCCGACCAGCCGTTGCCGTTTGCGCCATGCGCGTACATGAGCATCGAGACGCTGCCGGTTCCGCTGGTGAGATTCGCGGTGAAGTTCAGCGTGCCGCCGGGACCGATTGCGTCGGCTTGTTCGGTGCTCTGACCGCAATTGGGCATGTCGTAATACGTAGCGCCCAGCGGTCCGTACGCCGACGACGCTTGGTTGGCACATAGGCCGAAGACATAGTACGTGTTGCTCCCGACGACGTAACTGCCTTCTTCAGACCAACCCGTGTTCGTGACCGAGAAGGTATTGAAGGCATTCGCGGTGGGCACGGCAATCGCGATCGCGTCGAGATAATCGGGATTCGCATCGCTGCCGAATCCGGTGTTCGTCACGGTGAACGCGATATTTTTCGTGACGTCTTCGCCGACCGATTGGGGCGACGTCGCGACCGTCATATACGCGCTGTCGAGCGAGTAGCCGACGAGCGCCGTCGAGTCGACCGTATCCGGCCCCGGCGTCGGTCCCGCGAAAACGGTCCACGTACCGTCGGGCGTGACGCCGAACGTCGACGGGCTCGTCACGTCGATCGCCGCATCGGTGTACGTGAACGACGACGTCGGCGGCGGGATGTCGAGGTAGAGGGTTTGGTTCGACCCGGCCACGATCCCGTTGTTATTTCCCCCACCTTTTTGAAAGCAGATCGTATCCGTCGACGCTCCCGAGCAGTTCACGACGAACCAGGCCGTCGGACTGGCCTCATCGATCGTCGCATCGGCGATCCCGCCGGCGAGTGCAGCGGGCAGCACGATGCTGAACTTCGAGATGCCCGACGTCCCCGCACCGGATTCGTTGGCGATGTTGATCGCATAGACGAGGTCAGCCGAACCGCTCGACGACGGCGAGATCGACGTATACGTCACCGACGTCTTCCCCGCGGTCTTGGCATTCACGGTGTAGCCGTGCACCTCTTGGTTCGCGTGCAACGTTCCGTAGCGCGACGTACGGTACCCGTACAAGTAGATGTGGCCTTTTGCTGCGTAGATCGTGCCGCCGCTGCCCTGCGTGAAATAAACCGGGTTGGTTGCACTCGACTCGTTGCTGGTCGACGACCACGTCTGACCGTCTTGCGGAAGGACGGTCGTGGTTGCCGTGCAACCCTGCGCGCCCGTGCACTGCGCCGCGCTGTTGTCGTAGTACTCGACGTTCGAAAGCGTCAAGCTTGCGCCGGTTGCGAGCGACGTCGTCATGGGTGTGGCGGTCACGCTACACGCTTCGGTCGTACCGGTGGAGCTGCAATAGTTCACGACCGACCACGAGTTGCCGTTCGAGTCGACCGCCGTCTCCGTCTGGCACGAGGTTGCGCCCGCACAGGAGCCCGTCGTGCTGCTCGCGCCGTCTGCGAGCACCAGCACGACGCCGTGCGATCCGGAACTGAAGTTGATGCCGCGGACCGGATCGGCGTTGCCGGTGCCGTACGTCGTTGCGCCGGTATTCGTGAACTCGAGCGTCGTGGTTGCCGGAGTCGTGGAGAGCGTCACGGCCGTTCCGACCGGATTCTCGAACTCGGTCTGCAGCTGATAGCCCACGAGCCGGAACGAATGCGTGGCCACCACGGCACCGGTGCTCGACCTGATCAGCGTCGCCGTCCATGTGTCGAGCGGATAGTTTGCGGGCGAGTAGGCGTTCTGCAGGTTCCAACTTTGACCGTCGTAGATGCCGCCGTTGCTGTTGCCGTCGATTGTGGAAACGACTTGCCCCGTCGGATCGCTGATCGCCACCGAGACCTGCCCCGTAAAGCCCAGGCCGCTTGCCGAAAACGTGAGCGCGCTATCGGAATCGTCGTTTTGTCCGTCGTACGCGAAGGTCGAGCCCGGCGTTCCGGCCGGCGCGGGATTCGGCGAGGCGTTGCCGCCGGCCGGCGTAATCGACATCGCGCCGCTGCTCGCTCCGGACACGGTCACTTCACGCTCGGCAAGACGTTCGCCGGCGGTGACGTCCCATAATACGATCGAATACGTGCCCGCCGGATCGGCCGCCGAGAGTGGCCACGCCACTTGCAGCGTTCCGCTCGACGTCGTCAGATCGCCCGTATCGTTGTTCGGATTGCACAGCGCGTTCGCAAGCGGCGCGGCGGGCGACTCGGCCGGCGCCGTGAAGACGCAATGCGCACTGACCGACGTATACTCAACGTACACCTCGTACTTTTCCGAACCGCCCGTGAGGCCGGTCGCCTCGATGTAGACGTCGGCGCCGCTTGACGCCGTGAACGCGCCGCTTTCGTCCGTGTCGAATTGATCCGAGAACGTGTCGAGGTACACGCCGCTGCCGACGGGCAGGTACACGACGGCGAGCCACTCGTTCTTGGTCACGTCGTAGGTACCGAAAACCCAGGTTCCCGCGGTACTCAGCGTGGTTTCCTCCCACGGGTTTCCGGTGTGCTCGGCCGAGCAATTCGCCACCGTATTCGGCTGGTCGCTCGGCGCGTAGCAATCCTCGAGCTCATCGGCGCCGGTGTTGACGGCATCGTTGAAGCGCCAGAGGATGAAGCAGCCCGTGTTGTAGATCTGCCCCTGCGTGCTTCCGCAATCGTAGAACGTGTAGATCGAGATGGAGTCGCCGTTCGCGGCCATGGGATGCACCGCGCGCTTGTTCGGACGCACCGTGTTCGCGGCGCTCTCGCGCGGCAGGGGCGGAAGTTGTGCGAGCAACGGATGACTGAGGAACCCGGAGATGGGACCTGGAGATGCGACGTGGAGCATCGGCTTCACGATCGCCGGCGCATGGGGAACGACGGGGCTTCGGCGGCGCATCACGATGCCGGGCTTGCCGGATGCAACCGCAACCGCGGCAATGCCCAGCACGAGCGTCAGGAGGATCGAACGCGAAGTTACGAACGTACGCATAGTTGCTTTGCCAAGTACAGTTTCGGTCGCGTCGCGCGTCACGTGCCACTGCGTGCGCAAAGTGCGGGTAAAAATTGTATGTACAAAAGAAAAAGAAATGCGTCTTTCGCACTACGCGCATTCTCAAGTTGTGACTACGGTTACGGTCTACGCAACTTTACAAAAAAGAAAGCAGAGTGCGTGCTCGCACTCTGCTTGTTCTCAGATTTTGCCTAGCTCTACGCTTGCACTTCGTCCGCGACCGTGCCGAGCGTTTCTTCCTCTAAGTGCACGTATTGCTCGATCTCTTCGGGCGCAATGTCGGCGACGTGTTGAATCGACGCCGTGATGCGTCGCGTCGCCGTGTTGACGGTAAGGATCGTGACTTCGACCTCTTGCCCGGCGGCGAACTGCGCTCCGGGATCGAACTCGCCCTTGGGAACCATCGCGAGGATGCCCGGGAAGATCTCGACCAGCAAGTAATTCGGCGTGACCTTGACGATCTGCGCCGGAAGTTTGTTGGCCTCGAACAGCGCGGCCGAGTGCTCGTCCCACGGATCGGGAAGCGCGTGTTTGAGCGAAAGGCTGACTTTCTTCGCCTCGGCATCGAACTTCATGATCTCGACGTTGACGGTGTCGCCGATCTTTACGACCTCGGACGGATGCTTGATGCGCGCGTAGCTCAGCTCGCTGTTGTGAATCAGGCCGTCGATGCCGCCGAGATCGACGAATGCGCCGAAGTCGGCGAGACGAACCACTACGCCTTCACGAATCTGGCCGACCTCGAGCGTATCGAGCAGCTCTTGCTTCTTTGCCTGCAGCTCTTCTTCGAGCACGAGGCGCTGCGAGAGCACGACGCGATGACGCTTGTGATCGAGATCGATGACCTTCAAGCGGAGTTTCTGCCCGACGAGTTCGTCGAGATTGCCGACGGGTTGCCGGCGGATCTGCGACGCCGGCACGAAGCCGCGCATACCCAGGTCGACCAACACGCCACCCTTGACGACTTGCGTCACGGTCGCTTCGATGACTTCGTCGCCTTGGTGCGCGTCGATCACCTTCTCCCAGGTCTTGAGCGCGCGCGCGCGGCGTTCGGACAGGAAGAGCGTTCCGTCCATGTCGTCGATGCGGTGAATCATCACCTCGAGGGTGTCGCCTACTTTGAGCGTTTTGGGATCGACCGCGAGCGAAAGTTCGCGGAACGGAAGAACGCCTTCGGACTTGCCGCCGACGTCGACGAGCAATTCATCTTTGTCTTTCTGAACGATGGTGCCGTTCAGAACTTGTCCCTCGTCGAGGACTTTCAGCGATTCTTCGTAGAGTCGCTGTTCGAGTGCGAGTTGATCTTCCTCGTAAGTAGCGGGAGCGATTTCAGTTGTAGAGATGTTGTAATTCCTACCTAACAATATTTTATTTTGCGGATCAACGCTGACAGCTTCGACACCACCAGGTGCCGCGTTGCGCAATCACCGTTCGTACGATCGGTCTGGCGCACCGCGGACAAGGTTCTCCGAGCTTGCCGTACACCGAGAGGACGTTTTGAAATCCCCCTCGGAGGCCCTCGGCATCCACGTAGTCATCGACGCTCGTACCCCGCAGTTCGGTTGCGCGGGACAAAACGTCGCGGATTGCGTGGTAGAGCCGGCCTATAGCCGGCTTGCTCAACGCCTTGGCGGGCCGGCCGGGACGGATCCCGGCTTCCCACAACGCCTCACACGCATAGATGTTGCCGATGCCTGCGATGCGGTGTTGATCGAGGAGCAGTGACTTGATGGGCGTCTTCCGCCCGATGAGCATACCGGTAAAGACCTCTGGTGTAAAGCCGCCTGAGAGCGGTTCCACGCCGAGCGCAGCGTCCCACGGCTCACCGGGTTCGACCAGCCGCATCCGTCCGAACGTCCGCACGTCGGCGAAAGCCAGACGAGTTCCATCCGTATAATGGAGCGCGACGTGCGCGCCCGGATAGTCGTCCTCTTCCATTCGCTGGAATACCATGCGCCCGGTCATGCGGAGGCTCGTGACCACCTTCCGCCCCGAGCCGAGCGCAATGACGACGTACTTGCCGCGGCGGCCGACGGCTTCGATCCGTTCGCCGCGCAAGGCCGCGCCGAACCGGACGCCGGCCGGCGCCTGGACCATCTTCGCGAGGCGAATCTCTACGGACTCGATCGTTTTGCCGACGACGGTCTTTGCCAAACCGCGGGCAATCGTCTCGACTTCAGGCAGCTCGGGCACAGGCCCAAGATACTAGTCCTGGTGGCGTGTGACCTCGATGA
This sequence comes from Candidatus Acidiferrales bacterium, assembly GCA_035504755.1. Taxonomy (GTDB): domain Bacteria; phylum Vulcanimicrobiota; class Vulcanimicrobiia; order Vulcanimicrobiales; family Vulcanimicrobiaceae; genus Aquilonibacter. The sequence continues at coordinate 56,441 of DATJRM010000019.1, forward strand.
AGCTCGTTTTGCCGGCAACGGCGCTAACCGTCGCCTGATACTGCGCGGGCGAGTCCCCGAACGCCGTGATCGTGTAGATACCGGGTGTGAGACGGCCGAAGCAGAAACTGCCGTCGGTTTGTACGTAGCTGCTTACGACATCCGTCGTAGAACGCGCGATGATGATATTCTCGGGGACCGGAAGGATCTGCAATTGCGCGATCGTCGTCGGGGATGCGTCAAGGTAGCCACAGATCGCACCGGTCTGCGAGCTAACGGACGGACCGCTGGTCACAGCCGACGCACAGAGTGGTACCGTGGCCGCCGCGACGCCCAGCGCGATTGCGGCGAGTGATAAAGGTTTCATGCCCTCTATAACGCGCTTCGAGCCTGAAGGGTGACTAAGAATGCGATGAGAGAAGGTCGCCGAGGCGCACGCCTGCAGAAATTCCGTCTTTTGTCGCCTCCCCCGCCGGAAGCTCGATGACGTATTTCGCGATGCCCTCGCGACGCGGAATTTGATCGTCGGGTGTAGTTTCCGAAACGACCGGCACGTCGGACGCGACGCTGCGCACCGTACCATCGGCGGCGACAAAGACCATGTCGAGCGGCACCAACGTGTCCTTCATCCAAAACTCGACCGGCGCGTCCTGGTCGAACACGAACACCATGCCGGTGTGCGGAGGCAGATACGTCACGCTCATGAGTCCAAGCTCGCGCTCCTCGTCCGTCGCCGCGACTTGCAGTTGGAGATCGGCGTTCGGCGCATGCACGACGATCGTCGCCAGGTGTTGCGGCGACGGCGTCGCCATCGCAACGAGCAGCGCAAATACCGTTGCGATCATTCCTCGTCCACCATCATCTCGACGTCGTACCAGTTTGCGCCCGACTTCAGCGTTACTTCGAGCGGCACGCTCAGTACCAGCGCTTCTTCCATCTCACGCCGGACCAGATTTGCGAGCGCCTGCAAATCGCTTTGACGCACCTCGAAGATCAGCTCGTCGTGGATCTGCAGGAGCATGGTCGCGTCGAGTCCGGCGGCGCGCACGGCACGATCGGTCTTCACCATCGCAAGCTTCATGAGGTCGGCCGCGCTCCCTTGTAACGGAGCGTTCGTCGCCTCGCGCTCCGCAGCCGAACGCAGCATGTAGTTGCTGGAGGTCAACGCCGGCATGTACCGCCGGCGCCCGAGTATCGTGCTCACGTACCCCAGCTCGCGCGCCTCGTCGAGCGTTCGATCGATATATGCGCGCACCGAGGGAAAGCGCGCGAAATACGCTTGCGTGATCTCACGTGCTTGCGCTCGTCCGATCTCCAGCCGCTGCGCGAGTCCGAAGTCCGACATTCCGTAGAGCAGGCCGAAGTTCACGCTCTTGGCCATCCGCCGCTGATTGCCGTCGACCTGCGCCCCGGGCGGCACGTCGAAGATTTGACGCGCCGTGAAATCGTGAATGTCTTGCCCCTCTTCGAAAGCGCTGCGCATCGCTTCGTCACCCGAGAGATGCGCCATCAAACGCAGTTCGATTTGACTGTAGTCTGCGGCCAGTAACACGTGCTCCGGACTCTTGGCCACGAACGCCTTGCGGATGCGTCGTCCGAGATCGCCGCGTACCGGGATGTTCTGCAGATTCGGATTCGTCGAAGAAAGGCGCCCCGTCGCCGTTGCCGTTTGGTTGAAGACGGTGTGCAAGCGGTGGTCGCGTGCATCGAGCAGCTGTGGAATGACGTCGATGTAGGTGTTCTTCAGCTTCGTGACTTCGCGCCACTCGAGCACGAGGGCACAGATCGGATACTCTCTCGCGAGACCCTGCAGCACTTCGACGCCGGTTGCCCAGCCGGTCTTGGTTTTCTTTCCGCCCGGGATCTGCAAACGGCCGAAAAGGATGTTGCCGAGCTGCGCAGGAGAGCCGATGTTGAATTCCTCGCCTGCGAAATCGTAGATGCGTTGCTGCAAACGCGTGACGGCGCCGTCGACTTGGCGACCGATCGTCGACAGCTCGGTGGTGTCGATCGCGAAACCCGCGGCTTCCATACGCGCGAGCAGCGGCGCAAGCGGCACTTCGACCTCTTCGTAGACGCGCATCTGCGAGCGTTCTTCGAGCAGCGGACGCATGAGGTCGAGCAGTTGCAGCGTCGCATCGGCATGGGCCGCGGCATCGGCGACCGGGACGCCCTCGAGATGTTCGGCGGCGGCATCGTCGATGGAGGCGAAGGTACGCGCCGGATTGAGCAGGTGCGCGGCAAGCATGGCGTCGTCGGCGACGTCATCGGTTGCGATACCACGCGCTGCGAATGCGCGCGCCACGCGCTTCGCGTCGTAGGCGACGATACGCGGCGACTCCGTAAGCAATTCCTCGAGCGCCTCGCGAACGTTTGCGTGCGCGAGCGCGGCGGCGGCGAAGGCAAGGCCGGTCCCCCGCGCGCCGCTCAATCCGAACGCCTCCTCACGAACCGCAACGGCCACGCGCTCCGCGCTTACGAGCGCGCGAATCTCGCCGGCCAGTCGCACGAACTCCGGCGGATCGACCGAGGCAACGTAGCTGCGATAATTTCCTTCCAGCTTCTTATCGCCGGCAAAAAGCGGCAGTCCGTCGGCCGGCGTCTTGAGCCGCGCGAGCAGGGTCTTGAATTCGAGCTGCGCGTAGAGGGGATAGAGCGCCGCATCGCTCGGCTTCTCGTAGCGAAGCTCCCAGTCGACGGCGATCGGCAGATCGCGCCGTACCTGCGAGACGTCGCGATAGATCTTCGCCCGCTCGCCGTACTCCTCGACCAGTTTCTCCAGTTTAGGACTGCCGGCGAGCGCCGGGCTCGCCACCAGCGCATCGAGCGTTCCGGCCGCCTTGATGAGCTTGATCGCGGTCTTCTCACCGACGCCCGGAATGCCCGGGAGATTGTCCGAGGGATCGCCTTTGAGCCCGCGATAGTCGGCGAGCTGACGCGGTTCGAGCTCGTAACGCTCGTACACGGCGGCCGGATCGTAGCGGCCGAGGTCGGTGATGCCGCGGCGCGTTGCAAGCACGGTCGTATGCTCGTCGACGATCTGCAGCAGATCGTTGTCTCCGGTAACAACGAGCGTCTCTTGACCTTGCTCCTCGGCGTCGCGGGCGAGCGTCGCGATGATGTCGTCGGCCTCCTGACCTTCGATCTCGACGATCGGAATGCGATGCACGGCGAGCACGTCGCGGACCAGCGCGAACTGGCTGCGCAGATCGTCGGGCATCGCGTCGCGCTGCGCTTTGTACTCCTTGTACAGCGCGACACGCGCGGCGGGCATGCCTTTGTCGAACGCCGCGATCACGTGCGTCGGCTTTTCGTCGTTGATGAGCTTGTTCAGCATCATCGTGAAACCGTAGACGGCGTTGATCGGAACACCACGCGCCGTCGTCAGCGGCGGCAATGCGAAGAAGGCACGATACACGAGCCCATAGGTGTCGAGCAGCATCAACCGATTGCCGCGCTTCTTCGGTGGCACTACTGAACCGTAATCGGCGACGAGGCCGAGATCACCCGCCCATCGTCCATGATGGTCAGAATGGAGAGGGTGTAGCGACCGCGCGTACTCGGTATTTGTACCGCGATCGCTCCGTCGCTGCGGGCGACACTCCACGAAACGGCTTGCGTATCGGCTTGTTCGAGCGAGAGATTCTGCGGCGGCGACGTGCGCCGCTCGAACCCCAGTACCTGCGCGTGCTCGCCGGTCGAATCGACCCACGGATGCCAGGTGCGCCCCTCCGGCGCGCTCACTTGCGTCGCGGTGAGCCCCACCGCCATCAAGGCGGGAGCGGATTCGAAGAGTGCGCCACCCGAGGGCTCCCCGCGGCTGACGCGCACGACCGTCGTTCCCGCGCCGAGCGTCACGTCGCGCAGCGTGACGTCGACCGGCACGCCCGGCTCGAGCGCCCGCGCCGGCATCGCGATTCCGGCAAGCATCGGCCGGCCGGGAGCGTCGAGCACCAGCGGTACGGTGCTCCACGCAATCGCTCCCGAGCGCACGAAGGCCGCACCGGCTCGCAGCTCACCGGGCGCGTCCGCGAGCCGCAGCGCAGCGCTCGCTTCCCCGTCATGCACCGTTGCGACGACGGCCTGCGTTCCCGCCGCGCTCTCAATCGTCAAGAGCGCGTCGCCTCGCGCGCCGTCCAGCGACGCATCGATCTTGACCTCGTCGCCGGCGTGATAGACGGCACGGTCGAGCGTCACGCGAACGTTCGAGCTGCCGGTCAGGCTGGTGTCTTGCGTGGCCTGCGGCACGATGTCGACCTGGCCGGCGTCGGTTGCCTTCTCACCGTCCACGTCGATCGTTGCAAACACGAGATTCGTGCCCAGTGACGGCGCGCTGAAGGTTCCGTGCGCATGACCGTCGTGGTCGAGCACGAGGTCCTGCTCTTGCGTCGACGGACCGTGCTGCATCTCGACGTCGACGCGCGCATCCGCCAGCGGCCGCCCGGTCGCGACGTCGTTCGCGAACACGTCGAAGTTGACCGGCGTGCCCAATGTCTGTTCGTCGCGATCGAGCTGCACGCGCACCGTGGCACGTGCCGTCGGCACGAGGATGCGCGTGACGGCGCTCGCGCCGCCGGCATCGGCGCGCACGCCGTACGTCGAAGGAAGTCCGTCGGTTGGATGCGGGATCATCACTGTAGCGCGGCCGTCGCCGTTCGTTCGAACGGTCTGATCCAACCACATCGACGTGCCCCACGCCACGCCCTGCGGCGAGTATCCGACGTACACGTGTGGCGAGCGAACGATCTGCACGTGAACCGGTACTCCGCCCTGCGACGAGGTGATCTCGACCGGTACGTCCGCGGCGGCATTACACGGACCGTCGCAGCCGGAGGCGAGCTGCAACGAGAGTCCATCGGCATCCGCATCGACGTGGAGCGTCGCGCCGCCGACGCCGCTGTCGACCTGCGCGAGCACGGCGTAGTCGCCGGCTGCCGCCGATGCCGGGATCGGGACGTTGGCAGTGAATGCGCCCGCTCTGTCGATCGGGGCATCCGTTTGCGCGAGCAGATCGCCGCCGAGCCGGACGATGATCGTCGCGTCCCCGGTTGCCGGTTTGAACGCGCCGTTGGTCCGCGTGCGCGCGAACCCGACGACACGTACGCTTTCGCCCGCATGAACCACGGCCGTGTCGGTGCGGACGCCGACGATCGTCTTCGGCAACGGTGCTTGCGGGAGGAAGCTTGCGAACGCGTAGCTCGAGCCCCATTGCGCCAGCCCAAAGACCGGTCGCGGATCGGAGCTCCAACGGATCATGCCGTGCGGATCCGTGTAGCGGGTCTCGAAACGATTTTGCACGACGAATTGTATGCGCGCATGCGATAGCGCGCGCCCGGTTTCCAAATCGGTGGCGTACACCAGCAGCGCACCCGGCGTTTCCTTGGTGAGCAGACCGACGCCGGTGCGATTGATCCACACTTGTTCGCCGACGTCACCGCGCCGCGCCTCAACGACGAAGAATCCCCGGCGCGATCCGAGCTGGACGTCGACTTCGCTCGATTGAAATTGGTAGCCCCCGGGCGGCGTAAAGCTGAACGTCACGACCGGCTTACGGTTGCGCGTGTCGATCGCGCGCGGCTGCGCGTTCGAACCTGCGGTCAACACGTCTGCCGGGTCGACGTCGTAAACGGCAAAAAGCACGGGCGCACTCGAGTAGGTGTCCAATCGGACCGTGGTCGGCTCCCACGGCACGTTCGAATCGCTGGCAAAGAGAGCAAAGTAAGCATCGAGCTTATGAAGATCGACGATTGGGCGGGCGGCAGAGGCGGGCGCCGCGAGCAATGCAAGCGCCAGCAGTACACTGAGGCTGATTCGGAGTTGGAGCACGTCGATTGCAAAGCTTCGCGCCGCCCCAGGAACGGTCCCCGCGGAAGGTCGGCTCCCCCGGCTCGCATAAAGCGGGAGGCGTGAACGAGTCCGACGCTTCGGGAAACTCCCTGTCGACGCACTGCCGCTACTGCGGGTGTGAAGAGGCCGCCGAGCCCGCGCCCGATCCTGCGACGCGTCTGCATCTGCAGGTGATCGTCGCGTGTGGATCGTGCGGCCGTCAGTTCACCGTGCTTTCCGCAAACTAGTGATCCCAAACATGACCGTACGCACATTTGCCATCGCGTTGCTCGCTGCTGCGTCTGCCGCGGTGTCGCTTCCGTCCGCTGCCGCGACGCCCAAGCCGGCGCCGACCGTGAAGTTGGCGACGGTGGCCGAACATTCGGAATTTCTCGTCGAGGTCAACGCAAAGGGCCAAGTCGTCAGGGTCGTAGCTCGCAAAGGGACGGGCGCCAAAGACCCACTCTTCAACGAGCATACGTACGGCAACGTGTTGCAGATGTGGATCCGTCATCCCGACGGCACGGCGCAAGTCGGACTCTACAAAGTCACCTACGACTACGACCCCAAGACGAAGAAGATCGCGCGCAATGTGTCGCTGGTGAAGGCGGGCGGCAACTGGGGTAACGAGCCCGGCGCGGTCACGCAAATGGAAAACGACGTCGAAGCGGCCAAAGAAGCCCGCGAGAAAGCCAACCTTCCGCCGCTCCAATCCATCATCGGCCCGACGGCCTCACCGACCAAACACCCGTAAAGCTTCGCTACACGAAAGCCCGATGCAGTTTATAAGTTACGTCGCTCGCGACGGCACCACGTTCCCGGGCGTCCTCGACGGTGAGACGATTTACCGCATCGATAGTCCGACGCTGCGCGACTACATCGCCCTTCCGGCATCGGAGCGGGCCGCTCGCCATACCCGCGACCGCATGCAGCTGCGCGACGTGCGTCTGGACGCACCGGTGCGTCCGCTGCGCAACATCTTCTGCGTGGGCCGCAACTACCTCGAACACGCCAAGGAGGGCGCGAAGATCTTTGGGCGCGAGGTCAAGCTCCCCGACGTTCCGACGTTTTTCACCAAAGCGACGCCGACGTCGATCGCCGCGCCCGGCCAAACGCTGCAGCTCGAGGCGAAGGTCTCGAGCGAGTACGACTTCGAGGCGGAGCTCGCCATCGTCATCGGTGCGACGTGCAAGGACGTCGCTCAAGCCGATGCGATGAGCGTTATCTTCGGCTACACCGCGTTCAACGACGTGACGGCGCGCGATCTGCAGCGCGCGCACTTACAGTGGTTCAAGGGGAAGAGCCTCGACGAGTGCTCGCCGTACGGCCCGGCGATCGTCTCCGGTGACGAAATCGGCGATCCGGGAAATCTCGAGATCCGCTTTCGTCTCAACGGTGTCGAGAAGCAGCATAGCAACACGTCGAAGATGATCTTCGGCATTCCACGGTTGATCGCCGAGCTTTCCAAAGGCATGACGTTGCTGCCCGGCGACGTCATCGCGACGGGTACACCGGAGGGCGTCGGCTTTGCGCGCACGCCGCCGGAGTTCCTCAAGGACGGGGACATTATGGAAGTCGAGATCGAAAAGATCGGGATCCTCGAGAACACCGTCTCGATTCGCTAGCTATCCTCCGATCTGCGGGAAGATGAGTTGCACCGTCGAGATCGCGGTGAGGGTCGCGACGACGACGACGGTGGTCCAGGCGATCGCGTTGAAGAGCCGGCCGTTCGTCCAGGTGCCCATCAGGCGTTTGTTGTTGATCAGGAGCAGCATCAGCACCAGCACGAGCGGCAGCAAGACGCCGTTGAGCACCTGCGAGTAAAAGATGATCGCCAGCAGCGGCGCGCCGGGAACGATCACGACGCCGGCGCCGATCGTGATGAGCGCCAGGTAAAGACCGTAGAAAACCGGGGCATCCGAGAACCCGTGATCGATGCCGCGCTCGAAGCCGAAGGCCTCGCACACGTAATACGCCGTGGAGAGCGGCAGGATGGACGCCGTGAAGATCGCCGCGTTCAATAGCCCGACGGCAAACAGCAGCGCCGCCATTTTGCCGACGATCGGCTGTAGCGCCACGGCAACATCGCTCGCGTCACTGACGTGGACTTGTAATGCCGCCGGCGCGTGCAAGTTATGAACGAAGATCGTCGCCGCGCAGCAGACGATGATGAAGTACGCGATGACGTCGGTAACGATTGCGCCGCTGATCACGTCGACCCGTGACGCCGCATACTGTTCTTCGCGCACGCCCTTGTCGACGACCGCCGCCTGAATGTAGAACTGCATCCACGGCGAGATCGTCGTACCGATCACCGCGATGACCATCAAGACGTAGGCCTTTGAGGTAGAGAACTGCGGTACGACGGTTTCTCGTAGGATCTCGTGCCAGTTGGGATGGATGACGAAGCCGCTGGCGACGTAGCACAGATACACGGCGCAGAAGACGAAAAAGATGCGCTCGACGACCTTGTAGTTCCCGCGCGTGACGGTCAGAAAGACCACGATCGCCGCGGCAATGACGAAGATCGTCTTGAGCAGCTGCGCCGCATGGAAGCCCATGTAGCTTCCGAAGATCGGCGCCGCCGACGCTACGCCCGCGAATTCGGTCGCGGTATTCCCGAGATCGCAGATCACGAACAGCAGCAGCACCCAGGCCGTGACCTTGACGCCGAAGTTCTCGCGGATCAGATCGGCGAGGCCCTTGCCGGTTATCGCGCCCATGCGAGCGCACATCTCCTGCGTGACGATCAACGCGGCCGTCACCGGAACGAGCAGCCACAGCAGCGAGTACCCGAACTGCGCGCCGGCTTGCGAATAGGTCAGAATGCCGCCCACGTCGTTGTCGGCATTGGCCGTGATGATTCCCGGTCCCACGACGGACAAAAACATCAAGATGCTGCGAAAGCGCATGCGCGTCGTGGGCGCGGAGGTCATCTCGCCAGGGTTGGCTCAACCGTCGCGTGAAACCCGCCGCCATGATCGTCGCCGTACCCCGTGAGGCCGCTTCGAACGAGCGCCGCGTGGCGCTGGTTCCGGAGACGGTAATCAAATTGATAAAGGCCGGCGGCTCGGTCCGCGTGCAGCGCAATGCCGGAACTGCGGCCGCCTTCCCCGATGATTCGTATACGCAGGCCGGAGCGTCCATCGTGGACGATCCGGCCGCACTCGTTTCCGATGCCGATCTCGTCGTCACCGTCGGCAAACCCGCTCCGGACGTGCTTGCCGCGATGCACGCAAACGCCACCTTGGTCGCGTTTCTCAATCCGCTCGGCGAGCCGTCGTACATCGAGCAGCTTGCACGAGCCGGGCTGACGGTGCTCGCGATGGAGATGATTCCGCGTATTACACGGGCGCAATCGATGGACGCGCTGTCCTCGCAGAGCAACATCGCGGGCTACAAAGCGGTGCTGCTCGCCGCGGCAGCGTTGCCGAAGTTCTTCCCGATGCTCACGACCGCGGCCGGGACGATCCCGCCGGCGAAGGCGCTGATCCTCGGAGCCGGCGTCGCCGGTTTGCAGGCGATCGCGACCGCGCGACGGCTCGGCGCGGTGGTCAGCGGCTACGACGTGCGCGCCGTCGTCAAGGAGCAAGTCCAGTCGCTGGGTGCCACGTTCTTGGAGTTCGACCTCGGCGGAAGTGCCGAAGCCGCGGGCGGATACGCGCGAGAGCTGACCCCACAGGAGCAAGAGCGTCAGCGTGCCTGGATGGTCGAGCAGATCGGCAAGAATGACGTCGTGGTCACGACCGCACTCGTGCCGGGCCGGCGCGCGCCGGTTCTCATCACCGAAGCCGCCGTCGCCGCGATGAAGCCCGGGTCGGTCATCGTCGATATCGCGGCCGAAGCCGGCGGCAACTGCGCGCTTACGAAAGCCGGCGAGACGGTCGTTTCACCGAACGGCGTGAGCATCATCGGCGCCGTGAATCTCCCCTCGACGATGCCGTACAATGCCAGCCAACTCTACTCTCGCAACGTCTACGCGCTGATCTCGCCGTTCATCAAGGACGGCAATCTCGTTTTGGACCCGGAGGATGACGTGATCAAAGGTGCATGCATCGCGCGCGGCGGGCGCGTGTTGATCGGAGGAGCCGCTTCGTGACCGACGTGAATCACCTCATTACGCTCCTGACGATCTTCGTGCTTGCGATCTTCGTCGGTTTCGAGGTCATCTCGAAGGTGCCGACGACGCTGCACACGCCGCTGATGTCGGCAACCAACGCTATTCACGGCATCGTCGTCGCAGGCGCGATCGTCGTCACGGTCGCGCTCTTCAATAGTAGAAATACCGACGCCGTCGTGACGATCGTCGCGATCGCCGCGGTGACGTTCGGCGCGATCAACGTCTTCGGCGGATTCGCGGTGACGGAACGCATGCTGCAGATGTTCAGGGCGAAGGGGGCCAAAAAGTGACCCCTTCGAGCGGCTCAGGACTGGCAATTGCGGCCCCGTTGCTCGATCTCGCCGCGATCTCGCTCTTCATTCTCGGCTTGCATTTTCTGAATTCTCCGGCGACGGCGCGCTTCGGCAATCGCCTCGCAATGGTCGGCATGGCGATCGCGCTTGCGGTGGTGCTGACGCAGACCGGCGGCGTCGCCTGGTGGGCGATCCTCATCGGCGTGCTGCTCGGTGGTTCGATCGGCATCGTTGCGGCGATCCTCGTGAAGATGACCGCGATGCCGCAGATGGTCGCGCTCTACAACGGTGCCGGCGGCGGCGCGGCAGCGCTGATCGCGGTCGTCGAGTACGTCGTGTTTCTGCGAAGCGGCGGCGCCGGGCTCGATCCCATCATCTCCGTCTCCATGGTCGTGTCGATGATCATCGGCTCGGTGAGCTTCGCCGGTTCGATCATCGCCTTCCTCAAATTGCAGGAAGTGATGTCGGGACGGCCGCTCACCTATCCCGGGCAGCAGGGGGTCAACGCCGTCATCGCGCTCGCCATCGTCGTGCTCGGGGCATGGTTCGTCGTCAGCGCAGGCACGCTGCCGGTGTGGGGGTTCTTCGTGCTGCTCGCCGCGGCGCTTGCGCTCGGCGTGATGTTCGTGCTGCCGATCGGCGGCGCGGACATGCCGGTGGTCATCTCGCTGTTGAACTCGTTTACCGGTCTTGCCGTCGCAATTGCCGGCTTCGAGCTCGATAACGAGCTCTTGATCATCTGCGGCTCGCTCGTCGGCGCGAGCGGTACGATCCTCACGGTCGACATGAGCAAAGCGATGAATCGCTCGTTGGCCAACGTGCTCTTCAGCGCCTTTGGTTCGGCGGGCGGCGGCGAGCCCGCCGCCGCCGCAAGCGGCGGTCCGCAGAACGTGCGCGCCGTCTCCGCCGACGACGTCGCGGTCATGCTGGCCTACGCAAGTAAAGTCGGGTTCGTTCCCGGATACGGTATGGCGGTTGCGCAGGCGCAGCACAGCGTCAAAGCTCTTGCCGATCAGCTCGAGAAACGCGGCGTCAAGGTCTTTTACGCGATCCACCCCGTTGCCGGCCGGATGCCGGGACATATGAACGTGTTGCTGGCGGAGGCAAACGTGCCCTACGAGCAACTGCTCGATCTCGACGAGGCGAACGCGGAATTTCCAACCACCGACGTGGCGCTGGTAATAGGCGCGAACGACGTGACGAATCCGGCGGCGCGCAACGTGCCGAGTTCGCCGATCTACGGCATGCCGATTCTCGATGTCGACAAAGCCGCCAACGTCATCGTACTCAAACGCTCGATGCGCTCGGGCTTCGCCGGCATCGACAATCCGCTCTACGAGATGGCGCAAACCGCAATGCTCTTCGGCGATGCGAAGGCATCGGTCGACGGACTGACGGCGGCGGTCAAGGCCTTGTAATGTCGACGCGCCGCCGTCATATCTCGAGCGGGAGCGTGTGGGAATCGCGCGTCGGCTACGCGCGGGCGGTGCGAATCGGCGACTTCGTCTTCGTCGCGGGAACGACGAGCGACGGTCCCGATGCTTACGTGCAAGCGAAAGGCGCCATCGCGAGGATCGAGCAGGCGCTCGAAGAAGCCGGGGCGTCGCTCGACGACGTCGTTCGCACGCGCATGTTCGTCACCAACATCGACGATTGGGAGCTCGTCGCCAAGGCCCATCACGAAGCGTTCGCCGACGTGAGACCGGCGGCGACGATGGTGGAAGTGCGGCGCCTGATCGCGCCCGATCTCCTGGTCGAGATCGAGGTCGACGCGCACATCGGATGATACCGCTGCTTGCTGCGGCCGTGCTCGCGGCCGCCGTGAATCCAACCTCGCTGGTCGATCCCTTCGTCGGCACGTCCGGCACGCAAATCGGTGGACCGATCGACACGTTTCCCGGCGCCGACATGCCGTTCGGCATGATCCAGTGGAGTCCCGACACGCCCTCGCAAAACGCCGGCGGCGGCTACGAGTATACCGATACGTCGATCACTGGCTTCAGCCTCACGCATCTGAGCGGACCGGGATGCTCGGTCTTCGGCGATTTCGCCATGCTGCCCGTCGTGGGCACGAAGCAGCTGAACCTCTCGGCTGCGCAACCCTTCGCGCACGCCGGCGAGGTCGCCGCCCCCGGATACTACGCGGTGTCGCTTGGTTCACCGGCGATTCGCGCGGAGCTGACCGTGACGCAGCGTAGCGGACTGGGCTCGTTCACGTTTCCGCCGAGCACGCAAGCATTCGTCATGGTGAACGCCGCGTCAAATCAAGCGGGCGTGACCGACGCGACGGCGCGCATCGTCGGACCCAACGAGATCGAAGGATCGGCATCGAGCGGCTTCTTCTGCGGCATGCCGGATCGCTACACCGTCTACTTCGTCGCGCGCTTCGACCGGGCGTTCGCCGAGGCGAACACGTTTAACAACGGAAGCGGACCGCATGCCGGTGCGTGGGCCCGCTTCGACACGACGAGCGATCCCATCGTGCGCGTGCAAGTCGCGATCTCGTTCGTGGATATGCAGGGCGCCTTGAACAACCTCGACGCCGAAGCGAAGAGCTGGGACATTACCACCGTGCGTAACGCCGCGCTGGCCGCTTGGCAGCGGATGCTCTCGCGCGTCGAGATCAGCGGCGGCACGACGACGGACCAGCGGCAGTTCTACACCGCGCTCTATCATACGATGCTGCATCCCAACGTCATCAGCGACGTCGACGGACGCTACCGGGGTTTCGACGGGATGGTGCATCGCGTCGCTCCGGGACACGCGGAGTACGCGAACTATTCCGACTGGGACATTTATCGAACCGAGATTCCGCTGATCGCATTGCTGGCGCCGGATCGCACGAGCGACATGGAGCAGTCGCTGGTCGACGCGTTCAAGCAAAGCGGATGGCTGCCGCGCTGGCCGCTGGTCAATCAGCCGAGCAGCGTGATGGGCGGGGATTCGGTCGATCCGGTGATTGCCGGCGGCTATGCGTTCGGCGCACGCGACTTCGACGTGCGAACCGCGCTGCGAGCCATGATCAAAGGTGCAACCGACACGACGAGTCCGCCGGGCTACGGCTGGTATCTCGAACGGCCCGAATCGGCCGTTTATCAGCAGCGCGGCTACATCCCCAATCTCTACACGACCTCCGTGTCGCCCGTTCCCAACGGTGCCTCGGAGACGCTGGAGTACGCGCTCGACGATGCATCGATCTCCGCGTTTGCGCACGCGATCGGCGATAATGCCGCCTACGAGCGCTTTGCGCCGCGCGCGAGCAATTGGGCGAACGTCTTCGACACCCAGACCGGTTGGATCGCCCCGCGTGACGAAAGCGGCGCGTTTCTCGACACGCCGATCGGCGAGAACGGTCAGAGCGGCTTTCAGGAGGGGAACGCCGCGCAGTACACGTGGATGGTCCCGCAGGATCTGCCCGGTCTCATCGGCGGCATGGGCGGCGATCGCGCCGCGCTCGCGAAACTCGACGCGTTCTTTTCGCAGCTCAACGCCGATCAAGATAAACCCTATGCCTGGATGGGTAACGAGCCGAGCCTCGGTTCGCCGTGGACGTACCTCGCCGCGGGCGAGCCCTGGCGCGCGCAAGCAGTCGTGCGCGCCGTGATGACGACGCTCTACATGGACCGGCCCGACGGCATTCCCGGCAATGACGATCTCGGCACGATGAGCGCGTGGTACGTATGGTGCGCGATGGGTCTCTATCCGCAATTCCCGGCGATGCGCGAACTCGATATCGGCAGCCCGCTCTTCCCGCACATCGTCGTTGCGGCACCGGACGGGCTGACGATCGCGATCGACGCACCGTCGGCGTCGGACGCAACGCCCTACGTCAATGCCCTGCGCGTCGACGGGAAGGCGACGCAACGTACCTGGATCGCGCTCCCGCTCCACGGCTCGGTCCATCTTGCGTTCGCTCTCGCGTCCTCGCCGAACCGCTCGTGGGGCAGCGCCGCGGATGATGCCATGCCCGCGTTTGCGCGCAACGGCCGGGCGTTTCCGGCTTCGACACCGGTGCGCGTCACAACGTCCGATCCAGCCGTGCAACTTGCGCCCGGGCTGCGCAACGCGTCCGCGATCATCACCTTCCACAACACTGGTGCGACACCCGAGTCGGTGACGTGGCGGGTGCAGACGCAAGACGGTCTCTCCGCGTCGCCGCCGGCAGGATCGATCGCGCTCGATCCACAGGCGTCGCAAAGCGTTTCGATCGTGCTGGCATCCGGAGAGAGCGGCCTCTACGACCTGCGCGTCACCGGCGTCGATGGTCACGGCGCGCCGTTCCAACCTTTGACGCTCGACGTGCGCGCGCAGCGCGGCGATGAGCGACTCCCGCTTGCGTGGATCGCCAACCGCTTCGACGACACGGTGATGGCGTACGACACGCGCACCGGCGCTTTGGGTGCGCCGATCGCCGTGCCCGACGAACCTCGCGACGGCGTTCTGACGCCGGACGACCGCCTGTATTTCGTGGCCGATCGCAGCGCAAAAGCGGTGAGCGTGATCGACACCGTGCGCGACACGGTCGTCGCTAGCGTTCCCGTCGGCAATTCACCCAACGGCCTTGCGATCACGCCCGACGGCTCGACCGTCTGGGTTGCCAACGAGGACGACGGCACGATCCAGCCGATCGACGTACGCACGCTCAAAGCCGGTAAGCCCCTCGACGTCGGCACCGGCCCGCGCTACATCGCGATCGCCCCCGACGGCTCGCGCCTGTACGTGAGCGTGCAGGGTTCGAACGCCGTCGTTCCGGTCGCGCTGAAGCCGCTTGCCGTGCTCGCGCCGATCGCCGTCGGAGAACGTCCGGCCGGAATCGCGCTTTCACCGGACGGCAAGACGCTGTATGCCGTCAACAACGGCGACAACACCGTCAGCGTCGTCGCCCTCGCGAGCGGTGCGACGACCAAAACCGTCGCCGTGGGCGTCGAACCGATGTACATCGCGGTCGACCCCGCCGGCAAACTCGCGTACGTCTCGAACTATGCGACGACCACCGTAACGCCGGTCGACCTGACGACGGATACCGCGGGCCCGGGCGTCGAGGTCGGCGGCCAGCCCTTCGACGTCGAATGGCTGCACGACGGCTCGGCGGCGTTCGTAATCCTCCATCGCGACAACGCGCTCGTCCGCATCGATCGCAAGGGTCATGCGTCCCCACCCCTCTTCCTCGGTAGCGGCGGAGCGTATACGATCTCCCTACCGCACTAATGTCGCTCAAACTCCATCGCTATCTTCGCCGCATCGGTTACGGCGGGCCGCTCTCACCGACTCGTCAGACGCTGCATAACCTTCATCGCGCGCACTTGCTCGCGATCCCCTTCGAAAACATCGACGTGCAGCTGGGCATGGTTCCGTCGCTGGATCACGACTGCATCTTCGAGAAGCTCGTCGTACGCGAACGCGGCGGCTGGTGCTTCGAGATGAATTTGCTCTTTGCATGGGCCATCCGTCAGATCGGCTTACGCGTCGACGTCATCGGCGCCAACGTGAATCGCAGTCGCTATGTGGAAGGCGCGCCCATCAATCATCTCGCCCTGCTCGTGCATCTCGACGAGCCGTACCTCGCCGACGTCGGATTTGGGAACGGCTTCTTGACGCCACCGCCGCTGCGCGAGGGCGCGTTCAACGACGGGCGCTTCGATTTCAAATTGACGTGTCACGGGAACTACTGGCGCTTCTACAATCACCGCGAGAACGGCGCAACCTACGACTTCACCGGCGCGCCGGTCGACGCGGCGGTGATCGAGGCAGCGAATCGCAGCCTCGCCACGACGAGTGAGTCACCGTTCGTGCAGACGCTGGTCTGTTCGCAGCTCACCGGCGACGGCATGATCACGCTGACCAACGCTGCGCTACGCGTCTATTCGCCGCAACATCTCAACGAAGAGTCGGCTGCGTCGCACGAGGCGTTCGAGCGAATTCTTCACGACCGGTTTCATCTCGAGATCGATCGAAGCGAAGCGCTGTGGACGCGTGTGGCCGATCAGCACAAGCGCTGGCTGCGCAAACGGATTCGCGGTTTCTGAGACCGGAAGCGGAGGGGCCGCTGGTCGCTTGAGCCAACACTGATTCTCGCGAAATTCGTTTAGGGGGTCTCTATGCGGCTGAGCGTCCTTGGTGCATTTGGCGGCGCGCTCATTTGTGGCGTCGTTCTCGCTGCATGCGGCGGAGGCGGAGGATCGGGGCACGCGAGCGGCGCGATCCCTGCAGCGACGTCCGGCAGCAGCAATAGCGGAAACGAAACCAAAATCCTCGTCACCATTCGCAGCGGCAAGGCCCACGCGAAAGTCAACGCTCACGCGAAGGTTGGCGGGAGGGCCGCCAAGCGGCCGGCCTACGTCTCGACGAACGCCGAGGGACTGCAAATCAGCGTCACCTCCGGTTCGACCACCCAGACCGTCTACGCCGATATCAGCAACTCGTCCGTGCTTTGCACGACCAGCGGCAACGTTCGAACGTGCGCGTTGAGCGTGCCGACGCTCGGCGCGCAGGAGACGTTCATCGCGTTGGAAGTAGATCAGACGCCGACCGGCGAGGGTGCGAATGGCTACGGCACCGGTTTCGCGGGACCGCCGAACGGGCCGAATATCTTGGCCGCGATCAACCAGAGCGAAAATCTCTCGTCGCAGCTAGGCGGGCCGATCACCGTCGGCCTGACCCTCGGTCCCGTTGTGTCGTTCTTCTACGATTGTTCCAGCTACTGGACTCCACCGACGCCGCTCCCACAGACGTACACCGCGAATTTCGGCGACGACACCAGCGGCTTCAACAACTCGGGCGGATATACCGCCGGAGGTCGCATCGTGGTCACCGCCGGCGTCGCGGCCACCGGTACGATTATCGCCAATTTCTGCGATGCCTCGGGTGGATACGAGGACTACGCCACGTCGACGGCGCCGTTCGTCGACGTCAACACCTCGCCCGTCCCGCTCACGGTCACGTCGAGCGTCTCGCAAGTAACCGTCGCGCCGATCATCAACAATGGCACGCCGCCCCCGTCGACGGCGTACTCGACGACCGCGTCGATCCCCGGCGACGCATACTACTGGGATAATCTGTACCTCGTGGTCGCCGTCAACGTCTCGTCGAGCTATCCGTCGACGTCGGCGTCGACGATCACGTTGAACAACAACCTCACGGCTGTCAATCCGTTTACCGGTGAGACGGTGAACCAGCTATCGCCAACCGGCGGCTCGATGCCCTACTACGTTGCCGCGATTGCCGCGTCATCGTATAGCTTCCCGAGCGTCGCGGCGAGCGGAACGGCCACCGTTACCGGGACCGACGAAGGCGCCCGCAGCGGCATGGATGCCGAGTCGGCCTACGGGGCCGGCGACGAAGACTGCAACAACGGCTCGGGAGCGCCGCTCGCGACGGTCGCGCCCAGCAGCAGTATCAGCACCTCGACCTGGCAAGAGAGCTTCACGATCAGCGCGGGTGCCACTGCCGGAACGTGCACGTTCTACCTCTATGACACGAAGGCCGGAACGGTGACGCAGCCGATCTCCGTCACCGTCGAGTAAGGAGCGCTTCAGATGAGATTCACCCATCGACCGGTGGCGCTCCGTGCAGGACTGCTGCTTACGTTTGTCGCCGCGATCACCGCGTGCGCGTCGCCGCAATATTTCACCGTACCCGCGGCGATCCCGTCGAGCGGCACGTTCACGACATCCACGTCCGGCAGCACGACGCTACCGACGCTCGCAACGTCGGGTATCACCGTGACCGGCAGCGCCCCGAGCGCGAACGCGGCGGTCACGGTCACCGAATCACTCAGCACGTCGGCGCCGGGCGGCGTCACGGCGTTCAAAGCCAAGCGCGACCTGACCTCGAGTGTAAACGTCGTGCTGTACGTCACGCTCAGCAGTACGTCGACGGTTACGCTCTCCGCGTCGCCCGCCTTTACGTTCACGTCGTCGAGCATCGCGTCGGGCACCGCGTACTCGCTCGCCGAAGTCTCGGGCAGTGGGACGTGGACCGCGCCGTTCGCCGGTCCGCAAACGGCTAGCAGCGGCAGCGTTGCGTTCGCTTCTGTCGACACGCAACTGACGATCGCCGCCGGCGCGCCGATCACGTTCGCGCTCTACACGGGAACGGAAGCGACGCCGGTCGCATCGCCGGCATCGCTGCTCTTCGATGCCACCAATCCCACGCCGATGCCGTTCAGCGTCTCAGAAACGGACTACGCCGGCGCGTTCGATGCGACGATGACCTGCACGGAAAATCCGAGCGGGCAATCGCCGGCATCGGATGCGTTCGTCGCGCAGTTCTCGAACGGAACGGCGAGCGCCACGGCGACACCAGCATCCGCGGGAGCCGCCACGACGTTTACGGTCGACGGCGGTGCCGAAACCGGCAGCTGCACGGCGACCGTGACCGACAGCGACGAGAACAGCGCTACGATCTCGATCACGGTTTCATCGACGGGCGTGACGGTCAATCGCGTCAGCCGCCAAGGAACGTATATCCGGCCTCCTGGGCGAGAATGATCGCAGCAACCCCAGCCGGCACGACGAGGGCCCCAGGTACGAGATTTCGCAAGAAGTCCTCGTAAACGCCGCGCTCGTCGGCGTGTTGGTTTTGCGCGATCGTTCGCGTAATGGCGGTCAGCGCGTTGTTGCAGACCAGAAACGTTACGCCTCTACGCATCAGCGTCTCAACCGATGCGTCGTCACGGCGGGCCGAGGCAACGGGCCGCAGGAACGGATTTTCCGGCGTGTGCAGCATGAGCGGCAATCCGTCCTGGGCTTGGTTGAGCACGTCGAAGAGGTGATAATCGCCCCACAAACGATCGTTCGCCGCGAAGAACAAGGCCGGGCCGTAGAGCACGCACGCGACGTGCAGCGAGCCGGGCCCTTCCCCGTAGGCGTATTCGAAGGCGTTGAGCGCGTTCACGGCGTGGCGCAGCGGTGTGCCTTGATCGATCTTTACCGCGGCAATGACCTGCTTGTGGCGCGTGCTTCTGTGCAGCACGCCCTCCAGATCGTGCAGGCCGGTCAAGGCGGCCGCCGGGGCCGCCGCCGCGAGCATCGCGCCGCCAAGTCCTGCGGCCAAGAATCCCGTGCGCGTCGTGAGGTGGCTGGAATCGTTCATGGATACTTTCCGTTCGTTATGACGTCGAGTGCGCCTATATGACCGTCGCTCGAGAACCAGAACCATGGATCGTCGAGGTAATCCGAGTGGATGAGCGGATGCAATAGGCTTACGTGGCGGCTGCCTCGTTCGTTGCGGCAAACGTCTTCGTACGTTTGAATCTCGTTGCAGATCGGATCCTCGAAGTACCAATAGTTGATCCAGAAAATCCGCTCGCTCGACGGCTTGGCCAGCACGTCACGGTCCGCGCTAAAGAGCTTTTCGTACGCCTTACCACGCCATTCTTCGTAGGAGACCGACGGCGTCGCCCCGGCGACCTCGAAAAAGTAGCGCGTCTTCTCGAGCGACGAGCCGAGCATGATGAACGCGCGCACTTTCGCAAACTGTTCGTGCGTGAGCGCGCCTTGCTCGCACGCCTGCTTCAGCCGCGTGATCGCATCCGTTGCGATCGTCGCGCCGAGGCTGTGGGCAAGCACGATCACGCGATCGTACTCGTTTCCTCCGTTGCGCGCGGGCGTCACCGCGCGCATGATCGCCGTGACCGCCGTATCCAGAATCGCGTCGCGCAGCCCGAAGAATCGCGCGTCATTCTCGTCGCGCGTCGTGTAGATCTCGACGTCGCCGAAAAAGTCTACGATGAAGTCGATCAGCAACGCGTAACCGATGTTGAACGCAATGAAGATCAGCGTGAGAAACAGCACGCCCGACCAGCCCATCGACTGGTGCGTCCGGAACTTCGCAACCGCCATGCCGAAGATCAATCCGCCTCCGATCGCAAGCAGGATCACGATCGCGAGCGTCCGGTGCCAGATCGACGCGGGGTGCTCGGCCAGCGCGCCGCGCTGCAACCACGTCTTGTAGATCGCCGCCAGCGCCTGACCGACAAGAAACGCACCGGCGATGCCGACGATCAGCCACACGACAACTTGCACGGGCTGGCCGCCGGGCGAGGTGACGGGCGCATTGAGCGCGTCGAACGCTTGGCCGAACGTCGACGTTCCGGCTAGCCCGGTGATCGTGAGAATGCGCTGCGCCGACTGCCACACCATCACGAGCGAGAGCGCGAACAACCCGAAACTGATCAACAGCGCGCCGCCGATGAAGCCGAAATCGAAGAACTGCTTCCAGAACGGCGCGTGAATGCGCGCGGTCGTGTTGAAGGGAGCGAAGACCGAGCGCGCGATCCACTGGAGCACCAAGAACCAATTGGTCGCGCCCTTGTCGATCGGGCTCCAATACGCTTCGATCACGTCGTAGCAGGCGTCGTCACGCTGCACGCGCGTCGTCGTCGGCAGCGGATCGTCGGTACCCGGCTGCAGGACGCCGCTCGGATTGACGACCTCGAGCGACCACGCCGTACCGCCGTCGCGTTCGTTCAACCGGGAACACAAATCGCCCGCGACTTGATCTTGAAACTCGTAGCGCGGATGCGGAGCGACGCCATGGACGGCGACGATGCAGATGCGCTCGGGCTCCTTCATGTCTTCCACTCCCACGCGTTCCAGGTCGGTAAGAAAGCGTTCGGCGTAAAGTTGCGCAGCCGTTCGCGGTACGCGTACACGTAGCGCGCGTTGAAAAGGTAGAGCAGCGGCACTTGCTCGGCTACCCGCCGCGCGATCGCGGCATAGAGCTGCTTGCGCCCCGCTTGTGAGACGCTCCCCAGCGCCGAATGCTCGAGCGCGTCGACCTGCGGATCGCACCAGTGCATGTAGTTCGACGGCGCGCCGCAGGCGAGCACGTCGCTGTCGTCGGGATCGGCTCCCATCGTGAACGGCACGTAGGCCAGATCGAAGCGCCCGGTGGCAAGAATTCCGGTGACCGGTAGAAACAACTGCGCGTTGCTGATGCTCTCGACGGCGACGTCGATGCCACGCTGCTTCAGCATCGCCTGCACCGCCTCGGCGACGTGCACGCCGGTTACCGACTCGGGAAATTGCACGTAGGTGAGGTGGAGCGTGCGCATCCCGTTACGCCCGCGCCGGTACCCCGCGGCGTCGAGCAACGCATCGGCCCTGCGCGGGTCGTAGCCGGGTTCGCGGATCGACGGATCGTACGCCCACGAAAACTGCGGCTGCAGCATATTCGTGACCGGATACGCGCCAAGCGTGATCTTCGCGCTGATCTCGTTACGGTCGATCGACATGGCGAGGGCGCGTCGCACGCGCACGTCGCGCAGCGGTGAGCGCTTCGTATTGAAGACGAGCGCCGCAACGACCGCCGTCGGCGTGGCGTAGAGACGCACGTGCGGATCGCGGACCGCGATCTTCTCCTGCGCCGGTGCGATGAGATTCCAATCCAGCGCGCCCGACTGCAGCAAAAGCAGATTGGTCGAAGGATCGGGCACGATACCCACGTCGAGATGAGCCGTCTGCGGTCTTCCACGCCAGTACAGCGCGTTCGCTACGTAGGTGAGCGACTCACCGCGATTCCAGCGCACGAAGTCGTACGGGCCGTCGCCGACGAACGGCACCCGCGCGAGCGGTACGTGCGCAGGCAGTACGACTTGCGGCGTCGCGCCGTACGAAAAGTACGTCAGTACCGCCGGCGCCCAGGCTCGGCGCAGGTGCAGTACGACCGTGTGCGCGTCGGGCGCGACCGCGCGGTCGATGAGGTCGTATCCCTCGAGCGAGCGCACCGGGTTTTTCGGATTGAGGATCTGTCGCAGCGTGTACAGCACATCGGCGCCGGTGAGCGCTACGCCGTCGCTCCAGCGCAGATTCGGACGCAGCCGGTAGACGATCGTGCGCCCATCGGCCGAAAGATCGCCGTTCGCCCGGCTGGGAATGCGCCGCAGAAGCACCGGAACCGGGGAGCCGTGCGCATCCAAGTCGATGAACGGTTCGTAGACCAAACGGGCGACCTGCGCTTCGGCCAGCGAGGCGTCGGGGTGCATGAAGAGGGGGTCCAGCGTCGTCGGATCGGCGGCCAAGTTGAAGCGTACGACGCCGGCCTGTGGAGCAGGCAGGCGTCCGGCACGGGTGCATCCGGCGAGAATGGCGCACAGAAGGGTCAGGGCGTAGACTGAACGGATCACTGGTGCTATAGTCAAAACGCCGAACATCACCTGGCAAGAAATGCGATTGTGGCGAACATGATGATTGCAGCGGACGACCTCGACAGCCTCGACCTAGCGTTGCTGGAGGCTCTTCAGCGCAACGGACGGTCGACCTTCGCCGAGCTGGGCACGTTGGTCGGGCTCAAGGCGCCGGCCGTCCACGATCGCGTGAAGCGTCTCGAGTCGCGAGGCCACATCCGCGGCTACAGCGCGCAACTCGACGGACGCAGCCTCGGCCTCGAGCTCATCGCGTTCGTGAGCTGCTATACGATGCCCGATGCGGGATACGAAGCGTTCACGAGCGCGCTCGGCGAGATGCCCGAGGTCTGCGAGGTGCACTCGGTCGCGGGCGAAGAGTCGTTCGTCTGCAAAGTCATCACGCGCTCGACGCAACATCTCGACGAATTGCTCTCGCGACTGAAAGCGATTCCCGGCATGGCTCGCACCAAGACCACGATCGTGCTCTCGACGCCGTTCGAGCGCACGGGCATCGCGGTGCGCTCGTGAGCATCACCTCGGGCCGCGCACATCCGCTCGGCATCCATCGCGTGATCGATCCGCCCGGTGCGATGCCGCAAACGGCGTGGAAGCTCGACAATGACCCGACGCCGTACGAAGGCGAGCTGCTCTGCGACGTCGACGTGCTGAACATCGATTCGGCGTCGTTCAAACAGATCGCCGACGCCTGCGCCGGCGACGCAGCGCGCATCGCCGAGCACGTGCTCGGCATCGTACGCGAGCGCGGGAAAATGCACAACCCGGTCACGGGCAGCGGCGGCATGTTCATCGGCCGCGCGCGCACGACGGGCATGCGTATCGCGTCGCTCGTCTCGCTGACGCTCACGCCGCTGCGCGTCGATGCGATCGAACGCGTCTGCGTGAGCACCGGGCGGATCTGGGTTCGCGGTACGGCCGTCCTCTTCGCGTCCGGCCTCTGGGCCGAGCTCCCGGACGACATCGACGAAAACGTCGCCCTCGCCGTGCTCGACGTCGCCGGAGCACCGGCACAGGTGCAGCGCCTGTGCGCGCCCGGGCAGACGGTCGTCATCGTCGGCGCCGACGGCAAGAGCGGCATGCTCGCCTGCGCGCAAGCGAAGAAGTGCGTAGGGCGCAGCGGCCGTGTGATCGGCGTTGCGCCCTCCGACGCGACGCCGTCCGCCGTGTTGCTCAACCGTCATGGCTACGTCGACGCCTTCGTCGCGTGCGACGCTTGCAATACCCTCGAGGTAGCCGAACGCATCGCGGCGATCGCGCCGCAGCTCGCGGACGTAACGATCAACTGCGTCAACGTACCGAACACCGAGCTCGCGTCGATTCTCTGCACCAAAGACGGCGGCACCGTCTACTTCTTCTCGATGTCCACGTCGTTCTCGGCGGCGGCGCTCGGCGCCGAAGGCGTGGGTAAAGACGTCACGATGATCGTCGGAAACGGGTATGCGCGCGGCCACGCGCAGACCGCGCTGCAGACGCTGCGCGACCATCCGCCGATTCACACCTACTTCAACGACCGGTATGCAGCCAAGGAAGACCTAGCATGAGCGAGATCGCGCACCTCAAGCCGCCCGTTTCGGAATCGTACTTCGACTACCAGCGCCTGCGCGACGGCGAGTTTTGGCGCCACGTCCCCGCGTATCGCGAGATCGACGAGCCGACGTTCCTCGATCACCTCTGGCAGCAAAAGCACGCCGTGAAGACCCCGCAAGAACTGCTCGAGGCGATCAAGGACCTGTGCACGAGCGATTTCTTCGCCGACGCGCAAGCCGGGTTCGAGCGCGCGCCGATGGCGGTGCGCGTCTCGCCCTACGCGCTCGCGCTCATCGACTGGAACGATCCCGTCAACGATCCGATCCGTCGCCAATTCATTCCGCTCGCCTCGGCGCTCTTGCCCGACCATCCGCGTCTTACGCTCGACTCGTTGCACGAGCAGGCCGATTCCCCGGTTCCGGGCCTCGTGCATCGCTACGTCGACAAGGCGCTCTTCCTGCCGCTGAACACGTGCCCCGTGTATTGCCGCTTCTGCACGCGTAGTTACGCGATCGGTCCGGATACCGAGAACGTCGATAAGGTCGCGCTCGCCAAGACGCCCAAGCAGTGGGAAGACGCGTTCAAATACATCAGCGAGCGGCCGGAGCTCGAAGACATCGTGATCTCGGGCGGCGACGCCTACCAGCTTCCGCCGAAGAACATCGCGCTCATCGGCAACGCGTTGCTCGATATTCCGCACGTGCGCCGCATGCGCTTCGCGACCAAAGGCCCGGCGATCATGCCGATGAAGCTGATGACCGACGCGGCGTGGCTCGACGCGCTCGCCGCGGTGGTCGAACGCGGCCGCGCGATGGGCAAGGACGTCGTGCTGCACACGCACTTCAACGCGCCCGAAGAGATCACGTGGATCACGCAGAAGGCGATGAGGCTGCTCTTCGAGCGCGGCATCTACGTGCGCAATCAGTCGGTGCTCATTCGCGGCGTCAACGACACGCCCGAGCGCATGGCTTTGCTGGTCAAGCGCTTGGAATACGTCAACGTGCATCCCTATTACGTCTACATGCACGACATGGTCAAAGGGGTCGAAGAGCTGCGTACCACCGTGCAGACCTCGATCGAGATCGAGAAGTTCGTGCGTGGCGCGACGGCCGGCTTCAACACGCCGCTCTTCATCTGCGATGCCCCGGGCGGCGGCGGCAAGCGCGACATCCACTCCTTCGACTACTACGATCGCGAGAACGGGATCTGCGTCTACACCGCGCCGGCGGTCAAGAAGAATCGCGCCTTCGTCTACTTCGACCCGATCGACAAGCTCTCGCCGCAGGCGCAGGCGCGCTGGGCCGTCAAGGAGATCCAGGACGAGATGATCCGCGAGGCTCTGCGTAGGGCCGGCGATGCAGCCGACGAACTCGTCCTTGCGTGAACCAGAGGGAGTTTCGCCTCGATTTCTTCATTGCGATCTTTGCGCTGCTCGTCAGCGTACTGACCTCGCTCACGCTGCTCTACCAAACGCGCATCATCGGGCAGCAGTATGCGGCGACGATCTGGCCGTATCTGTCATCCGACGTAACCGTAAGCCCAACGAGCATCGCTGCCCAGATAACCAACGACGGCGTCGGACCGGCCTTGATTCAATCCGCCGAACTCATCGTCGACGGCAAGGGCGCTCCGAGCTGGGACGCCTACTTCAAGGCGATTCTCGCGGAGCATTCGGTTCGAGCGTATTTCGAAAGCATCCAGCAGAGGATTCTCGCGGGCAAGCCCTTTCCGGGATCGATGGAAACCGCCAGCCTCGCCCCGGGCTCGACGTTGCGTCCCGGCGACGTCGTCACGCTGATGAGGCTGAACCTTCCCGGAGCACCGATGGCGGCGATCGTGCCTCATAAGGTCGATTTTCGACTGTGCTACTGTTCGCTGAACAAGAGCTGCTGGATCCTCGACACGACGCTGCCGTTTGGCAAAGAGACGCGCCCCGTCGGCCAGTGCTCGAGCACCGCATCGATCGGCGCGACCGCGTTTAGGTCCCCTTCTGTGCCCCTGCGTAGAAGATGATCTTGAAGATCGCTTGCGGGACGGTCGTCAGCGTATTCGGATCGCCGTACGCAGCATAGAACTCGTAGCGCTGCAGGCGTAGATGATACGCGAGCGAGATATTCGTGCACGTGCCGATGCAATTGCCGCCACCGTTGGGCTCCGGTGCGAAGCCGACGATCTTACGCACGCCGACTGCAAACGACGAGCTCCGATCGATCTGATAGCTGTAGCTGACGCTGTTGAACCACTGCACGTTGTCGGATTGCCCGTCCGGCATCGATTGCGCGGTGTCGTCCACCGCAAAGGTGAGAGAGCCGCGCTCGCCGGCGCGCATCGTGGTCGAGCGATACCACGTGTCGAGCCGCCCGAGGCCGTAGCGTCCGGTATAGTATTGGATCGTCGTCGGTGTTGCCGACGAGCCGTGCGAGGGGAAGTTGCCGGTGTTGTTCTGCGTACCGCTGTGGAACGTCAAGCTGAAGCCGCCGCCTTGTGAGACCGGCGTCAGCGTCTGCCCGAAACGCCAATAGTCCGAACCGGAGTAGAGCTGCAGATCCCAGGTGCTCTTCGTGAGCACGTCCAGCAGAACGCTACTATCGCTCTGCGCTTGACCGTATTGCACGCCCTGATAGCGGTCCATGAAGAGGCTGACGCCCGCAGAGATCAGCTTGTCACTCGGCGCGAACGTCCAAATGCGCGCCGTGTAGAGGCCGTACCCGGCGATCCCGGGATGCGCGTCGAAGCCGTCGACCGGATCGAACTGGTCGCCGACTTTGCGCATCGAACCGTAGAGCGCGAAATGCTGGTTGCCCCAGCCGCCGCCGGCGTCGACCCATTGGCCTTGCGACGGATCGGTAACGAGCGTCCCTGATTCGATCGCGTCGTTGACGTAGAAGCTCAGATACTTACCGTTCCACCAATTGACGCCGCCCATGTTCGTTGCGTCGGTGAGTCCCGGCAGGTCGGTGAGCACGTGCTGGAAGGATCCGCCCCAATGGGTGTCAGGCGAGGTGTAGTCGAGCGCTGCAGCCCCGTCGGTCCGATCGTCGCCGATTGCATCGAAGGCCGCCAATCCGAATTCACCGTTGCGGCCCTCGAACGCGTAGCCTTCACGCGGCGTCGGGATTGCGTAGGTGTAGAGTGTCGTTCGGTAGCCGTTGCACACGTTGCAGTTGAAATTGTCGAAGAACGGCGCCGCCTGCGTGAAGAACGGCCGCACTTCACTGTAGGTTCGCTGGAAGACGGTCGGCGAGATCGACACTTGGTCGAGTTCCACGTTCGAGTAATCGGGGTGGAACGTGCCGTAGAACGAGGCCGTTTGCGCGACCGGGATGGAGAAATCCATGCCGACACGCGAGGTGCTGCCGCCGATCGTACGGCTCGCTCCCTCGGCGAGTACATACGGTGTGACGCGCGGGCTGAGCGGCTGCTTCGCGATCTGCGCGAAGGTCGCGCTGCCGGCGCGGGCGGCATCGTCGGGATTCTGCTGCGCCGGGTCGTACGACCACACGTCGAGGTCTCCGGTCGTCCGGACGTAGCGCACGAACTGCAGGCGCCACGTTCCGGCGTGCGCACCGTGGATGACGGCCAGCGGGATCGCCATCGACACCGTGTAGCCGTCGTGGGTGATCTCCCCTTTCGACACCCAGTGCGGCGCAAAGCTCACGTTCTCGGTCGAGGCTTCGTTGTGCGCGCCGATGGGATTCGACTCGAACTGATACTGGAACCCGGCCGGCCCGGTCGGCCACAAGTCGACCCAGACGGCGTCGTCGCTCCACGCGATGCCGCCGTTGATGTTGCTCCCACCGGTAATCGTATCGTCGGAGTGCTGCGTCGCGACGATCGGGGAACTCTGCTGCGCGTCGAAACGTACGTACAGAAACTTTCCGTCGGTATAAACGTAGACGTCCGTCTTCTCCTGCGCCGGACGGGCATGGTCGACGTCCCACGGTAACGTGAGATGCGTTCCAGGCGGCGCCGTGGGCATCGCAAAAGCTCCGAGCAGGGCGAGCACCGCTGCGATCACAGCACCGCTCCGTCGAGAGCGTTGTGCGATGCGTCTCGCAGCGTCGCTGCATCGATCGCCGAGCAGCTGCGCTCACCATCGTGACGATCGCACAGCTGTGCGCCGGTGAAGATTGCACCCCGCACCGAAGCGCCGCGCAGATCGAGGCACTCGACGTCGCGTTCGTAGGTCACGCCGTTGACGCGCTCGGTGTTGTGCGAACAGACCCATGCGTTGCGCAGCGACGCCCCGTCGAGATCGGCGTCTTGCATATCGGCGCCGGCCAGCGCGTCCCCATCGAATCGCGCACCGCTCAGATTGGCATCGCCAAAATCGGCCCCGATGAAACCCGCGCCGGTGAGATTCATGCCGTGCAGATCGAGGCCGTGCAAGTTCGCACCCGTGAACGAAGCACCATCGACCCGCGCGCCGGCGAGCCGGGCTCCACGAAAGTTCGTGCCGACGATCTTCGCACCGCGCAAGTCCGCTCCGCGCAGATCGGCACCTTCGAGGTTGGCACCCGTCAAACGAGCGTCGCGCAAATCGGCACCGCTCAGGTCGCTTCCGCGCAGATTCGTACCCACGTAGTCGACGCCTCGTAAGTTCGCGCCGTGCAGGTTCACGTTGGAGAGATTGCAGCCGACGCAACGGCTCGGAAGCGAGGTCGTCTGCGCCGCAGCAGCGCTCATAGCGGCGACGAGAAGCGCCGCTGCGAGTCCGAGGTTCCGCATGAGTGACGTCATGATGGCCGGATGCCTTTCCTTATTCAGACAAACGGATGCCCGGGACGGTGCTCGCCCATGGTCCGCGTGAGGTATGAAGACTAGCTAGGGATTGCCGAGCTGCGCTCCGGAGAAGTCACATCCGATGAATTGGGTTCCGTCGGTGCGCGCCCCACGGAGATCCGCGCCGGAGAAATCGACCCCGCTGAAGACCGCATGACTGAGGTTTGCTCCACGCAGATTGGCCTTGCTCAGATCGACGCCGATCAAGTGCACGCCGGAGAGGTCCATGCCGCCGAGGTCTGCGCCGCTGAGGTCGCAACCCCGGCAGTGCGGAAGGTACGCGCGAATCTGCACCGGCGAAAGCGCGCGTGCATCGATCTCGGCGCCGCTCAAATTCGCTCGATCGAGATTCGCACCGTCGAGCTTGGCGTGGTCGAGGTTTGCGCCGGTTAGGTTCGCGCCGACGAACGAGGCGTTACGCAGATCCGCGTCTTCGAAGTCCGAGCCGCTCAGATTGGCACCGCTGAAGTCGGCGCCTTGCAGATTGGAGTGGCTGAAGTCCGTACCGCTCATATTGGATCCGGCAAAACTCTTGCCGGCCAGATTCTGATTTTCGAAATCGCAACCCGAGCAATTCATCCCCGGCCGCATGTCGGCGACGTGAACGTGGACGTGCGGCACGCTCACCGCAACGCCGGGCACGGTGAACGACATCTGCGGAACGTCAACCTTCGTCGCCGGGACGGTCACGGTGAGCGGCTTCGTCGTGAAGGTCACCTCCGGGCGTGTCCACGTGCTTTGCGTCGTCTGCGCGACGACGCGCGGCGGTTTCGGCGTCACGGCTTTCGGCGTTGCGATCGCCACGGGTTGCGGCAGCGCCGGCGGCACCGGCAGCGCGAACGCCACGACCGGCGTCGCGACCCGGGCGAGAACGTATCCGGCGATCAATCCGACCCCAACCGCCGCGGCTCCCGCCGGTGAGATCGACGAGCCGATCGCGCGACCCGTGCGCAGCAAGCGCTCGATACGAATCGAAATGTTCTTACGCGTGGTGAAGACGCCGGGCGCCGCGAGCGGCTGATGCGGCCACGCCGTCCGCTCGGCCATCTTCGTCAAGCAGAACGCGTACGTGCGCACCGAACCGGTGAGTTCCAGCACGTAATCGTCGCACGCGACCTCGCGCTCGATGTCCATCTGGCGGGCGATGAACCACACCGCCGGGTTGAAGAACAGCAGCGAGCTCACGACGCGCTGCAGCCCATTCGTCCAATCGTCGTGACGTAATAGGTGCGCGAGCTCGTGCAAGGAGATCTGGTCGATCTCCGCGGCATCGAACTCGTCGAGCAGGTGTCTGGGTAAGAGCACCATGGCATCGAACAATCCGACGGCGACGGGAACCTCGATGCCGTCCGTCACGCAGATACGGACGTCGCGATCACGTTCGCGCAGACGCTGCCATTGCACGAGCTGGTCACGGTACTCGATGCCCAGCGGCATCGCATCCGTTTTGAGCCGCTCGAGACGCGCGAGCGCAACGATCAGCCGCACGACGAGCGCCAGCGTCAACGCGATCCACAATCCGAAGAACGCGACCGTCAAGATCACCGGCGGATTGATTCGGATGCTCGGGTGTGTACCTTGGAGGTACGGTGCTACGCTCGCTGTTTCATGTTTAGGCTCGCTTCGCACCGTACGCTCCTCGGCGTTTACCCGCGCGGTGGTGTGAGGGCTGACCCCGCGGGAGTTCGAAACACGCGTGGCGACGATTTGCTGTTCGTACGATGAGATGTGGGAAAGGCTCGTGGCGATCGGAACGACGAGGACCGCGACCAACGCGAACGTCCACGCGATATAGCGCGTCGAGGCGTTCGTGCGCGGGAAGAGGCGCAGGGCAAGCCACGTCAGCCCGGCGATTGCCGCGCCTTGCCACAGACTGTTGACGAGCACGACGAGCGCATCCCGGACGACGGCTTCGAACAACGACGGCTGCATTGATTACTTCTCCTCGTAGCGTTCGATCAGCGAACGCAACCGAGTCAACTCCTCGTCCGAGGGACGCTCCGACTCTATCAATCGTAGTGCCAACGCGCCCGAGTTGTTTCCAAAAAACTTCTCAACGACGTTTTTGACCGCGCTCCCCGCGGCCGTGTCTCGCTCGATCAGGGGCCGGTAGACGAACGCGCGCCCGGCTTCCTCGTGGCCCACATGCCCTTTCTGCTCGAGGATACGTAGCGTCGTAAGCACGCTGTTGTATGCCAGCGGAGGCGGGGGAAGGGCATCCGTGACCTCGGCCACGGTCGCGCGCTTGAGGCGCCACAAGACCTCCATGACGCGCAGTTCGGCTTCGGTGAGGGTCGGCGAGGGGCGACGGGGCATATCGCGGGTCTCCTATCTCCTAATTCTTTAAGAGAAGAATACCCTGGGACGGCCGGCTTGTCAACTAAAACCTTAGTTAAAACCTGCCGTGCCGCCTAGCCGCCGGCGATCTTGGCTTTGCGGCCCTGGGCGAGAAACCAGGCAACGATCCGCTCGCGGTGGTCGCCTTGAATCTCGACGACGCCGTCTTTGCTGGTGCCGCCCGTCCCGCAGTAGCGTTTGAGCACCCGCGCGATCTCGCCGGCCTCGTGCGGGCGCAAGCCGTGCACCACGCTGACGACGCTCGCGCGCCGCCGCTCGCGCGCCACGCGAATGACGCCGTCGGAGGGCATCGCCGGTTTGGACATACAACGCTCTTCGCATGGGCCGAGTCTGTATCTTTTGCGGTGCGCACGCCGGTGCGGACGATCGTTATCGCGAACTCGCGGCCGGCGTCGCACGTGCGATCTATGATGCGGGCTTCGGCATGGTCTACGGCGGCGGACGCGTCGGGCTGATGGGCGCGGTCGCGGACGCGATGCTCGCTTTGCGCGGCGAGGTGATCGGCGTCATCCCGAAGTCGATGGCCCGCACCGAGGTCGCGCACGAGGGCATCAACCGCTTGCACGTCGTCGATACCATGCACGAGCGTAAAGCGCTGATGGCGCAACTCAGCGACGCCTTCATCGCGCTGCCCGGCGGCTTCGGAACGATGGACGAGTTTCACGAGATCCTGACCTGGCGCCAACTGCGCCTTCACGACAAGCCGATCGGCCTGCTCAATCCCGACGGGTACTACGATCAGCTGCTCGCGCTCTACTCGCGCATGCGCGACGAAGGTTTCGTGCGCGGAGAAGAACTCTTCGTCCACGCCGCCCAGATCGGTCCGCTGCTGCGCGAGATGAACGCTTAGCCGTGCTTTTCGCGATAGGTTTTGTAGTGCGGAATCGACTTCGCCATCGCCGGCACTAGCCGCATGCTCACCGAGAGATCCCCGCGCAGGCTCGTTTCACGGTCGTTCATCAGCGCCATCGGCGTGATTTCTCCTCGGTAGAGTTTGTCGAACGTGTCGGCGTTGAACCAGATCTCCACGTCGGGATTCGGAGCGCTGGGATCGTTGACGTAGACGTCGTAGCCTCGTCCACCGGGTTTGGGCTTCTCTCGCGCGTCCAGCACGACGCGCACGTTGAGATCCTTCAGCTTATAGGCCACGACGATGCCGCTTCCGGCGAAGATGCGATCGTCGACGGAACCCTCTTCACCGAAGAATCCGCCGAGAACCTCGGCCGCGTGTTGGCTATCACGAAATGCACTCATTGGGAAGCGCTCCTCTCGGAGGGAACTGCGCCGCTATCACTCTAACGTACGCACCCAACACTACGTGAAGGAGACCGTGGATGAGGTTTGCTCTTCGATCCCTGGTAGCTATATCGGTTGCCGCGCTGATCGTGCTTACCCGGCATGCTTGGCATCCCGCGCTAGCGCAGTCGTCGGCCACAGCACAGACCGATCCGTACCTTTGGCTCGAAGACAAAGACGGCGCCCGAGCCCTGGCCTGGGTCAAGGAGCAAAACGCGAAGTCGCTGCCGGTACTCGAGGGCGATGCGCACTATGCCGGCTTCTACCGGCAAGCGCTGAAGATCTATCAATCCCAGGACCGCATCCCCTACCCTGAAGTGCTCGACGGGATGGTCTACAACTTCTGGCAGGACGCGCAACACGTCCACGGTATCTGGCGCCGCACGACGATTGCCGACTATCGCACCGCCGCACCGCATTGGACGACCGTACTCGATCTCGACGCGCTCGCGAAGTCCGAACACGTAAGCTGGGTGTGGAAGGGCGATACGTGCGACTACCCACGCGAACGCTACTGCTTGCTCTCGCTTTCGAACGGCGGTGAAGATGCCGTTACGGTGCGCGAGTTCGACCTGCGCACCGCAAGCTTCGTTCCAAACGGTTTCCTGCTGCCGCGCGGCAAGCAAATCGCGGCGTGGGAAGACCACGACACGCTGCTCGTCTCGCGCGAGTGGGCGCCGGGCGATCTCACCACCTCCGGCTATCCGTACGTCGTCAAACGGCTCAAGCGCGGCGCGCCCCTCTCGTCCGCAGTCGAGGTGTTCCGCGGCGAGCGAACCGATCAGGTGTACGCCTTTCCCACCGTTCTGCACGACGGCGCCGGTAACACCGCCGTGTTGATCCAACGCACGCCCACGTTCTTCACGATCGAGCTCCATCTCGAAACGCCCCAGGGATTGAAACGGCTCGGCGTTCCGCCCAAGAGCGAACTCGACGGCATGGTCGCCGGGCGTCTACTCTTCTCCCTGAACCAGCCGTGGAACGTCGCCGGCAAGAGCTTCCCGCAAGGCTCGCTCGTGGCGGTCGATCTGCGCGCCGCACAAGCCGATCCGTCGGACCTGCATCCGACGCTCGTCTACGCGCCCGGACCGCGCGAAGCGATCGTCGACGGCGGCGTTGCGATTACCAAAGACGACGTGCTGGTTTCGATCCTCGACAACGTGCGCGGTCGAGAGCTGGTGCTGCGGCCACTCCCAAACGACCGCTGGAGCGCGCCGCGCGAGCTCGAGCTGCCGGAGAACTCGACCGTCTCGGTCGGCGATACCAACTTGCACAACGACCTCGCCTTCGTGAACGTCACGAGCTTTCTCACACCGTCGTCGCTCTATCTCGCCGACGCGTCGACGACGAAGGCGTCCAAGGTGAAGAGCCTGCCGCCGCAGTTCGACGCCTCGAACGAGGTCGTCGAGCAACACGAAGCGACCTCGAAGGACGGCACGCAGATTCCCTACTTCATCGTGCATCCCAAGAACATGCGGCTCACCGGGATGAATCCCACCGTGTTGTACGCGTACGGCGGCTTTCAGATCTCCATGACGCCGTTCTACTCGGGCGTCATCGGGAAGCTGTGGCTCGAGCACGGGGGCGTCTACGTGCTGGCGAACATCCGCGGGGGCGGCGAGTTCGGGCCGGCCTGGCACGACGCGGCATTGACGATACACCGCCAGCGCGCGTATGACGATTTCTACGCCGTCGCGCAGGACTTGATCGCGCGGAAGGTCACGAGCACGCGGTACTTGGGCATCATGGGCGGCTCGAACGGCGGGTTGCTGATGGGCGTCGAGTTCACCGAGCACCCCGACGAGTACCACGCCGTCGTCATTCAAGTGCCGCTGCTCGACATGATCCGCATCGGCAAGATCGAGGCGGGTGCGTCGTGGGCCGGCGAATACGGCGACCTCAGCGATCCCAAGGTCCTCGCATTTTGGGAGAAGACCTCGCCGTATCAGAATCTCAGAGAAGGCGTGAAGTATCCCGAGCCGTTCATCTGGACGAAGACCAAAGACGATCGCGTCGGTCCGCAGCACGCGCGCAAATTCGCCGCCAAGCTCGCGGCGATGGGCGACCCGTATCTCTTCTACGAAGCGACCGAAGGCGGTCACGCGGCGGGCGCAACCCTCAAGGAGTCGGCGCGCACGCAGGCGCTGCAGTGGACGTATCTTACGATGAAGCTGATGGAGTAGCGCGTTCGAGCGTCGCCTTCATCGTCTCCATGCCGGCGTTCATGAGGGCGTCGATCCGCACGGCCGCGTCATTCGGGAGCAGATCCACGAGCCAGATGGCGCGGCTACCGTCTCCCTCGGCGACGACCTGAAACGACGCATTGTGATGGGTCAACGTTCCGCCGCTCGCACTGTACGCGAAGCGCATGGCGCGATCGTCGAGATCGACGATCTGTTCGCGCACGACCAATCCGCCGGCGAAGGTGACGACGCGTGCGTCACCCTCCAGCCGTACGCCGGTCAGCACGTTTGGAAAGAGCCGCGTATGTGCCTCGCCGACGTCGCGGATCGCATCCCATACCTCGCCGGCCGGCCGGTCGATGCGGATCTCTTTGCGAATGCTAGCCACGCCGCGTGAGCCGTATCACGTTCACGTGTAAGAAACCTCCAACGACGAATACCTGGCAACGAGCGCGTCGAGAAACCCACGAGCATCGACGAGGCTTCCGAGCGCGCGCACGCCGCGCTGCAGGACCTCGCCGCCGACGATTCGTTGCACCGCTTCGACGACGAGCGGCGCGGTAACCGCATAGATGTCACGCCCGCTCGCGGTCGCGCGACGCTCGAGATCTTCGCGCCGCACGACCGCCTCCACGAGAAAGCGCTGCGCCGAACGGCCCATTGCATCGGCCGCCTGCGGCGGGCCCGTCGCGGGATCGCGCAGATCGTTCAACGGCGCTTCGTTGATGAAGTTGCGAATCGACGAGAGGCGAAGATGGCGCGCGAGCAGGATGGTCTCGGTAAACGGCAGCTCCACCACGTCCTGCGCGCCGAACGAGTCGCCGAAATTCCAGACCGCGGTCGCGCGCGGG
>DATJRM010000020.1:0-4750 GCA_035504755.1 Candidatus Acidiferrales bacterium
AACTCGACGGTGAGCGGATCGTGCGCATCGAGGAAAAACCCGAGAGGCCGGCAAGCGGTTATGCCGTTACCGGCATCTACATGTACGACCGGCGCGTCTTCGACTTTTGCAACCGGCTCAAACCCTCGGCGCGCGGCGAGCTGGAAATCACCGACGTGAACAACGCCTACATCAAAGAAGGCGATCTTTACTACGACATCCTCGACGGATGGTGGACCGACGCCGGACAATTCGAGTCGCTCTACCGTGCAGCGCAGCTCGTCGCCGAGAAGCGCGGCGAGACCACGCTGCGCTAGGCGCTATCCCTGGCCGGAGCGGTAGAGGCGCTCCTCGCTAGGAACGTAGTATTCATCGAGGCTCGTCACCACGCGCGTATACCACCCCAGGATCTGCTGCGTGCGCTCCGGCAACGCCGTAACGGCGTCGTCGCCAAGTGCGCGCACGTAATCGATTTGCTGTTTGAAGAAAGCCAACGTGAACTGGTGGTTGATCGCGACGCGATCGCGGCCGGATGAATTGCGCCCGGCTGCGTGATAGAGCATGGCATCGAAAACAAGCGCCGATCCGGCCGGACAAATACCCGGAACCGCGGCCTCCGCCAGAAAATCGTCGGTCGGTCGCGTACCGTAGAGATGCGAACCCGGAACGACGAGCGTCGCGCCGTTCTCCTCGGTGAACGCGTCAATCGCGAAGAGCACGCTGATCGACGCCCGATATCCGTTCATGAAGCGAGGAAAGTCGCGGTGAAACGATTTCTGGAAGACACCACGCTCGTCAGGCGAGGCGGATGGCAGGATGAGCCCGTTTTGGGTATGCAGGATGGCCGTCGGGGCCAACACCTCGTCGAGAATGCTATGCAATGCCGGTAAGTTGAGGAATTCGGCCAAGAACGGTTCGTACTTCAGCGGCAGACGCACGACGCCGAGTTCGCCGCTACGTGCAATGCGCTCAGGACCAATCTCGCGTTCGATCTTTTCCTTCGCCGCGTACATGCGCTCGCGTGCCTCGGCGCAAAACTGCGGGGAGAGTATATCGGTAACTACCGCATAGCCTTGCAGGCGCACGGCTTCGTTGGTCTTTGTCAGCCACTGCGGATCGCGCGTCGAGACGATCATTGCAAACGCCTCGCAAGCCCAATCCCCGATGCGCCATACCCATTACCGTTGTACAACATGAATTGGTCACCGCCATGATCGAAGACGAAAGCGTAACATACCATTTCGGAATCCCATCCGGACGGCGAACATTCGATGCCCGCAACGTCATCCATGCGCTTCCAAAGCAACCCGTCGCCGGACTCGGCGTAGCCGATGCGGTAACGATCGCCGCGATACGAGTACCACATCACGAAGCGCTCATCGCTTTGGCGAACGCATGGGCGAGCGACGACGTATTCGTCACTGCCGGCGAAATCGACGCACACCCTTCCATCGCGATGCCAAGCTATGCCGTCGACCGACTCCGCATATTTGATATGGTAGTAGTGCCGCGGCAGTCCATCAACGATGTCCCACCGCACGCCCGAGGTGTACCACATGCGATAGCGTTCGCCGCAGCGCAGGACGCAGGGTGATCCCGTCAGATAGGGATCGACCTCGTTCATGCCGAGCAGCGGCGCGGGCGAGAGCTTGCGTGCCGTGCGGCCGCCGTCGTCGCTGATCGCGACCGATGCGAAGAAGCGAAACGGCACCGTTTGCCCCAGCGTTATTCCCGAGTAGTAATGCAATTGCCGCTCGCCGGCATCGACGTAGCTGGCATTGAGGACGCCGCAGTCGTCGTAGGCGCCGAGCGGGCCCATCGCAAGAAACGGCTCCTCGGAAAAATTCAAAACTTCGCTTGGGCGCCTGATATCGATCTCGAAGAACCCAACTTGCGATCGCTGCTGCGCATCGCGCCCGCAGCAATAGATTCTGAAGGCATCGCCGCCGAGCGGCATCGCGACCGGATTCGCGGCGTGCGTCTGCATCCACGGCGCGCGCCCGGCCGGATCGAAGATCCGGCCCAGCTTCTCCCATTTCACAGCGTTTCGCCGGGAAAGGCCCGTTCGAACCGCGAGCGGAGTGAGTCCCCTTTTCCCGGTATAGGTAAGTCGAGATCGACCGGCGGCGGCCCGGATCCGACATCGAAGGCGATCAGATAAAACACACCGCCGAGCGTCCATGTCATCTGCACGTTGCGCGCGGTCTCCGGCAGCGCGTCCAGCGGCGGCATGTGCTTGTAGAGTTTATTCGCGTTCATCAGCACGCGCCCGAACGTCGTCTCGCGCAGCCACGGCGGCACGCTCTCGTCGCCGAAGACGACGCGGCCGCCAACCTTAGCTACACGCGCCATTTCCGCCACGGCGCGCTCTTTTTCGGAAAACTCGTTGATGCCGCCAAAGTGAAAGACCGCATCAAAGACGCCGCCGGCAAAGGGCAGATATGATCCGTTGCATTGGACGAACGACATCGACGACGCGTGCTCCCGCAGGCGCCCTCGGGCGACTTCGAGCATGCCTCGCGATAGGTCGGTAGCAACGAGCCAACCCCCCGATCCGATGCGGCGCAGGATCTGCAGCGAATCCGAGCCCGAGCCGCTGCTGATCTCCAGCACGCGTGCCCCTGGTTGGAGCCCCAGCAGATCGGCCATCGACGAGCGCACCTGCTCCTCGTTCTCGTAAAAACTCCCGAAAAGCCAACGCATCCCCACGTCATAGGCTTGCGCGCCGGTATCGTATTTTTCGCGAAATTCCGCGTCCGAGGAGAGTAAGGCCCGGGGGTATACCAGGTCGGGAACGCCGTCGACGACATGGAATTCGTGCCCACGGTCGCAACGCAGGAGTGCATCCCCTCGCGGCACAATCGCCTCGCCGCACGCGGGACAGCGCAGAATGCCGGATAATTCCTGCCTCATCCTTCCTCCGTGGATTTCCATTTCCGTAAACCGCTTCTCCCCGAAGGACGATACTACTTCTAGAATGCAGGACCCACACCACATACCGTTTAGCCGGCCGGTGCTGAGCGGGAACGAACTCGAGTACATGCGCGACGCGGTCGCGTCGATGCACATCTCAGGGGACGGCACCTACACGCGCAAATCCGAAGCGTTTCTCAAGGAAGCCATCGGCGCCGCACGCGTTCTGCTGACGACCAATTGTACCCACGCGCTCGAGATGGCGGCGCTGCTGCTCGATTTCAAGGCCGGCGACGAGGTGTTGCTCCCGGCTTTTACCTTCGTTTCGACCGTCAACGCGTTTGCGTTGCGAGGCGCCATTCCCGTCTTCGTCGATATCCGTCCCGATACGCTCAACATCGACGAACGCCTCATCGAAGCCTCGATCACGCCGCGCACCAAGGCGATCGTCGTCGTGCACTATGCCGGCGTCGCCTGCGAGATGGACGCGATCGGTCAGATTGCACGGCGGCACGGACTCGCGCTGGTCGAAGACAACGCCCACGGTCTCTTCGCAAGCTATCGCGGCAAGCAGCTCGGTTCGTTCGGCGCACTGGCGACGCAGAGCTTTCACGAAACGAAAAATTTCACGTGTGGGGAGGGCGGCGCTCTCGTAGTCAACGATGAGCGCTTTATCGAGCGCGCCGAGATCATCCGCGAGAAAGGGACGAACCGGTCGCGCTTTTTTCGCGGGCAGGTCGACAAGTACACCTGGGTCGACCTCGGTTCCAGTTATGTACCGAGTGACATGCTTGCCGCATTTCTACTCGCACAGCTCGAACATCGCGAGTACGTGCAACAAACGAGAAAGCGTATTTGGACCACGTATTTCGAGCACTTGGAGTCGTGGGCGAAGTCGCAAGGCGTCACCCTTCCGTTCGTGCCCGTCGACCGCGAGCAGTCGTATCATATGTTTTGGATGCTCTTGCCGACGCTTGCCGAGCGTACGCGCTTCCTGAGCGACCTGCGCGAGCAGGGCGTTAATGCGGTCTTTCACTATACACCGCTACACCGCTCGGAAGAGGCGCTGCGTTTGGGCGCGCGCGGCGCCTGCCCGATCACGGAAAGCGTCAGCGACCGTCTGGTCCGGCTTCCGTTCTACAATGACTTGAGCGCGACCGATCAGGAACAGGTGATCGCCTGCGTGCGGAACTTCACGACGACGGTACATGCATGAAAAAAGCGATTATCTTCGGCACGACCGACTTTGCGCAAGTGGCGCGCGTCTATTTGCGCGACGACAGCGAGTATGACGTCGTCGCGTTCACCGTGAACGAGCAGTACCTCGCCGACCCCATGCTGCTCGGTCTTCCGGTCGTCCCCTTCGAGCGCATCGCCGAATCGCACCCGCCGAGCGAGCATGCAGCTTTCATCGGCGTCGGATTCAGCAAGGTCAACGCGGCACGCCGCGGCGTCTATGAGTCGCTCAAGTCCCTTGGGTACGAGCTTCCGACGTACGTGCATTCGACGGTCCACCGCTGGCCGGAAACAACGTACGGCGAGGCATGCTTCATCTTCGAGAACAATGTGGTGCAGCCGTATGTCTCGATCGGCAACAATTGCGTCCTGTGGAGCGGCAATCACATCGGTCACCACTCCAAGATCGGCAACAACGTGTTCATTGCAAGCCACATCGTCGTTTCCGGCAAGTGCACGATCGGCGACAACTGCTTTCTCGGCGTCAATGCGACACTGCGCGACGGCATTACGGTAGCTCCGGATTGCGTAATCGGCGCCGGCGCGCTCCTACTCAAGGACACGGCCCCATCCGCGGTCTATAAGGCCGCCGCGACCGAACCGATGGAACGGCGCAGCGACG